>ALKQ01000035.1 GCA_000440235.1 Streptococcus suis 10581 | reverse complement strand
AGCAGTTAAGCCCTAGAACGCCTGAAGTAGTTGGGGGTTGCCCCCTGTTAGATACGGTAGTCGCTTAGCATATTCCGCCATAGCTCAGTTGGTAGAGCGCATGACTGTTAATCATGATGTCACAGGTTCGAGCCCTGTTGGCGGAGTAAAGAGAAATCTTTAGTATATGGTCCGTTGGTCAAGGGGTTAAGACACCGCCTTTTCACGGCGGTAACACGGGTTCGAATCCCGTACGGACTATATTTTGAGGCTACTTAGGTCTCTTTTTTTGTTTTTAGAGGTGAATGGGCTTTAATTTGGCTCCTTTTTCTTTTCTTGTTACTTTGTCTATTCATTGTTTGTTGATATAATAGAGACATGAAAAGATTATGTGATGAATTATCGGTTTTGCCTGGGATTGGTCCAAAATCGGCTGAAAAATTCTTAAAAATTAACATTCAAAATATTAATGATTTGCTGACTTACTATCCATTTAGATATGAAGATTTTGAGAGTAAGTCTATTTATGATTTGCAGGATGGGGAGAAGGCAGTGGTAGTTGGGGAGGTGGTATCTCCAGCTAATGTACAGTATTATGGTTACAAAAGAAATAGACTCCGTTTTTCAATGAAACAGGGTGAGGTTGTCTTAGCAGTTTCGTTTTTTAATCAGCCTTATTTAGCAGATAAGATTGTTTTGGGGCAGGATATTGCAGTTTGGGGAAAGTGGGATAAGGCTAAGGCAAGTTTGACAGGAATGAAAATTTTGGCTCAAGTATCAGATGAGCTCCAACCTGTCTATCATGTGGCGCAAGGGATTTCGCAAGTAAATTTGGTTAAGGCTATTAAAACAGCTATTGATCAGGGATATTTGCATTTATTAGAGGAGAATTTGCCATCAGTTTTACGAGAGCGCTATCGGTTAATGAATCGCCGAGAGGCGGTTTTTGCGATGCATTTTCCGACAAATTTAGAAGAGTATAGACAAGCTTTGCGACGTATGAAGTTTGAGGAGTTATTTTATTTTCAATTACAGTTGCAAATGCTGAAAGCCAACAATCGTGATATTTCGCATGGTTTGAAGATTGCCTATGATGCTGATAGATTGGCTATGCAAATAAGACAATTGCCGTTTGTCTTAACAGATGCTCAGTCTGGGGCTTTGGCTGAAATACTATCAGATATGAAGTCCTATGGGCACATGAATCGTTTGTTACAAGGGGATGTTGGTTCAGGGAAGACAGTAGTTGCTGGATTGGCTATGTTTGCAGCTGTGACTGCGGGGATGCAGGCTGCAATCATGGTGCCGACAGAAATTTTGGCTGAGCAACACTTTGAGAGTTTGCGCCAGCTTTTTCCAGAACTTTCTATTGCTCTTTTGACAGGTGGAATGAAGGCTGCGGAGCGTCGTACTGCTTTAGAGGCGATTTCTAGTGGTCAGGTAGATATCATTGTAGGAACTCACGCTCTTATCCAGGAAAGTGTGACCTACCATAAGCTTGGTTTGGTTGTGACGGATGAGCAACATCGTTTTGGTGTTAAACAGCGCCGTCTGTTTCGTGAGAAGGGTAATAATCCGGATGTGCTTATGATGACTGCTACACCTATTCCTCGGACGTTAGCCATTACAGCTTTTGGAGATATGGATGTATCGGTTATTAATCAGTTACCTGCTGGTCGAAAGCCAATTATCACTCGTTGGGTCAAACATCAACAGATGCCCACGGTCTTAGATTGGTTGGAGAAGGAGCTTAAGAGTGGTGCTCAGGTTTATTTTATCTCTCCGCTGATTGAAGAATCTGAGGCTCTAGATTTAAAGAATGCTGTAGATCTGCAATCTGATTTACAGGCGCATTTTGGTGAGCAAGTTACAGTGGATTTGTTACACGGTAAGATGAAGAATGACGAGAAAGATGCCATCATGCAGGCTTTTAAGGAGCGAAAAACGAATATTTTGGTTTCTACCACTGTTATTGAAGTCGGAGTCAATGTGCCCAATGCAACGGTGATGGTTATTATGGATGCAGATCGTTTTGGTTTAAGCCAATTACATCAGTTGAGAGGGCGTGTAGGACGTGGTCATAAGCAGTCTTATGCAGTGTTAGTTGCTAATCCTAAAACAGAGTCTGGTAAGGAACGCATGAAAATTATGACAGAGACGACAGATGGTTTTATTTTGGCTGAAGCTGACTTAAAAATGCGTGGGTCTGGAGAAATATTTGGGACTCGTCAATCAGGTTTGCCAGAATTTCAGGTTGCAAATATTATCGAGGACTATCCAATTTTAGAGGAAGCAAGACGAGTTGCTAGTCAGATTGTTAGTGTGGAAAATTGGCAGGAGGACCCTAATTGGTCGATTTTGCTTGCTAATTTGAAAGATCGAGAGGAATTGGACTAGTCATATAAAAAAGGCCAACACACATGTGTTGGTCTTTTGACATATTGTATAGTTTGTTAGCGATTAACCTTGGATGTAATCTGCCAAGCTTTGCTCTTCCAAGCCTGCACTGAGAGCGATAAGGAGTTTGAGTCGGGCTTTTTGAGCATTCAATTCTTTAACAAATAGAATGCCGTCTTGCTCCAGTTGGATGCCACCTCCTTGGTAGGCATAGACAGGCTCAGCAATTCCGTTAAAACAGCGAGATACCAGAATAATGGGTATCTTTTGATCAAGGAGTTTCTTAATGGCTGGAAGGATGGTAGGCGGAAGATTTCCGGCGCCGAGTGCTTCAATGACTAAACCGGAAATTGAGCTTGCAGTGAGGGAGTCAAGGAGAATGGAGTCCATATCTGCATAAGCTTTTATGATTGGGACCGTTCCTGTGACTGTTGATAAGTCAAATCGAACACGTGGTTCAGCAGTTTTAAAATAGAGAATCTCTCGTTTGGTGACTAAACCCAGTGGTCCATGGGTTGGTGTTTGAAAGGTTGAGACATTGGTTGTATGCGTTTTTGTAACATATTTAGCAGCATGAATTTCATCGTTCATGACCACTAGAACACCTTTATCTGCGGATTTATCATCAGCAGCCACACGTAGGGCTGTTCGGTAGTTATAAATCCCGTCACTACCCAGTTCATTTGAGGAACGCATGGCTCCGGTCAATACAATTGGTTTTTCTGGAATAGCCATTGTATCAAGGAAATAGGCAGTTTCTTCTAAAGTATCTGTGCCATGTGTAATGACAAAACCATCGAAGTTCATTTGTTCTTCTTTAATTTTTTGGTATAGAGTCATCATGTGTTCTAAGCGAATGTGTGGACTTGGAACATTGAGAAAATCCAAGGATGTCACTTGAATTTCTTCTAGTGGGCTATCAATTTGGGTCATTGGATTGATTTTACTCGATGCAACTTCACCCTGATGATTGGCTTGCATAGAAATGGTTCCACCTGTATGCAGTACTAGAATTTTTTTCATAAATTTTCAGTTTCTTTCAAAGTGTGATATACTAATTGTAACATAATTCTTAGAAAGTAGGTGAGTTGGTTGACGATAAAGGCTGTATTTTTCGATATTGATGGTACCTTATTGACCGACAATCGTATGGTTAGTAGTTCAACTATTCTCGCCATTAATGCTTTGAAAGAGAAGGGGATTTTAGTTGGTTTAGCTACAGGACGTGACCCTCGTTTTGTTTTGCAGTATATGGCTAGTTTAGGGCTAGATTTGGTCATTGCTTATAATGGTCAATATATTTTTTCAAGAGAAGAAGTTATTTATAGTCAGAGTTTAGAGCCAAAGCAAATTGAACAAATTATGGAGTATGCGCAAACTCACCATAAGGATTTATCTTTTGGAACTGCTAAAGGCATATTTGGTAGTAAGATTATGAGTGCTGGAACAGGAAATTTTGCCTATCGTGTGACGCGTATGATTCCGGAGTCCTGGGCTGGAATCATAAATTTTATTTTCAATCGTTTGGTACGTTGGATTAGTCCTCAACAGGAAACGAATTTGAAAGGTTTTCTCTTTCAACCAATCTATCAGCTAATGTTGCTGACGACGGAAAGGGAGACACAATCATTGGAGATGCTCTTTCCGGACTTGTCTTTTACGCGTTCGAGTCCCTATGCGACTGATATTATCAGTAAGGGAAATTCAAAAATATCGGGTATTGTAAAGGTTGCAGATCGATATGGTTTTGAGTTAGATGAAGTTATGGTATTCGGGGATTCTAATAATGATTTTGAAATGTTGAATGAAATTCAGCACTCGGTAGCGATGGGAAATGGGACGAAAAAGGTGAAACAAGCTGCTTCCTTTGTTACGGATACAAATAATCGTGATGGGATTTATAAGGCATTAATTCATTTTGGTGTGATTGAGGGATAAGATGTTTCAGAGCAAGGACGATAATTTTAATAGGGTAAAGGATTTTCATTTTTTAATGGATGGTGAAACCCAAGAACTTCCCAGTGTGTATGATGGACAGACGGCTTTGCATCGCGCTGGTTTTAAAGTGGAGGAGTTGGTAGAATTTCTACATGCAGCTTCAGAATCTGAAGTTGAGTTTCATGATTTTATTCAACAACTTCATCGGGATTTAGATACTGCTGCTGCTAAGGTATCTGGCAAGAGAGGTTTCGGGGTTTCGATGCAGGATCAGGTAGATGCTTTGCTGGATATTCTTTATTTTACATATGGTTCGTTTGTTTTGATGGGGGTTGATCCAGAACCAATTTTTCAGATAGTCCATACTGCAAATATGGGGAAAACATTTCCAGATGGGAAGGCCCATTTTGATCCAATTACCCATAAAATTTTAAAACCTGATGATTGGGAAGAACGGTTTGCGCCAGAGGAAAAGATTCAGGAAGAGCTGAAAAGACAGATGAAAAGACTTGATTCGTAAATCAAGTCTTTTGGTTTATAAACTTTTTTCTCCATCGCGAACAATGAGTAAATCGATAGTTGCGTGGCGCATGATATATTCGGATGAGGATCCGATCAGGAGACGTTCAAAGGCATTTAGACCAGTTGCCCCAAGTAACATAAGATCAGCACCGGTTTCCTTTGGAATATCGATAGCCAATAGGTTTTTAGGGTTACCGAATTCAATGCGAATCTGTACATCGGTCAGACCAGCGTTGAGGGCTTCTTGTTTGTATTCTTCGAGGAGGAGCTCCGCCTCTCTTTCTAAAGATTCATAGACAGAGGCGTCAAATGCAACAACATTGTGGAGAGCACGGGTGTCAATCACATGGGCGATAATCAGACGTGCTTGGTTGCGTAGTGCGACATGAATAGCTTTATGAAGAGCTAATTCTGCTCCTTTAGAGCCGTCTACAGCGACGAGTATTGTTTTGTAAGATTGTGTCATAATAATGACTCCTTTCAGAAGAGCTTTGTCCCGAAATAGGTAGAGTAGTTCCTTACATTTTTATTATAAGCCTTTTGAGAGAAAATGTAAAGGATTCTTGTACTTTTTTAGCTTTTACAGTACAATAGAAAAGATAGAAAGTCGAGGTGACGACATGAAGCAATTTAACAAGTCAACAAAATTGGATGATGTAGCATATGATATTCGTGGGCCTGTTTTGGAAGAGGCCATGCGTATGCGTGCCAATGGAGAGCAGATTTTACGTTTGAATACGGGGAATCCTGCAGAATTTGGTTTTACTGCTCCAGATGAAGTTATTCGTGACTTGATTCATAACGCCCGTAAATCAGAGGGATATTCAAACAGTAAGGGAATTTTTTCTGCACGTAAGGCTATCATGCAGTATTGTCAGCTAAAGAAATTTCCAAATGTTGACATTGAAGATATTTATCTTGGAAACGGCGTGAGTGAGCTGATTGTTATGTCTATGCAAGGTTTGCTAGATAATGGTGATGAGGTGTTGGTGCCAATGCCAGACTATCCTCTCTGGACTGCCGCAGTTAGTTTGGCTGGTGGTAAAGCTGTTCACTATGTTTGTGATGAAGCAGCTGAATGGTATCCAGATTTGGCAGATATGGAGTCCAAGGTGACTTCTCGAACCAAGGCAATTGTCCTTATCAATCCAAATAATCCAACTGGTGCTCTCTATCCGAAGGAAATTTTAGAAGGAATCATTGATATTGCTCGTAGACATGAATTGATTATTTTCTCTGATGAGATTTATGATCGTATGGTCTTTGACGGAGCTGTTCATATCCCTATTGCGACACTGGCTCCAGATTTATTTGTTGTGACGATGAATGGACTGTCTAAATCGCATCGTATTTGTGGTTTCCGAGTAGGTTGGATGGTCTTATCTGGTCCGAAAAAACATGTAAAAGGTTACATTGAAGGCTTGAATATGTTGTCCAATATGCGTTTGTGTTCAAACGTTTTGGCTCAACAGGTTGTTCAAACTTCTTTGGGAGGTTACCAATCGGTTGATGAACTCTTGATGCCTGGCGGACGCTTATATGAACAAAGGGAGTTTATTACCAAGGCGATTAATGATATTCCGGGACTTTCTGCTGTAAAACCTAAGGCTGGTCTGTATGTCTTCCCAAAAATTGATCGTGAGATGTACCGAGTTGAGGATGATGAACAATTTGTATTGGATTTCCTCAAGCAAGAAAAAGTACTTTTGGTCCATGGTCGAGGTTTTAACTGGAAGGATCCAGATCATTTCCGTATTGTGTATTTACCACGTGTGGATGAGTTGGCAGAAATTCAAGAAAAAATGTCACGATTTTTGCGGCAATATCGTAGATAATGGAATTTTGGGAGTGGGAAAGAACTTGACCAGTCTAAAAAGAGTTTATCAATAAGTCTTTATTTCTAGTTGTTGAGCTGAAACAGTCTATTCCCAGACTGTTTCACTCCCACCCCCGCATAGCTCCAACAGTCAGAGTAGTGACTGTTGGAGGTTGGAGATAAGGCGAACTCTGTTCGCATCAGTCGTAGAGGCCAGATTTGGAGTGTAAAATGCGAAG
>ALKQ01000034.1 GCA_000440235.1 Streptococcus suis 10581 | reverse complement strand
TCTCCAACCTTTAACAGTCCACTGGACTGTTAAACCCAATCAACCACTGCGCTGAGATGTTGACACTAACTTTGAGAAGCGGTGCTGGGCTTTTTGCCCAGCCTTTTCTTTTTACTTGAATGAAATTGTTTGAATTTTTCTGATAACGGCAAATATTCTGATAATTGTTGAAATTTTATGTATTTTTTGCTATACTGAAAGCAATTACAGAGTAAAGAGGAAAATATGACAACATTATTAGAGAAGACACGGAATATTACTTCTATTTTGAAGCGTTCCGAAGAGCAATTGGCAGAAGAATTGCCTTACAATGCCATTGCTGAGCATTTATCAGCTATTATTGACTGCAATTCGTGCATCATTAATAGTGAAGGTGAAGTTTTGGGATACCACATGAACTATGAGACGAACAATGATCGTGTGGAAGAATTTTTCCAAAACAAACAATTCCCAGAAGGATATGTAAAAGCAGTTGCGCAGGTTTACGATACGCAGGTTAATTTGCCTGTCGAGAGCGAGTTGACTGCCATCCCTGTCGAATCACGATCGACTTATCCAAACGGGCTGACAACGATAGCGCCTATCCACGTAACGGGGATTCGTTTTGGTTCGCTTATTATTTGGCGGAATAATGAGCAGTTTCACGATGATGATTTGATTTTGGTTGAGATTGCGGCAACAGTAGTTGGTATTCAGTTACTTAATTTCCAACGGGAAGAAGACGAGAAGAATATCCGTCGTCGTGCGGCAGTTAATATGGCAGTAAATACGCTATCTTACTCAGAAATGAAGGCAGTTGCAGCTATTTTGGGTGAATTGGATGGCAATGAAGGGCAATTGACTGCTTCTGTGATTGCAGATCGTATCGGTATTACACGCTCGGTGATTGTGAATGCACTGCGTAAGTTGGAGAGTGCAGGGATTATTGAAAGTCGTTCTTTGGGAATGAAGGGGACTTATTTGAAAGTTCTCATCCCAGCTATTTTTGATGAAATTAAGAAACGTGACTACTAAAATGACAAAAGCATTGATTTCGATTGATTATACAATAGATTTTGTGGCAGATGAAGGAAAGCTGACTGCTGGAAAATCAGCTCAGGCTATTTCTGAACGAATTGCTCAGGTTACGCAAGAAGCTTTTGAAAATGGAGACTACATTTTCTTTGCGATTGATGGTCATGAGGAGGGGGATGAATTTCATCCTGAAGCTCAGCTTTTCCCAAGTCATAATATCATTGGGACGCAAGGGCGTGACTTGTATGGTCCTTTAGCAGATTTTTATCAAAAACATAAAGGGCATGCGCGTGTTCGTTGGATGGATAAACGCCATTATTCTGCTTTTTCTGGGACGGATTTGGATGTTCGACTAAGAGAGCGTGGTGTAGATACGGTTGTCTTGACGGGTGTTTTGTCTGATATTTGTGTTCTTCATACGGCTATTGATGCTTATAATAAGGGGTATCGTATTGAGGTGGTCTCATCAGCCATTGCTGCATTGACAGAGGAGAATCATCAGTTTGCTCTCAACCATTTGCGTCATGTACTCGGTGCGACAATCATTGATTAATAGGTATAGTGACCAGTCTGTGGACTAGTTTTTCGTTTTTCTCCAACAGGAATCTGTATCATTAACACTCTTCGAAAATCAAACTCAGACCTTGTTGACTTAGCTTGTAAAAGAAGCGGTGTGATTGATCATGATAAATTTATCAAAATGCTTTACATAGGTGATTACTTGGTGTATAATATAGTCTGTGTGTAATGGACACACAAAAATACAGTTTATCCGCTGGGTTTAAAAGCACCTAAGATTGACAAAGATAGGAGAATAAAATGAATCCATTGATCCAAAGTTTGACAGAAGGTCAACTTCGTACTGATATCCCTTCATTCCGTCCTGGTGACACTGTACGTGTTCACGCTAAGGTTGTCGAAGGAACTCGTGAGCGTATTCAGATCTTCGAGGGTGTTGTTATCTCTCGTAAAGGTCAAGGCATCTCAGAAATGTACACTGTCCGTAAAATCTCTGGCGGTGTAGGTGTTGAGCGCACATTCCCAATCCACACTCCACGTGTTGATAAGATTGAAGTCGTACGTTACGGTAAAGTACGTCGTGCTAAATTGTACTACCTACGTGCATTGCAAGGTAAAGCAGCACGTATCAAAGAAATCCGTCGTTAAGATAGTCCTACAGACTATTTTGGTCGGAGGATGGGAGGCAGCGAAAGCTGTCTCTTTTTTTTTAAAAAAATCTGTTGAAAAAGTACCAAATAGTGGTAAAATGGATTGTTTTTTGTGTATTTTCCATGAAATAATATGTTATACTATATATTATTGAAGCTAGTATAGAGGAGGTTGAGGATGAGCGAACAGTTTATTCCATCTGTTTTATCAGATTTACGGCAGGATATTGTTCAGATGCCAGAGGTTATCAAGGAATGTAGTGGAATTCGTATTTATGGTCGTCGCATTCGTTCAGTCTTATTTACAACGGATGTGTCTATTATTGCCAATCACAATGCAGATGCTATTTTGGCTGTTTATCCATTTACGCCCAGTCCAGCTATTATCAAAAGTATTATGTTGGTTGCGTCAGTTCCAGTCTTGGCTGGTGTTGGTGGAGGCTTGACGACAGGTATGCGTTCAGCTAATATGAGTCTATTGTCTGAGTCGGAGGGAGCATACGCTGTTGTGGTAAATGGACCAACGGATGTAAAAACAATTGAGGCAATCAATAAGGTAGTAGATATCCCTATCATTTATACCGTTGTTTCTGAAAAGTCTGATTTAACCTCACGGATTAAAGCTGGAGTAGATATTCTAAATGTTTCTTGCGGTATGGAAACGCCAAGGGTTGTGAAGAAGATTCGAGAAGCTTTCCCTGACTTTCCAATTATTGCGACTGGTGGTCCGACTGAGGACTCTATTCGTCGGGTTATCGAAGCTGGAGCCAATGCTGTCTCCTATACAGCGCCAAGTAATGGGGAGCTTTTTAAAGGGAAAATGGAAAAATACCGCAAACATGCAAAGGATTAGCTCATAAAAAGATAGGCTAAGCAAACAGTAAGTTTTATTGCTAGATGAAACTTGCTGTTTTTTATTGTTTTACGGTGTGAGATTAGGAATACTTCGCAATTTAAAGAATGGATTTTTAGGAGGAAATTGGTAACATATTAGGTCATTTCTACCTTTGTCTGGGGCTAGAAATATGGTATAATGAGAAGATAGATTTCCATTAGGAGGAAAGTAAGAATGAAGATTTCTGAAGCTGAAGTCCGTCACGTTGCCAAGCTGTCTAAGCTGGAATTTTCGGACCAGGAAACAGCAGAATTTGCGACAAGTTTGAGCAAGATTGTCGATATGGTTGAATTGCTCAATGAAGTGGATACGACAGGTGTTGCGGTGACAACAACCATGGCTGACCGTAAGAATGTCTTGCGAGCAGATATTGCCCAAAAAGGTGAGAGCCGTGAGGAGCTCTTTAAAAATGTGCCTGAAGCCCAAGATAACTTTATCAAGGTACCAGCTATTTTAGACGGGGGAGGAGATGCCTAATGACTTTTAACAATAAAACCATTGATGAATTGCATGACCTCCTTGTCAAAAAGGAGATTTCTGCGGTTGAGTTGACCAAGGCAACTTTGGAAGACATTAAGAGCCGTGAGGGAGCAGTGGATGCTTTCTTGACTATTACAGAAGATGCAGCTTTGGCGCAGGCTGCTGCCCTTGATGAAAAAGGGATTGATTCGGACAATGTTATGGCTGGTATTCCCTTGGCAGTCAAGGACAATATCTCTACGAAGGGGATTTTGACCACGGCAGCTTCAAAAATGCTCTATAACTATGAGCCGATTTTCGATGCGACATCGGTTGCTCAAGCATACGCAAAGGATATGATTATTGTTGGTAAGACCAACATGGATGAGTTTGCTATGGGTGGTTCCAATGAGAACTCTGCCTTCAAACCGACTAAAAATGCTTGGGACCAGACAAAAGTTCCGGGTGGTTCTTCAGGTGGTTCGGCAGCTGCAGTTGCTGCTGGTCAGGTCCGTTTGTCACTCGGTTCTGACACAGGTGGTTCTATTCGTCAACCAGCAGCCTTTAATGGTATCGTTGGTATGAAACCGACCTATGGAACGGTGTCACGTTTTGGTCTGATTGCCTTTGGTTCATCTCTTGACCAGATTGGTCCATTTTCACAGACGGTTAAGGAAAATGCCCAGTTGCTCAATGTCATCTCTGGTCATGATGTCAAGGATGCAACATCAACCATCAATGAAATTGCAGACTTTACTAGCAAGATTGGTCAGGACATCAAGGGTATGAAGATTGCTCTGCCAAAAGAATACATGGGAGAAGGGATTGATCCGCAGGTCAAGGAAACTATTCTCAAGGCGGCTAAGCACTTGGAAAGCTTGGGTGCCATTATCGAGGAAGTCAGCCTGCCACATTCTAAGTATGGGGTTGCTGTTTACTACATCATTGCTTCATCAGAGGCATCTTCTAACTTGCAACGTTTTGACGGTATCCGTTATGGTTTCCGAGCAGAAGATACGACTAACTTGGAAGAGATTTATGTGAAAACTCGTAGCCAAGGTTTTGGTGAGGAAGTTAAACGTCGTATTATGTTAGGTACATTTAGCTTGTCATCAGGTTACTACGATGCCTACTTCAAGAAGGCTGGCCAGGTGCGGACCTTGATTATCCAAGATTTTGAAAAGGTCTTTGCGGACTATGACTTGATTTTGGGGCCAACTGCTCCAACTGTTGCCTTTGGTTTGGATACGCTCAACCATGACCCTGTGGCTATGTACTTGGCGGACCTTTTGACCATTCCTGTCAACTTGGCGGGGCTTCCAGGGATTTCGATTCCGGCTGGTTTTGTGGAAGGCTTGCCAGTTGGTTTGCAGTTGATTGGTCCAAAATATTCAGAAGAAACCATTTACCAAGTGGCTGCGGCCTTTGAAGCAACGACAGACTACCATAAGCAACAACCAGTGATTTTTGGAGGTGCCAACTAATGAACTTTGAAACGATTATTGGTCTAGAAGTCCATGTGGAGTTGAATACCAACTCGAAAATTTTCTCACCTTCATCTGCTCATTTTGGTGAGGATCCAAATGCCAATACCAACGTGATTGACTGGTCATTCCCAGGTGTCCTTCCAGTTCTCAAC
The DNA here is from genome assembly GCA_000440235.1 of Streptococcus suis 10581. Classification (GTDB taxonomy): domain Bacteria; phylum Bacillota; class Bacilli; order Lactobacillales; family Streptococcaceae; genus Streptococcus; species Streptococcus suis_F. The sequence goes on along the minus strand of ALKQ01000034.1, from coordinate 21,918 downwards.
AAGGGCGTTGTGGATGCTGGTATCAAGGCTGCCTTGGCCTTGAACATGGATATTCACAAGGACATGCACTTTGACCGTAAGAACTATTTCTATCCTGATAACCCTAAAGCCTATCAGATCTCTCAGTTTGATGAGCCGATTGGCTACAATGGTTGGATTGAGATTGAGCTAGAAGACGGATCAACTAAGAAAATCCGTATCGAGCGTGCGCACTTGGAAGAGGATGCAGGTAAGAATACGCATGGGACAGACGGCTACTCTTATGTAGACCTCAACCGTCAGGGCGTGCCATTGATTGAGATTGTATCAGAAGCTGATATGCGCTCGCCTGAAGAGGCCTATGCCTACTTGACAGCCCTTAAAGAAATCATCCAGTACACTGGTATTTCAGATGTCAAGATGGAAGAAGGTTCTATGCGCGTGGATGCCAATATTTCCCTTCGTCCTTATGGTCAGGAGAAATTCGGTACCAAGACTGAGTTGAAAAACCTCAACTCCTTCAACTATGTTCGCAAGGGCTTGCAGTATGAAGTCGAGCGTCAGGCAAAAATCTTGCGTTCAGGTGGTCAAATCCAGCAGGAAACTCGCCGTTACGATGAATCTACTGGGGAAACTATTCTCATGCGTGTCAAAGAAGGTTCAGCGGACTACCGTTATTTCCCAGAGCCAGACCTGCCACTCTATGAGATTGATGATAGCTGGATTGAGGAAGTGCGTGCAGAATTGCCAGTCTTTCCAAAGGCTCGCCGTGCCAACTACGTGGAAAACTTGGGCTTGACTACCTACGATGCTGGTCAATTGACATCGACCAAGGCACTGTCTGACTTCTTTGAAGCTGCAGTGGCGGCAGGTGGCGATGCCAAACAAGTGTCTAACTGGTTGCAGGGTGAAGTGGCTCAGTTCCTCAATGCAGAAAGCAAGACCATTGAGCAAATCGCCTTAACACCTGAAAACTTGGTTGAGATGATAGCCTTGATTGCGGATGGTACTATTTCATCTAAGATTGCCAAGAAAGTCTTTGTTCACTTGGCTAAGGAAGGCGGCTCTGCTAAGGCTTATGTTGAGAAGGCTGGTTTGGTACAGATTTCAGACCCAGCAGTCCTCATTCCGATTATCCACCAAGTCTTTGCGGATAACGAAGCGGCAGTAGCTGACTTCAAGTCAGGTAAACGCAATGCAGACAAGGCCTTTACTGGTTTCTTGATGAAAGCAACCAAGGGACAAGCTAACCCGCAAGTTGCACAACAACTTTTGGCACAGGAATTGGCTAAGTTGTTGGATTAAAATGAATAGAAGAAAACCGCTAGGATTGAATCTTAGCGGTTTTTACTATTACTTGTAAACTAGGTACTTCTATCTTATTTTTATGCTATATTTTAAAAACGGTATAAAGTATTAGAAGGTAGCGCGGGTATTGACTGTTAAAGGATAGTTAGCTAATACTCTTCGAAAATCAAAATCAGACGTTGTTGACTTGATTTGATGAGTGAAAGGCTCCACTGGAGCCTTTCAGCCTGTTACCTTGAAACAAAATAGCAACAGGGTTCTATCTGCTAAGTAGAAACGAACTACGTTCGCTCTATCTCCAACCTCCAAAGGTTCCCCAAACCTTTGGAGCTAGTCTGATTTTGATTTTCATTGAGTATAAAATGAAAAAATATCATCACTATAGAAGAGTTGTAATTTTTTTGGGGGTTCTCAAAGATTTCGGGAATACTGCACTATTCCAATAATTTTTAGGAATGAATATGTTATACTAGATGGGTAGAAAAGTGAAGACGGAGGCTCTTGATTTTCTGAAAGTGAGGTGATGCCTATGGGCAATTCATCAAAATCTGACGGAAAGGAGGAGCATCTTTTGACAGCTTTTGAAGTTGTGCAAACTATTCTAGGCTTTGGTAGTTTTACTATTGCATTGATTGGCTTGTGCTATAAAATCTTCAAAGATGGTGATAAAAAATAACCCGTCCCCACTTTTGATCGAGTTGTTGGACGAGTTATAGTCTAATATATGGTCACCGTCTTAAACGGTTCTACATGGGGTTGGTTTGCAGACCAACCCCTTTTCTATCTCTATTATACCAGATTACTTATAAAATACAAATAATCTGTTAATTTTAGTGATTAGCTTACTTTACCTAGTTTATGTCAAGCTTTCGTAGTAGGTTCTGCCTTATTTTTTGTATTAGTCTGATTTCTAGTTTTTGTGCCAGACTAGAACTTACTTTAACGTTAAAATAGGTCTTCGCCTGTTTTATTTAATTTATGACAGTTGTAGATAAAGGCTTTGATGAAATTCGAATAATAATTTTGGTCAATAAATTTAGCGCTTTCCAAGTAATTTAACATATTTTTAGCGAGTTCGATAGCTTCAGTCTTATTCCAGCGGAATTGATTGTAGATATGTTCTACCTCAAGGAACATGAGAGGTATAGCTAAATAACCACGTTCAAATGTTTGAAGCTTTTTCACTTCTTTAATAATGTTATCAGCCCTTAGATGATAGCCTTGCTTGGAAAAGTGTTTGGCTGTGAAAGTCAGTCCATTTAAGATACGAATATAGGTGTCCGTATCTACACTTTGCTTGTACATAAACAGGAGCTGTTTGGACATGTGCTCTACCAATTCGAGAGGACAGTGATTGATAATTCGGCTGTAAATCTCTAGTTCAGCACTATTATAGGTCTCAAGCTTCATCAGGTGATTGATAACAGGCTGGATTTTTTCGACGGTTTCTTCTGACTTAGAAATTGTTGGATAATGACCAAGCTTGATTATCTTTAATAATATGTCTGCCTGTGTAGGATTGTCAGTTAGGTATTGATCAAATAATTTTTCGTATTCAGGAAGATAGCGAAATATGTCTTCTTCATTTGTGATATGTTTGGAAAACTCGTAAGCAGGAAATTCTATGCAATCTCCGCCATTATCTGCAAATGCAGCTGCAAAGTCCTTCCATTCTAAGCCGAGCACAATCAATAAACGGTTAAAGTTTTCAAGGGAAATTCCCTTCTCTCCTTTTTCAAAACGACTCAGAAATTGCGGTGATACAACCGTAGAAGCAGCCTCTTTTAAGCTGAGCCCTCTTTTCTCTCGTAATTGTTTAAAGGTTGGTCCAAACGGGTATAGATTCGACATAATGTTCCTTTCAATCTTTTTTTAGATTAGTATACTTAAAACTAGGATAAAAATCTACAAAAAGATGACCTATGGGTTCAAAAAAAAAAAAAAAAGTACATTGTTTTTCGATGCTATTTTGCAATATTGAACCTATAGTTTTCTATGGAAATAATTGTAAGGAAGTTTATGGTATACTTTAAAAATATAGAGTACAAATCGCTTGATATACTACATATATCAAGGTTTGACTTTACAGTCAAACCAATCCTAACAGCAACTCAGGAGAAAACTATGAACAAAAAAACACTCAAAACTTTAGCAACAGGTGCGGCTATCACCCTTGCAACCGTTGGTGCGTCTACCGTATCAGCAGACACACACTATGGTATTGTTTTAAACCGTGTGACTGGTGAGTGGCAAACTGTCAATCATGCCACAGGTGAAATTGTAAAATCTGAACCAAACGGTACATACTCTACATATGACGAAGCAAACGCAGGTTTATCCTCATGGTTAGAAACTCAAGCATCAACTGTTGAAACACCAGTTGCAACTGAAACTACAGCTGTCGAAGCACCAAAAACTGCTGCTGATGTTAAACCAGCTCTTGATGCTCAACAAGCTGTTGTTGATGCTACTGCTCAAGAAGCGACTAACGCTCAAGCTGATGCAGATGCAGCTAACCAAGACGTTACCACTGCTCAAGCAGACGTTGCTACTGCAACCCAAGTAGTCAAAGACGCTGAAGCTACTGCAGCCAATGCAACACCAGAAAACATCGCTGCAAACCAAGCTGACCAAGCAGCTAACCTTGCAGACCAACAAGCAAATGCAACTGAAACTGACCAAGTTAACGCTGAAATCGCAGCACAAACTCAAGCTGTTGCTGATGCTAAAACAGCTGTCAACACTGCACAAGCTGAAAAAGACCAAGCAGATGCTACTGTAGTTTCTAAACAAGCTGATGTCAAAGCAGCACAAGATGCTCTTGCAGGCACTGGTCTTGCTGAAGCTCAAGCTAATCTTGATAATGCAAGCAAAGCTGTTACAGATGCTAAAGCTAACGTTGATACCGCAACCCAAGCCGTTGAAGACGCTAAAAAAGCTGACGCAGACCGTGATGCAAAAATCAAAGCTGCTGAAATTGAGGTTGCTGTAAAATCAGACGCTGTTGATACAGCAAAAGCGAAATTGACTGCGGCACAAGATGCAGTAACACGTACTGATGAAACACTCAAATCAGCTCAAGATCGTGTCACTACACCAACAAATAACCAAGATAAGCCTGTTGGTCACGATCAATCAGCAATTATCTCATTCACACTTCAACCTCAAGAAATGAATACCATTCGGTCAGGCTTATATAAAAGAGTAGATTGGAACCAATCTGCTTCAGAAACAGAGTTAGCTAATCTTGACAAAGAAATTGCGTATGCGGATCAATTAATCAAGCGAGCTAAGACAGTTTTTGGTGAACAACGCATTAATTTAGAAAACAACACTATTAAAATTTATGCTGATTCTGAAAAAGAAGAGTGGATTGACATTCGAAATATCTCATTGGAAGATGCTATTGAAATCAACGAAGTAGCAGTTCGTTTTTTGAACGATCTCCGTCGTCAATATGCGACTCATACTGGTGCAACGTTTACTCCAACAAAATTAAACACAAAAATTATTGAGAATGCTTTAAAAGTTGCCAAGGAATATATGGAGAAAGGAGATGACAATCCAGACCTTCATGGTGGTCACGATCGTACAATTTTGACTAAATACGGTTTCGACAATGAAAATATTTGGAGCTCAGAACTGTCATTTAGCACAGATACTGATGCTCTAGATGGATCAAATCTTACTAATTTCAAGAAGCGTCAAACCAGATACCATTACACAATGGCTGAGTTAAAGCAAAAAGTTATTCGAGAAATTATTGATTCAGTAACAAATGACGCTCATTCCGGTTGGGGTCATGCTCGTCATAATGTTGGTCAGTATGAATACACAGCGGTATCATTTGCAGTTACACCTAAGACGGCAATGCATATGCACACCTTATCTAATTTTACAGGTGGTGAATATTATAAACCTTATGATATTGAGAATGCGTTGGTCACAAATGATGCCTATATCACTCATCTCGAGAGTCTAGTACCAAATGGTACAACTCTCACTCAAGCTCAAGCAGCTCTCACAGCAGCCCAAACTGCATCAGACAATGCTAAAGCTGAATTGACTAAAGCTAGTGCTGATTACGCTAAGGCTCTTGAATTGAAGACTCAAGCAGAGAAAACTCTTGCTGATGCTACTGCAACACCGCTTCAAACACAGGTAGCAGAAAATAACCTACGTCTTGCTGAGATTGCTCTTCAAAATGCTGAAACTCGCAAAGCTGATGCGCAAAAAGCGGTTGATAACTTCTCTGTTTCTCTTGCTGAGAAAAAGGCAGCTCTTGACACTGCCCAAGCAGAACTTGCAGATGCACAAACAATCGCAAGTGCTAAAGCAACTGCTCTTGAAACTGCAAAAACAACCCTTGCAACTGAGGAAGCAACTCTTGCAACTCTTGTTGCAGAACGTGATGCACTTCTTGCAGAAAAAGACCGTTTGGTTGAAGAAGCAAAAGCACTTGCTGAAGAACTACAAGGTTATCTTGAAGCACCAGCTATTCTTGCTAACGCTCAAGCAACACTTACTGAAAAACAAGCCGCTCTAACTGAAGCACAAGCTAAAGCTGAAACAGCACAAAACAAACTTGAAACTGTTACTGTTAAACTTGCAACTGAAGAAAGCAAATTAGCTGAACTTCAAGCAGAATACGACAAACTCAAAGACCTTGACGATAAAGCAAAAGATAATGTCATTGCAACACTTCCAGATGGAACAATTGTTGCAGTACCAAAAGATGCACCAACTGCTGCTGAAAAACCAGCTATCAATATTGATGCAGTCAAAGACGCTATTACTAAAGGTCAAGATGTAACAGTTGTTGACGGTAAAGTTGTGGTGACGAACCCACAAGCAGGTGTCACCGTTACACCACAAGGTATTACTTACTCACGTGTAGACCGTGCGAAAGCACTACCTCAGACAGGAGAACAAGAAAGTATTCTAGGCTTGGTAGGTCTTGCCATGATGTCAACGCTTGGCTTGGCAGGAGCAAGAAGAAAGCGTAGGGGTTAAACAATGAAAATTATAAAGACAATTTTCAAAACCTACTGGAACATTTCAATGTTCATTGTCCGTTTAGTAGCACCGCTTTTTAACTATATTGAAAGAGAATTGTTTAAAACATTAGGAACGATGGGACCAAGCGGATCAGTACCTGTTGATAAAGATCTACTTAACGGAGCTGCTGCGGAGCAGGAAGAAGCACGACGAAAGATGCTTGATACAAAGCGACAAGCTCAGATAGCAGAGGAACGTGCAAGACAAACACGACACCATCAAGACCAAATGCGAGCAGCACAAGCAAGAGCTGATGCTGATAGAGCTAGAAGGCAATACTAAATAAAAAATCTTCTTACTTATATAGTAGGAAGATTTTTTTGGATTCCCAAAACTTATTGAAAAGACTACGCTATTTCAACAAGTTTTGGGAATGAAATGTGATATAATAGATGAGTAGAAAAGTGAAGACGGTGGCTCTGAATTTTCTGAAAGTGAGGTGATGCCTATGGGCAATTCATCAAAATCTGACGGAAAGGAGTAGCATCTTTTGACAGCTTTTGAAGTTGTGCAAACTATTCTAGGCTTTGGTAGTTTTGCTATTGCATTGATTGGCTTGTGCTATAAAATCTTCAAAGATAATGACAAAAAGAAATAACCGTCAAACTTTGGACAGTAACGGTTATTTCTAAATAATCTAAACTAAGCCACCGTCTTTTTAACGGTTCTACATTTGGGGCTGGATTGCCGTCCAGCTCCTTTTTCTATATCCATTATAACAGATTACTTGTAAAATGCAAATAATCTGTTAATGTTGGCTATGAGCATGTGCTATGCAAATTTTAGTACAAGTTTTACAAGAAGTTTAACATTTTTAATACTTATTGAAAAGCCGTACTCGGTATCAAACCACTTGTATAAAATTCAATATAAGTAACGGAATGATGGAAGATTTCCTTATCAATAAGAACTCTCCCGTATAACCAGCTGGGTACCTAGCTTAATCTTACGGGGATGGTGGGGCTGCGGACTAGCAATCACACGGTCCAGCAGTTGCATGGCTTCTTGTCCCATTTCTTCGGTGAAGACGCTGATGGAGGACAGGGCAGGATAGACTTGGCGCGTGATGGCTGTGTCGTTAAAGGTGATGAGTTGGACTCGTTCTGGCACTGCGATTTGACGCTCTTGTAAAGCACGCAGAGCGCCGACTGCCAGGGTATCATTTGCCATGAAGAAGGCAGGGGGTAGCTTGTCGCTTAGGTCCTCAATTGCCTGGCTCATCAGCTCATAGCCTGATTGGGTGGAGAATTTTCCTTGGTAGATATAATTTTCTTGGAGAATGCCCAAGGTGTCTAGGTAGTCACGAAAGGCAGTCAGGCGGGGGTCTGTTGGCAGTTGGTGTCCGTCTGTGGTTTCTTCCTGTCCAACTAGGAGGCCGATGTCTGTCAGGCCTTGATAACGGAAGTGGTCGATAACTGTCTGAACAGAGTGTTCAAAGTCAGTCGTGACACAGGAGAATCCCTCGGTCAGCGTATCAGAATCCACAAAGATCAGCTTGGGAGATAAGCTAGCCAGCTCTGCTATTTGCCCAGAAGAAAATTTGCCAACCGCGATGATGCCGTCCACCTCTTGGAGGAGGGGATTGGTCAGGTCGTTGAAGGAGCGGACGATTTGGTAGCCCAGAAGGCTGGCGGTCTGCTCGATGCTGGCACGGATGGAATAATAGTAGAGGTCAGCTAGCTCTTCGCTCTCGGTGTACCATTGGACAATGCCGATGGTGCCTTTTTGTTGGGGGGCTTGCTTTTTGAGGTGCTTGGTGTATCCCAATTTCTGCGCCGTGTGGAAAATGCGGTCGCGGGTTTCTTGGCTGACGGATAGGGTCAGGTCGTTCTTGAGTACGCGGGAAATGGTGGCAGATGATAATTGAGCCTTTTCAGCGATGTCTTTAATGGTAACCATGGAATTCTCCTATCTATTTGTATCTAGTATAGCACAAATGCTAAAATTAGTAAATTTTTAGTAAATATATTGACTTTTAAATTGTTGAGTTGTACAATAAAAGAAAACGATTACAATATCAAGGAGGTTCCTATGAACACAGAACAACTCAAGCAAGCCTTTCTCGATGTGTTTGGCCAAGAGGCGGATGCGACTTTCTTCTCACCTGGGCGGATTAACCTGATTGGTGAGCATACAGATTATAATGGTGGTCATGTTTTCCCAGCGGCCATTACCTTGGGGACTTACGGGGCTGCTCGCAAACGTGATGACCAAGTTTTGCGTTTCTATTCCGCAAACTTTGAAGAAGTTGGTGTGATTGAGGTGGATTTGAACAACTTGGTTTTCGACAAGGCGGACCACTGGACCAACTATGCCAAGGGTGTTCTCAAGTTCTTGCAAGAAGTAGGCCACACCATTGATACAGGGATGGAAGTTTTTGTTTACGGAAATATTCCAAATGGCTCAGGCTTGTCATCATCAGCTTCCTTGGAGCTCTTGATCGGCATTATCGCAGAAGAATTGTACGGTCTTGAGCTAACTCGACTTGATTTGGTGAAAATCGGTAAGCAGACGGAAAATCACTTTATCGGTGTCAATTCTGGGATCATGGACCAGTTTGCAATCGGTATGGGAGCGGACCAACGTGCCATTTATCTAGATACTAATACGCTTGAATATGAATTGGTGCCATTGGATTTGGGTGACCATGTGATTGTCATCATGAACACCAATAAACGTCGTGAATTGGCGGATTCTAAGTACAACGAGCGTCGTGCAGAATGTGAAAAAGCGGTAGAAGAATTGAATGCAGTCTTGACTATTCAAACTTTGGGAGAGTTGGATGAGTGGACTTTTGACCAATATAGTTACTTAATCAAAGATGAAAACCGCATCAAGCGTGCCCGCCATGCTGTTTTGGAAAACCAACGGACCTTGCAGGCGCGTAAGGCCTTGGAAGAAGGGGATTTGGCAACCTTTGGTCGTTTGGTCAATGCTTCCCATGTTTCCCTGGAGCATGATTATGAAGTGACAGGTCTGGAATTGGATACCTTGGCGCATACTGCTTGGGAACAAGAAGGTGTTCTCGGAGCCCGTATGACAGGAGCTGGTTTCGGTGGCTGTGGTATTGCCATTGTCCACAAGGATAAGGTGGATGCCTTTACTGAAAATGTCGGCAAGACCTATACTGAGGTGGTAGGCTATGCACCAAGCTTCTATGTAGCGGAGATTGCTGGAGGCTCTCGCGTTTTATCTCGAAAATAGATTGGAGAAATGATGACAGGATTGGTGGATCGTTTTGTTGAGCAGGTTATTGCCAACAGTGATTTTGAGGAAATGGATGCTCTTTACCTGCGCAATCGGGTCTTGGCTTTGGTGGGAGACCAGGTTCTGACTGTTCAAACAGAACTAACAGACTTGATTGAACTAAAAGATGAGCTATTGGCTCATGGAGTTCGAACTGGTTTTGTGGGAGAATTGCTGGAAGAACAGGACATGGTTGGGGCTTGTTTGATGGATTTAATCACGCCAAGTCCTAGTCAGGTCAATCGTGATTTTTGGCAGACCTACCAGGCTAGTCCAGAGCAGGCTGTAGCAGATTTCTATGCTTTAAGCAAGCGCAATGACTATATCAAGATGGCTGCGATTGCGAAAAATATCTATTATCCAGTTTCGACAGAGTATGGGGATTTGGAAATCACGATCAATCTGTCCAAACCTGAGAAGGATCCCAAGTCTATTGCAGCTGCTACGAAAGCTGAAGCAAGCAATTATCCCAAATGCCTACTCTGTATGGAAAATGAGGGCTATCAGGGTCGGATTAATCATCCTGCACGCGCCAATCACCGCATTATTCGCTTGGATCTTGGTCAGGAAAAGTGGGGCTTCCAGTATTCGCCCTATGCTTACTACAATGAGCATGCTATTTTCTTGAACCAAGAGCATGTGCCGATGGTCGTTAGTCCGCGAACATTTGAGCAGCTCTTGGACTTGTTGGATTTATTGCCAGGCTATTTTGTCGGTTCCAACTCTGATCTACCAATCTCGGGTGGCTCTATCTTGACCCACAATCACTATCAAGGTGGGCGGCACAGTTTTGCCATGGAAAAGGCACCGATTGAGCGCCAGCTGGTCTTCGACGGCTTTGAGTCCGTTTCGGCTGGCATTGTCAAGTGGCCCATGTCGGTGATTCGCTTGAGCTCGGCAGATAAGCCATCGCTTCTTGGTTTAGCGACTAAGATTTTGGAAAAATGGCGGAGCTACTCAGATGATAGCGTTCAGATTAAGGCTGAGACAGATGGAACTCCCCATCATACCATTACCCCGATTGCTCGGAAACGAGGAGATGTGTACGAGCTGGATTTGGTTCTCCGCGACAATCAGACTTCAGAAGAGTTTCCGGATGGCATCTATCATCCACACCCAGATGTCCAACATATCAAGAAAGAAAATATCGGCTTGATTGAGGTCATGGGCTTGGCGATTTTGCCTCCACGTTTGAAGGCAGAATTGGCTGAAGTTAAGAAATACTTACTGAGTCAAGCTAGTCAGGTGGCTGACTATCATCAGCCTTGGGCGGATAGGTTGAAGGCTGAGCATCCAGATGTGACAGAAGAAAGGGCTGAAGAAATCATTCGAGCATCTGTCGGACAAATTTTTGCGCGTGTATTGGAAGATGCAGGGGTTTACAAACGCACTCCAGAAGGACAGGCAGCCTTTCTACGCTTTGTGGAGTTTGTCGGTTTAGCAATATAAATGTAAGAAAGAGTGGGACGGTGTCCTGCTCTTTTGGTATAATGAAAGTATTCACAGTGTGAGAAGGAGATATGATGGCGGAAAAGAGATTGGGGACACTGATTACATTAATAGCAGGTATAGCCTGGGGCTTGTCTGGAGTGAGTGGACAGTATTTAATCGGACGAGGCATGTCTGTACAGTTGATTACCTCCATGCGCCTGATGGTTTCAGGTCTTGTTTTGCTCGGTCTGTGTGCTGTGACAGCTAGGAGAAATTTGCTGTCACTCTTGAAAAATGGACGCGCTGTGCTAGCTGTATGTTTCTTTGCCTTGTTTGGCCTAGCCCTCAATCAGCTGGCCTATTTACAGGCTATTGCTTACACAAATGCGGCAACGGCAACAGTTCTTCAATATCTCTGCCCTATCTTAGTGCTAGCCTATACCTGCTTGAAAGATAGGCAAAGACCGACAGGGGTTGAAGTGATTTCGATTGTCTTGGCAATTGTAGGAACCTTTTTTATTGCAACCCATGGACAATTGACGGAACTAGCGATTACCCCGCTTGGTTTAGCCTGGGGACTTTTCTCAGCCCTGACCTATGCTCTCTATATTATCCTACCTGCCCAAGTCATTGACCAGTATGGTAGTTTGTCGGTCATTGGTCTGGGGATGTTGATGGGAGGGCTGATGGTTACTCTTGGTTTACAGACCTGGCAAGAACCTTTTCAGTTAGATAGTGGTAGCATGTTTGGCTTAGTAGGGATTGTCGGAGTCGGGACGATTTTTGCCTATACGGCCTTTCTCAAAGGTGTCAGTATGGTTGGTCCTGTCAATGGTAGTCTATTGGCTTCTATCGAACCAATCGCCTCAGTATTTTTTGCGGTATGGTTGGTCAATGAACGTTTTTATCCAATTGATTTTCTAGGCATGGCCTTGATATTAGGAGCTGTTCTTCTTATTTCATTAAAGGATATTATTATTTCAGAGAAGAGTATTGGTTAATATACTCTTTTTTGATATACTAAAGTAAAAGACATAAGAGGAAATTGCAATGATAAAAGAATTTTGTTCGGAAAACCACGTAGATCTTGCCAAAGCTATCTCAATGGGTGCCCAGCGGATTGAACTCTGCGATAATTTGGCAGTCGGAGGGACGACACCGAGCTATGCTGTAATCAAATATGTTTGCCAACTAGCGCATGAGCAGGATGCAACAGTCATGACCATGATTCGCCCTCGCGGTGGAGATTTTTGCTACGATGAAGCAGAGGTTGAAATGATGATTGAAGATTGTAAAGCAGCGATTGAACTGGGGTCAGATGGTCTGGTTTATGGTTTGTTAACCGAGGAAAATTGGTTGGACGAACCAGCCTTGGAAAGACTGTTTGCTGTTTCGCAGGACTGTCAGATTGTCTTTCACATGGCTTTTGACCAAATTCCTCGCGAACGCCAATTTGAGGCTATTGATTGGCTGGCAGCTCATGGTGTGACACGGATTTTGACAAGAGGCAGTCTGACGGGGCCTGCCTTGAACAATGTGAAATGGTTACAGGAAATTGTCGCCTATGCACAAGGTAAAATTGAAATCTTGATTGGTGGAGGATTGACTGTGGACAATGTGCCTGAATTACTAGAAAAAATACCTGTGGATCAGGTTCATGGAACCCGTTTGTTTTGGTAGCGATGAATTACTTGTATTCATATACTTGGTGTAAATATGTAATAAAAGTTGAAAAGGTTTACAATTCCCCCTTATCTTGTTACAATAAGAATATCAAACATACGGGGGAAGAAAACCATGACAATCATTGAAAGAGCTGACAACCTAGAGCGCATCATCTTGCCAGAAGGTTACTATGAAACTCTCGCTCAATATGTTCGAGCTGGGAAAACAGGTTTTGATTCTGAACTGGAAAAACTGGGTGAGCAGGGGCTAGACATCAATGTCTACAAGGGTTCTGAGCAGGATAGGGAGGTTATTCTGGAAGATATAGAGAATTTGCCTCAAGAGATCCGTGAAGAGTTAGCTCGCTTTGCTGCGAATTTGCTCAATCCATTGCGGGAACAGTTGGGAACTGTGGCTGTGGAGGTGAGTGATTTGGCCTTGGATTATGCGGTTAGTTTGGCTCAATCCTTGAGTAGCTCCCTCCGTTATCACAACTATGATAGCTTGATTGCCATTGCTCAACTTAAGGGTGTCGAACCCAAAGGCAAGGACTGTCTAGCCTTTTCAGAATATCGAGAGACTTATACGCTTTATGATGCCAAAAAATTGGTTTACAAGGCTCTAACTTGGCGCCTCTTTGATGATAGTCATGCGAACTATGGTCATGCGACGACGATTTTAGGCATGGATGAGGATGATTCTGGTGTTGAGGAAATTGGATTTGCCTTCTCGAAATATTCACTGGATATTGATTGGTTGTTGACCCATATGATTTTCATTCCTAAGGATTGGATTTTAGAAAGCAAATAGGTTCGTATAATAGGCACTCGGTATTACCGGGTGTTTTCCTTTTGGCTATCTATTCGCATTTTTACTAAAAAAATGGTATAATTGTCTGATAAAAACTTTGGAGACGACAGTGAGTTTAGAAAATTACATGCCGGATTTTGCCTTGGAAAAGGCTTATGACGTGACCGTCGAAAGCTTGAAAAAACATGGCATAAAAGTAGTGTTTGTTGACTTGGATAATACCTTGATTGCTTGGAATAATCCCGATGGTACGTCAGAGATGCGCCAGTGGTTACATGATTTGCGGGACGCAGGTATTCCTGTTGTGGTGGTGTCTAACAATAAATACGAACGTGTCAAACGGGCGGTTGAAAAATTTGGGATTGAATTTGAAGCCTTCGCTCTCAAGCCTTTCACCTTTGGGATTAACCGTGCTTTGAAACGCTTTGATGTCCAGCCGTATGAGGTAATTATGATTGGCGATCAGCTGATGACGGATATTCGGGCTGCTAAGCGAGCTGGTCTCAAGTCTGTCTTGGTCAAACCCTTGATAAAGACGGACTCTATCAATACGCAGATTAACCGTTGGCGTGAGCGACGGACCATGAAAAAAATCATCGCTAAATATGGAGCGATAGACTACAAGAGGGAGATGTAAGTGGAAGAATTATTTTGTATCGGCTGTGGTGCCCAGATTCAGACTCTAGACAAGGCTGTCGCTGGTTTTACACCTCAATCAGCCCTAGAAAAAGGCCTGGAAACAGGGCAACTCTACTGCCAACGTTGTTTCCGTTTGCGCCATTACAATGAAATTTCAGATGTCAATATCTCGGATGACGATTTCCTGAAACTCCTCCATAGTGTAGGAGAAAGCGATGCCTTGGTGGTTAATGTCATTGATATTTTTGATTTCAATGGGTCAGTCATTCCAGGCTTGCCTCGCTTTATTTCTGGAAATGACGTGCTTTTGGTCGGCAACAAGCAGGACATTTTACCCAAGTCTGTCAAGACGGGCAAGGTTACTCAGTGGTTGACCGAGCGGGCACATGAAATCGGTATGCGACCAGTTGATGTAGTCTTGACTTCAGCCCAAAACAAGCAGGCTATCAAGGACTTGATTGAAAAGATTGAACAACACCGCAAGGGACGGGATGTCTATGTGGTTGGCGTGACCAACGTCGGCAAGTCAACGCTTATCAATGCTATTATTCAAGAAATCACAGGGGACAAGGATGTCATTACGACTTCACGTTTCCCTGGAACGACGCTGGATAAGATTGAAATCCCGCTGGATGATGGTTCCTACATCTATGACACGCCAGGAATTATCCATCGTCACCAGATGGCTCATTATTTGACGGCTAAAAATCTCAAGTACATCAGCCCTCGGAAAGAAATCAAACCAAAGACCTACCAGCTCAATCCAGAACAAACCTTGTTCTTGGCTGGTCTGGGACGATTTGATTTTGTAGCTGGTGAACGCCAAGGCTTTACGGCCTTCTTTGACAATGAGCTCCAGCTCCACCGCACCAAGTTGCAGGGAGCTAGTGAGTTTTATCAGAAACATGCGGGCTCACTTTTAGTGCCACCAACCAGCAAGGAATTGAAAGAATTTCCTGAATTGGTCCGCCATGAATTTACCATCAACGAGAAGACGGATGTGGTCTTCTCAGGTCTTGGTTGGATTCGTGTCAATGAAAAGGCCAAGATTGCTGCCTGGGCACCTAAGGGTGTGGATGTGGTCATTCGCAAGGCGATTATCTAATACTCTTCGAAAATTAAAAGCAGACGTTGTTGACTTGATTTGATGAGTGTAAAGCTCCAGTGGAGCTTTACAGCCTGCTACCTGAAAGCGTGAAAGTAGTAGGGTTCTATCTGCATCTGCGTCGCCTAGTCTGATTTTAATTTTCATTGGGTATAAGAGGTATTTGATTTCAGTTTTTACAATTAAAGAGAAAGGAAGTTCAAGTCTTCTGATTTGAACACGGGCTAAGTATATCGGCGCAATAAGGAAAAACTTTGTTTTCTTTGTTTCCCGATTGTAACAGTCTCCCAGTCTGTTACAACGCCCTTTGTATAATAAATTATGCTAACTTCAAAACAACGTGCCTTTTTAAACAGTCAGGCACACAGTCTCAAACCCATTATTCAGATTGGGAAAAATGGTCTCAATGACCAGATTAAAACCAGTGTTCGTCAGGCGTTGGATGCGCGTGAATTGATCAAGGTGACCTTGCTACAAAATACGGATGAAGACATCCACGAAGTAGCAGAAATCTTGGAAGAAGAAATCGGTGTGGATACGGTCCAAAAAATCGGTCGCATCTTGATTTTATTCAAACAATCTAGCAAGAAAGAGAACCGTAAAATTTCCAAACAGGTCAAAGAAATCTAAGAAGGAGAGCCTATGGCTATTGAACTCTTAACACCCTTTACCAAGGTTGAATTAGAGGTTGAAAAGAAAGAAACCAATCGCAAACAAGTAGGGATTCTGGGAGGGAATTTTAACCCTGTCCACAATGCTCATTTGATTGTGGCAGACCAGGTCCGTCAACAGTTGAAGCTGGATGAAGTCTTGCTCATGCCAGAATTCATTCCGCCTCATGTGGATACAAAAGAAACCATTGACGAATACCATCGCTATTCCATGCTCAAGATGGCTATTGCAGGTATTGAGGGCTTAGGGATCGAAACCATTGAATTGGAACGCCGTGGTGTCAGCTATACCTACGACACCATGAAATTGTTGAAGGAAAAAAATCCTGATACGGATTATTATTTTATCATCGGTGCGGATATGGTAGATTACCTGCCAAAATGGCACAGGATTGATGAATTGGTCCAGTTGGTGCAGTTTGTTGGTGTCCAGCGCCCTCGTTACAAGGCAGGGACGTCCTATCCGGTTATCTGGGTAGATGTGCCCTTGATGGACATTTCCTCCAGCATGGTGCGTAGTTTTATCAAGCAAGGACGGGTGCCGAATTTTATGGTGCCTCATGAAGTTCTAGACTACATTGAAGAAAAGGGACTTTACCAATGATTGCAGCAGATTTGACCTTTGACCGTCAGGCTCTTTTGGAAAAAATCCGTGTAGCCATGAAGCCAGCGCGCTTCCAACATGTCTTGGGTGTGGAGCAGGCAGCGCTTGCCTTGGCAGACCAATACGACTGTGATCCGAAAAAAGCCAGTCTGGCTGCGCTTTTGCATGACTATGCCAAGGAAGTGGAAGACCAAGTTTTTTTGGACTTGATTGCCAAGTATGACTTGGACAGGGACCTGCTCAACTGGGATAATAACATCTGGCACGGTGTGGTTGGGGCCTATAAAATCGCAGAAGATTTTGGCTTGAAAGATGAGGAAATTTTCCAAGCCATTCAACGCCACACCATTGGTGCAGGACAGATGACCTTGCTGGACAAGGTTCTCTATGTGGCGGACTACATCGAACCCAATCGGGATTTTCCCGGGGTAGACGAGGCGCGTTGTATCGCAAGAGAGTCCTTGGACAAGGCAGTAGCCTATGAAACTGCCCAAACCATTTCCTACTTAGCCAAGAAGGGGATTCCCATTTATCCACAAACTTTGGAAACCTATAATGGCTATGTTGTTTGGTTGAAGGAGTAGAGATGATTACATTAAAACCTGTGGATGAGATTTCCTATCAAGCAGTCTTAGACTTGACAGTAGCCGAGGAGGACAAGGGCTTCGTGGCTCCCAATGTGCGTTCCTTGGCAGATGCCTGGTTATATAGAGAGAACGGTGATGTTTTCCCCTATGCCATCTGGGCAGATGAACAGGTGGTCGGTTTTGCCTTGATTGATATTGACGAGGACATCCAGCAGTATATGCTCTGGCGGTTTATGATTGGTCAAGAGTTTCAAGGAAAAGGCTATGGTCAGGCGGCTTTGGAGGTTGTAATAGCAATGGCTCAATCACATCCTGTCTGCGACCATTTGATTGCAGCTTATGTTAAGGGCAATCAGAAGATGGCTTATCTCTTGGAGAAAAATGATTTTGTCTTGGATAGTGAAGAAGAAAGAGAATTGGTCTTCCGTTTGGAAACGCCTTAGGGAGTGGATATGAAAACAGCCTTGATAGTCATTGACATTCAGAACCTTCTAGTGGAGGAAAACCCTTATGCTATTGAAGAGCGATTAGCCCTCTGGCAAGATAGCATCACAAAAGCTCGTCAAGCGGGGCTAGAAGTCATCCATGTCCGCCATCATGATCAGGAATTGGTCAAGGGGACTGCTGACTGGGAGATTCACTCAACTGTTGCACCCTTAGCTAGTGAGGAGATTTTCGATAAGACTTTTAACAGTGCCTTCAAGGAAACGGGGCTTCATACTTATTGGCAGGAAAAGGGAATTGAGCAGCTCATCATCATGGGCATGGCGACCAATTTTTGCATTGATACGACGATTAAAGTAGCCTTTGAACTAGGTTACAAGGTAGCTGTGATCCAGGACGGAACGACGACAGGTTATTCAGGCAAATTGGATGCCAAAGACTTGATTGACCACTACCAAAACATCTGGTCATGGAATTTTGCCCAGGTGGATAAATTAGAAAATATAATTAGAGGATAAGATGAAAGAACTAGATTTAGTAAAAGTTGTGGTTCAGGCTGCTGATGACAAGCGAGCTGAGGACCTTGTTGTAATTGATGTTCAAGGCGTGACCAGCCTGACAGACTACTTTGTGATTGCCAGTTCCATGAATAGTCGTCAGTTGGAGGCTATTGCGGAAAACATCCGTGAAAAGGTAGTGGAAGTTGGAATCAAGGGTAGCCGTGTTGAAGGCGATAGTAATGGAGGCTGGGTCCTTTTGGACCTTTGCGGCGTAGTTGTTCATATCTTCTCTGAAGAAATGCGTGACCTCTACAACCTTGAAAAATTATGGCACGAAGGAAGCTTCCTGGAAGTCGCAGAACTTTTAGAAGAGGAATAGTGGAAGCGGGAGAGAACTCGACTAGTCAAAAAGAGTTTGTTAACAACTCAAAACTATGACTTCTTGAACACAGCATGAGTTAATGAAGCAGTCGATGGGCTGCTTTTTATGAAAGGAAAAATGGGAAAATATGGCAACTTATGAAACCTTTGCGGCGGTCTATGATGAAATCATGGATGACAGCCTGTATGATAAATGGACAGATTTTAGCTTGCGGAACTTGCCGCAAGACACCAAGACAATTTTAGAATTGGCCTGTGGGACAGGGATTCAGGCTGTACGTTTTGCTCAAAAGGGTTATGAGGTGACAGGGCTTGACCTGTCCTATGAAATGTTGGAATTGGCCCAGAAAAAAGCAGAAGCTGCTGGTGTCATGATGGAACTGGCCCAGGCAGATATGATGGCTCTGGAAGGTGTTGGAGATTTCGATGCGGTGACCTGTTACTCGGATAGTCTGTGCTATATGTCGGACCGAGAAGCTGTTTTGCGGGTCTTTGAAGGCGTTCACTCTGTTCTCAATCAAGGTGGGACCTTCCTTTTTGACGTTCATTCCATCTATCAAATGGAGGAAGTCTTTGCAGGCTATAGCTACCATGAAAACTATGAGGATTTTGCCTTTGTCTGGGACACCTATGAGGGGGAGCATGCACATTCGATTGTTCACGAATTGACCTTCTTTGTCAAAGATGAGGACAGTCAAGAGGAGCGGTTTATCCGTCGGGATGAGGTTCATGAAGAGCGAACCTATCCGATTGAAACCTATGTGGAATTATTGAAACAAGCTGGTTTTGCATCTGTGGAAGTCTTTGCGGACTTTGAAGATCAAGCTCCGACAGAAACAAGCCAGCGGTGGTTTTTTAAGGCGGTTAAGGCATGATTTCAGGGATAATAGCGGAATACAATCCTTTTCACACGGGGCATAAGTACCTGCTAGAACAGGCTGAGGGGTTGAAAATCGTGGTCATGTCTGGCAATTTTATGCAACGGGGTGAGCCAGCCATTGTGGATAAGTGGACACGGGCTCAGATGGCTTTGGAACACGGGGCAGACTTGGTTGTCGAGATGCCCTTTTTAGTGTCGGTCCAGTCGGCTGACCATTTCGCCAAGGGAGCAATCAGCATTTTACACAGGCTAGGTGTGGAAAAACTGGTTTTCGGCACGGAAGAGATGCTGGATTACCAGAAGATTGCGGATATCTATGTGGATAAGTCGGAAGAAATGGAAAATTTTGTGAAAAACTTGCCAGACAATCTCTCTTATCCACAGAAGACCCAGGCCATGTGGCAGGAGTTTGCTGGGCTGACTTTCGCAGGTGATACGCCCAACCATATTCTGGGCTTGGCTTACGCTAAGGCGGTGGCTGGAACAGGCATTCAGCTCAGCCCTGTTCAACGGCAGGGAGCTGGTTTTCACTCGGAAGAGGTGGAAACGACCTACGCCTCGGCGACGGCTATCCGAAAGGGTGCTGACCAGCTGGACTTGGTGCGTGACTTTTTACCGTCTGCTAGTCTCTTTGAAGAGGCGACCAAGGTAAGCTGGAGAAACTATTTTCCTCTACTCCGCTACCAGATTGCGACCCACCGAGCTCTCAGTCAGGTCTTTCAGGTCAACGAAGAACTAGCCAGTCGTATCCGCTCTGTTATTGGGAGCGTAGCGACCGTCGAGGAGCTAGTGGATGCTGTTGCGACCAAGCGCTACACCAAGGCGCGGGTGCGGCGTGTGCTGACCTATATCCTGGTCAATGCGGTGGAAACTCCCTTGCCAGATGCGGTCCATGTAATGGGCTTTTCAGCTCGAGGTCAGGCCTATCTCAAGACCGTCAAGGAGCGGGTGGACTTGGTGACGCGGATCGGCAAAGAGCCTTGGGACAGCCTGACCCAGCAGGCAGACGCAGTCTATCAACTGGGTGCTGACGCAATGGCAGAGCAGACCTATGGGCGCGTGCCGGTGAGGGTGGAGTGAGATGAGGGAAAAATTATTTTGTATTCTAGAAAATGATAACGATAGTTTATTGTCACGTTGCTATAACTTAATAATGTTATTTGCAATAGTGGTTAGTTTGATTCCTTTGATGTTTAAGCATACGAATTCTTTTCATTTGTTAATGGATTATATTTCGACTGCTATTTTTTGCTTGGATTATCTTTTTAGAATACTAACAGCTGATTTCAAATTGCAAAAAGGAAAACTATCATTTCTGTTCTACCCATTTAGCCTATTAGCCATGGTGGACTTATTGTCCATTTTACCGACTTTTTTATACTTTAATAACAGTCTTCGATTATTGAAAATTGTACGGATGGGGCGAGTACTTCGAGTTTTCAAAGCTATCCGCTATTCAAAAAACATTCAGATTTTGACGAATGTTTTGCAAAATCAAAAAGAGTCATTATTGCTAGTAGCAATCCTGGCTGCTGGTTATATTTTCTTTACTGCTTTATTGATTTTTTCGGTTGAGCCTGATACTTTTGAAACATTTTTTGATGCGATTTACTGGGCGACAATTTCATTAACTACTGTTGGTTATGGTGATATATTTGCAACAACAATGCTAGGAAAAATCATTACAATGTTTTCTTCGATAATTGGAATTGCGATTGTTGCTCTACCTGCGGGGATTATTACGGCTGGCTATATGAATGAAATTACAAAGAAGGGATAAAAAATTCATTTTTCCCTTGACTCTCACCTTACGTTATCCCTTATACTGATCATAGAGAGGAGATTTTCCATGAAAACAGTTAAGGAAGTGAGTCAGCTTTCAGGTGTCAGTGTGCGCACACTTCATTATTACGATGAAATAAATTTGCTGACACCTAGTTTTATTGCGGAAAACGGATATCGTTATTATGATAATGAGGCGTTTGAAAAGTTGCAAGAAATCTTACTTTTTCGTGAATTGGAATTTCCTCTCAAAGAAATAAAAAAAATTGTAGGGAATGCGGCGTATGACAGAGAAGCGGCTTTGAAAGACCAGATTCAGTTACTGGAATTGAAAAAAAGACACTTAGAAAAAGTCATTCAGCATGCCAAGTCTTTACAGCAGAAGGGAGAAAATTACATGAATTTTGAAGTGTTTGATAAGTCAGATTTGTTGGCTTTCCAGGAGGAAGCTAAAGAAAGATGGGGTAATACCACTGCTTTTCAAGAATTTTCTGCTAAGACAAATCAGGGTGATTTTGCTCAGATAAGTTCAGAAATGTCTGGTATTATGATGGAATTTGGAAAAATGAAGAATTTATCAGCTGATGATTCCAAAGTTCAGAAACAGGTAGAGGTTCTTAAAGCTTATATTAGTGAGAATTTTTATAATTGTACCAATGAAATTCTAGCAAGTCTAGGACAAATGTATATTGCAGATAACCGGTTTACTCAATTTATTGATCAAGTGGGAGGAGAAGGTACAGCAACCTTTGTCAGCCAAGCGATTGCGATTTATTGTGGAAAATAAATAAGAAAAGTCTAGTGAAAACTAGGCTTTTTTACTGAAAA
>ALKQ01000033.1 GCA_000440235.1 Streptococcus suis 10581 | reverse complement strand
CTGATATACTAAGCATATCAGGGCTTGACCTATCGGCCAAGCCCTTCTAATCAGCAACAATTTCTGGATGATAACGAAAAAGCTACATAAATTGCAAAGTAAGGACTCTTTATGCTTGGCTCTCACACGGTCGTTTGGAATAGAAGGTCGAGTAATCATGGTTTATACATATAAAATTGGTATTTCTGAGGTAGAGCACGATGGCTTCCTCAAACAATCTCCCCAAGTCAATCTTTTGCAGAGTAGCCAGTGGGCAACCGTAAAAAGTGAGTGGCGAAATGAGAGACTAGGCTTTTTTAAAGATGGGAAATTAGTGGCAGTTGCTTCTCTTCTTATCAGAAGGTTGGTAGTACCATTTGGTTTTACGATGATTTATATACCAAGAGGTCCTGTAATGGATTATGAAGATGCTGAATTAGTATCATTTGTATTTAAGTCCATTAAAGAATTTGCCCTCCGAGAACGCAGTGTTGTTATAAAATTCGATCCATTTATTCGACTATCTAGTAAAACTATAACAGGAGATAGGGAAGAAGAATTAAATGTACTTGCCGTCAAAGATAGGATTGTTGATTTGGGAGGTATTTGGTCTGGTCGAGTGCAGACCATGTCGGCTACAATCCAACCTACTTGTCATGCAGTATTGTATAGCGAATCCTTCTCAGAGGAATCACTAAATAAACGAGTTCGACAAAATATTCGGTCGGCGCGTAATAAAGGTATTGAGATTCGAATTGGTCGTGAGGAATTGTTAAGAGATTTTTCAGAGCTATTAAAAAAGACTGAGGAGCGCAAATCTATTCGCTTGCGGGGGAGAGAGTATTATCAAAAAATATTGAATGCCTATCCAGAAAATTCTTATATTGTAGTTGCCTATTTGGATTTAGCAAAGAGATATGAACAGTTATCTTATCTTGAAGAAAAATTAGTAAAAGAAGCCATGACTTTCACCTCCACTACAAAACAATCGAAGATTGAAAATTATAAAAAAGAAACCCGAAGAATAAATACAGAATTAGAAATGATAAATTCTCTGACTTGTAACGGGAGTAAGTTAGTTCCATTGGCTGGTACTTTGACAATTGATTTTGCAGGAACATCTGAAATTATCTATGCTGGTATGGATGAAAAGTTTAAACATTATCAGCCTGCTTTACTAACATGGTTGGAGACAGCAAAGTATGCTTTCGAACGAGGTGTGAAATGGCAAAATTTAGGAGGAATAGAGCCAACTTTAGACGGAGGCCTTTATCACTTTAAATCACATTTGAATCCAGTAATAGAAGAGTATATTGGGGAATTCGACCTGATTGTTTCGCCAATATTATATAAGATTTTTCAAGTTTTACTGGAAATTAGAAAAAAATTAAGGAAGAAAAAATAATGACTTTTTGTCAAATAACTAAAGAAGAATTTTTAAAGCATTGTGAACAAGTAAATGAAAAATCATTTTTTCAATCTATTGAGATGGCCGAATTACTATCCAAGCGAGGATATGATGTTCGCTATGCTGGTTTTAAAAATTCACAATCAGAAATCGTTATTTCTACTTTGCTTTTCTGTAAGAAGATGGCTGGTGGTTTGTATATGGAATTGAATTCTGGACCGCTGGTTACCGATGATGCTTATTTAGAGGAATTTTATCGCTCTTTAACAAACTATGCGAAGCGTGAAGGCGTACTTGAATTGGTGGTCAAGCCTTCCAAAGCCTATCAACTCTTTGATAGTGTAGGGAATCCAATTAGTGAAGCAGATACTCAACTAATTGAGAAGATGGTGCAAGTTGGATTTAAACATGATGGCTTACAAACAGGTTATCCAAATGGAGAGCCTGTTTGGCATTATGTGAAGGATTTGCAAGGGTATTCAACAACGTCGTTATTGCAATCCTACAATAAAAATAGTAAACGAAACATAAAAAATTCAGAAAGTTACGGTATCAGGATTCGTAGTATCAATCATAAGGAGCTTTCAGCTTTCAAAAAAATAATTGAGGAAACTGGAGCTAGACAAGGCTTTGAAGATAGAGATAGTGGTTACTATAACAGTCTTTTTGAAAGCTTTGGTACACAGGCAGATTTTTTAGTTGCAGAACTTGACCCGAAAGCCAGTCTAAAGCAAATTGAAAAGGAAATAGAAACAAGTGATAGAAATTCAAAACAGTATGCACAGCAGGTACAGAAATTGTTGAAAAAACAGGAGGTGGTTCAAAATATTTTAAATCAAACTCAGACAGCTCCTATTTTTTTGGCATGTGCACTGATAATTTATGATGTGAACGAGGCAACTTATCTTTTTGGTGGCTCATATCCAGAGTTTCAAAGTCTATCTGCACCTTTCTTACTTCAATATGAGGCGATGCAACGTGCAATAAAACGAAATCTTAAGCGTTATAATTTCCTTGGTATTCAAGGGATATTCGACAACTCAGACGGTGTTCTTCGGTTTAAACAGAACTTTAATGGTTATATTTTGAGAAAAGCTGGTACTTTTCGTTACTATCCTCATCCGATAAAGCATAAAATAATTCAAATTATCAAAAAAATAGTAAAATAATACTATATACTTTATCGAAAGAGGTTCCCATGATTCAACCCATTATGAAAGATATTTTCTTCCTGCAACAAAAGTCTGAGCCTGCGACTCAGCTAGATGTGCAGGTCGGTCAGGATTTGCAGGATACTTTGTCAGCCAACGCTCACGCCTGCGTGGGCATGGCGGCAAACATGATTGGCATCAAAAAGCGGATTATCATCGTCAACATGGGGTTTACCAACCTAGTCATGTACAATCCCGTCCTAATCAGCAAGGCCAAACCCTATCAGACAGAAGAGGGCTGCCTGTCGCTGGAAGGCACTCGCTCGACGACACGCTATCAGGAGATTGAAGTGGAGTTTTTTGATGCTTCTTGGAAAAAGCAGAGCCTAAAGCTGACAGACTTCCAAGCCCAGATTGTTCAGCATGAACTGGATCATTTGGAAGGGATTATCATCTAGTAGTTACCGAATCTACCGTCAGGTAGATTCAGATTGAAGACAAAGTCCTTGGAACACAAGTTTCCAAGGGCTTTTCTTTGTGCAAAGTCGTATAAAAGAGCTAAGAAGAGTTGTGAGGTATTTCCTATGTTTCGCAAAGAAAAATCAGATTATAATCGACGCCAATATGGTTTCTATACGATGGAAGAATTAGTCCCAGAGGATCACTTTCTTCTACAAGTGGACTCAGAGGTTGATATTGACTTTGGCATGTTTAAATATCAAAAAAATGGTGAAATGGATAGCGAATATCCCTTTTTATTTTATTCTAAATCCGGTTTTTGGTGGAATAACAGATGATAAAGCAAATAATTTCGAAAATACAACAAAAAGACAAACACCAAAAATGACGTTTATCTATGTTCTGGAACTTTGTATTGTATATAGTACGGTAATATGTTATAATAACTGTTGTATAGGTCGTTATACACAGGGCATGGACCCAATCCATTTATTTAAACAGGAAAGGAAGTATAAGTTATGGAAAATATCGTTGTTTCAATTTTTCATGTTGAAAGTGAGGCTTTTCAAGCATTTTCAGAATTAAAACAATTTGGTCAAACTGAAAATACAAAATTAGCCCAAGTTTCAATTGTGAAAGCTGAGGATGGAATCGTTAAAGTGAAGGACAGCTTTGATTTAATGAATTCTGTAGGGAGCGATTATTTCGAAGGCGGTCTCATAGGCAGTCTCATTGGAATTTTAGGTGGTCCGCTTGGAGTTCTCTTTGGTTTTGTAGCTGGTGGAACGATTGGAGCTTCTATTGGTTTAGATAAAGAATTGGCTAAATCGGAGCTAATTACAACCGTTAGTGAAAAATTGACTAACGGGGAAGTCGCTATTATTGCACTTGTGCAAGAAAATGATGAATCTGTTTTAAATGGTATTTTT
Source organism: Streptococcus suis 10581 (assembly GCA_000440235.1). Lineage (GTDB taxonomy): Bacteria > Bacillota > Bacilli > Lactobacillales > Streptococcaceae > Streptococcus > Streptococcus suis_F. The sequence goes on along the minus strand of ALKQ01000033.1, from coordinate 23,348 downwards.
GAGAAATATCAGACTATTATTGCAAGATGGGATGTTGCGACTGTTTCAGCAGAAGTAGAATCAGCCCTCAAAATCCAACAAGATCTAGCTCATCAGGCTAAAGCACGTTTAATTGCGGATAAAAAAGAAGCCCGTCATGAAAAATTTGACAAGCTAAAAGCTGACATTAAAGAAAAACTTTAAAAAAAGAATTAGCTTTCAGATTGAAGACAAAGCCCTTGGAACACAAGTTCCCAAGGGCTTTTCTTTGTATAACGTCGTATAATAGAGGCAGGAATACTAGCTAATAAGTAGAGGGAGAATCGCTATGTTACACAAAGAAAATCCAGACTACAATCGCGGTCAATTTGGTTTCTACAGTCTAGATGACCTTGTACCTCAAGAGCATCTCCTTCGTCAAATAGAGGAAGCTATTGACTTCTCCTTTATCTATGACTTGGTCGCAGATAGCTATAGCGATGAAACAGGATGTCCTAGTCTTGACCCTGTTCTGCTCATTAAAATTCCAATCCTGCAGTGCCTCTTCGGCATTCGTTCTATGCGCCAAACTATTAAGGAAATTGAAGTCAATACTGCCTACCGTTGGTTTCTTGGTCTTCGACTGGATGATAAGGTACCCCATTTCACTACCTACGGAAAGAACTATATCCGTCGTTTCCAAGATAGACAGGTCATTGAAGGCATTTTCACCCATATCTTAGGGCTCTGTGTCAATGCGGGCTTCATAGATCCAACAGAAATTTTCATTGACGGTACCCATATTAAGGCTGCGGCGAATAACCGTAAATTCATCAATCGTGAAGTTGAAAAGCAAGCCAAGTTTATGAGTGACCAGCTAGAGATTGAAATCAATGTTTGTCTTCATTCTGAATCTACCGTCAGGTAGATTTTTTTATCAAAAAGTCAAAAAAGGTCAAACAAAACCATTGACTTTTACTGACCAATGATGTAAAATAAGACTCGTAAGGTAAAGGTCCTTACAAATTCTTTGAACAAAAGGTCAGTTTAGGTCAAACGAGAAGGGTTTGACTTACTCTTGAACCTATTGATCAGTAAAAGACAAACTTCTAAGGAGGTTAATATGAAAGACAGGATTATACCCTACTAGCGTCATTTATTTTATCTTTTATTACTGCAGCGAATGAGGAAACTTCGTTTCCTTATCTCCAACTTCAAATAATCTCATGATTATTTGAACTCGCTTTGCCGTACCTTGCGAATGTTACTTACTATCGTAAGTGCGATTTCCAACCTTTAATAGTCCACTGGACTATTGAAGCTACCTGCAGCTTTTGATGCGAACTTTGTTCGCTCTATTTCCCACCTCCAAAGGTTCCCCAAACCTTTAGAGCTAGTACTAAAAGTAAACTAAAAGACTATATCAAAAAAAGTCAAAAAAGGTCAAACAAACCTATTGACTTTTACTGACCAATGGTGTAAAATAAGATTCGTAAGGTAAAGGGCCTTACAAATTCTTTGAACAAAAGGTCAGTTTAGGTCAAACAAAAAAGTTTGACCGACAAATTGACTAAATGGTCAGTAAAAGACAAACTTCTAAGGAGGTTGCTATGAAAGACAGGATTATACCCTATTAGCGTCATTTAGTTTATCTTTTATTACTGCGGCGAATGGGGAGTAGGAAAGAACTCGACCATTCTAAAAAGAGTTCGTCAACAAGTTCTTATTTCCAGTTGTTGAGCTGAAACAGTCTAACCCCAGACTGTTTCACTTCCACCCCCGCACAGCTCAAAAGGTTCCTCAAACCTTTTGAGCTAGTACTAAAAGCAAACTAAAAGACTAAATCAATTTTTTTAAAACAAAGGTCAGTAAAAGTCAAAAAATAGAATTTATAAATGAGGTAACTACTATGAACAACAATTTCAATAACTTTAACAATATGGACGATATTTTCAATCAACTCATGGGCAACATGGGAGGTTACAGCACAGAACGTCGCCGTTATTCTATCAATGGGCGTGAAGTGACACCAGAGGAATTCGCTATGTACCGTCAGACTGGTCGCCTGCCACAGACAGAAGAAGTGGCTCAAACACAGGCCAAAGGTCAGATAAAGTCAGATGGAATTCTTGCAAAACTTGGCCGCAATTTGACCCAAGATGCGCGTGAAGGTAAGTTGGATCCAGTCATTGGACGAAATAAGGAAATCCAAGAAACCTCTGAAATCCTAGCTCGCCGTACCAAGAACAACCCTGTTCTGGTCGGTGATGCGGGTGTCGGTAAAACTGCGGTAGTAGAAGGCTTGGCTCAGGCCATTGTCAACGGAGATGTGCCAGCAGCCATTAAGAACAAGGAAATCATCTCCATCGACATTTCAGGCTTGGAAGCTGGGACTCAGTATCGTGGAGCTTTTGAGGAAAATGTGCAAAATCTTGTGGATGAAGTCAAAAAAGCAGGAAATATCATTCTCTTCTTTGATGAAATTCATCAGATTTTGGGAGCCGGTAGCACTGGCGGAGACTCAGGTTCCAAGGGATTAGCGGATATTCTCAAGCCAGCTTTATCCCGTGGGGAATTGACGGTTATCGGTGCCACTACACAGGACGAATACCGCAATACTATTCACAAGAATGCTGCTCTGGCTCGTCGTTTCAATGAAGTCAAGGTTAATGCTCCGTCCGCAGAAGATACCTACCAGATTTTGAAAGGGATTAAGCCGCTCTACGAAGCTCATCACAATATTGAATTGCCAGATGAGGTTTTGAGAGCTGCGGTTGATTATTCCGTCCAATATATTCCACAACGTAGCTTGCCTGATAAGGCTATTGACCTGGTCGATGTGACTGCTGCTCACTTAGCTGCACAACATCCTGTGACAGATATCCAGGCTTTGGAGGCAGAGATTGAACAGGCTAAAGCTTTGCAAAGTCAAGCAGCTGAAAAAGAAGATTACGAAACAGCACTCAATGAAAAAGTCCGCATCGACAAGCTCCAAGAACAAATTGACAACCACACGGAGCAACAGAAAGTGGTAGCGACTGTCAATGATGTGGCTCAGGCGGTTGAGCGAATGACAGGGATCCCAGTTTCTCAAATGGGAGCTTCTGACATTGAACGACTCAAGGAATTGAAACATCGCCTGGAGACAAATGTAATTGGTCAAGACGATGCGGTGGAAGCAGTATCTCGTGCTATTCGTCGAAATCGTGCAGGTTTTGATGACGGCAACCGTCCGATTGGTTCCTTCCTCTTTGTCGGTCCGACAGGTGTGGGTAAGACAGAGCTGGCTAAGCAACTAGCACTAGACTTGTTTGGTAACAAGGATGCCATTATTCGTTTGGATATGTCTGAATACAGTGATCGGACAGCTGTTTCCAAGCTGATTGGTACCACAGCTGGCTACATTGGCTACGATGACAATTCCCATACTCTTACCGAGCGTGTCCGCCGTAATCCGTACTCCATTGTCCTCTTGGATGAGATTGAAAAGGCAGATCCGCAAGTGATTACCCTTCTCTTGCAAGTGCTAGATGATGGTCATTTGACTGATGGACAGGGCAACCAAGTTAACTTTAAGAATACCATTATCATCGCTACATCTAATGCAGGTTTTGGTTATGGAATGGCAGAAGGTGAAGAAAATCAAGACATCATGGACCGCATCGCACCATTCTTCCGTCCGGAGTTTCTCAATCGTTTCAATGCAGTTATCGAATTCAAGCACTTGGATAAAGATGATCTCAAAGCCATTGTAGAATTACTCTTGGCCCAGGTCAATAATACCCTGGCGAAGAAAGGTATCCAATTAACGGTAACGGAAGCTGCCAAAGAATTCTTGATGGAAGAAGGCTATGACAAGGCCATGGGAGCCCGTCCTCTGCGCCGCGTGATTGAAAATCAGATTCGAGACAAGGTGACGGATTTCTATTTGGATCATGTCGATGTCAAATATCTGGAAGCAGATGTGGTTGATGGAAGCATCCAAATAAAAGAGCAAAGCTTTGCTTAAAAATAGTGAAGAATTTGAAAAATCGGATAGAAATATCTGATTTTTTCTTTTTTGTTATTCGCTAACAAATGCTATAAAATAGGCTTTCTAGAGCATATTAAAACTTTTTTTATAAAACCCTTGACAAGTGCAAACGTTTGCGTTAAACTATATTCGTAACCGACAGAAAGGAAAACGTTTTTATGACAAATCGTACCAGTGGAATTTTGATGCATATTACCTCACTTCCAGGTAAGTTTGGTATTGGTACTTTTGGACAGTCTGCCTATGATTTTGTAGATTTCTTGGTGGAAACCAAGCAAACCTACTGGCAGATTTTACCACTAACAACTACAAGCTATGGAGATTCTCCTTACCAGTCTTTCTCTGCTATTGCAGGAAATACACATTTGATAGACTTTGACCTCTTGGTTGAAGATGGCTTATTGGTAACAGAAGATTTCCAAGATGTAAATTTTGGAGATAATCCTGAAAAAGTAGACTATGCTCTTATCTATCAAGTCCGTCGACCAATTTTGGAGAAGGCAGTTCAAGCATTTTTACAAGATGATAAGAAGAAAGCTGCTTTTCTAGAGTTTGAAAAGGCTAACTCATCTTGGTTGACAGATTATGCTGAGTTCATGGCTATCAAGGAATACTTTGGTAATAAAGCTCTCCAAGAATGGGAAGATAAAAAAGTTGTAGCTCGCAACGAGGAAGCTCTTGATAAGTACCGCTTAGAATTGGCAAATCAAATCGACTACTACAAAGTCACACAGTATTTCTTCTTCAGCCAATGGAAACAATTGAAAGAATATGCCAACAAACACCACATCAAAATCATCGGAGACATGCCAATCTATGTTTCTGCTGATAGCGTTGAAGTGTGGACAAAACCCCAACTATTCAAATTGGACAGTGAACGCAAGCCGCTTTATGTAGCAGGTGTACCAGCTGATAACTTCTCGGCAGATGGTCAATTATGGGGAAATCCTATTTACGATTGGCCAGAACATGAAAAAACAGGCTATAACTGGTGGATTTATCGTATCCATGAAAGTTTCAAACTTTATGATGTCCTTCGGATTGACCATTTCAAAGGTTTCTCAGACTTCTGGCAAGTTGATGGTAAGGCAGAGGTGGCAAAAGTTGGAACTTGGGAACCAGGTCCTGGCTACAATCTCTTCAAGGCTGTCAAAGAAACACTTGGAGACCTTCCAATCATTGCAGAAGACCTTGGAAACATTGACGCTAAAGCTCGCAAATTGCTTGCGGATTGTGGCTATCCAGGCATGAAAATCTTAGAATTTGGTTTCTTTGATGTAACAGGTAAGAGTATCGATGCTCCACACCGTTGCATTCCAAATTCAGTTGCCTACACTGGAACTCACGATAATGAGGTTGTCAATGGCTGGTACAACAATCTTGATCCAGAACAACAAGAATACGTGGACGCCTACAGCAACCGTAAGCCGATTGAAAAAGTTAGCCAAGCTATGCTCCGTATGCTGTTTGCAACAGTGAGTGATACAGCTATTGCAACCATGCAAGACGTCCTAGACTTGGGTGAAGAAAGTCGAATGAATATGCCGTCAACTATCGGTGGAAACTGGGAATGGCGCATGAAAGCTGAAGACTTGACCCAAGAACGCAAAGACTTCTTGACAAAAATGACATTACTATACCAACGAGGAAATGAAAACCATGACTAAATTTACAACATTTGCAGAAACAAATACTTCGAAGAAATTAGCTGATTTGACAAATGAAGAAATCTATCTTCAATTGTTAAACTACGTAAAAGAAGCTGCGGCGACAAAACCAAAAAACACAGGAAAACGTAAAGTTTACTATATCTCAGCTGAGTTCCTTATCGGTAAACTCTTGTCAAACAACTTGATTAACTTGGGCGTGTACAAAGACGTTCAAGCAGAATTGGCAGCAGCTGGTAAATCATTGGCGCAAGTTGAAGATGTTGAACCAGAACCATCACTTGGTAACGGTGGTTTGGGACGTCTGGCTTCATGTTTCGTTGATTCTATGTCAACACTTGGTATTAACGGTGAAGGTGTTGGTTTGAACTACCACTGTGGTCTTTTCCGCCAAGTATTTAAGAAAAATGAGCAAGAAGCAGAGCCAAACTTCTGGATTGAAAATGATTCTTGGTTGATTCCAACAACAATCAGCTACGATGTTCCATTCAAAAACTTCACTTTGAAATCAAAATTGGATCGTCTTGATATTCTTGGCTATAAAAAAGAGACTAAGAACTACCTCAATTTGTTTGATATTGAGTCAGTAAACTATGACTTGATTACAGACGGTATTTCATTTGACAAGACTGATATTAAAGAAAACTTGACCCTCTTCTTGTACCCAGATGATTCTGATAAGAATGGTGAATTGCTCCGTATCTACCAACAATATTTCATGGTATCAAATGCGGCTCAACTTTTGATTGATGAAGCAATTGAGCGCGGTTCAAACTTGCATGACTTGGCTGATTACGCTTATGTGCAAATCAACGATACTCACCCTTCAATGGTGATTCCTGAGTTGATCCGTCTTTTGACTGAAAAACATGGTATTGAATTTGCGGAAGCAGTTGCCATCGTTAAGAATATGACTGGTTACACAAACCACACTATCTTGGCGGAAGCGCTTGAAAAATGGCCACTTGAGTTCCTTGAAGAAGTGGTGCCGCACTTGGTTGATATTATCAAAGAATTGGATGCCCTTATTCGTGCAGAAATTAAAGACCCAGCAGTCCAAATCATTGATGAATCAGGTCGTGTACACATGGCTCACATGGATATCCACTTCTCTAACTCAGTGAACGGTGTAGCTGCGCTTCACACAGAAATCCTCAAAAACTCTGAATTGAAAGCTTTCTACGAGCTTTACCCAGAAAAATTTAACAATAAAACAAACGGTATCACTTTCCGCCGTTGGTTGGAATTTGCCAACCAAGACCTCGCTGACTACATCAAAGAATTGATTGGCGATGAATACTTGACAGATGCGACCAAGCTTGAGAAATTGCTTGCCTTTGCTGATGATAAAGAAGTTCATGCTAAGTTGGCGGAAATTAAACACAACAACAAGTTGGCTCTTAAACGTTACCTCAAAGATAACAAGGGTATCGAGCTGGACGAAAACTCTATCATTGATACACAAATCAAACGTTTCCACGAGTACAAACGCCAACAAATGAATGCCTTGTATGTCATCCACAAGTATCTTGAAATCAAAAACGGCAATCTGCCAAAACGTAAAATCACTGTTATTTTCGGTGGTAAGGCAGCTCCAGCTTATGTGATTGCCCAAGACATTATTCACTTGATTCTCTGCTTGTCTGAGTTGATCAACAATGACCCAGAAGTAAATAAATACCTCAATGTTCACTTGGTAGAAAACTACAATGTGACAGTTGCTGAGAAACTCATCCCTGCAACAGATATTTCTGAGCAAATCTCGCTTGCTTCTAAAGAAGCGTCAGGTACTGGTAACATGAAATTTATGTTGAACGGTGCTTTGACACTTGGTACTATGGACGGTGCTAACGTTGAGATTGCAGAATTAGCAGGTATGGATAACATCTACACATTTGGTAAGGATTCAGATACTATTATTGACTTGTACGACAAGGCTGGCTATGTTTCTGCAGACTACTACAATGGTGATGCCAACATCAAACGTGCGGTTGACTTTATCGTCAGCGACGAAGTGAAAGCACTTGGTAATGAAGAACGTCTTGGTCGCTTGCACCATGAATTGATTTCTAAAGACTGGTTCATGACCTTGATTGACTTGGCAGAGTACATCGAAGTTAAAGAGCAAGTCTTTGCAGACTACGAAGATCAAGATTCATGGAATAAGAAAGTTGTTCACAATATTGCTAAAGCAGGATTCTTCTCATCTGACCGTACCATTGAACAGTATAACGAAGATATCTGGCATTCAAACTAATACTCTCCTAAAACAAAGAATGTTCCTGAGCGGGAACATTCTTTTTAGTTATTGGAAAAATGATGATTGGATATTTCAGTTGACTTTATTTTGTTCAAGCAAAATAAAATTTTTAAATTGATTATTAAAGAGTTCAATAGCATCTGAATTCTTCCTAGTCATTAAGTAGGTGAAAGAAATAGGAATTGAAATTTCTACAGGTATTCGAGAACAAATTTTAGGATTAAAATTTGTTTTAAGGTATAGAGGAAGGTATGAAATCCCTTGTTCCATTTCAATCAATTTTTCAGTAACCGATATATCTTGTATCGAAACAAATTGGGAATCTGGAACGAGTTCAGAAATTTCTTGTTTTACTTTTGTCCAATAAGTTGGGTGATTATCTGATAAGATTTTGTATTTTTGAAATAATTCAACTTCAGTTAAGTGGAGATCGCTTTGGGGATAAAAGAGAGCAATTTTCCCTTCACAAATTTTTTCCGAATGAATTTTCGTAGTATAGGGTTCTTCTCTAGCAATTCCAATATCAAATTGATTACTCTCAATTGCATGTGAAATGTCATTTTGCAGGACTGTGACTGAAATAGTGATTGACGGTTGTTCTTCAAAAAATATTGGAAGAAATTTTGGCAGTAGGTATGTAGCAATGTAAGGAGAAGCAGCAATGCGTAGATGTGTTTCAAGTTTTTTATTTTTTAATTGGATTTTTTGAATCCCCTCTTCATAAGTTGTAACTATTTTCTGTGCTATTGGAATAAATTCTTGTCCCATTGAGGTTAAAGACAATTTCCGCCCAATTGTTTCAAATAGCTTTACCTGTAAGTGTTTTTCGAGTTTTTTGATTTGCTGGTGGAGTGTAGGTTCTGTTAGGAATAGTTCTTCACTAGCTCTGTGATAGTTGAGGTGTTTAGATAACACTAAAAAAGTGTAATACCAGTCTAAATTCATTGGGCTCTCTCCTTTGTAAAATAAAAGTTAATGAATGATTCACTTTTTCCGAATTTTAAAAAGTTAGTAATTATTATATCATTAAATCTAGAATAACTAATAAGGAGAAAATACATGAAAATTAACGTCCCTTTTAGCGAAAATATTTTACCTAAACGGTTTGGCAAAGAAGCAAAATCTGAAGATGTTATTCAAGATAATCCAGTACGCTCATTCCCGTTTGAGATTAAGGAATTGCCAGCGGGGGCAAGGTATGTAGCTATTACATTGATTGATTACGATGCTGTACCGATATGCTCATTTCCATGGATCCATTGGCTTGTTACTGATATAGATGTTGTGAATAGTGAGGTCGTTATTCCTGAAAATTTTAGTTTAGATTATAAAGCGACTATCAAACAAGGGAAAAATAGTTTTTCTAGTCCATTCTTAGAAATAGATTATACTGAAATTGATTCAATTTTTGTCGGTCCAACACCTCCAGATAAAGATCATCGATATACTCTAGAAGTGTTTGCACTATCTGATAAAACAGATTTGAAAAATGGATTTTATTATAATGAATTATTAGATGCAGTGCGCCCGATCGCTTTGAGTAAAGTAAGTGTAAATGTTGTTGGACAACTATAAGTTAACAAAAAGGAGCTAGAGATTCTAGTTCCTTTTACCGTTTCGCCATTGATACAAAGCTAACTTTGTCTGGACGGTAACTAATTGTTCCATACTGGAAAGCTTGACCATTTGAAAGATAGGTGATGCTAGTGACCACGACGACCATGTCATAGTCTCCTAAGTCCATCAATTGTTTTTCTTCTTCGTTTGCAAAACGGAAGGAGATTTCACGTCTGGAATGAGAAATTGTTAAATGGAGTTCTTCTTCTAAGTAGCGGTAAATAGAGCTTTCGGCAATTTCTTTACTGAGATAGGGGACAATCCTGCGGTCAAAGTAGGAAATCTCATACTCTAAACGCTCTCCATCAATAGTCCGAACGCGGCTGACACGGTAGAGATCCGTTTTTTCATCCACTTCCAATTCCTTCATGACCTCTGGCTGGCCTTGTACGATGTAGAGATTGGTCAGTTGGGTCTGGACTTGATGGTGGGCAGAGCGGTTGAGTTCACTGACGGTCTTCAATTCGGACACAAATGGTTTTCTGACCAGGTTATGGTCCAAAATAATGGAATTTCTCCCTTGACGTTTTTGGATATAACCATCAATTTCTAATAACGATAGTGCCTTGCGGATGGTGTCCTTGGAATAGGAATAAATCTCCATCAGTTCATTTTCTGTAGGCATCTCTTGATTGGCCTGCCAGATATTTTGTTCAATTTTTTCCTTGATGTCAGCATAGACTTTCTTGTATTTACTCATTTTGGGGACTTCCTAGCTTGCTATTTACCGCTAGTATATCATAAAAAATGCCAAAGGTCAGTATTCTAAGTCTAGACAAACTTTTACGTAAAACTAATAAAATTATTCCGTAAAACTGTTGACAGATGAAAACGTTTACGTTATAATAAGGCTACAAGTTGAATACGTTTTACTAAGTAAATAGAAAGGAGCGACATGAAGTTACTAACAGTCAACGTCCATGCCTGGTTGGAAGAAAATCAAGTTCAAAAATTGGACATACTTGCTCAGACTATTGCTCAAAAGCAATACGATGTGATTGCTCTTCAGGAAGTCAATCAGCTGATGACAAGTCCCTTGGTGACCAGGGAGTTGCGACAAGATAATTATGGTTTGGTTTTGCTTGAAAAACTGAAAGAGCTGGGAATAGCAGATTATTCCTATTTCTGGTCCAATTCTCATATCGGTTATGACAAATACGATGAAGGAATTGCCTTCTTGACCAAACTACCTGTCTATGAAGTGGATGCCTTCTACTGCAGTCAGAACAAAGATTTGACATCAATCTTGTCTAGAAAAATCATTGGTTTGACGGTCTTGTATGAGAAGGAATTGATCGACATTTATTCTTGTCATATCAACCTTCCTGACAGTAAAGAAGAAAATCAGCTAGATAATATCCGCTCGATTGTGGAACGGACAAGTTCGGGGCACTTGAAAATTCTAATGGGAGATTTCAATACGGATGCCCTGTCAAATCCCAAAGCCTACCAAGCTATCAGGGACCTTGGACTTTATGATAGTTATGATTTGGCAGAGGAAAAGGATGCAGGTATCACTGTTGAAAAAGCCATTGATGGGTGGGCAGGTCATAGTCAGGAAAAACGTCTGGACTATGTGTTCATAAATCAGGAAAGACAGGTTCAATCCAGTCGAGTGATTTTCAATGGGGACAATCTTCCCATTATTTCAGACCACTTTGGTGTGGAAGTTAACATATGTATCTAAAGGTCAACAGACCAAGAAAAAATTTAGGAGAAACACATGAAAAAATTTCTTAGTTTTGAATTTTGGCAAAAATTCGGTAAATGTTTGATGGTCGTGATTGCCGTTATGCCGGCGGCAGGTCTCATGGTTTCTATCGGAAACTCGATTCCACTAATCAGTCCTGAATCAGAATTGCTCATTCGTATTGGGAATATCATTGCCCAAATCGGTTGGGGAATTATCGGAAACCTTCACTTGCTCTTTGCCTTGGCAATCGGTGGTAGCTGGGCTAAGGAAAAAGCTGGAGGTGCCTTCTCAGCAGGTCTTGCCTTTATTCTCATTAACTTGATAACAGGTCACTTCTTTGGCGTGACGACTGACATGCTTGCAGATGCAGCGGCAACCGTAACCACTGTTTTTGGAACAGAGATTCCAGTTTCAGGCTACTTCGTCAATATCTTGGGTCAACCTGCTTTGAACATGGGTGTCTTTGTAGGGATTATTGCTGGTTTTGTTGGTGCGACTGCTTACAACAAATATTACAACTATCGCAAGTTGCCAGATGTATTGACCTTCTTTAACGGCAAACGCTTTGTGCCGTTTGTTGTCATCTATCGTTCTGTCCTTGTAGCGCTAGGATTAGCTATCTTTTGGCCAGTTGTTCAAACAGGAATCAATAGCTTTGGTAAATGGATTGCAAGCTCACAGGATACAGCACCAATTCTTGCACCTTTTGTTTATGGTACATTGGAACGTTTGCTTCTTCCATTTGGTTTGCACCACATGTTGACCATTCCAATGAACTACACATCGCTTGGTGGTACCTATGACATCTTGACAGGTGCTCAAGCAGGTACACAAGTATTTGGTCAAGATCCGCTCTGGTTGGCTTGGATTACAGACTTGATTAACCTCAAGGATGCTGGTGATTTGACTCAGTACAATGACCTTCTTGCAAACATTACTCCAGCCCGTTTCAAAGTTGGTCAAATGATTGGTTCATCAGGGATTTTGATGGGATTGACTTACGCTATGTACCGCAATGTTGACCCGGATAAGAAGAAAAAATACCGTGGTATGTTCCTTTCATCTGCTGCAGCTGTCTTTTTGACAGGTGTAACAGAACCAATTGAGTTTATGTTCATGTTTGCAGCAATGCCACTCTATGTCGTTTATGCGTTTGTACAAGGTGCTGCTTTTGCTATGGCGGATATTGTCAACTTGCGTATGCACTCATTTGGTAATATCGAATTCCTTACACGTACACCGATGGCGATTAAAGCTGGTATCGGCATGGACGTTGTCAACTTTATCTGGGTAACAGCCCTCTTTGCAGTTGCAATGTACTTCATTGCCAACTTCATGATTAAGAAATTCAACCTAGCAACAGCTGGACGCAATGGTAACTATGATACAGAAACAACGGATGTGGTTTCAAACTCAAACGTAGATACTGCGGATGCCAATTCACAAGTGGTTCAAATCATCAACTTGCTTGGTGGTCGTGATAATATCGCAGATGTGGATGCTTGTATGACTCGTCTTCGCGTTAGTGTTAAAGATGTGGCACAGGTTGGAGATGAAAATGCTTGGAAACAGGCTGGTGCTATGGGCTTGATTATCAAAGACTCAGGTGTTCAAGCAGTCTATGGGCCAAAAGCAGATGTTCTCAAATCTGACATTCAAGACTTACTAGAATCTGGCGTAGCCATCCCTCGTACGGAAATTGTTGCGACTGAAACAGTAGTTGAGGAAGCACAATTCAAGGGTGTGACCGAGGCAGTTTATGCTGTTGCTGAAGGGCAAGCCACTGCCATCACAGAAGTGAAAGATCCGGTCTTCTCACAAAAAATGATGGGTGACGGTTATGCAGTTGAGCCTAGCTCCGGCAATGTCTACGCACCAGTTTCAGGTATCGTAACCAGTGTCTTCCCAACAAAGCATGCTGTCGGTATTTTGTCTGACAAGGGTGTAGAAGTCTTGGTGCACGTCGGCCTAGATACAGTTGCGCTAAACGGTGCTCCATTCTCAACCAAGGTAACAGATGGTCAACGTGTTGAAGCAGGGGATTTGCTCCTTGTCGCAGACCTTGAAGCCATTCGCTCAGCAGGACGTGAAACGACCATCGTCGTTGCCTTCACAAACACAGTAGAAATCAAATCTGTCAGCCTTGAAAATCTTGGGCAAGTAAGTAAAGATAGCCAAGTTGCGACAGTTGAGTTGTAAAAAGTAAAAAAGATTGAAAAGATGATTGCAGTCAACTCTTTTCAATCTTTTTCTTTTGGATAGTATGCATCAGTATTTTTCTAACTTCTTCGCTTCTTTTTTACCTTTTTCAGCGATATGGAGGAAATAAATAGACCAAGCAAGGAAAAATAAGGGAATAATGCCACTTCTAAACAATGCGAATGGGGTTTCAAAGAGAAAACCAAACCAAAAACTGGTACCAGTTCGTTCCCATAGTCCTGGAGTTAGGTACCAGGATTTAGGATTCCAAAGTGTGTATCCATTTTGGAGTCCAACTTGGTAATGGATAAAAAATAAAGTCAGAAATAATCCGAAATAGGAGTAGGCATAATTTTGGTAGCGTGAATAGAATGCTTTTTTCGATTCGGTATCAGAAAAAATTTCTGTGCTTGAAGCTTCGATTGTTTGTTGAAAATAATGGATGCCACATCTACGACTACCTTGTATAGGTTGCCAACCACAGTCTTCAAATAGAGAGAGGTAATTTGAATATTCTCCTTTCGCAATATGTTCATGAAAATCAAGGCGTACGGGATGAGGGGGGCGACTACATTTTTCAAAATGATAGGCTGCTGTCCACGGAGTTACTTTGACAAGCTGATAACCTTCGGATTGAATCGAATTAATCCAATGTTCTTCCTCTTGTAAACTGGTGAATAATTTGTGTCTTATCATGGCTTCCTCCTTAATAACCTAATTCTTTGGCAATATGATGTAGTTTTTGAATACGCTGTGTTTCCAGTTTAATAATCTCTTGTCCCGTTGCTGTTACTTGATAGACTTTTCTTCTTTTATCGGAACTTGGAACGGAACAAATCCATTTTAGTTTCAAAAGATTCTCAATCGCTCCATACATGGTTCCTGCAGCGATTTTCACATCACCATCACTCATATCCTCTACTTTTTGCATGATATGGTAGCCATGGGCAGGTTCCAAGAGAGCTAATAGAATATAGTAGGTTGTCTCCGTTAAGGGGAGGTGCTTGTTCCTTTTCATTTGGCTTCTCCTATGTAGTTCAAATGTATAGTTGTACTATATATTATATATCGGAAAACTATACATGTCAACTGTATAGTGAAGAAGATTTTAAAAATCTTCTCAATCCTTGCCATTTATGGTATAATAAAGCGATTTTATAAAATGTAGGAGGTTCCCCATGGGACGTAAATGGGCCAATATTGTAGCTAAGAAAACCGCAAAAGACGGTGCTAACTCAAAAGTTTACGCCAAATTTGGTGTTGAAATCTATGTAGCAGCGAAAAAGGGTGACCCAGATCCAGAAACAAACTCAGCGCTGAAATTTGTTATCGACCGAGCTAAGCAAGCGCAGGTTCCAAAACACATCATTGACAAGGCCATTGACAAGGCGAAAGGAAATACAGACGAAACTTTCGTAGAAGGTCGTTACGAAGGCTTTGGACCAAATGGTTCTATGATTATCGTTGATACCTTGACATCAAACGTAAACCGTACGGCAGCTAACGTGCGCTCTGCTTTTGGTAAAAACGGCGGTAACATGGGGGCATCTGGTTCCGTATCATTCATGTTTGATAAAAAAGGTGTGGTTGTCTTTGCTGGTGATGATGCAGATGCTATCTTTGAATTGCTCCTCGAAGCAGATGTCGAAGTGGATGACGTAGAAGCAGAAGACGGCACAATCACTGTCTACACAGCCCCAACTGATTTGCACAAGGCAATCGTGGCACTTAAAGAATCAGGAATCCAAGAGTTCAACGTCACTGAACTTGAAATGATTCCACAATCAGAAGTATCACTTGAAGGCGATGACCTCGCAACATTTGAAAAACTCTACGACGCCCTCGAAGACGACGAAGACGTCCAAAAAATCTACACGAATGTAGATGGGTTTTAATATAAAAAAAGTGCTAGTAGCACTTTTTTTATATTAAAAGGTTAGAAATTCCGAGGGACTGCCAATTTTATTAGAAGGCTGGAAATTGAAATCGTCGGTAGACGGTTCTCATTGTAGGTGGGATGTCCTAAAGGTTGGAAATGAGTAGCTGGTTTTCTTTATTTTCAGCTGTCCATAAGGACAATTTTTGGCTTAAAAAGTTGAAGATTGGAATTGCCGTTAGGCGGTATTCTTTGCATGAATATGAAAGTGTAAGCTCTAGATTGGGAATTAGAACGGACGTTGGGAAATTTTTTTGTGCCAGATTGCCAATTAATAACCAACTGTTAAATGTTCAGATTGAAGATGTAAATAAGTTGTTCTAAAAAAATTAGCTATAAGGCGAAACTATAGCATTGTTTAGGAAAAAGCTATTTGAAAGCTTCTATCTTTTCTGATATGATAGAGTGGTATTATTTTTAGGAGGAGCTATGTCAAATAATTTACTTGTTTTACAATCAGATTTTGGTTTAGTTGATGGTGCAGTTTCAGCGATGATTGGTGTTGCTCTCCAAGAATCGAGAGATTTAGTTGTTCACCATCTAACTCATGATATTACTCCGTACAATATCTTTGAGGGTTCATATCGCCTCTTTCAAACGGTCGAATACTGGCCGGAGGGGACAACATTTGTTTCGGTTGTCGACCCAGGAGTTGGTTCAAAACGTAAGAGTGTAGTAGCTTTGACCGAACAAAATCACTACATTGTAACGCCAGATAATGGGACGCTATCCTTCATCAAAAAATATGTGGGGATAAAGGCGGTTCGAGAAATTTCAGAGGTGGCCAATCGCCGTGCCAATACAGAACATTCGTACACCTTCCATGGTCGAGATGTTTATGCCTATACGGGAGCTAAATTGGCTTCTGGACACATTAGCTTTGAAGAAGTTGGTCCAGAATTAAGCGTGGATGAGATTGTGGAAATTCCAACAGTCCCAACGGAAGTTGGTTCGGACTATGTAAAAGGTACAATTGATATTCTGGATGTTCGATTCGGCTCGCTTTGGACCTCGATTACGAGAGAAGAATTTTACACCTTGCAACCGCAGTTTGAAGATCGCTTTGAAGTGACCATATACAATAACGACATGCTTGTGTATCAAAACCAAGTAACCTATGGCAAGTCCTTTGCGGATGTACGTATCGGACAACCATTGATTTATATCAATTCCCTCTATCGTGTAGGTGTTGCGATTAATCAGGGCTCATTTGCCAAGGCTTATAATGTCGGTGTAGGTCAAAACTGGCATATTGAAATCAAACGTATTAGTAATTAAAGAAATTTTAGGAGATAGTTATGAAAAATAATTCAATCAAAACAGTCGTTGCTACTGGTATCGGCGCAGCCCTCTTTGTGGTTATTGGCTTGCTGATTAGCATTCCTACCTTTGTACCGAATACCTACATTCAATTGCAGTATGCAGTTCAGTCGCTCTTGTCAATTGTTTTTGGACCAATTGTTGGTTTCTTTGTAGGGCTTATTGGTCATGCCTTTATAGACGCACTGCGAGGTGGGTCGCCTTGGTGGTCATGGGTTCTAGCCTCAGCAGTTTTCGGCTTGGTGTTAGGTTTTGCTAGAAATCGTCTGCGTATTCAAGAAGGAATTTTTGACGGAAAAGATATTTTTGCTTTCAATATTTTTCAAGCAGTAGCTAACTTCATTGCTTGGGGAGTCATTGCCCCAGTTTTAGATATTCTTATCTATAGTGAGGCGGCGAATAAGGTCTTTGCACAGGGACTTGTGGCAGGTATTGCAAACAGTATTACAGTTGCTATTGCAGGGACACTCCTTTTGGCTGTTTATGCAAAATCTCAAACGAAGACAGGTAGTTTGTCTAAAGATTAAGTTTTTATTTTCCCTAGAAAAAATTCTAGGGTTTTTTCAATATCAAAAAATACAAATATGATATAATAATATAAAACGAATAAAAACATGTGTTCAAGGGGAGAAGTATGGTCTGGACAGAAGAAAAGTTGGGACCGATTATTCATTCTATACTCAATCCTGACGAGGAAGTTTTAAGTCTTTATCAATCGAAAACGACGAAATCAATTTATGGATGCATTCTTTGGAATAGTTATTATTATAAGGTTTTCCGAATTAGTAACCACCCATCACAATCTACATATAAACAGCCAACTTTTTATGATTTCCATGGCGAATTTTACATGAAAGGAGCGATTCGGACCTACCTTTACCACACGAACAGTTGGTATGAACTTAGTAAACAAAGCTACTACCTTCTTCTCTTTTTTCAAAAGTTATGGGATGAAAAGCAAGAGGTGGAGGCGAGTTGGCAAAATGGCAGGATACAGATTCGCTTAGTGGTTGAAGAAGAGGGGTGGCAAGTCCATTACCGTTTTCCAGATAATCAGGCAAGGGAGGTTGAACGCTTATTGGCCTCAGGCATGCTGGTGGCCATTCGCTCCTCCAGAAATTTTATCAAGATACGGACGAGTCGTTTTGTTGCACCGTATATAGCTCTAATCAAACAGCGTCAACTTTATCGAAAAAAGCCGAGTAAAGCTATGCTCCAGTGGGAAAAATACCAAAGTCAACTTATTGAAATCCAAAGGACCTATCGGCTAGTGGAGGAAAGTGCTCCGCAAACTTTTTTTGGACACTGGTTGAATAAGGTCCAACTCTATCTCTGCTCTGCCATTGCCAGCTATTGGGAAGAAGTTATTAAAGGAGTGGAGTGGCAGGAGACAAGAGAAATCAAAGAGCAAAGGAAAGCCGAGAAACCACATAATCCTATTGAAGATAAATGGAAGGAAAATATTGCTAGACGCCATAAGCGAAAAGTGGACCAACTGATTGGACATGATACCTTGGAAAAACTCCGACAACTGAAAACAGAATTAGACGACTAAAAATTTATAGCGAACCTTCAATAAATGCGGTAGCATGTCATCCATGTTACCGTATTTTTTACACATAAGCACTGAACCTGCGAATACAGGTTCTAAATTTTCAGTTCAGATTTTTGTCTTTTGAGGGGCTAAACGATATAATCGTAAGGTATCATTTATTAGAAATGACAGAGTTTTATCATCTATTGCAAAGATTGAAAAGGAGACACTATGTCAAAAGATATTCGCGTTCTACTCTATTACAAGTATGTTCCAATTGAAAATGCCAAAGAATATGCTGCTGAGCATCTAGCTTTCTGTAAGTCTATCGGACTCAAAGGCCGTATTTTGATTGCTGATGAGGGAATCAACGGTACTGTTTCTGGTGACTATGAAACAACTCAAAAGTACATGGACTACGTTCATGCAAACCCATTGTTCAGCGATTTGTGGTTTAAGATTGATGAAGAAAATGAGCAAGCTTTCAAGAAAATGTTTGTTCGTTATAAAAAAGAAATTGTTCACCTTGGTTTGGAAGACAACGACTTTGACAACGATATTGACCCACTTGTAACAACAGGTGCCTACTTGTCACCAAAAGAGTTCAAAGAAGCTCTCTTGGACGAAGATACAGTTGTTTTGGATACACGTAATGACTACGAGTATGACCTTGGTCACTTCCGTGGTGCAATCCGTCCAGACATCCGCAACTTCCGTGAATTGCCACAATGGGTCCGTGATAACAAAGAGAAATTCATGGACAAGCGCGTAGTTGTTTACTGTACTGGTGGTGTTCGCTGTGAAAAATTCTCAGGCTGGATGGTTCGTGAAGGCTACAAAGATGTCGGTCAGCTCCACGGTGGTATTGCAACCTATGGTAAAGACCCAGAAGTTCGTGGCGAATTGTGGGATGGGAAGATGTATGTCTTTGACGAGCGTATCGCGGTCGATGTTAACCATGTAGACCCAGTTGTCGTTGGTAAGGACTGGTTCGATGGCACACCATGTGAGCGCTATGTCAACTGTGGCAATCCATTCTGTAACCGTCGTATTTTGACATCAGAAGAGAATGAGCACAAGTATGTTCGTGGCTGTTCAGCTGAATGCCGTACTCACGAGCGCAACCGTTATATCTCTGAAAATGGCTTGACTCGCCAAGAATGGGCAAAACGCTTGGAAGCGATTGAGGAAACTCTTACTCCAGCAAATGCTTAGTAATACCAAAATTGCATTGAAAAATCAGTGCAATTTTTTTGTGCAATCAGAATTCTTTATATTTTTTCAGTCCATTCTATACGAAGCCTATCAATTAGAAAAGAGAAGGAGATGAAGTCATTTTGGATGAACTTATCCCCTTCGAAAATCAACATTATCCGTTGTCACCTTGCCTTGATGAACTTCAGTTCTATCTTCGCTTCGTTTCCTCGGTCACTTTTGATTTTCATTGAGTATTAGCAGTAGCAGACTTTGGATAGCTGGTCGGTTTTATGAAGCAATCGGTTTTGCAGTTGTGACGTTTGGAGATATTAAGTCTGCGACTTTGCCTGAGGGTGGCAACTTGATTTTGATGCAGGTAGATAGCTTTGCTCAACGCGTACCATTTCAGGTAGTAGCGAGCGGCAATGAAGTTTTGATTTCGCTTAATGTGGCGAGTAGGGAAGAAGTGGATAGAATTATCTAGCGTGTTGAAGCAAATGGCGAGAACGCCCGATAGATGCCCGTGGCTTTTATGGAGCAAGTTTTACGGACCTTGATGGGCATCATTTTAATGCGATTGTGATGTAGGAAGTTAGAATTCATCTGCTCTAGAATCATAGATGAACTTATTTGAAAAGGGAGAAACTGATGATTCTTCCTTTTTTTCAGAGTCAATTTACGCTATAATAGTCCTATGAAAAAAATCATTGAGTTTAAAAATTTTACATTTAGATACCAAGCGCAACAGGAACCCACTTTAAAAGATATTCAGTTAACGATTTATCAGGGAGAGAAAGTTCTGATTATTGGTCCATCTGGTTCAGGAAAGTCGACGATTGGACAATGTCTTAATGGTATTATTCCCAATATTTACAAGGGAGAACATAGCGGAAGTTTACTACTGGATGGTCAGGAAGCTTTTAATCATTCAATTTATGATAAGTCCTTGCTCGTATCAACGGTTCTTCAAGATACAGATGGTCAATTCATTGGTTTATCAGTTGCCGAGGACCTAGCTTTTGCTTTGGAAAACGACATGGAAAGCCAGGTGGTGATGAAGCAAAAAGTAGGAGATTGGGCAGAAAGACTGTCTTTGACCGATTTGCTGGCACATCGACCACAAGATTTATCTGGAGGTCAAAAGCAACGTGTCAGTCTGGGCGGAGTTCTTATTGATGAGAGTCCTATTTTGTTGTTTGATGAGCCACTTGCTAATTTAGACCCCAAATCGGGCCAAGATACGATTGATTTGATTGACCGTCTGCACAAGCAAGAAGGGACCACAACCATTATTATCGAACACCGTTTAGAGGACGTACTGTATCGTCAGGTGGACCGAGTTGTATTGATTAATGACGGTCGGATTTTGTTCAATGGAGGACCGGATGATTTATTACGTACCTCATTGTTACAGGAAAACGGCATCCGTGAACCCTTATATCTATCGACTCTTCGCGCCTTAGGATATCCGATTGCGCAGGCAGAACGCCTCTCCTCAGTTTGGGAAATTGATATTGAGGCTTTGAATATAGCATCCCTACCGACTCTACACTTTGAAAGTGGAGAGAAAGAGGCTTTGTTAGAAGTCAAGCATCTTCATTTTTCCTATCCTAACAAACAAGTTCTTACAGATATTCAACTGACGATTCATAAGGGGGAACGTCTAGCTATTGTTGGAAAAAATGGTGCTGGGAAGTCTACTTTAGCCAAGGTGCTTTGTGGTTTTATTCAGGGTGAGGGTGAGATTCTCTGGAAGGGGCAGTCGATCAAAGAAGATTCTGTCAAAGAGCGAGCAGAACGGATTGGTTATGTTCTTCAGAATCCCAACCAAATGATTAGCCAAACGATGATCTTTGATGAGGTTGCACTTGGTTTGCGCATGCGAGGGGTGACAGAAGAAGAAATTGAACACCGAGTTCACCATATCTTGAAAGTATGTGGCCTGTATCCGTTTCGTAATTGGCCGATTTCGGCACTTTCGTATGGGCAGAAAAAACGGGTAACGATAGCATCTATCTTGGTTCTCAATCCAGAAATTATTTTGCTAGATGAACCAACAGCAGGACAAGACCAACGACATTATCGGGAAATGATGGAGTTTTTGGATCAATTAAATGCCCAAGGGCACACCATTGTCATGATTACCCATGACATGCAACTCATGCTAGATTATTCAGATAGAGCTGTTGTTGTGGTGGATGGGCAGATTATTGAAGATGCCAGTCCAGCAGAAATTTTATCTGATGATACGGTGATTGAGCGAGCCAATTTAAAAGAAACATCAATTTTTCACTTGGCAGAGAGGTTGGGAGTTAATCCCTTAGAATTAACGACGTTTTATATGCAGGAAGAAAGGAGAGGAAGATGAGTCAACAAAAACTAATTGGTTACCATCCAGGAACTGGCTTGATTCATAGTTTATCGGCTGTCAGTAAATTACTCTTTTTTCTCATAGTTTCCATTCTTGCTATGATTACTTACGATACCCGCTTGATTCTTTTTATCGCAGTATTTTCTCTAGCCTTGTTCAAAATATCAGGGATTCGTTATAAAGAAATCTCTCTTGTTTTAATTCTGACGATCATTTTTGCTGCAATGAACGCCCTGATGGTTCACTTGTTTGCACCACGGTATGGAGTGGAACTTTACGGAGCAGACACTCCCTTGCTATCAGGTCTGGGAGTTTATTCCTTGACGAGTCAGCAAGCATTTTATCTGGTGAATCTTCTCTTGAAGTATTTTTGTACAGTTCCTTTAGCGATTATCTTTCTCATGACCACTCATCCTAGCCAGTTTGCTTCCAGCTTGAATCAAATTGGGGTATCCTACAAAGTTGCTTACGCAGTCAGTTTGACCATGCGTTATATTCCAGATATTCAAGAAGAGTTTTATACGATTCGAATGTCTCAAGAAGCGCGTGGTTTGGAATTGTCTAGGAAAGGAAAATTGATGGATCGTATAAAAGGGAATCTATCCCTTGTCATTCCTCTGATTTTCAGCTCTTTGGAGAGGATTGATACGATTTCAACGGCTATGGAATTGCGGCGTTTTGGAAAAAATAAAAAAAGAACATGGTATACCCAACAGCCTCTACAAAGAATAGATTACGCTGTCTTGCTATTTATTCTTGCTCTAGTAGTCGTGACAATCTATCTATTTTTTGTTAATCAGGGGCGATTCTATAATCCGTGGCGATGATTATTGAGTTTATTGGGCTTATCAACCCTTTATCGTTGACATGTAGGAAATATACTGTTACAGTAGGGAATGTAAATAAATTTAGAGTTTAAGTATCAGTTTCATCTTTTGTCTTTCCTCTTGATAAGTTTTGCAAATAAATAAAAAGAGGTAATACAAATGGTACAAGGTACAGTTAAATGGTTTAATGCAGAAAAGGGATTTGGTTTTATTGCTCAAGAAAACGGTCCAGATGTATTTGCACACTTTTCTGAAATTCAGTCTAATGGTTTCAAATCTTTGGAAGATGGTCAAAAAGTGACATTTGAAGTGGAGCAAGGCCAACGTGGTCTTCAAGCAACCAATATTACAAAAATTGGATAATAAAAGAGCGGGTTTCATAGGCTCATTGTCAACTGTAGTGGGTAGACGAAAAGCTAACACCTAGAGAGGACGAAATTCGTTCTCTCATTTTTGATGTTCAAAGCAATATATATCTTGGTTTTAAAGTTCGTAAAGTTCCTAAAGCCGAACGCTTGCCTCTTGATGTCTTTGATGAGTTTATTGGTCGCTTCCAGCTTAGCGTTTGAATATGGAAGCTCCATGGCGTTCGTGATGTACGTTTTATACTTTAGAAACGTTTTAAAAACAGTTTTAAAGGTAGGATTGACAAGATCCAGGTTGTCCTCTAGAAGCTCGAAGAAATATTTCGAGTTCATCTCTTGGAAATGGAAGAGAAGGATCTGGTAGAGTTCGT
>ALKQ01000032.1 GCA_000440235.1 Streptococcus suis 10581 | reverse complement strand
GTTCTGGCTATGACACTGTTCTTGATAACAAACTGGCTAGCATCTCAGTAGATGGCAAACTTTACCGCCTAGTTCCAGCAGGAACTTACAACGTTGGTACAGTTCAAGGATCCTGTGAGCGATGAAACAAATGCAGCTCCAGGTTCTGACTACAACACAACAGATAACAAGCCAACAACTATCACAACTGAAGATGGTAAGACTTACGAGTTGATCCCAACAGCGACAATCGGTACAGAAGAAGGTACGGTTGAAGCAGGTAAGCCAACAGAAGTCACTTATGTCTACAAAGAAGTGAAAGGTTCAGTAGTTGTTAACTATGTAACTACTGATGGTACAGTTATCCAAGCTCCCGTAACAGACACACCGGAAACTTCAACAGGTACTCCATACGACACAACTGATGTTAAGCCAGAAACCATCACAACTGCAGATGGTAAGACATACAAACTTGTTCCAACTCTTACTCAAGGTTCTGAAATAGGTGATGTTGTTCCAGTTGTAACGGAAGTAACTTATGTTTACGAAGAAGTTAAGGGTGATGTTGTTGTTAACTATGTAAACACTGCTGGCGAAGTCATTGCTTCACAAGTGGTAGATACTAAGACGACTTCAACAGGTACAGACTACGACACAAGAGATAACAAACCAGCTAAGATCACAATTGAAGATGGTACAGTTTACTACTACAAAGAAGTAGACGCAACTTCAGCTACTGAAACTGGTAAGGTTGTAGAAAGTACGACTGAAATCACTTACGTTTATGAGCAAGCTGGTAATGTAGTTGTGAACTACATCACTGAAGACGGTACCGTTATCAAATCTCCAGTTAAGGATGAAGAGAACGCTGAACCAGGTAAGTCATACACAACAGAAGACAACAAGCCAACTACAATCACTACTGAAGATGGCACAACCTACGAATTGGTTCCAAGTGCAACTATCGGTACTGAAAATGGTGAAGTTGAATCTGGTAAGACTACTGAAGTAACTTATGTTTACCGTAAGGTTGAAACACCAGCAGCTAAGACTGGTAATGTTGTGGTTGAATACTACAATACTGCAGGTGAGAAAATCTCTTCTGATGTTGTAGATACACCAGAAACGACTACTGGAACTGTCTATGAAACATTTGATTTCAAACCAGCAACAATCACTAAAGATGGTGTAACTTACTTCTACAAAGAAGTGAAAGATACATCTGCAACTGAGAAAGGTACTGTTGTTGAAGGTACTACAACTGTTCAATACGTCTACGAGCCAGCAGGTTCAGTAACAGTTAACTATGTAACTACAGACGGTACAGTAATCAAATCTCCAGTTAAGGACGAAGAGAACGCTGAACCAGGTAAGACATATTCAACTGAAGACAACAAGCCAACTACAATCACTACTGAAGATGGTAAGACTTACAAACTTGTTCCAAGCTTGACTACTGGTGAAGAAAATGGATCAGTAACTTCAGGTGAAGACAAGCAAGTAACTTACGTATACGAAGAAGTGAAAGGTGACGTTGTTGTTAACTACATCGACACTGAAGGCAATGTCATCAAAGCACCTGTAACAGATACACCATCTACATCAACAGGTACATCTTACGATACAACAGATAACAAACCAACAACTATCACAACTGAAGATGGTACTGAGTACAAACTTGTTCCAGTATTGACTAAGGGTGAAGAAACTGGTTCTGTTGTTGAAGGTACAACGCAAGTAACTTATGTTTACCAAAAAGTAACAACTCCAGCTCCAAAACCAAACGGTAGCGTTGTCGTTAACTATGTGAACACTAATGGTGAAACAATTGCAACATCAGTAAACGACACTACTGATGCAGCTCTTGATACAACTTACGATACAACTGATTACAAACCAGCAGTTATCAAACACAACGGTGTTACTTACTACTACAAAGAAGTGAAAGCTGGCGATAACGAGTCTGGTAAAGTTGTAGAAGGTACTACAGAAGTAACTTACGTATACGAGCCAGCAGGTTCAGTAACAGTTAACTATGTAACAACTGACGGTACAGTAATCAAATCTCCAGTTAAGGACGAAGAGAACGCTGAACCAGGTAAGACATACACAACTGAAGATAACAAACCATCTACAATCACTACTGAAGATGGTAAGACATATAAACTTGTTCCAAGCTTGACTACTGGTGAAGAAAATGGCTCAGTAACTCCAGGCGAAGACAAGCAAGTGACTTACGTATATGAAGAAGTGAAAGGTAACGTAGTTGTTAACTACATCGACACTGAAGGTAATGTGATTGCTTCTCCAGTAGAAGATACAAGCTCAACTTCAACAGGTACTTCTTACGATACAACAGACAACAAACCAACTACAATTACTACAGCTGACGGTTCTGTTTATGAATTGGTTCCAGTATTGACTCAAGGTAATGAAAATGGTTCTGTAGTGGAGGGTACAACTCAAGTAACATACGTTTACCGCAAAGTATCTGGCACAGTTAAATCTCCTGTAACCAACCACGTTGATGAGAATGGTAAGTCTATTTCACCTCAAGAAGATGGTACTAAGCCAAATACCTCAATCCCAGGCTATGAGTTCACAGGTAAGACTACTATTGATGAAGATGGCAATGTGACTCACGTTTACCGTAAAGTATCTCCTAAGGGTACAGTAGTCGTGAACTATGTCACTGAAGATGGTACAGTAATTGCTACTCCAGTAACAGATACACCATCATCAGATGTAGACACACCATATGACACAACAGATAACAAGCCAGGTACAATCACATTTAACGGTGAAGAATACGAACTTGTTCGTGTTGACGGAACTGAAAACGGTACAGTAGTCGAAGGTGAAACTGTAGTAACTTACGTATACCGCAAAGTAACGCCATCTAAGTCAGTTGTGACAAACCACGTTGACGAAGAAGGTAATGTTATCTCACCGCAAGAAGACGGTACAACACCGAACAAGTCAATCCCAGGTTACGAGTTCACCGGTAAGACAATTACAGATG
>ALKQ01000031.1 GCA_000440235.1 Streptococcus suis 10581 | reverse complement strand
CATAGTGTTTGAGAAAACCGAGGCAGATTGGTCTAAGGGCATCCATCATATAACAAGCTACTACAATCTTTCCGATTCCCATATAGGTATAGAGGGTGAAGGAACGTAAGAGAATTAGTAGTTTGGTTGAGATTTGACCGACGAAATCAACTGCACCATATACAATATCTAGCATCCATTTTGCAGCAGCGTTTAATCCATCATAATTAGGAACTTTAGCTTTATAAGGGCTTATCCCTCCTTTGGCTATTACTTTGATAATGACATTGAATAACCAGGTTAAGGCATCGAATAATTCATCTAAGTAAAGGATTAGAAAGACTGCGATAACGTACTTGATAATCTCCTCGAACCACAGCTGTAGGGTTAATTCTCCACCATTGGATTTTAGTTGTTGGTGCCAATTTAGTAGGTTCAGACCCATAAAAAGGAGAAGAAGCATCATAGCTACTTTCTCCATTGAGTCTGAAACAATCTCCATTAGCTGATAGGCCGTCGGATTGTAGTCTTTTAAACTCATGGTTAGTTGCTCAAGAGTGGATTTATCCATCACAACTACCTCTCTTTCTTATCAACCCACAATACTTTGTAGGCCAGATGCCAAAGCTGAAAAGAGAGCTTTTAACGTAGCTCCAAGCAAAGCCCCTAAAATAATGCTTTGAACTCCTTTGTCCCGCTTATCTTCTAATTCTCGGCGGATACCAATAGCTAGGTCCCAGGCGCCCCAGGCGGCCCAACCAAGGCCAATAACACCACCGATGTCTCCAATTTTATTAATAAAATCAACAATTTGATTCATGTTTCTTCTCGCTTTCGTTTTTTTAAAATGAAAAAAGACACTAAGTATCGTTTCTTAGTGTCTTTCGTATAGTGAGGCGACCGATTAGAGGTCATCCCGTGAATAAATGGTTAAGGAGAGGGCTGTAATGATGGCAAGGACAACGATAATCGTTGTTTCCCACCCTTGGAAGATTGGCCCACTAGTTGGTATTACCCAATTACGAGACCATATCTCTACATTTTCAGGAACAGTTCCAGCCTTAGTCAATAAAGCGTAATAGAGAATTACTGAAAATCCAACGACTACTTTAAACACAAACCAACCAATCGCTGTCACAATCAGGCTCTTGATTAAGTTAAAGATAAACAAAAGAATCATGAGTG
>ALKQ01000030.1 GCA_000440235.1 Streptococcus suis 10581 | reverse complement strand
AAGATTGTAGTAGCTTGTTATATGATGGATGCCCTTAGACCAATCTGCCTCGGTTTTCTCAAACACTATGCGGCCGCCGCCTTACAGGGACTTGTCCTCGTTGTTGTCACTATGCTTTATCCAGCCATTGTGACGGA
The DNA here is from genome assembly GCA_000440235.1 of Streptococcus suis 10581. Lineage (GTDB taxonomy): Bacteria > Bacillota > Bacilli > Lactobacillales > Streptococcaceae > Streptococcus > Streptococcus suis_F. Next base: position 3,314 of record ALKQ01000030.1, on the reverse strand, counting down.
TGATTTGCTGACGGTGGCACGAACAGGAGCTTGGACAAGCGCACTAATGGCCATAGGAAAGGGAATTATCTACATTATCATGTTATTTGGCAGCCAACGAATGGCAAAAAGTATTATGCAGGTGAACTAAAGGGGGATGGACTATGATAAGAAAATACCTGCCGATTATAAGGCAAGTATCGATGAAGATTGCAAAAAGGATAGTAAGACTAACATTCTGGGGGCTATTTTTTTCATTACGTATGTTCTTATGTTATAGCTTATGGCACAACTTAACCAACAACTATCATTTGTCCCTTTTTGTGGGCTTTTGGCTTGCTTGTGGAACTGATTTTCTGTTTACAGAATTTTTTTAAGGTAATCTAGGAAAAAGAGTTCATTAATAAAATATAATGTCTTTTTCCACCAAGATAAACTGTCGATATCGTATTTTATGGAATACTCACAATTTTTCAAGACTTTCAAAACAAGTCTTTGGTTGTAAGTTAGTAATTGTAAAATAAAATAATACAATAAGACAATGCCAAGAATACAGATAACTAAAACGAAAAATACGATAAAAATATCACCAATATTTTGTGTAGCTTGTGAAAGCTCATTAATGATAGCTTGTTTCTGTAGAGGGCTTACAATGTCATCTATGCTTTTTATAAAAATAGTCACAAATATATTTGTGACCAAAGCAAGCACAGTGGCTAAGATTCCACAGCTCCATTTCGCAAAATCAACATACTTTTTTAACGATTCTTCAATTTCTTTTATAAGTAATTGTCTGTCTGCTTTATCAAAATCGTTCTCTATAGTTGGTGTGAGTGAATATATTTTATATTTGGAGTACAGATAAACTCCTCGTAAAATTAGAAGGATTATACCAAAGTTTATCAGATATCGGTATCCATATTGCAATGTTTCGATAATGTTAGGAATGGAAAACACAATGGCAGTATACATGATAATTTGTGCCAGTTGAAGGGCTATTAATACTGGTGTTGATATTTGTTGTTGTATTTTTTTAAAGACAAGATGATAAGTATAGCTCATGATATGACTCCCAATTCAAATCATTTTATTTTTAATTATACCACATAAAGAAAGGAGATCTATGACACGCTTAGGAAGTGAATTTCTAAAAGCCTTAGATAACTATGAGCGCCCCATTTGGGGTTATATGACATTGAGGCAAGTTGTTTTATTATTTGGAATTATCCTCACCGTCATTCTGACTGCGGCCATGATTTGGCTCCAACTACCGAGCTTTCTCATATACAGTATTGCCCTCTTGTTTCTTGCTCCCTTTGTGATCTTTGGCAACCATATTGACGAGAAGATAAAAGACGAACTGCGCTTCTTCCTCGCCAAACAAGAACGAACCTACCAAACAGATTTCGATAGAAAGGACTATGCTGCGAATGCGTTTATTCAACCAAAAGAAAACCCAGAAACTCTCTAAAGCAGAAAGAGAGCGGGCTAAGCGTCTCAGGCGAACCATGACCGCCTCTACGCAAAACACCTTGAACTACCAATGGCTAACACCGGATGGTCTGATGACAGTAACGAGTGATACCTATTCTAAAACCTATCGTTTAGGAGATACGAGTTATATCACAGCTACGGATGATGAGCGTCTCGATGTCATCGAAACCAATGCTGATATTTTTCAATCCTTGGATATAGACAATGATCTCCAGCTCCTGATTCTTAATCGGAGAGTCGAAACGACCAGTCTTTCTTCTCTTCGCTATGAGTTAACAAAAGATGGCTATGACGACTATCGGAAAGAATACAATGAGATGATTACGGAGCGTTTTTCGGATGATCAAAATACTTTTAAAATCGAAAAATATGTGACCATTACCACACAAGCCAACCAAGATTATCAAGCTAAACGAATTCTAGATGATATGGCCAATGTGATAGAAAGCCAATATAGTAGTATTGGTATTTCTTTCAAAGAGATGGATGGCTTAGAGCGTCTCCTGGTCTTTCGAAAACTCTTAAGAAAAGAAGCCTTTCTCGATTTTACATACGAAGATATTGCTATCTCTGGTTTATCAACCAGGGATTTTATTGCGCCCAATTATATCAAATTTGATAAGGATCATTTCCGAATAGACGATGCCTATGCTAGGGTGCTATACGTGCGGGACTATCCAACTTTCTTAAATGATAAGCTGATTAAAAATATCCTGGATACAGGTATTGAATTAGCCATCAGTCTCCACGCTAAACCCTATGACACTGCGGCTGCTATGAAAAAGGTCAAAACAGTTCAATCGAGCGCAAAACGTGAATTGATCAAGAGTCAAAAAGAAGCAGCTAAAGCAGGAGTTCCTGGAGAGTTGATTGCTGGAGGCAAGGCAACGGAAACCTCTCGAGAGACAGAAAAGTGGACAGAAGAGCTTCAAGACAATGACCAGAAAATGTTTTTTGGAGTGATGACGGTCTATCTGATGGCTGACAAATCTAGAAGAATTAAACGACTACACCGAACAGGTTCAACGATCTGTCCGTAAGAATACTGTTGAATTGGATAAATGTTACCTCTATCAGGAAGAAGCCCTAAACACTATTCTGCCAATTGGTATCCCTTTTATCAATGTTAAACGTCGCTTTATGCGGGATGTGACGACTAGTAACTTAGCTACCCAAGTCCCCTTTACCAATGTGGATTTACGCTCTAGTAGCCCACGTGCGGTCTACTATGGTCAAAATCAATTGTCTAAGAACCCCATTACCCTAGACCGAAAGAAAGACCTCAATACTCCCTCAGGTTGTATCTTTGGTATATCTGGTTCAGGGAAGTCAGTCTTTGCGAAGGCTGGAGAGATAATTCCGACTCGTCTACGGTATACAGAAGACCGGATTATTATTGTGGATCCTGAGGCTGAGTACTTGGATATTGGTCAAGAATTTGGGGCAGAAATCATAACGGTCGCTCCAGGTTCTCCCCATCACTTTAATGTATTGGACCTTCCAGATAAAGAAAAATTACAGGTAGAAGATAGTGACCCTATTGGACAAAAGGTCAATCTGTTGTCTACCTTGTTTGAAAATATCTTGACGGAATTCTCGGATGATGATTTTTCCATGATTGATCGTGTCACCAAACAAACCTATGAGACAGTAGAACAACCAACCTTCAAAGACTGGCAAGCCATCTTACTCCAACAACCAGAAAAAGTAGCGAAGGACCTTGCCCTAAAGGTTGAACCTTATACGATGGGCTCCAATGATATTTTCTCCCATCAGACCAATGTCAATATGGACAGCCGCTTTATTATCTTTAATCTCAAGCAATTAAGCGGAAAATTAAA
>ALKQ01000029.1 GCA_000440235.1 Streptococcus suis 10581 | reverse complement strand
CTTAGATTTGACAACTCATTCATTCTATCATCTTCTGATGGTCTTGTCAACACTTTTTCGAAACTTTTTTTCGTTTCGCTATTAACCAGTCCCTCAAGAGACAACTCAATTATTCTATCACGACTTATATACTTTGTCAACCGGTTTTTTGGATTTTTTAGATTTTTTTTATGAAATTTGGCGAAAAACTGAGAGGCATACTAATCGGAGATTGTATATTTTCTTCGTATGCCTCCAGTATATCAAAATTTTACCGATCTTTATGTTTTTTGTAAAAATCTATGGCTACCTACTCATATTTTAGTAGACTGTCACAATACCCCGAAGTCATCGATTAATGAATTGTACAGTGGAGTTAAATATTTTTCTTCACTGTATCCTCTCAAAAGGAGAGCTTCATGTGCACAATCTAATAATCTCTTAGAAAAGTCTTTCACCATTCTTTGTTCTAAATCAGAAAGTTTTTTTCTCGAAAATTGTCTACGTAGCTTCGAATAATCTCTGCCAAATTCTTTAAAAAACTCTGTACATTCCAGAATTTCTTCTAATTTCACGAGATTGGCGAGCAGACCTAAATGAAAGGCTATGGGAGCAAACGTTGTTTCAAATGGTTGTGTACATGTACTTCGAAATTCAATAGTTCCTCGTTTGGTAAGCTCTTGATAGTGGTATGAGCGATGGTTTTTGAAATCATCTGCTTTCGGAACAAAGTAACATATCTCGTCAGCTTCTGAATATGCTGCAAATTTTTCTTGCTCAAAAAAAGATTTGACAGTAATTGGTTTAAAATAATAATAGCAGTTATCCCTGATGACATAAAACATTGCGGACTCTTCTTGGTATTGACGATATTCTGCCTCAGTTTGAAATTCCTCTGAGTAGATACCAACGTTATTCTTTAAGAGGCCATGCATTGAATATTCCCAAAAATAATCCCTAGTAAGGGCCATATCATCTATCTGGTCGAATGGTGAATTTGCAAACAAAAACGCCTTCGCTGCTTCAATTTTATTAAACGCATTAATGACTCGTAAAAAGGATTTTCGACTCACATCAAACTGCACTTGATTTCCGCAAATAAAGCCAGCATATCCAGTATAGGGATGCATATTAGGTTTGCCTTCTCCTAGCTTGAGATAGTTCATCAACATCCTATATCGGCCCGTATCTACCGGTCTATTGTCATTGATTTCCCAGTTGGGATTTATCCCTAACCCCTGCAATTCGTGTCCATTTTGGCGCAAATAATATTGAATATTCTCTAGATATTCTTTATGACGCTCTTCTACACTACCAATATTTTTTGCTTTTGCGAATGCAAATTCTAGTGTATTATATGTGACTTCAAATAGTATGAGGTCTCCCGACTCGTGCTGGAGTTCTATCGGATTTCCTCTATCATCTCTTTTGACAATGGTAAACCCATTTTGATTAGAAATATGTCGCATCATATCTGTAGCCACTTGGATAGAAGTTGCTTTCCCTGAGATATTAACTATCGGATATTCTAATTCTACACCTATAAACAATTCTGGCTTTTCTTTAATGTTAGCAAAATAGTATTCTTCAAAACAATTGCCTAAGGATGTCATGTCTTCTCTATTCATTTTATAAGTATATCAAAATTTTTGAGTAAAATAAAAACGCCTGCTTACGAAATTATTCTATCTTAGAGTAATTTCGTAAACAAGCGTCCAATCAACATGATGAGTGTTACCGCTGAGACAAGCTCAGCGGTAGACCAGAGCTAGACTAAGAATCAGAATAGGATTCCATCATCATAACACTCAACAAAATTGATGATCTTATACAAGTTCGATAATTGCCATTGGCGCAGCATCACCACGACGTGGTTCAGTTTTGAGGATACGAGTATATCCACCATTACGTTCTGCATAACGAGGTGCAATTTCAGAGAACAATTTTTGAAGTGCTGTAGTAGAAGTGTACTTATCAGTTGCTTCATCATAGTTTTCAGATGCAATTTCGTTACGAACAAATGCTGCTGCTTGACGACGTGCGTGCAAATCACCACGTTTACCAAGTGTGATCATTTTTTCAACTGTTTTACGGATTTCTTTAGCACGAGCTTCAGTTGTAACGATTGATTCGTTGATCAAAAGGTCAGTTGTCAAATCGCGCAACATTGCTTTACGTTGTGAGCTAGTGCGTCCTAGTTTACGGTATGCCATGATTTCCTCCTATATTATTTATCTTTTTTCAATCCTAGACCAAGATCCGCCAATTTAACTTTAACTTCTTCAAGACTCTTGCGACCAAGATTGCGCACTTTCATCATTTCTGGCTCAGTTTTCTCTGTCAAGTCGAATACAGTGTTAATGCCTGCACGTTTCAGACAGTTATATGAGCGAACAGATAAATCCAATTCTTCAATCGTACGATCAAGCATACGATCATCTGAAGCCACTTCAGCTTCTTTCATCACTTCTGCAGATTTTGCAACTTCAGTCAAGTCAGTGAAGAGACCTAAGTGCTCCATCAAAATGCGTGCAGAAAGACCTAAAGCATCTTCTGGAATAATGGTGCCATTTGTGTTGATTTCAAGTGTTAATTTGTCAAAACCATCGTTGCTACCAACACGAGCTGGTTCAACTTGATAATTGACTTTCTTCACTGGCGTATAGATAGAATCTACAGCAAGTGTTCCCACTGGTGCATCATCTTTCTTATTACCCTCTGCTGGTACATAACCACGACCTGAATTGACAGTCAAAACAGCTTTAAAAGTGGCACCATCAGCAATGGTAAAGAGATAATGGTCAGGGTTTACAATTTCAATGTCACTATCTGTAAGAATGTCTCCTGCTGTTACCTCAGCTGGACCTACTACATCAAGTTCAATTTTCTTTTCGTCTTCGACATAAGATTTTACAGCAATGCCTTTGATGTTAAGAATAATTTGCATAACATCTTCACGAACACCTGGAACTGTGTCGAATTCGTGGAGTACACCATCAATTTTAATTGATGTTACTGCAGCACCTGGAAGTGAGGCAAGAAGTACACGACGAAGAGAGTTACCAAGAGTTGTACCGTAACCACGTTCTAATGGTTCGATCACAAATCTGCCGTAATCTTTATTTTCATCAATTTTTGTTATTGTTGGTTTTTCAAACTCAATCATTTCTTACTCCCTCTTAAACGAAAAGCTGTGTATGGAATGTATGATTATACACGGCGACGTTTTGGAGGACGAGCACCATTGTGTGGTACAGGAGTCACATCACGAATTGCTGTTACTTCAAGACCAGCGGCAGCAAGAGCGCGGATAGCAGACTCACGACCTGAACCTGGGCCTTTAACGGTAACTTCAACTGTTTTAAGACCGTGTTCTTGTGCAGATTTAGCAGCTGCTTCTGAAGCCATTTGGGCTGCGAATGGTGTAGATTTACGAGAACCTTTGAAACCAAGAGCACCAGCTGATGACCAAGCAATAGCGTTACCATGCACATCAGTAATCATAACAATAGTGTTATTAAATGTAGCGTGAATATGAGCAATACCAGATTCGATATTCTTTTTCACACGACGTTTACGTGTTGGTTTAGCCAATTTTTCTACCTCCTATATTATTTTTTCTTACCTGCAATCGCAACAGCTTTACCTTTACGAGTGCGGGCATTGTTTTTAGTGTTTTGTCCACGGACAGGAAGTCCACGACGGTGACGGATACCACGGTATGAACCGATTTCCATCAAACGTTTGATGTTCAAGTTAACTTCACGACGGAGGTCACCTTCAACTTTGATTGCATCAACTTCACGACGAATAGCATCTTCTTGATCTGATGTCAAATCTTTCACGCGTACATCTTCTGAAATACCTGCAGCTGCAAGAATTTTTTTAGATGTTGCAAGACCGATACCATAAACATAAGTTAATGAAATAACTACACGTTTGTCATTTGGAATGTCAACTCCAGCAATACGAGCCATGTTTTCTCCTTTCTATTTCTTAACCTTGACGTTGCTTGTGTTTAGGGTTTGCTGGGCAAATCACCATAACACGACCATTACGACGAATAACTTTGCAGTATTCGCAAATTGGTTTGACCGATGGTCTTACTTTCATGTTTAATCCCTCCAAGTATTTCGACTATTTAAAGCGGTATGTGATACGTCCACGTGTCAAGTCGTATGGACTAAGCTCAACAGTTACGCGGTCACCGACCAAAATACGAATGTAGTTTTTACGGATTTTACCTGAAACAGTTGCAAGGACTTGGTGTCCATTCTCCAACTCAACAGTAAACATAGCATTTGGCATTGTATCGACTACTTTGCCTTCAATTTCAATCACATCTTCTTTTGCCATGCAAAAGTAACCCCTCTCTAAATATCGATTTGATGTCCTCTGAACACAGAGGTAACAATTATAAGTCAGACTAGGCTATTTTATCATCTTTGTATAAAAAATGCAAGCCAAATCTATTAGTTTATTGCAATTTTGATAGTACTGTATCAATTGCTTGGAAAACAAGGTCAATGTCTTGGTCACCTTCAATATCATGGACCAGCCCTTTTGCACGATAATGATCAATGATTGGCTGTCCTTGTGCGATATTGACCTCTAAACGACGTTTGACAGATTCTGGCTTGTCATCTTCACGTTGATAGAAGTCTTCCTCTTTGTAGTCTCCAACAGGTGGATTGAATACTTTGTGGAAAGTCTCTCCGGTTTCTTTATGAATAATACGACCGCTGAGACGCTCTACCAATTTTGAAGGATCAATCTCAATATTGATAACACCTTGCAACTCAATTCCTAAGTCAGCCAAATTTTCATCCAAGGCATGGGCTTGTTCAATCGTACGAGGATAGCCATCTAGTAAAAAGCCTTTTTCCTTGATGTCATCCTGAACCAAACGTTCTTTGACAATGCCATTAGTAACTTCATCAGGAACGAGGTCCCCCTTATCAATGTACGACTTGGCAAGAATACCCATTTCAGTCTGATTGGCCATTGCTGCACGGAACATATCTCCTGTTGAGATATGAGCAACATTGAATTTCTCAACAATCTTGGCCGCTTGTGTCCCTTTACCAGCACCTGGTAAACCCATAATTAAAAGATTCATGACAAACTCCTTATTTTGTTTTCACATAAATTTGCCATTATTGACAAACTTATCTAAAAACAAAATAGAAGGTTGACTAGGTCAACCTATATTCTATTCTGTAATTTCTAAGAAACCTACATATTTTCTCTTAAGAAGGTAGCCTTCTAATTGCTTGATGCCTTCGATACTTGTAGAGATTACAATAATCAAACTTGTACCAAGGAACGCAATGCTTGAAGAAAGCCCAAAGAGATTTTGCGCAAGGATAGGCAACAAAGCTACAAAACTCAAGAAGAGTGCACCGATTACTGCCAATCTTGTCAATAATTTTGACAAAAACTGTTCAGTACCATTACCAGGACGAACTCCATGGATATAGGCTGCACTTTTCTGAAGGCTTTCTGCAGTCTTCTCAGGATTTACTTGAACAAAAGTGTAGAAGAATGTAAAGGCAATAATTAAACCTGCATATACAATCATACCTTTAGCAGTTGAATAATCAAAGTATTCCTGAACCGTCAATAACCACCCGGCACTCTTATTTTGACTTGCGAAATATTGAATCAAAGAAGTTGGAACTGCAGTGATTGAGCCTGCAAAGATTACGGGAATGACTCCTGATGGATTCAATTTCAGCGGTAAATATGAGCTAGAAGGTGCTCCTTGTGCACGTTTTGTATATTGAATTGGTAATTTATATTCTGCTTGTTGTACAAAAGTTGTAAAATACACAACAAAGAATATTAATACGACGAGTGCAGCAACAAAGATTGCTGACTCCCCAAAACGACTTGATTCAATATTAACAAAGCGATCAATGTAAATCTCGTGAAAAGTTCCTGGTAGTGATGAAATGATACCCGCGAAGATGATCATTGATGTACCATTACCATAGCCCTTTTCAGAAATTTGTTCCCCCAACCAGGTTACAATAATCGAACCTGTTGTCAAGATTGATCCAATCAACAAATATGTTTGCCAATTTAATGGCATATTGGTCAATTTTGCACCAGACAAGGCATTAAAACCTGCTGTAATACCAATAGATTGAACAAATGCCAGTACCAAAGAAATGTAGCGTGTTGCCTGATTCAGTTTACGACGACCAACTTCACCTTGCTTACCCCATTCAACAAATTTAGGTAAAATATCCATTTGCAAAAGTTGAACAATGATGGAAGCTGTAATATAAGGACTAACACCTAGTGCGAAAACTGAGAAATTACGCATAGCATTTCCCGAAACCAAACTCAACATGTTCAAAAATGGAACGTTTGACAAGGCTTCAAGACTCTTTGCGTTTACTCCTGGTACTGTAATGTGGGTTCCTACGCGGAAGACAAAAAGGATAAAGATAGTAAATAGAATTTTACTACGTACCAATTTTACCTTTAAGGCATCTTTTAAAAGTTTAAAAAACATAGGCTGTCACCTCTTAGATGACTTCTACTGAGCCACCTTTAGAAGTGATTGCTTCTTCAGCTGATTTAGAGAATTTAGCAGCTTTAACTGTCAATTTCTTCGTCAATTCACCGTTACCAAGAATTTTAATTCCTGATTTTTCAGCTTTAACGATTCCAGCTTCGATAAGCACAACTGGTGTTACTTCTGCACCATCTTCAAAAGCGTTCAATTGATCAAGGTTAACGATTGCGTACTCTTTAGCGTTGATATTTGTAAATCCACGTTTTGGAAGTCGACGGAACAATGGAGTTTGTCCTCCTTCAAAACCTGGGCGAACACCGCCACCGCTACGAGCTTTTTGACCTTTTTGACCACGGCCAGATGTTTTACCGTTACCTGATGATGTACCACGACCTACACGGTTGCGGACTTTACGAGAACCTGTAGCAGGTTGTAATTCATGAAGTTTCATTATTATTTCTCCTCTTATATATGCTAGCGCCTGTGAAGTACAAGAGTCTTCCTCCACAAACTCGCTGTATGTAAATATGTAAAATGGACTAGAAGTCGCAAAGATTTCTCAATGCGACTTAGTCTATTTGTTAGATTATTTAACTTCTTCTACAGTTACCAAGTGAGAGATAGCGTTAACCATTCCAAGAATAGCTGGGTTATCTTCTTTAACAACTGAAGAGTTCAATTTACCAAGTCCAAGTGCAACAACTGTTTTACGTTGTTCTGGTTTGCGACCGATTGGAGACTTAGTCAAAGTGATTTTAATTTGAGCCATGAGTATCTCCTTTCTTATGCTAAATCAGAAACTGAGATGCCACGAAGTGCAGCCACTTCTTCAGCACGTTTCAATTGTTTCAAGCCTTCAACTGTTGCGCGAACGATGTTGATTGGTGTGTTTGAACCAAGTGACTTAGAAGTCACATCTGCGATACCTGCCAATTCGATTACGGCACGAGTTGCACCACCGGCAGCAACCCCAGAACCTTCTGAAGCAGGTTTCAACAATACACGAGCGCCGCCAAATTCTGAGCGAACTTCGTGAGGGATTGTTGTACCAACCATTGGTACTTCAATCATGTTTTTCTTAGCAGATTCAACTGCTTTACGGATAGCTTCTGGTACTTCTTGAGCTTTACCAGTACCGAAACCTACGCGACCGTTACGGTCACCAACAACCACAAGAGCTGCAAAACGAAGACGACGTCCACCTTTAACAACTTTTGTAACACGGTTGATGGCTACTACGCGTTCTTCAATTTCAACTGCGTTATCTTTGAATGCCATTTCTTAGTGTCCTCCCTATTAGAATTTCAATCCGTTTTCACGAGCTGATTCAGCCAAAGCTTTCACACGTCCGTGATAGAGATATCCACCGCGGTCAAAGACCACTTCAGAAATACCTTTAGCTACCGCGCGTTCAGCAACGAGTTTACCTACAACAACAGCTTGTTCTGTCTTAGTACCTTTTGAAACTTCTTTATCAAGAGTAGAAGCGCTTGCGAGCGTTACACCCGCTACGTCATCAATCACTTGAGCGTAGATGCCTGTATTAGAACGGAAAATGTTCAAACGTGGGCGAGCAGCAGTTCCAGAGATTTTACCACGAACGCGACGGTGGCGTTTTTGGCGGATTTTGTTTTTATCTGGTTTTGAAATCACAATATTCACCTCTTAATGTATGATTCTGTTTCTTACGAAACAATTTGAGAAATAGTCAGCCAGGTGGCTCAGCCACCTCAGCAAGCTATTATTTACCTGTTTTACCTTCTTTACGGCGAACGAATTCACCAACGTAGCGGATACCTTTACCTTTGTATGGCTCAGGAGCGCGAAGGCTACGGATGTAAGCTGCTGTTTGACCAACAACTTCTTTGTTGATACCAGACACGACGATTTGTGTTGGTGTTGGAACTTCAAATGTAATACCTTCTGGTGCAACCACTTCATCTGGATGTGATTTACCAACAGCAAGTGTCAATTTGTTACCAGCCAATTGAGCACGGTAACCGACACCACGCATTTCAAGTTCTTTTTTGAAGCCTTCAGAAACACCAACAACCATGTTGTTGAGGTTAGCACGGCTAGTACCGTGAATAGTCTTCATTTCTTTTGAATCGTTTGGACGGTGAAGAGTAACTTCTGCACCTTCCACACGGATTTCAATAGCAGTTGGGAATTCACGAGTCAATTCCCCTTTAGGTCCTTTTACAGTTACCACGCCGTTCTTTTGAGCAAGCTCAACGCCAGCAGGCAATGTAATTACTTTATTACCAATACGTGACATATTTTTTAATTCTCCTGTTAAATTATCAGGCCGTCAAGCGACCAGTTTTCACGGGGGCTCATTTAAACACGGACAATAGCCCGTGTTCGATTGAGCATGGTTACATGATACTAATTAATCAGTAAATCTGATTTGAACACGCACGAAGAGCTGGTCCTCTCGCGTTTGTATCATGCTTTTAGGTTTCAATTTCTAAATGTGGCAAGGCAGAGCGATGCAGATCATACTTGAGTATGTCAAGACGCTCTAACACAGGCACATGACGAGATTGGAAACTAAAAGATTACCAAACGTATGCGATAACCTCACCACCAACGTTCTTTTGACGAGCTTGTTTGTCAGTCAAAAGACCTTCTGATGTTGAGATGATTGCGATACCAAGTCCGTTAAGAACTTTTGGAATATCTTCACGTTTTGAATAAACACGAAGACCTGGTTTTGAAACGCGTTTCAAGTTAGTGATAACTTTTTCACCGTTTGGTCCGTATTTCAAGAATACACGAATGATGCCTTGTTTGTCATCTTCGATGAATTCAACGTTTTTTACAAAACCTTCGTTTTTAAGGATTGTAGCAATACCTTTTTTGATGTTTGATGCAGGAACTTCAAGCACTTCGTGTTTCGCTTGGTTAGCGTTACGAATACGTGTCAAAAAATCTGCAATTGGGTCAGTCATAACCATTTGTTGTTTCTCCTCTTACTAGCAGTTTGATTGGATCACTTGCTAGTTAATGATGTCCTTGCGGACTAGTGATAAGTGTATATAGAATAAGTTGCTAGTCCTAAGCAAGTCTAGGAAGCACTTCGCAGGCAGTACTAGCGTACGGCAAGAAGTGCTGACAACGAATTGCAACGGAATAGCAAATTATTCTTACCAAGAAGCTTTTGTTACACCCGGAATTTGTCCAAGGTAAGCCAAGTCGCGGAAGCATACACGGCACAATTTGAATTTGCGGTAAACTGAGTGTGGACGTCCACATTTTTCACAGCGTGTGTAAGCTTGTGTAGAGAACTTAGCTGGGCGTTTGTTCTTAGCGATCATTGATTTTTTAGCCATTTATTCTCTCCCTCTTATTTTGCAAACGGCATACCAAGGCCAGTAAGCAATGCACGTGATTCTTCGTCAGTGTTAGCAGTTGTAACGATAACGATATCCATACCGCGAGTTTTATCAACATCGTCGAAGTTGATTTCTGGGAAGATCAATTGCTCTTTCACACCAAGTGTGTAGTTACCACGTCCGTCAAATGACTTAGTTGGTACACCGTGGAAGTCACGTACACGTGGAAGTGAAACTGTAACCAATTTGTCCAAGAATTCATACATACGTTCGCCACGAAGAGTTACTTTCGCACCGATCGCAACACCCTCACGAAGACGGAAGCCGGCGATTGATTTCTTAGCTTTAGTGATAAGTGGTTTTTGACCTGAGATCAAAGCCAATTCTTGAGCAGCTTTCTCAAGGTTTTTAGCGTTAGAAACAGCGTCACCAACACCCATGTTCAAAACGATCTTATCAACTTTTGGCACAGCCATAACTGAAGAATAGTTAAATTGTTCAGTCAGAGCAGGAACTACTTCATTAAGATATTTTTCTTTTAAACGATTTGCCATTATACTTCTCCTTTCCTTCGTGATTAATCAAGCACTTCGCCTGATTTTTTGTTGTAGCGAACTTTTTTGCCGTCTACAAACTTATAACCAACGCGTCCTGCAACACCATTTTTGTCAAGAACTTGAACGTTTGACACATGGATTGGAGCTTCTTTTTCAACGATAGCACCTTGAGGGTTTTCGCTATTTGGTTTTTGGTGTTTCTTAACGATGTTAACACCTTCAACAATAACTTTGTTTACTTTTGGAAGTGCTGTTACAACAAGAGCTTCGACGCCTTTGTCTTTACCAGCGATTACGCGAACTTTATCGCCTTTTTTTACAAACATTTGATTTCTCCTATGATTTCTTACGCCCTAATGGGCACCCTGTTACTCTTGTGAGATAACAGGGGACTTAGTTTGTTAGATTCTTAATTAAAGTACTTCTGGTGCCAATGAAACGATTTTCATGAAACCGCCGTCACGCAATTCGCGTGCCACTGGGCCAAAGATACGAGTTCCGCGAGGTGTTTTATCTTCACGGATGATAACTGCAGCATTCTCATCGAATTTGATATATGAACCATCAGCACGACGAGCACCTGTCTTAGTACGAACGATAACGGCTTTAACAACGTCACCTTTTTTAACCGCACCACCAGGAGTAGCTTGTTTTACTGAAGCAACGATGATGTCGCCGATGTTCGCGAATTTACGTCCTGAACCACCAAGAACTTTGATTGTCAAGATTTCACGTGCGCCACTGTTGTCAGCAACTTTCAAACGAGTTTCTGTTTGAATCATGTCAATTTTCTCCTTTCAGGTTGATTAAATGATAACTGCCTCTTCCACAACTTCTACAAGACGGAAACGTTTTGTAGCTGAAAGTGGGCGAGTTTCCATGATACGAACGATATCGCCTTCTTTAGCAACATTGTTTTCATCATGAGCTTTGTACTTTTTAGAGTAGTTAATACGTTTACCATAGACTGGGTGGTTACGTTTAGTTTCAACTACAACTGTGATTGTTTTGTCCATTTTGTCAGATACTACGCGTCCAACAAGAACTTTACGATTATTGCGTTCCATTGAAATTCTCCTTTCCCAATCTATTATTTAGTTTCTGATTGCACAGTTTTGATACGTGCAATTTGTTTCTTCACTTCGTTCAAACGAGCAGTTTGCTCAAGTTGACCAGCAGCAGCTTGGAAACGAAGTTCGAAGAGTTCTTTCTTCAATTCGTTTTCTTTCTTAGCAAGTTCTTCTTGAGAAAGGCCACGAAGTTCTTTTACAAAATCTTTAATTTCTTGAAGTTTCATGTCTTCTCCTTATTCTGCTTCACGTTTTACGAATTTTACTTTAACTGGCAATTTGTGACCAGCAAGGCGGAATGCTTCGCGAGCGATTTCTTCAGAAACGCCAGCTACTTCAAACATAACCTTACCGCGTTTAACTGGAGCTACCCAACCTTCAGGAGCACCTTTACCAGAACCCATACGTACACCGATAGCTTTAGCAGTGTATGATTTGTGTGGGAAGATTTTAATCCAAACTTTACCACCACGTTTCATGTAACGCGTCATAGCGATACGGGCAGCTTCGATTTGGCGGTTTGTAATCCATGAGCTAGTAGTTGCTTGAAGACCGTATTGACCAAAGTCTACTTGTTTTCCACCTTTAGCTTCACCGCGCATTTTTCCACGGAATTCACGACGGTGTTTTACACGTTTAGGTACTAACATTTGTTATTTACCTCCTTTAGTGTTTTTACGAGCTGGAAGAACTTCACCACGGTAGATCCATACTTTAACACCAAGTTTACCGTAAGTTGTCAAAGCTTCTTCCCAAGCGTAGTCGATATCCGCACGAAGTGTATGAAGAGGAACAGTTCCTTCTGAGTAGCCTTCTGCACGGGCAATATCAGCACCGTTCAAACGACCAGAAACTTGTGTTTTGATACCTTTTGCACCAGCGCGCATTGCACGTTGGATAGCTTGTTTTTGAGCACGGCGGAATGCCACACGTTGCTCCAATTGACGAGCGATTGACTCACCAACAAGGTGTGCATCCAAATCAGGTTGTTTGATTTCGATGATGTTGATGTGTACTTGCTTACCAGTCAATTTGTTCAATTGAGCACGAAGTGCATCAACGTTGCTACCAGCTTTACCGATAACCATACCTGGTTTAGCAGTGTGGATAGAAACGATAACTTTGTTTACAGCACGTTCGATTTCGATTGTTGATGTTGACGCATCAGCCAATTCTTTTTTGATAAAGTTGCGGATTGCAAGATCTTCATGAAGGTAATCCGCGTATTCTTTTTCAGCATACCATTTAGCATCCCAATCACGGATGATGCCAACACGCATACCAATTGGATGTACTTTTTGACCCACGTTTTTACCTCCTTATTTCTCTGCCACAACTACAGTGATGTGAGCTGTGCGTTTGTTAATTGGTGAAGCAGAACCTTTCGCACGTGGACGGAAACGTTTCAACGTTGGTCCTTCGTTTGCGAATGCTTCGCTGACTACCAAGTTAGCTTTTTCCAAACCAAAGTTGTTTTCAGCGTTAGCGATTGCTGAGTTCAAAACTCCCTCGATAATGCCTGCAGCTTTGTTTGGTGTGAATTTCAAGATTGCGATTGCGTCTGCTACGCTTTTGCCACGGATGTTATCCAAGACAAGACGTGATTTACGAGGTGAAACACGTACTGTGCGAGCAGTTGCTTTAGCTGAAGTAATTTCTGCCATTGTGTTTTCCTCCTAAATTATTTACGACGAGTTTTCTTGTCGTCAGCAGCATGACCTTTGTAAGTACGAGTTGGTGCAAATTCACCAAGTTTGTGACCTACCATGTCTTCTTGAATGTATACAGGTACGTGTTTACGTCCATCGTAAACTGCGATTGTATAACCGATGAAACTTGGGAAGATCGTTGAACGACGTGACCAAGTTTTAATTACTTTTTTCTTTTCGTCGTTTGCTTGAGCTTCAACTTTTTTCATCAAATGCTCATCGACGAAAGGTCCTTTTTTAAGACTACGTCCCATTTTAGTGTTTTCTCCTTTAAAATATGTACCACAGCGGCTTGGGAGCTGGACAGAACCCCAGTTACCGTGTTCGTTGTCCTGCCCCCGCACAGTTGATTAGGAGTTCCACGTAGCTAAGCTACTAGAAACTGCAATCAACTACTGCGTCAAACTGGCATTTCAATCAAACTGAGGTGCTGGAACAGTCAGTCCATAACAAACCCTACCGAGTTGGCGGATGATATAGAATACTAAGCAACTAAGAATAAATTATTTTTGGTTGCGACGACGAACGATAAGTTTGTCAGATTTAGCTTTCTTGTTACGAGTTTTCAAACCAAGAGCTGGTTTACCCCATGGTGTAGATGGTGCTTTACGACCAACTGGCGCTTTACCTTCACCACCACCGTGTGGGTGATCGTTAGGGTTCATTACAGAACCGCGAACTGTTGGACGGATACCTTTCCAACGGCTACGACCTGCTTTACCAAGATTAACAAGGCCATGCTGTTCGTTACCTACAGTACCAACAGTAGCACGGCAAGTGCCAAGGATCATGCGAACTTCACCTGATTGAAGGCGAACAAGAACGTATTTACCTTCTTGACCAAGAACCTGTGCAGATGCACCAGCAGCACGAACCAACTCACCACCGCGACCTGGTTTCAACTCGATGTTGTGAACAACAGTACCGACTGGGATGTTTGCAAGTGGAAGTGCGTTACCAACTTTGATATCTGCTTCTGGGCCTGAAACGATGCGTTGACCAACTTCAAGACCTTTAGGAGCAATGATGTAAGCTTTAACACCGTCTGTGTAGTGTACAAGAGCGATGTTTGCTGAACGGTTTGGATCGTACTCGATAGTTTTAACGATTGCTTCAACGCCATCTTTGTTACGTTTGAAGTCAATCAAACGGTAGAAACGTTTGTGACCGCCACCTTGGTGACGAACAGTGATGCGACCGTTGTTGTTACGACCAGCTTTGCTCTTCAAAGCAACAAGCAAGCTTTTTTCTGGAGTGCTTGTTGTGATTTCAGCGAAGTCCAAAGAAGTCATGTTACGACGGCCATTTGTCGTTGGTTTATAAACTTTAATACCCACGTTAATTCCTCCTTTGATTATTCAGCGTCAGCTGTAGCGAACAATTCGATCGCTTTTGAATCAGCAGTCAATGTGATGATTGCTTTTTTCACTTTGTTTGTGCGACCTACATAACGACCTACGCGTTTTGTTTTAGGTTTCACGTTGATTGTGTTAACATTTGCAACTTTAACACCCTCGAATGCAGCTTCAACAGCTTGCTTGATCAAGAGTTTGTGTGCACGAGTGTCAACTTCAAATACATACTTGCCTGCTTCGAGTTGGCCCATTGAGCTTTCTGTGATGACAGGTTTTTTGATAACATCATACAAATTCATTATGCAAGAACCTCCTCAATTTTAGAGATAGCTGCTTGAGTTACAAGAAGTTTGTCTGCATTTGCGATGTCAAGTACGCTTGCAGTTGTTGCAGTTGCAACTTTAACTCCTGGGATGTTACGAGCAGAAAGAGCTGCGAATTCGTTGCCTTCTTCAAGAATAACAAGGACTTTAGAATCAATGCTCAATGCTGCAAGTACTTTTGCAAATTCAGCAGTTTTTGGAGCTGTGAATTCAAGTGAGTTAACAGCTACAAATTTGTTTTCAGCAACTTTTTCTGAGTAAACAGATTTAAGTGCCAAGCGACGAACTTTTTGTGGAAGTTTGTACGCGTATGAACGTGGAGTTGGTCCGAAGACTACGCCACCGCCACGCCATTGTGGTGAACGGATAGAACCTTGACGAGCACGTCCAGTTCCTTTTTGACGCCATGGTTTGCGTCCGCCACCTGAGACTGCTGAACGGTTTTTAACTGCGTGAGTACCTTGACGAAGGCTAGCACGTTGGCTGATGATTACATCAAATACAACTGCTTGGTTTGGCTCGATACCAAAAATCGCATCGTTAAGAACTACTTCACCAGCTTGTTTACCAGTTTGGTCAAATAATGTTACGTTTGCCATTTCGACTGATTTCCCCTTTCCTTATTATTTACCAGCTTTAACTGCTGACTTGATAGTGATAAGAGATTTCTTAGCACCTGGTACGTTACCTTTGATAAGGATAACATTTTTTTCTGGAACAACTTGTACAACTTCAAGGTTTTGAATTGTTACACGGTTGCCGCCCATGCGACCTGCAAGGTTTTTACCTTTGAATACACGGTTAGGTGCAACAGGACCCATAGAACCTGGACGACGGTGGTAACGAGAACCGTGAGCCATAGGACCACGTGATTGACCATGGCGTTTGATAACACCTTGGAAACCTTTACCTTTAGATGTACCAGTTACATCAACAACATCACCAGCTGCGAAAGTTTCAACTGTAATTTCTTGTCCAACTTCCAAGCCTTCAATGTTTTTGAATTCACGAATGAAGCGCTTAGGAGCTGTGTTAGCTTTAGCTACATGGCCTTTGGCAGGTTTGTTGCTCAATACTTCGCGTTTGTCATCAAAACCAACTTGAACTGCCGCATAACCATCAGTTTCAACTGTTTTCACTTGAAGAACAACGTTTGGAGTTGCTTCGATGACAGTAACAGGGATAAATTCACCAGATTCAGTGAAGATTTGAGTCATTCCCACTTTTTTCCCTAAGATTCCTTTTGTCATGAGAAAAATATTCCTTTTCTTATTTTATAGTTAAAAAGTTTTTAACGAGCGTTTTTCATGCTCAAATCAAGATACTGAGTTTTGCTCGCGACTTGATTACAATTTAATTTCTACGTTTACACCACTTGGAAGATCCAATTTCATCAAAGCGTCAACTGTTTTTTGAGTTGGGTTGATGATGTCGATCAAGCGTTTGTGTGTACGCATTTCGAACTGCTCACGAGAGTCTTTGTACTTGTGAGTCGCACGGATGATTGTGTAGAGGCTACGTTCTGTTGGAAGCGGAACTGGACCAGCTACTTGAGCACCTGTACGTGTTGCAGTTTCAACGATTTTTGCAGCTGCTGTATCAAGTGTACGGTGTTCGTACGCTTTCAAGCGGATGCGAATTTTTTTGTTTGCCATCTTTTTCTCCTTTTCGTCTATTTAACATAATAGGCTAGCTCCACAAGAAAACCAACACGTGTTGCGTGGCAATGCAACCGAGCGTGTCGCAACCTCTTGCATCAAAGCTACAGCCGTAATTTTTACGGCACTAGAACATTCTATCAAATTATATTGTACATTGCAAGAGTTTTTACTCGAAATTCAAAAAAATCTTAAAACACTTGTTCTAAGATTTTTTGAACCTCCTCTATTTCCTTTTTATAGAAGAGTATTAGCGAAAGTCTTTTAAATAGATTTGTAAATCGCGAATCATTTCACGGCGACCACGGAAACATTGGCCACTAATTAGTTTTTCATAATTTTCAAGCTGGTCATTGCTTAGTTTTTTTCGATAATCCCTCAATGCTCCTCTCAACATTAACAGCTCATCATTGACTAAACCTGGCGATTGTATAACGTGAGATAAATCATGAATGTCTGCATGTGGCATGCGGTCAAACTTACGCTTCTGACTTTCTTGTCTGCGTACACGGTCTTTGACCCGATTTCTAAATTTCACTTTAAAATAGCAATACAACTGTTCTTGCTCATCAGCTAACCACGGTTGATCTTCCAACAATTCAAATAAGGTCATCATGCCCTCTTGATCCCAATCTTCCCTGTCCCAGAGCTTAATATAAAACTCTTTTCGAGCTTTATTTACAATACCTTTCACACTTGCATACACCTTTTCGAATTTCATTAACACATCTCCTTTTATTGATGGTTTAAGTTTATCGAAAATGGCTATCTCGCTACAGGACATTTTTGTCTACTAATTAGTAAATATGGTTTATCATTCGTATTTTATAGTTATTACAGGCCATTGTTCTTTCCAGTTTTTCTTTTTTATTCTTTTCTCATATAGATCCATACGTTTAGAATTACCAATAAAATGAGGAGTTGGTCGTACCAAATAATGATAGATATCATCTAATCCATAAGGTGCAAAAATTTCGAGATTCCCGTTTTTTGTCTGACGAACGCCAATTGCGGTACACCTTTCTGGGAATTTTTCTATTGCATCTTTTGACGATTGATATGGAGGTGTGTCAGGGCTATGGATATGCATAAATACTTGATTCTTAACTTCCCACTGATATTCCGGATATCTTTTACGCAAATTTACTTCTATTTCTTTCGTTTCTTGATGCGATATTTTTTCATCGTAAAAGATGATATCAATATCCGTTTTTTTATCAAAACGATAGCGATTCCAGATAAAATTACGAATTGTTCCCGCACAAATCCATGAATCCGCTAAGTCTAAATCCTTTACAATCTCCAAAATCCTATTGATATCAGGGTCTTGCGATAAATATTTTCCCAACTCTTCTTTCATACAATCCTCTACCTTCAAGTTGTTCATTGATTTTTGCGTTTTTTTGCTATCTTCCATAAGAAAAAGAGAGCGGGATAAAAATCGGTAACCCAAAGAGTTCGATGAGTCGTTAGCCCACCTCTGCACAGTTGAGTAGGGCTGTAAAAGCTGATAACATCAGTGAATTAGAGCCCACTCAACCACTGCGTCAAGTTGAACTATTAAAAAAAACAAGTGAGACCAGGACTTTTGTCCCAGCCTCAGAGAGCAGACTAAAATATTTACCGGACCTTTATTTACTTTCTAAGTTTATGGAATCATGATTCAAGGGCCACTGGACCTAGTTTTGATTTCCTGTTTTCAAGCAAAAGATAAAAAGGTCCACCGGACCTAGTTTTGCTCTCCTGTTTTCAAGCAAAAGATAAAAAGGTCCACCCGGACCTTTTTATTCCTCCATAAAGCTGTTGAAGACTTCTTCAATCATATCCCACTCTGCTGTTGCATCTTCTGGGATTGGTTGTAGGTCGCCTTCTGTGCCGTTCTCATTTTCAATGTATGAGTAGGCTTGAATTTCAACTTCTCCGTTCTCATCTTCTTCTGCACTTGCAGGAATCAAGAGAACATAGTTCTTACCAAACTCTTCTTGACCGTCAATCGTCAATAAGATTTCAAAAAGTGTTTCGTTACCTTGGTCGTCTACCAAAGTAATCAATTCACGTTCGTCGTGGTTATGGTCGTGTTCATGGTCATGATGATGTGCCATTAGAATCTCCTTTAAAATGTTCTATCTAAATAATTTTGTAAAATCAGCTGAGCTGCTAATTTATCGATAACTTTCTTGCGTTTTCCTCGGCTGATATCCGCTTGCTCAATCAACATGCGTTCTGCCGCAACGGTCGTCAAACGTTCATCCTGGTAATCAACCGGTAGTTTGAATTGCTCAGTCAATAAATTTCCATAGGCTTGACTAGCCTCAACACGAGGTCCGCTAGTATTGTTCATGTTCTTAGGTAAACCGACAACAAATTTATCAACCTTATATTGTTCAACCAGCTCAGTTAAACGTTGAAAACCAAACTCACCCTTTTCTTCGTCAATTGGGATGATTTCCAAACCTTGAGCTGTGAATCCTAAGGGGTCTGAAATAGCTACACCAACTGTCTTAGAACCGACGTCTAATCCCATTATTCTCATTAGAGGTCAATCCCATTTCCTTTCAAATAGTAGCGTACCAATTCTTCAATGATTTCATCTCGTTCGTGCTTACGAATCTGATTGCGGGCATCATTATAGCGAGGAATATAAGCAGGGTCCCCACTTAATACATAACCAATGATTTGGTTGATTGGGTTATAGCCCTTTTCCTCTAGCGAACGATAAACACCAGTCAATGTCTTGCTGATTTCTTGTTTATCTGTGTCATCCAGACGAAAACGAACTGTTTCTTCCGTGAATCCCATACTTACACCTTCTTTCAATTTTTATTCATTTTCATTATATCATATTTCTAGAACAAGCACAAAGAAAGTGCAAAAAGAACTCCATTAATAGAGTTCTTCCTACTCTTTATAGGGCTGCTCGCATACGAGCTTGGGCATTTTCAACATTTCGAACCGCTCGTGGTAAGAAGGCGCGAATATCATCTTCTTTATATCCAACCTGCAATCGTTTCTCGTCAATCAGAATTGGACTTTTCAAAATACGTGGATTAGAAGCAATCAAGTCGATCACTTCATTGACACTTAAATCTTCTATATCAAAATCCAAACTCTTAGCATAGCGATTTTTTGACGATACAATACTTGCAATGCCATTTTCCGTCTTGGTTAAAATATTTAAAATTTCTTCCTTGGTGATTGCCTCTTTAGCCAGATTATGTTCGTTATAGGACAATTGATGGGCATTCAGCCAGTTCTTTGCTTTCTTACAAGAAGTACAACTAGATACTGTATAAATTTTAATCATGTAGTCACTCCTTTGCTACATCTTAGTAAGCACATTATAGTCTATTATACCACATATTCCATCCGTCTGTAGACCTATTTTTAAAAAAACTTTAAATTTTTGGGGGAAAATTCGGGTTTTGGTAAGAAAAAAGTTTGGTCTCCCCAAACTTTTTTCGCTTTTATTCTTCTAATTCAATGCCACCATCCAAGTCTAAAATAACATCTTGGACTTCTTCAGTTGCATCAGGGGTTTCCTCTGTCACGACTTCTGGTGCTTCCTCACCTTCAATCAAGCCATAATGAACACGTATCTTGCGGTCAATTTCATCAAAGATTGCTGGATTATCTGCTAAGAATTTCTTAGCATTTTCAGAACCTTGGCCAATTTTTTCTCCATTATATGAATACCAAGCACCTGCTTTTTGGATGATGCCGAGGTTGCTACCAATCTCAATCAATTCACCTGTGCGAGAAATTCCTTCACCGTACATGATTTCAACAACAACCTCTTTAAACGGTGGAGCCACCTTGTTCTTCACGATTTTCACCTTGGTTTCCTTACCAACATTTTGGTCTTTCTTGTCGCCTGTTCCTTTGATTTGTGTGTTTCCACGAACATCCATACGGACAGATGCATAGAATTTAAGCGCACGACCGCCAGGTGTTGTTTCGGGGTTACCAAACATGACACCGACTTTTTCACGTAATTGGTTGATGAAAATAGCTACTGTCTTAGTTTTGTTGATGGATGCTCCGAGTTTGCGCATGGCCTGACTCATCATACGAGCCTGCAAACCAACATGACTATCACCAATATCGCCATCAATTTCTGCACGTGGTACAAGGGCTGCAACCGAGTCAACAACAACCAAGTCAACCGCACCAGAATCGATCAGCTTGCCTGCAATTTCAAGACCTTGTTCCCCTGAGTCTGGCTGTGACAAGAGTAACTCATCAATATTGACACCAAGAGCTGCTGCATAGGCTGGATCTAAGGCATGTTCCGCATCGATAAAGGCAGCAATACCACCATCTTTCTGGGCTTGAGCTACCGCATGAAGAGCAACAGTTGTCTTACCTGAGCTCTCTGGACCATAAATCTCAATGATACGACCTTTCGGATAGCCACCCGCCCCAAGCGCAATGTCGATGGACAAACTACCTGAACTCATGACTTGAACTTTTTGCTCAGCACGCTCACCAAGACGCATGACAGCGCCCTTACCAAAATCTTTTTCAATTGATTTTAGGGCATCATCCAACGCTTTTTTACGCTCATCGCCAAATTTCTTTGTAATATCTTCTAATTTTTTTCCTGGTTTCTTAGCCAATGATTTTCTCCTCTTTTCTTAGTCAAACTATTATAGCAAATATCTGCTATTTCACAAAGTGTTTCGTACAAAATCCCAGGCCTGCAGACAAGCAAGCTGGCGAAGGTATTGCCACGAATAACCACCTAAATCTATCTCTTTTTGGGAAATACCCGAGGTCGTAGCCAAAGTGAGATATACTTTTGCAAGTACGTTGTCCTCTGTTGATTCCGGTTTGATAAGTACAGACACAGCCAAACCCAAATCAGCTTGCAGCTCCTGCCGAATGCAGTCAGCTTCCTCTGATAACCTACCCGATTCTGTCCCTAGCTGACTGATGACTTTTCCTCCGCTAAAATACGGCTGATCAGCCAAAGCCAGGCTCAATTCCGCTTGCAAGAGACCACCTGTCCCCTGTTCGACGATAGCGATGGTTTGTCTTTTCTCCGCCAAACGAGTCGCTACCGTTTTGACCAAACTATTGTCCTCTCCGTAGGCATAGAAATAGTCTGCCAGTTTGTCATGTTGTAAGATGTCTTCTTCCAACTGATTCAAACGTAGATTTGCCTCTTCTTGGCTGGTCGCTTTGGTGGACAAGCGTAAAGTCACCTCTCCAACTTTTGCATAAGAAGCAAGAGTTGGATCTGTCTGCTTATCGATCAAGTCCGCCAAAACAGTCACCAACTGGCTTTCGCCAATTCCAAAAAAGCGTAGGACACGCGAATAAAGTTGCTGCTGAGATTGGGACAGTAAAGGTAAGAGACTCTCAGAAAACATGGCCTTGAGCTCACTTGGTGGGCCAGGCAAAACAATATAGGTCACCCCATCTTGCTCAATCATGCCTCCTACTGCCAAACCTGCTGGATTTTGTAGCGCTTGACTGCCCTCGACAATTTGTGCTTGGCGTTCATTGTTGGGCGTTCGGACACGACCTGGTCGGCTAGCAAAGAAACGGTCTAATTTTGCCATGGCTTTTTCATCAAACACAAGATTTCTACCTAAAAAGATTGCCAAGGTCTGCTTGGTCAAGTCATCTTCTGTTGGACCAAGTCCTCCACAGAGAATGACCAAGTCGCTCCGCTGACTGGCTACTTCCAGTACAGACAAAAGCCTGTTTTCATTATCTCCAACAGCTGTGTGGAAGTAAACATCAATTCCCAGCTCTGCACATTTCTCCGAAAGGAACTGAGCATTGGTATTAATGATTTGACCTGTCAAAATCTCCGTCCCAACGGCGATTAGTTCTGCTTTCATATTCCTCCTCTGTCTAGGGTGCGATTGCTCGCTCATCTAATTAGTTCGTAATTTCTTTCCAATCTCGCAAGTTTCTTCATGTTCATTCAACAGACCTGCTGCCTGCAAATAGGAGTAAATACAGACAGGCCCTACAAACTTGAAACCTCGTTTCTTCAAATCTTTTGAAATCCGCTCAGACAAGTCGTTCTTGGTCGGCAATTCTCGGAAGGACTTGACAGGGTTGTCGATAGATGTAAAGTTAACCCATTCCCAAAGATACGTATCAAACGTACCGAATTCCTCCTGTACTCGAAGAAAGGCCTGAGCATTGGTGCGGGTGGCGTATATCTTGGCCTTGTGGCGAATGATGGTTGGATTTGCTAGTAGACTTTCTAGCTGACTGTCCGTCATGGTTGCGACCTTTTGAACATCGTAGTCGAAAAAGGCGGAGCGAAAAGCCTGACGTTTATTGAGAACAATTTCCCAGGAAAGTCCTGCTTGGTAGGATTCCAAGCAAAGCAACTCAAACAGAGCCTGCTCATCATGTAGGGGCTTGCCCCATTCTTCGTCATGGTAAGCAATATAAAGTGGATTATTGGGATTAACCCAAGCACAACGGGACATCATTTCTCCTTTTCACATACGGTTTACTCAACACATTTG
Organism: Streptococcus suis 10581; assembly: GCA_000440235.1. GTDB lineage: Bacteria > Bacillota > Bacilli > Lactobacillales > Streptococcaceae > Streptococcus > Streptococcus suis_F. The sequence goes on along the minus strand of ALKQ01000029.1, from coordinate 44,294 downwards.
ACAGGTTAGTTCGAGACAGCTGGATACTTTGCGTAACATAATCCCAAGTCCTAAATATCACCGAATAACGCAGTTGATATCTGGCAAGAGGCTTCGTTAAAACCCGCCTCTTACCTAGCTATCATTGCGGAGGTCTCACAACGAAATTTCTAGCAAAATTTCTGTTCGGCCGTCTATTTTCTCTTTGTCCTTTACGTCCTTTGTATCTGGACACGACATGAGCCACAAAAATCGACATTATTTTTGTGGCGAGTTAGTAAGGTACCTAGGCAAGTCGCAAACAGCGATTGCCGTAGTATGATGAGTTACTTTAGTAACCATCATACTGGTACGTTACTTCATCAATATTTTAAGGGCTGATTTGATGTAATTTTCTGCGGTGTCGGTAGTGCCGTCAAAGAATTTCTTGATTTTCTTGAGTTCGGCTGGGCGGTAACCAAGGGCTTCCATGGCTTCCATAGCTTCGTCGAGGGCGACATTTTCACTGGCAGGTACTGTTGGTTGGACAGGGCCTGCTTCTTCACTCATGACAAACTTGCCTTCCAAGTCCAGAATCATCTGCTGGGCTGTTTTCTTACCAATCTTTGGGAACTTGGTCAGATAAGTAATATTTTTCTGCTTAATAGCCCGCACCAGACCATCGTTATCATCAACAGCAATAATAGCTAGAGCTGTTGTTGGACCAATTCCTGAAACAGAAATCAGACTGAGGAATACAGATTTTTCAGCCTCTGTCGCAAATCCGTAAAGCAAATGAGCATCTTCACGAATCACCTGATGAGTATAGACAGTCACTTCTTGCTGGACTTGTCCTGAATAGGCGTAGGGGTTAGCAACCTGCAAGATATAGCCTACTCCTTGCGTTTCTACCACAATGTATTTTGCGGTTATTTTCGTTAAAATTCCTTTGATATAGTCGTACATATTTTTCCCTTGATCGATGATAATTTTATTCTTAATATTGTATCATAAAAGCCTCGCTATTGATAGCGAAGCCGTATTTCAGTATCCGACGGAGAGGTTTCCTACACAATGAACGAGCATCGGATAACAAAGATTGCCTGTTCTGTGATAGAGATAACCCAAGTAAATACCCGAACAAATCTGGGGAATCGTGTTGATAATTTCTGAACTATCCAGAGATTTAGCATGCCCTAAGCCAAAAATGAGACCTTGCAAGACAATAGCAAACCATGGATTTAAAACATTTTTCAGACTATCCTGTAAAAATTTTCGATAAAAAAGTTCTTCAACAATCGGACCTATAATTCCCACTATCAGTAAAAAGACTGGAACTGGGACGATTTGGTTTATCTTATTAACTGCTGTGACATTGCCTATACCTTCTGAGATATGGAATGTTTTCACTATCAAGTATTGGAGAAAACTTCCTCCATACATGACCAAAAAGTCTGCAAGATAAAACAAAGGGAATTGATAAAGCAGTTTCCAGCTCCACATTTTTCCAAAATCAGTCCAAAGGAGCTTTCTATAGTGGTATATGCCAAGTGCAAATAGCAAGACAAAACTAGCAAGCTGGTAATAAAGACTATGAATCGGACTAAATCCTAAATAGCGGTGAAGCTTGACCAGCAGACTGAGCACACCAAGAACAATAAATGCAATAAATAGTCTATCCTTTCGGACCATACGATGACCTCGCTTTATAAAGATTTGGTTAACATGAGTTCTTGGATAAGGAAGCCGATGAGGAAAAAAACGATAAGGAAAGGAAGCAAGAGAGTGGCATTGCCACCGACAAAGATACCTAGACCGAATAGGATTAGGAGAAGCAGGTAATTTATCCAGACCCGCCTTTTCTTAGCCTTGACTTGTAAGCCAATTAACTGGTCAAAAGAGAGATGATAACGTTGGGCAATACCGACTAGACTGGCACTATCAGGTAAGGTGCGACCTTTTTCCCAGTTTAAGACGGTTTGACGTGACACTCCAATCGCTTTTGCCAAGGTTTCTTGAGATTCCTGTCGTTTTGTTCGCTCCATGTGAATAAGCTGTCCAAGATGAGTCATGTTTCCTCCTTTACTTTACAAGCTGGCGGTAAAAATAGCTAGTCCAAATGCTTTTACAGGGGTGTTAAAATCCTTAATACTTGCCCAATTCTCGCAAACTCGTGTGATTTTCCTGAATGCGACGGAACATTTTTTCCATATCCGATTTGCTAAAATGCACTAAGACTGGGCGACCGTGCGGGCAGTTATAGGGATTTTGGCAGTAAGACAATTGTCTCAGTAAATCACGCGCCGAATAATCATCCAAAGCATGATTGGCCTTGATTGACCGTTTACAAGACATCATGATAGCCAGTTCTGCCCGATACTGCTTGATTGACACCTGATCCGTCAAGAGCAACATGTCGCACATCTCATAAATGCCAGACTCAATCTCCTCTTCCTTCATCCAAATAGGATGTTCACGCAGAATAAATTGATTAGCTCCATATTCTTCTAAGTTGACACCTACTTGACGAAGGGCATCCATTTTGTGGACGAGGTCAAGGGCATCATTCTGCGGAAATTCAAAAATATAGGGCACCAATAACTGTTGAGCTGAATTGTCAACCTGTCCAATTTTCTCACGGTAGTATTCGTATTTGACCCGCTCCTGTGCGGCATGCTGGTCAATGATATAAAGTCCTGTCTTACCTTGCGCAAACAAGTAGGTCCCATGCATTTGACCAAAATATTCTAACTCTGGAAATGTCGATGTTTCCTCTCGGTCTAATTTATCTGCCAGTTTTGCCAATTCTTTTGCACTTAGATTAGGATGCTCCTGATCTTCTGATTCCACCGATTGACGTTCTGCAAATTGAACAGATGTAGGTTTATTTTCGACAGGCGACTCAACAATCTCTTGCCTATCCTCTTCGAGAGGTTTGACATCCTCAGCGACAACATCTGGTTTTAAAAAAAAGTCTTGCCTAATCGTATCATAATAGATTTTTGGCTCTCTGAGTGGTAAGGTGCCTTGCTCTGCTTTTACTTTTGGTCGAGTACTTGACTGAGCTAAATTCTCAAGAGCATCTGGTATCAAGTCCTGCTCTTTAAGCGCTTGACTAATCGCCTCTCGAATCAAGGTCATGAGTTCTTTTTCCTTGGAGATGCGAACTTCCTGCTTGGTCGGATGCACATTGACATCAGCAAGATAGGGGTCAATTTCTATAGAAATCACTGCCAATGGAAAACGTCCTACCATCAACTTACTGCCATAACCTTCCAAAATCGCTCGATTCAGCAAAAAATTCTTGATATAGCGACCGTTGATGAAAATGGAAATGTAGTTGCGGTTGGCACGAGTCAACTCTGGCAAGGAAACGTAACCTGAAATCTGAAAATCCAGATCTTCTGCCTCAATTTCAACCATTTTTTTGGCAGAAGCAATCCCATAAATCCCTGAAATTGCCTGACGAAGTTTCCCTGTCCCTGCAGTTCTAATTAATTCTCGTCCTTCGTTTACTAAGGCAAAGGCTATTTCCGGATGAGCTAGACTCAATCGATTTACAACATCAACAATATGTGATAATTCAGCCTGTTGACTGCGAACGTATTTGAGACGAGCAGGGGTATTGTAAAATAAATCCGAAACAGTAATCTGTGTGCCAACTGGACGACTAACTGGCTCCTCTTTCTCGATGACACCACCTTTGGCCTCCAAATGAAGTCCGTGTGCAGAGTCTGCCGTAGCTGTCTCAATGATTATATGACTGACAGAAGCAATGGAAGGCAGAGCTTCTCCACGAAAACCTAGGGTGCGAATACGAAACAAATCCGATTGATTTTTTATCTTACTAGTAGCGTGACGGCGGAGGGCAAGCGCTACTTCATCAGGGGCAATCCCCTCACCGTTATCCGTAATTTGAATCATTTTAAGGCCAGCCTCTTCAACACTAATTTCAATCTGACTAGCCCCTGCGTCAATGGAATTTTCCACCAACTCCTTAACCACACTGGCTGGTCGCTCAATGACCTCACCAGCCGCAATCTGGTTGGCTAGTATTTCTGGTAGTTCAATAATATGTGACATCATTTCTCCTACATTTCTTTAATAATTTTTCCCGAATGCTTATTTTTCCATTATACCACATATCCACTTTCCCTCCTTTTCCCAGATAGGCTAAAGAAAAAATGACTGCCTGAGCAATCATTCATTCTTTTGATAAATCGTAAAGTAATCCGTTGTCTGAACAGACTGGTACTGTGATGCTAAATTTGTCTTGATTTCATCTAGAATTGGCAAATTCTTATTGACGACTACAAATTTTGCCTCATTTTTATTGATGTCATACATCAAGCTATTTTTATTGTCGTCAGTATTCAGATAGGGTTCTGCTGTAGTAATCGTTGCGGCAGATAAACGTTGACTTGAAAGATAGATACTTGCGCTATTATCCCAAACATAAATCTTATCCGAATCTTTCGTTTGTTCACCAATGTAATTGGCAACTTGTTCACGGTCAGTTCTCAAATCTCCCTGTACCAAATAAAGATAAGCAGGTTGAGCGATAATACCCAAGCAAATAGCTAACGGAAGAAAGAATTGACGACGCAAATACCCACGATAATCTTCTACATCCTCATCACGCAGGTAAACGACTGACATCGCAAAACCATACGGTAAAAGAAGAATGAGTTGGCTCCATTGAAAGTTTGCATTCCCAACAATAAAGACACATTGAACTAAGAAAGTCAATAATAGGAGAACTTTGATATAGGTATGTCTTCCTTGTTTGAAAGAAAACAGCATTTGGATGAAACTTTTAAATAATCCAGATAAGAGTAAAAATACAGACACAATCGCCAAGTCTAAATATAGATAGGAATGGTGAAAGTCTAACTGTAAGTTATAAAGGAAAGTTTGTTGAATAGCTGTCCCCAGAATCTGCGCCTCAAAAGCATAATAACCTACCGCATATAGAATCAGAAGAAAACCAAAAATGGTCGCTAATAATTGATAGATTCCTCGAGTAACTTGGCGGTGTTGGATATTAAAAATAAATAAAACTAGACCCGCAACTAACCAAAGGATCAGACTTTTTGGGTAAATTAAAAATACCAATGCCGCATCGATTCCGTAGAGGATAAATGCCTCATCACGCACTGCATTTTCAAAATAGCGGACCAGAAACCACAGACTAGTCAAAAGAAATGGAAGAGCAAACATTTCTGCATACATCCCTCCAAAACCAAGTGCAAAAATAAATACATAGAACCAATGGCTAGAACTTGTCGCTAGGTGTTCTGACTGACTAAAATAAGCTACAATCTTATAGAAATAGATTCCCGCTATCAGTAATGCTATAAACTGGAGGATTCCAAAGATAATGAAAGTTCCTCCCAGATGACCTAAGAAAGCAAGTAAGTAGAATAATAACCCGCTTGTACCAAAGAAATCACCATAAGGGATTTGTCCATTTGCCATTGCCATCCCTGCATATAAATTTTGAGTTTGTATATTGGTTGCAAATGGCATTAGCAGTGGATTGGCTACGCTAAAAATACTTAAAACTAAGCTCCAAACAAGAGCTGGCCAATACTTTGTTTTTAATACTCTTTCATGAAATTCACCATTCAGTTGCACTTGCTGTCTGCGTGATGCTCTACGACTACGCCGATAAGTTTCCTCAGGATGAGTAACTACGTCCGAAACTACATCTAATTCTGTCATTTTCTTCTCCTTGGATTTGCTTTCCTTATTATATCAAAAAGCACTCCCGATGTCATTTCCTATCGGGAGTTCTGGAAATTTTTGCAAACAGTTCTAACTGTCGAAAGGTATGGCGTTTGTTCTCTTGAAATTCTTTTAAAAAGGCTACTTTTTCTGCATGTGTCATACCTATTTATTCGCAAAAAAGATATTCATTTTTTAAAAATCCGACGAACTTCTGAGATAAAGTAGAGAGAGCCTGTGACAATCAAAATTCCTTGCCCGCTAGATTGCCAGTCTTCTATAAACTGCTGATAGTTCTCAACATAATCTCGTCCTTGTCGGTTTTCCTCAGACAAGGCACCATCATAAGCAAAGCTTGTTAAAACAAGGGGAGTATGTGGTAACTTTTCTTCCAATAATCCAAGCATTTCTTGAAAGTCCTTGCGTCTAAGAGCTGAAAAGAGAATGGTGACAGGTTCGTCTTGCTCCTGAATAAAGTCAATCAAGCGTTCAATGGCAGGAACATTGTGGGCACCATCCAAATAGATTTTCGGCTCTTGAGCAACCAGTTCCAAACGACCAGGCCAGCTGGTTTGAGCAAGGGCTTGTTGAATCAACTGAGGTTGAATGTCTTTTTGGATATTGGTCATATAGAGTAGAAAAGTTTGTAGGGCTACGGCCGCATTCTCTTCTTGGTGATGGCCTGCCAAGCCTAGAACCAATTCTGACAGTTCCAAGTCCGCATTGCTGAACTGTCCTGTTTTATAGGTAAATTCCTGACTAAGTTGATAGACGGGAGCTTGTTTGTCTTGGGCAATTTGGCGACAGATAGCTGTGGTTTCTGGAGAAAGTGGTCCAAGGACGACAGGCACGTTTTCCTTGATAATCCCTGCTTTCTGCTCTGCTATTTCCCTTAAAGTCGAGCCTAGTAAATCCTGATGGTCCATGCCGATGGAGGTGATCACGCTTAGGGCTGGGGCCACGACGTTGGTCGTATCCAAAAGTCCGCCGATACCCACCTCTACTAGTGCCACATCGGGTTGTTGAGCTTCGAAATAGAGGAACATAATGAGCACCATGACCTCAAAATAGCGAAAAGGCTCATAACGAGTGACGACTTCCTGCTCCAAGTCGTAGACTTTCTGTAAATAGCGCTGAAAATCGTGATCTGTAATGGGCTGGCTGTCAATACAAATCCTGTCGTGCACGCTCACCATATGAGGTGATACAAAACTACCGACACGCAAGCCGTGAGCTTGAAAGAGCTGGCGCAGAAAAGCAATGGTCGACCCCTTGCCATTGGTTCCAGCCACATGAATGACCGGAACAGCAAACTGGGGATTCCCTAGCAGTTCTAAGGCATACTCAATCTTTTCCATCTTATAATGAAACAGTTGACCTTGCTTGGTGTTTAACCAATTTTCTAACATAGCCACCTCCTATATATTGTCTAGTATAGCAAAAAAGCCGAACAGATGTTGGCTTTTGATAATATATTGAGGAACTCTATTATCCATCAGTCCATTTCCCCCAGTTACCACCAAGACGACCAAAAAAATTCAAAAAGTTAAACATATTACTAATCTCCTTTAATCTTTATGAGTTTAGTATAATGCTTTTTGCAATTCTTCAACAGGACAAAAATGTCACTTTTCCTCTTCTCTCCATGATGATTCTAATTTTTCTACTAAATGGGAGTCTCCAATTAATTTTGCGAACATAACTGCTTCTTCATAAAACCGTCTAGCCTCCTCGCTATCATTGTTCACATACAACTCATATTTCCACTTAAGCAGATTGAGAATGGGTTTCTTTTGAAAATCTTGAGTTGAAACCATGATTCTATCTAGAGCATCAAAAAGTGGAGGTATCTTGCCATATTCTTCATGTTCGCCAAGAATCCCTATCGACGTCAGCATCACATCTCTTAAAATAAATAATTCTCCAGATTCAATCAATTCTACTTGGCTTGGTAACTTTTCCACCAACTCTAAAAAGTGCTGAAAATCACTGCTCTGTTTAATTTCTATTCTCAAATTGATTAAATAGAGTCGAATTATTAACAAATCGTTGGCTGAAAATTGGGGTTTTCTTTGGATTTGTTCAAAATAATCTTCTAGAATATCTTGACCAAATTCTGCTGTCTTCGTTTCAAATACATCAATAATGGATTGAATGGCATCAATCGCTATTTTCTCCTCCTCGGGCAAGTCATCATAATAGTCATCATAGATTTCTGTCATCATATCTGCTCGTTTTTCCATCAATTCCTCATTTTCATAAGTCGGTGTACGAAGTACATCAAACTTCAGTTTGGAATATCGTTCAGGTAGCGACACATAATCTGGCATAAGCTCGTAAAGTCCCATCCCTAAACGTGTCGCAATATACTGAATCTTTGAAAAAGTTGGCTTAGAAGTACCTGCTTCAATACGGGTTAATTGGCGGACGGAGAGCTCAAGTTCGTCACCGCAAAACTGTTCACGTGTCAGATTAGCAGTTTCTCGCAGTTGACGCACACGCTGCCCAAATTCCTTATCGTTCATAAAATACCTCCGAATATACTTTTTTTATATTATAAAAAACAAAGTTTATCAACGCTGTTAATCGTGGGTGAATGCCTATACTTTACACACCACCTGAATATTCTGCTGTTTTCACATCTATTTGCCACTCTTCTTCTAATTTATCAATTAGGTGCGCATTGCCAATTAATCTTGCAAAAAGAAGCGCTTCTTCATACAAGGCAGTAGCTACAACCTTATCTTTATTTATTAACAACTCATATTTCCACTTAAGCAGATTGAGAATAGGTTTCTTTTGAAAATCTTGGGTCTTCTGCATTATCTTATCAAGTGCTTCAAAGAGTGTAGGAATATAGCTAAATTCTTCCTTTTGTCCCAAAAGTCCAACAGAAGTTATCATCACATCCCTTAAAATAAACAAATCCCCAGATTCAACTAATTCTACTTGGCTCGGAAACTTTTCAACCAACTCTAAAAAGCGTTGAAAGTCATTATCCTGTTTGACTTCCATCCTTAAATTCATTAAAAATAGTCGAATGATTAATAAATCATTGGCTGAAAATTGTTTTTTTCTTTGTATCTGCTCAAAATAGTCATTTAGAATATCTTGACCAAATTCTGCACTCCTCGTTTCAAGTGCATCAATAGTTGATTGAATGGCATCAATCGCTATTTTCTCCTCCTCAGGCAAGTCATCATAATAGTCATCATAGATTTCCGTCATGATAGCACCACGTTTTTCAACTAATTCCTTATTACCATAAGTCGGTGTACGGAGGACATCGAATTTCAGCTTGGAGTATCTTTCTGGCAAGGATACATAGTCAGGCATAAGTTCGTAGAGTCCCATCCCTAAGCGGGTTGCGATATATTGGATTTTTGAAAAAGTTGGCTTAGAAGTACCTGCTTCGATACGGGTTAATTGGCGGACGGAGAGCTCAAGTTCGTCATCGCAAAACTGTTCACGTGTCAGACTAGCGGTTTCTCGAAGTTGACGCACACGCTGCCCAAATTCCTTATCGTTCATAAAATACCTCCAAATATTCTTTTGTATATTATAGCAAAATCACCACTCAATTTCCATACTTTTTCTGTTTTTAAATAAAAAAACAAACGGTTTTACGTTTGTTTTTATTTATATTTATCAGTTAACATTTGTTTTATGTCCAATAAAGAAACAATCTTCCAATTCTGCTCCACACCATCAATTTGCAGGTTGATGCTTTGAATCCCTGCGTTGATAGCTGTTTCTACATCGAGCAAACGGTCACCGATATAGTAGGTATTTTCTTTGTTCAGTCCGTATTTTTCAATGAGAAATAGCAGAGCTTCTGGACTTGGTTTGCGGGCAAAACCTGAATCGCTGGTCAAGATTTCTGTGAAATGTTGACGGACACCCAAATCCTCCAAAACCTGAAAAGCATTGTCACTCTTGTGTGTATAAACGAAATTTTGAATTCCTTTCTCTGCTGTCCAGTCCAGAATTTCACGCGCACCAGCCATCAAAGGAATCTGCATATTTTTCTCCTTCAAGGAAGTCGCACGCACACGATTAAGTTCATCGCTATCCAGATCGTACTTGTCCGCATCACGCACCAGCAAATCCTTGACAGAATAGCGAAGAATGAAATTCCTTACTTCTTCACGGTCAAAAGGAAGATCATATTCTTGATAGGTTTCCTGAATTCCTGCCAAAATTGCTTCATAGGAATCCAAGAGCGTTCCATCCAAATCCCAAATAAATGTCGGTTTCATCTTATCTCCATTCCTAGTCTAGATCAAACTCGAAATGCAATCGTAGCTTTCTCATCTGCTCTGCCATTATTTTTCCGTATAGGGATAACCCAAGTGCTCGTAGGCCTTGGCTGTCGCAACCCTCCCCGTCCGTGTCCGCATGAGGAAGCCCTGCTGAATCAGGTAGGGTTCGTACATGTCCTCCACCGTCTCACGCTCCTCGGCGATATTAACCGACAGAGTGTTGAGGCCGACAGGACCACCGCCATACATCTCAATCATGGTACGGAGAATCTTCTGGTCCACGTAGTCCAGCCCCTCGCGGTCCACGTCCAGCATGGTCAAAGCCTTGTCCGTAATGCTGTCATCAATCAGGCCGTCGCCCATAATCTGTGCGAAATCCCGCACCCGCTTAAGCAGGCGGTTGGCGATACGAGGGGTTCCACGAGAACGACGGGCCAGCTCAATAGCAGCTTCATGGGTAATCTCCATATCAAAGATATCCGCTGTTCGCTCGACAATCTCCGTCAAATCAGCCAGTTCGTAATACTCCATGTGACCGGTAATCCCAAAACGAGCTCGCAGAGGATTGGACAGCATACCTGCACGAGTGGTCGCTCCAATCAGGGTAAAAGGTGGCAACTCCAAATGCACGGAGCGACTGGCCTCCCCTGCTCCAATCATAATGTCGATGTAGAAATCCTCCATCGCAGAGTAGAGAATTTCCTCGACCGCCATGGGCATACGGTGGATTTCATCGATAAAGAGGACATCGCCAGGTTCCAAGTCATTGAGAAGGGCTACCAAATCACCGGCCTTTTCAATGACAGGACCACTGGTCTGCTTGATATTGACCCCCAATTCGTTGGCAATAACAAAGGCCATGGTGGTTTTACCCAAACCCGGAGGGCCAAACAGAAGCGTATGGTCCAAGGCTTCATCACGGAGCTTGGCCGCCTCGATAAAGATTTTCAGCTGGTCCTTGACCTTGTCCTGACCGATGTATTCATTTAATTTCTGCGGACGCAGAGTGCGTTCTACGTACTCCTCATCCTGCATTTGTTCCATGTCTAAAATTCGATTTGTCATGAAACCATTATAGCACAAAATGAAAATACCAGACTCAATGAGTCCAGTATTCTCAGGAGATTATATGAAAAAGAAATTTCGCTATTTCTAGCTTGAATAGAGTATAACTCGCCAAGCTTAAGGAAAACTAAAAAATTCTCTGGAAAATCCAAAGAATTTTGAGTAACAAATCATTCTATGCAGATACAAGTTTAGATTTGTCAATTGCTTGTTGAGATTGCACTGCTAAGATGGTTGCAATAAGGCCAATAAAGGCAAAAATCCCCCAAGTCAAATGAATATGTACAGTAGCTAATGTAGAAAAGAGAATGGTTCCCACAGGAAGAGAAAGTGTAAATAACATGGTCAATAAAGTATCTGTGCGTGCTAGCAGTTCCGGCGAAGTATTGGCTAATAATAGAGCATCAATTTTAGGATTGACCTTTCCACCGATATAGGCTGAAAATGCTAGAAAAACTACTCCAATAAACTCACTTAGCCCCAATAAATGGCTCAAACCAATTCCGGTCAATGCTATCGCATTACAAATCATCATTTTTGTAAGAGATAACTTTGCAAAGTAATCATTTGGTGTTAAGCTCCCAACAATCATACTCACAACCAAGATAGCATTGATAGTCAAAAGACTCTGACCATAAGTCATCCCAAACAAGCTCTTATCTAGAAAATAGATAGTATAGATAGAACCAAGTGCACCACCTAGGGCATTCATAAGTAAAATACAACTTAAAGTTGTCAAAAGATTACCAGAGGCATTGGTTTCAAAAACAACCTTAATACCATCAATCACATCACTTAGCTGTTGTTTGATGGATTGTGACGATGCTATTTCAATCTCATCATGTGTCAAATGTTTTTTATGTGTATAGAGTAAAATTCCAGAAATAAAGAAGAAACAAGCGTTCAACATCGCAACAATACTGAAATTATTGCCTGTCAATGACAGAAGCCATACCCCTAAAGCCTGCCCACCAATACCACTCACACAAGAAATGAATTGAAAGAAGGAATAAGCTTCCATAAGTTCATCCTCTTTCAAGTTCTTCTGCATAATCGGTAACCGCAAACCTGAAGAATAATCAGACAATAAATCAGTTATTACATTCATCACACAAACAAGAGCAAATACTCCAATCGTTGTACTTTGAAGTAAGAATGACATAACAAAGAATAACACAGTCTGAACAAGGGCTGCTGAAAACAATGCGTCTGCCTTTTTCTTAGTCTTATCTGCTTGAATCCCCATATAAAATGAAAAAATTGTAGGGAGAACCATAATTATATTAGCGACAGATATCGCCCATGTTGAGCGAAATTGAGTAGCTGCATAGATTACGAAAACAAGGTTATAAATGTGTGCACCCAATGAATTGAGTAAACGTGAAACAGCTAATACATTATACAGTTTGTTTTTTAATAATAAATTCATTTTTTATTCTCCCGTAACGTGAAAATACATAAAGTAATTCTTTTTGTAATTTCTTATCATACTTTGCCTTAATTGCAACCATCACTAACTGTTTCTCTACGGCTGCCAGTAGTTTCTGATCCGTTGTAGCACTAAATATATCTAGCAAGGTATCTGCAACTCCCAACATCCCTTGCCTAAAATCTGGATATTGACCGTACTCAACTAACAACCCCTTCACTAGTTCTTGGGATAGGTCGAGGAACTTCGGATAACCAATATACTGCAAGGCTTTCAGCACCCCCGCAACACCTGTAGTTAGATAAGGCGAAGCATACCCCATTCCATATGCAATTGACGGTCCATACTCTGTTTCTACAATTTTGTCCAAAATCTTTGTTACAACATATTGCTGATGGGTAGCTGATAAAGCACCGTCTTCCATTAAAATCAGGACTCCAGCCAAGCCGTCTAATCCCATATTGCTCTCTCTATCAATAAGAATTTTTAGACGTTCATCATCTTCCTTCCAACGAATATATTGGGATAAACCATCTAAATCCAATAATTGACTAATGGGAATGGAAACTTCAGGCATTGAATCTTCATAAGGTATTAACTCACAACAGACTTGTCCTAGCTCTACTCTTACATTTTCAACCATTTCTTTTGCAACAGATATACTTGCTTTGTCAGAATATAGATAGGAGATCAGTTGGGATAGATTAGTTTTTATACCATATCTACTTAGCAAATCATCTGTTAAACAAGCTTCATATTTCTCTCCGCTTTTTATTTGCAAACGACCTAGTAAAAATAAGATTAAATTCGCCAGTTTATGACAATCCCCAAGTTTTCCATCTAGTCTATTCCATTCTTTCAAACTAATTTCATTGTAGATTCCAATTAAATTATCATTTTCGTTTTCATAAGAATTTTCTAGATCAATAAAATACAGTTTATTATCTTCTGACACAATAAAATTATTAGCATGAATATCATTTAAAACAATATTGCGTTTATGGAAATAATCAATAAAATGCACCAGTTGTTTCGTCAGAGAAAGAAAATGTTGAAATTTATCAATATTTTCACCAGGAGTGTCGCTACTGTACGTAAAGAGTGACATTGGACTAGCATAGTCTAGCAAATTCTGGCCTCTGATACTTTCATAGATATAGTAGTCATTTATCCACTCTCTTACCCTTTCCAGTGTCTTAGGAGTTCGATTAGAAGCTTGTAGGTGTTTAGCATATTTGTATTCATTTTCTCGCAGCATCTTTTTTGTAATCTTTTCATATGAAACGACTTCCGCTCGTGCTTCCTTAATGATAACTTCTTGATTGGTTTCCTTATCAAAACCTCTGTAAGTATTTCCACCATTACTCATACGCAGGCAATCCGTAACTTGATATTTTTCTGCAAGATAACTTTTCTGAAATACTTGAGGCTCTTGAATATCGTCAATCCAAGGTGGCAAGTCAAAATAAGCTTTCTGATAATCCTGCCAAACCTCTCCATTTGGTCCCTCTAAAGTAGGAATTCCATTAACATTGTATTGAGAATGATCTTCAAAAAATCCATATCGATAAAAAATAATATTTGAATCCTTGTAGGGACGGTCACTCAAAATATAGATTCCTTGTAAATCCTTAGGTATGTTCAGGTAGAGCTGCTCTAGTAACTCCAAAAAATGAATATGGGAGTTAGGATAAATTGTAAAATACTTCCCAGACTCTGCTCGACTTTCAAGTTCTGAAAAGTTTCGCAATACATCTACATCTTCTTCAATATATTTAAAACAAACCTTACTTTCTACTAGTAAAGGATAGACTACTTGAAAAACTTGCTTATAGTTTTCAGCAGTTGCTGAGATATGAATCTTAAATCCATAAATTTGGTTATTTACTTGTTGGCCATCTACCATCTTAAACATACTTACTCCTCAATTCGCACATGAACAAACCATTTGTCAATACGTTTTTTATCTGCTTTTATTAATTTTTCAGCTACTCCCTCCATATATCTTTCAAATTTTTCTTCAATCTTTGAAGTATTTTTATTCCCTATATCAGCTTTACCACAAGATAATGTATAAGTTGCTTTTTTCATTCTATATTCCTTTTAGTTTTATAAAAAGAGGCCGGGCAAAAAGCCCAAAGCCACTTCTCAGAGATCGTGTCAACATCTCAGCACAGTGATTGGGTTACGCTCTCTTACATCTCCATGTAACAGTAATTTCAATAACCCCCGAAATTGCTTCCCCGTATACCTTATTCATCATTGCAAATTCTGTCATCTCATCCTCCCTTAGTATTTAAAATATAATTTGACCAACTGCTATTAAATCGTGCATTTCCAAGTTACATTGATTCGAATAAACTCTTGGTTTGCAACTTCAAACTTTCGATTTGTTTCATTCATAAATTGTGTCATCGTTTTTCTCCTTTCATTTTTCCTACACTTGTTTATTCGTAAATCATTTGGAAAATGATTTATTTTTTCAAGTGTGTATCTCCTTGAGGGGAATTTTCCCTCTCACTTACTTATTCGCAAATCGTCTGCATTTTTTGAAAAAATTTTTTATAGTCTTTTAGTTTACTTTTAGTACTAGGCAACGAGCCGCAGGCATAACTAGAGTTAGGCAAGGCAAGTTAACGAAGTAATAAAAGAAAAACTAAATGACGATACTTTTTTTGAATAAGTTGTGAGCTGGCTTCCCCTTCACCTATTTATTCGTAAGTAAACAAAAAAATTCTCTGGAAAATCCAAAGAATTTTAATTTTTTATAATCCAAGTCGTTCAAAGATGTCATCTACCCGCTTAGCATAGTAGTCTGGGTTGAAGAGTTCATCAATTTCTTCCTGGCTGAGTTTGGCTGTCACGCGCTCATCCGCTTCGAGAAGGGGCTTGAAGTCCACTTGATTATCCCAAGATTGCGCAGTTTTTGGTTGCACCAAGTCATAGGCTTCCTCACGGGTCATACCTTTTTCAATCAAGCTAAGCATGACACGCTGGCTGTAAATCAAGCCAAAAGTTGACTCCATATTGCGTTTCATATTTTCAGGGAAGACCGTCAAGTTCTTGACGATATTGCCAAAACGGTTGAGCATATAGTTGATGAGGATAGTCGTATCCGGCGTGATAATCCGCTCCGCTGACGAGTGGGAAATATCGCGTTCGTGCCAGAGGGCCACATTTTCAAAAGCCGTCACCAAGTGACCACGCACCACGCGAGCCAGACCGGTCATATTTTCAGAGCCGATAGGGTTGCGTTTATGGGGCATAGCAGAGCTGCCTTTTTGGCCTTTGGCGAAATACTCTTCGACTTCACGTTGTTCAGATTTTTGTAGCCCACGGATTTCTGTCGCCATACGCTCAATAGATGTTGCAATCAAGGCTAGGGCTGAGAAATATTCTGCGTGGAGGTCACGAGGAAGGACCTGGGTAGAAATTTCCTGCGGACGAATGCCCAATTTACCACAAACATACTCTTCCACAAATGGAGGAATGTTAGCAAAGTTTCCAACCGCACCTGAAATTTTACCAGCTTCGACACCCTTGGCCGCCACATCAAAACGCTCCATGTTGCGTTTCATTTCGCTATACCAAGTCGCTAGTTTAAGACCGAAGGTCGTTGGCTCCGCATGAACACCGTGGGTCCGCCCCATCATGATGGTGTACTTGTGCTCACGAGCCTTGTCGGCGATGATATTGGTAAAGTTTTCAAGGTCACGACGGATGATATCGTTGGCCTGCTTGTAGAGGTAACCGTAAGCCGTATCCACCACGTCGGTCGATGTCAGACCGTAGTGGACCCACTTGCGTTCCTCACCAAGACTTTCCGAAACCGCACGGGTGAAAGCCACCACATCGTGACGGGTTTCCTCTTCAATCTCTAAAATGCGGTCGATGTCAAAAGTCGCCTTCTCACGAATCAAGGCCACATCTTCCTTGGGAATCTCACCCAACTCAGCCCAAGCCTCATCTGCGAGGATTTCCACCTCCAACCAAGCCCTGTACTTGTTCTCTTCACTCCAAATAGCCGCCATCTCTGGGCGGGAATAACGATTGATCATAATTTATGATACAGAGGACGCTAAATACAATAAGATAAGTCCTCATCCTTTCTAGTTTTTTCTAACTTGATTCTTTTTCAATAATTCTTTAGCTCGTTCTAATCTAAGATACCACTCAGTACTCTTATCACTTCTAGAATTTTTAAGTATTGCTTCCTCTATGATTAAAATCTCATCCTCATATTGTTTTAATTTACGAAAAGATTTTGCATACGCTTCATAAAGCCCAAATACAGTATACCCTAATGAACGCGCCTCATCAAACAACGCAATTGCTTCAGTAATATTGCCCGCTTTTCTTAATCGTTCTCCTTTTTCATACAATGGATAACCTAAATCAAATGCTTTATTAAAATCACTCTGATTCTTTATTTGGTCAATCGGAACCCTATTATACACACTTTTCAAGATATACTTTTCTTGAGTGACATGACCATCTTGAGTTAAAGATAGAGATTTTAAAGTTTTCCATATATCAATCAAGTGGTAACAAGGTATTTTTGTTCCTATTCTTTCCTTAGCTTTCTCCATATCTAACTCGTAATTAGAAACATAATCATCAGACATGTAAATCCATGCAGTCACCGATTTCGCATACCTACTTCGTACTATTTTTGAATTAAATAATGTTAACCATTTTTGAACATCATTCAAGTACCTATCAAAATTTCCACCATAAACAACATTAAACTCTTCCTCAGAAGCACTACTTTGAACAAAATAAACATTGGATAGTGTCTTTATATTCACCGCATCAAATAATCTATACTCCGTTTTGAAGTAATGCTCCTGAATTTCACTAGCATAAAATACAGATGCCACTTCATAAGCATACTTCGGAGTAGAGTGAGCTCTGTCATACCCATTGCCTCGTTTACACCCTAGAGGTATCATTCTATTCGTCAGTCTATGGTCAGTTTCGTTCAGTAATCGTCTTATCTCCTCCAGCTTAACATCTTCTGCAAAAATCCCCGGTATATTAGTCCTAACAATCACAACTTCAGTTTCAAATAGAGTTTTTATTTTTTCAGCCTCATGTGCATGTTCATGACATTTAAAAGCTGTATCACCTTTTCCTATACCAACATAAAAAATCTCCTGTGTAGACTTTACTACCCAGTGAAACAAATAAATCCCTAATTCATCTAGTTGTAAAATATCGTCCTTAGAAATATAATGTTCCTGATTACTAAAACTCATTAATATAGTTTAATCTCCTTCCCGACAAAACTAACTTTATCAAAACAATACTACAACTCCACCTCAACATCCTCCCCTAACACCGTCACGTGTCCCATTTTGCGGTTGTGCTTTGCTTCTAGTTTACCATAAAAGTGGGGATAGGCGGTAGGGTTTTCTTGAAGAAAGGTTTGGGCTGCTTCCATGTCTTGTCCGAGGACATTGATCATAACAGCTGGTGAAAGCAGGCGGATAGGAGGTAGAGGCTCCCCTAGAATGCCTCGGATATGGGTGTCAAACTGTGAAAAATTACAAGCTTCAATCGAATAGTGTCCTGAATTATGAGGGCGAGGTGCGATTTCATTAACCAGAATATCCTGTCCTGCCACAAACATTTCAACGCAGAGGGTGCCTGCCAAATGGAGCTTGTCTGCGATTTGCAGGGCCATGTTTTTGGCTTTTTCAGCAAGTTCATCTGAAATACGGGCAGGCACGATAGTTTTGTAAAGAATATTATTGCGGTGGATATTTTCCTGCACAGGAAAGACGGTATAGTCGGAGCCATTGCCAGACACAAGGACGGAGATTTCCAGATCGAAATTCACAAACTCTTCCAAAACACACTCGGCAGAGTTAGCTAACTGACTAGCCTCTACCAAGTCCGCCTCTTCTCGAATGACCTTCTGGCCATGTCCATCATAGCCCCCAGTGGCTGTCTTCAAAACGTAGTTTTTGCTGAGGTCTAATCCTTCTAGGTCTAAGCTAGATGTGACGACTTTGTAGGGGGCGACTTGCACGCCAGCTTTTTTTGCCAAGAAATCCTTCTCAAAAATACGGTTCTGGGAAATGCGAAGGAGGTCTGTCCCTTGAGGGAGCTGGCCGTCCTTGATGACCGCGTCCAGTCCGTCGGCATCGACATTTTCAAACTCGTAGGTCAGGACATGACACCGCTCCGCCAGCTGTTTGAGGGCCGCCACATCGTGATAGGGAGCGACGATAACCTCGCTGACCTTGGAGGCTGGGCAGTCCGCAGCTGGATCCAGCGTAATGACCTTGTGGCCCATGTAAATAGCAGAAATGGCTATCATCTGCCCCAGCTGACCGCCGCCGATAATTCCGATTGTCTTAGATGAGGTCATCTGTCATCGCCTCCGCAATTTTTTCCTGTTCCTTGGCAAAGTCTGCCAGCTGAGCTGCAATGGTTTGGTCTTCAATGGAGAGAATGCGAAGAGTTGTCAGAGCTGCGTTGGTGGCACCAGCTTCGCCAATCGCCATGGTCGCAACAGGCACGCCGCCTGGCATCTGCACGATAGAATAGAGCGAATCCACACCGCTGAGGGCACGGGATTGGACAGGAACACCGATGACAGGCAGGGTGGTCTTGGCTGCTACCATACCTGGCAAATGAGCCGCCCCCCCCGCTCCTGCGATGATGACCTTAATACCACGACCACGCGCTTCCTCGGCGTGACGGAACATGAGGTCTGGGGTGCGGTGGGCAGAGACTACTTTCTTTTCATAGGCTACGCCAAATTTGTCCAGCACATCGGCTGCTTTTTTCATGGTTTTCCAGTCAGAACTAGAACCCATGATGATGGAAATGATTGGTTTCATGATGTTACCTCGTTTATATCTTCTGCATCTACTACCTGATAGCCTCTTTCTTTCAAGGCTTGGGCAAATAAACCGCTACCTGCAACTTTTTGTCCTGAAAAGGTACCGTCGTAAACCTGCTTGACACCACAGGACGGACTTCTAGATTGTAGAATGGCCATTTCTATCTCTTGTCCTTCTAGTCTTTCAAGCGTTCTAGCAATGCCTTGTTGAAATGCTTTGTCATAAGATGTTCCGCTCACATCTCGTACACTTCCGTCCACAATTTCGACTGGCTCTCTTGGAGTGGGAAGGCCGCCTGCAACCTCTGGACAAACCGATAGAACTTGCTTATCCGATACAGCATCAACAACTGCTTGATTGTAATTATTTCCGCCGTTGTACTTGCAATTTTCTCCAAGCAAGCAGGCACTGACTAAGACACAGGTTTGCTTATTTTCCAATTGCTTTTCCTCCAATATCTGTCCGATAAAAGAGTCCTGACGTATCTTGATTTTTCAGCTCCGAGTAAATTTTTTCCTGGGCTTCTTGGACGGTATCTGCTGTGGTGACTAGCATATAAACCCGACCGCCGTTTGAGAGCAGTGCTCTGCTATTTTCCGCAAAACGAGCCCCTGCATAGTAGGTCGTGATGTCGCCCTCGGTCTTCGCTGGCAACTCTACACCTTTTTCGTAGTCCAGAGGGTAGCCGTTTGATGCCACGACCACACCGAGTGTCACGCCCTTGTCCAGCCAAGTCAGCTGGGTCGGGCGTTGGTGGAGAATGTCGTCGATGTTCTGAGCAAAGTCAGAGGTCAGACGAGGCAGAATAATCTGGGTTTCTGGGTCGCCAAAACGGGCGTTAAACTCGATGACCTTGGGACCTTGGTCGGTCAGAATCAAACCAGCATAGAGCACGCCCAGATAAGACCGCCCTTCCGCAATCATGCCATCCAGAATAGGCTTGACAATGGTGTCAACCGCCGTATCCACCACGCTTTGAGGCAGGTGGGGAACAGGAGCGTAGGCCCCCATGCCGCCTGTGTTGGGACCTTGGTCACCGTCAAAGGCACGCTTATGATCCTGGGCTGTCGGCAGAATGTAAAACTGGTCGCCGTTGACCAGGGCAAAGAGGGAAAACTCCTCGCCCGCCAAGAACTCCTCGATGACCACGCGGGCACCTGAGTCGCCGAACTTGTTAGCCAAGAGCATCTCCCGTGCCGCTTCGACCGCCTGGTCTACGGTTTCCGCCACGACCACACCCTTGCCCAGTGCCAAGCCGTCTGCCTTGACTACGATTGGAGCCCCCTGCTCTTCGATGTAGGCTTTGGCTTCTTCGAAGTTGGAAAATGTGCCAAAGGCTGCTGTTGGAATGCCGTATTTGACCATGATTTGTTTGGCAAAGTCTTTTGACCACTCCAGCTCCGCGGCGAGACGACTGGGACCAAAAGCCTTTAGCCCAGCCTGTTCAAAATCATCAACGATACCTGCTGCCAGAGCATCGTCTGGGCCAACAAAAGTCCAGGCAATATCATTTTCCTTTGCAAAGTTAATTAATGCAGAATGTTCGGAAATTCCGATGTTTACTAACTCGATACCATCTAAAGTCATTCCGTCATTTCCAGGAGCTACAAAGACCTGTTCTACCTGATCAGACTCTAACAATTTCTTTGCAATAGCGTGTTCACGACCACCAGACCCAACGACCAAAAGTTTCATTTTTTCCACCTCAAAAACGGATTTTCTATAAATAGTATAGCAAAAACAGACGGATTTTGATAGAGTAAATAGGAGAATGTTCGGGAATGGAAAATTTCTATTAATCATTTATAGAATTGACATAACAAATCAAATAAGGTAACTCTTTTTTATTAAAGCGTTTTTTATATTCTAAATAATTTTCGTATTGTCCATCTACTATTATTTTCTTATTTTGATGAGGAACTTTAAAATTAGCAAGTATTTCGCCTTGTTTAGAGATTTTTACTTTTAATATCTGAATATTATTAACCATCATACTGTAGTTGATAAATTGTATGGCACCATCATTTTTATCTAAACCACTTTTGATAAACACGTTGATTGTATTATTCTGTTTAACTTTTGTAACTAAATATTTTTTACACTCCCAATTTTTATACAAATAGAATGGATAGTATATAATGGAACAACCTACAGATAATACTAGATAAATAACGAGCGGAAATGCTAAATTTGAACTCCTATCTTTAGTACTTAAGTCACCAAATAGACTCACTCTATACTTATCTCTCGTCTTTTCATTTTCTAAATCAAAATATAGTTCAACTTCAGTATCTTTTTGCAGTATGTGAGTAGTTTCACCAATAACCGTCTTCAATTTGGCAAGTAAAACTCCATCTCCCTCAACATTAATAAAATTGGTATCATATTCATCACCTGCCTTAACCACTGTTCCTTTTTCTAAAATAATTTTAGTCCCTTGAATCATATAATAAATATTTTGTTTTAATGGAGTATAATTAGTATTTTTATTTAAATTCCATGTTTTATGATCTTGTTCAGTCGTTTTAAAATAAGTTCCACTTGGAACTAAATAAATTGTCTCACCTTGCTTTACATAAACTTCTTCAAGAGTATAATCATTATACTCGTCGTTATTTTTTATTGAGAATAAAATACTAATAATCAACAAACTAAAAATAAATATTGCAAACGCTACAAAAGCAAACGATGATCGCTTTAATAGTTTGGAATCTTTTCCATTTATATATTTATCAATTCTATTTTCCCCATTTAATTTTTTATTCTTAAAAACAATGGCCAAAGAGTGAAAACTGATAAAGAAAGAAACGACACTTAATATCCACATTGAATTATTCAAGAGAAAGTCACTAAGTGATAGAAAATGTACATGAGAATTATAATATTTATTCAGCCCTAACACTATCAATGTAAAACTACTGTGTACAAGTGTATTAGTTACTATCTCCACAGCCGATTTTAGTTTCTCTTTCGCCTCCCCATTACGAAGCGAAAAGTAAAAAGACAGTATTGTTGTAACAATCATCAACATATTATTTAACATTTCAAACATATTTCACCTCAGGAATTAATTTCTTTTAAATTATATCAAAAAGATAGTAGAGCTAAAAAATTTTTTCAAACACTCTACTATCTCCAAAAATTCTCAATGTCTAAAATGTCTTACTCCCGTAAAGACCATGGTCAAGCCGTACTTGTTGGCCATGTCAATGGAGTCTTGGTCACGGACGGAGCCACCTGGCTGGATGATAGCCTTGATGCCTGCGGCTGCGATTTCTTCCACGTTATCAGCAAATGGGAAGAAGGCATCCGACGCCAAAACGGCTCCTTCCAAACGATCCTTGGCTTGCTCGATAGCGATACGGACGGACGCTACACGGTTGGTTTGCCCCGGTCCCACGCCCAAGGTCATCTTGTCATTGGTGACGATGATGCCGTTGGACTTGACATACTTGGAGGACTTCCAGGCGAACTCCATGGCCGCCCACTCTTGCTCGGACGGTTGACGCTCGGTCACCACCTCCCAGTCCGCTGGGCTTTCCACCACCACGTCCTGATCCTGCACCAAGAGCCCGCCGACAACGCCCGTGAACTCTTTTTCCACTTCGCTTGCGTCCTGTGCGTCAAAGGCCAACTCCAAAATCCGAAGATTTTTCTTTTTATTGGTCAAAATAGCTAGCGCTTCTACCGAGTAGCTCGGTGCGATGATGATTTCTAAGAAAATCGGGTGCATCTTTTCAGCCGTCGCAGCATCCACTTCCCTGTTCAGCACAACAATGCCTCCGAAAATCGATACTGGGTCAGCCTCATAGGCATAACCCCAAGCCTGCTCAATAGTCTCTGCCTGCCCGATACCACAAGGATTCATGTGTTTAAGAGCCACAACAGTTGGACGGTCCTTGAAATCACGGATAATACGGATAGCCGCATCCGCATCACGAATATTATTGAAGGACAACTCCTTACCATTTAACTGCTTAGCAGCTGCAATAGAATAGGCTGTTGGCAGGGCATTTTGGTAGAAATCCGCATTCTGTTGAGGATTTTCTCCGTAACGCATAGGCTGATTAAGATCGTAGGTAAGGGTTAGTTTTTCAGGCTTGTCTTCACCGACTTGCTTGGTAAAGTAGTCTGCAATAAGAGCATCGTAAGCTGCGGTATGACGGAAAACCTTAGCTGCCAATCGCTGACGCGTTGGGTAGGTCGTCTGACCCTGCTCTGCTATTTCCCCTAAAACCGTCGGATAATCCGCCGGATCCACCACAACCGTTACGCTGGCGTGGTTTTTGGCCGCAGAACGAAGCATGGACGGTCCGCCGATGTCGATGTTCTCCACCGCCAAGTCGTAGGTCACATCTGGACGTAAAATAGTCTCTTTGAAGGGGTAAAGGTTAACCACTACCAAGTCAATCAAGCCTATTTCATGGTCCTTAGCTGCTTGCAGGTGGCTGTCCAAATCCCGACGTGCTAACAAACCACCGTGTATTTTTGGATGAAGCGTCTTAACACGGCCGTCCATCATCTCAGGAAAACCAGTCACATCGTCAATGGCGATGGTAGTTACACCAGCCTGATCCAAGGCAACTTTGGTACCACCGGTCGAGATGATTTCCCAGCCAAGTTTGGTCAATTCTTGGGCAAATTCTACAATACCATTTTTATCTGATACGCTAATTAACGCACGTTTTGTCATGATTTCTCCTTATTTTTTCACTGCCCCCAACTCCTCCAAAACTGCTGGATAGAGTTGGTATTCTGCTTCATGTATTCTGGCTTCAAAGGTTTCCAAGGTATCATCAGCCGGTCGGGGTACACGGACTTGTTTGATGATTTGTCCTGTGTCAACACCACTGTCAACCCAGTGGACTGTCACGCCACTTTCTGCCACACCTGCATTCCAAGCATCTTCAATCCCATGGGCTCCTGGAAATTCAGGCAGATAAGCCGGGTGGATATTGATGATACGACCTTCATATTGAGCTAACAAGGTCGGACCCACAATCTTCATATAGCCTGCCAAGACCACCAAGTCAATCTGGTGCTGGTCTAAGAGTTGAATGAGAGCTTCTTCGTAGGCCTGCTTATCGGCAAACTCTTTTAATTCAAAAGTAAAGGCTGGTACACCGAGTTTTTCAGCCCGTTCCAAGACATAGGCATTTCTACGGTCTGAAAAGACGAAGGCAACCTCAAACTGCTCTGCGATGACTTGAAAATTAGAGCCATAACCGCTGGCAAAAACAGCTATTCGTTTCATTTGATGACCACGCTCTTGTCTTCCTTGGCAATGATGTGACCAATGGTGTAAACTTCCTCGTCAACTAGTTGACAGACACTGTCAACCTTGTCTGGACTGACTGCCAGGACCATTCCGATACCCATATTGAAGATTTCAAACATTTCTTCATGTTTGATTTGGCCGTATTTTTCAAGGGCTGTAAAGATTGGAAGGATTGGAATCTTATCTTCCTCAATCTCAGCTGCAAGATTATCAGCAAACATACGGGGAATATTTTCGATGAAGCCACCGCCTGTGATATGGGCAATGCCGTTGACCAGCCCTGCTTTTACCAGAGGCAACACCTGCTGGACATAGATACGGGTCGGCTCTAAGAGGACATCCTTAAGGGCTCTGCCATTGAGCTCTGGTAACAGAGCGTCGCCAGAAACATCCGCAAACACGCGACGAACTAGAGAATAACCGTTGGAGTGGATACCGCTTGAGGCCAAGCCAAGAAGAATGTCGCCTTCCTGGACCTTACTGCCGTCAATAATCTGAGACTTCTCCGCAATACCGACAGCAAAGCCAGCCAGATCGTAGTCATCCTCGCCGTACATGCCAGGCATTTCAGCCGTTTCACCGCCAATCAAGCCGCAACCAGCCTGGACACAGCCTTCCGCAACACCCGCAACCACCTGCTCCAGCTTGGCTGGCTCATTTTTTCCAGTCGCGATGTAGTCGAGGAAGTAAAGTGGCTCCGCTCCTGCTGCGATGATGTCGTTGACGCACATAGCCACGCAGTCCTGACCAATCGTATCATGCTTGTCATACTGGATTGCCAGCATGAGCTTGGTTCCCACGCCGTCTGTCCCAGATACCAAGACTGGCTCTTTGACATCCAGTTTGGTAAGATCAAACATCCCGCCAAAGCCACCAAGAGCTCCCATCACGCCCAAGCGTTCTGTCCGAGCTACGTGCTTCTTGATGCGTTCGACAACTTCATATCCCGCTTCGACGTCAACACCTGATTGGGCATAAGCATTTTTATTTGTCATTGTTTTTCCTTTCAACAGTTTACAGGTCTGTCAAGCATACTTGACAACTCTATCACTTACTTGACATTCTCGATATAAAAACTCGTTTTCTCTTCTAGGCTACGGAGATACTCTTCCTCGTAGTCGTAAAGAGGAGTTGGAAATTCTCCGTCAAAATAGGCCACACAAAGTCCACCTTTTGGAGCATCGGTTTCGATGCCGATGGCTTCAATCATCCCCTCAAGAGAAAGGTAGGTCAGACTATCTGCCCCAATAATCTCACAGACTTCATCAACGGTGTGGTTGGCAGAAATCAGTTCCCGACGGGTCTGGATATCAATCCCATAGAAACATGGGTACTTGAGTTCAGGACTACCGATAGCCACATGGACTTCCGCTGCCCCTGCTTCTCGCAGGAGCTGCACGATACGGCGACTGGTTGTCCCTCGGACGATGGAATCATCGACCATAACCACACGTTTGCCCTTTACAATACTTGATACCGCTGATAACTTCATGCGAACACCTTGTTCGCGGAGCTCCTGAGTCGGTTGGATAAAGGTCCGCTGGGTATATTGGTTTTTAATCAATCCCATTTCATTTGGCAGGCCGGATTCTTCAGAGAATCCGCTGGCTGCGGAAAGAGAGGAGTTTGGCACACCAACCACAATGTCTGCCTCATGTTTGAACTCCTGTGCCAAACGACGGCCCATATTTTTACGTGCCGTGTGGACATTGACACCATGGATAACCGAATCTGGTCGGGCAAAATAGACATATTCCATAGAACAAACTGCTAGCTGAGTGTCGGTCGTATAGCGGTCATAGTGAACACCGTTATCATCAATGATAAGAATCTCACCAGGCTCCACATCGCGGACCCACTCCGCTCCAACGACTTCAAATGCACAAGTTTCACTAGCAACTACCCAGGCACCATTTTTCATTTTGCCTATTGAAAGTGGACGGAAACCGTTAGGGTCCAAGGCAGCAACCAATTTGTCTTCCAGCATAATCAGGTAGGCAAAGCCACCTTTAACAGTATTGAGGGCTTCCTTGATTTTTCCCATAAAATCTGGATTGTGACTGCGACGAATCAAGTGCATCAAAATCTCTGTGTCTGAGGAACTAGAAAAGATTGAACCGTTCTTTTCCAACTCAGCCTTCAAACTGACTGCATTGGTCAAATTTCCATTATGAGCCAAACCCACCTGCATATCTGCAAAGTCAAAGAGGAAGGGCTGGATATTGTTGATGGAAGCAGAGCCTGAAGTTGCATAGCGGACATGACCAATGGCAGCCGTTCCTGCCAAGGCTTCTAAATCTGCTGGATTTTTGAAGACTTCTGCAATCAGGCCTGTTCCGCGATGGCGACGTAATTGCCCGCCATCGTTTGCTAAAATCCCTGCTCCTTCTTGCCCTCGGTGCTGCAAGCTATGCAGACCAAAATAGGTCACCTGAGCAGCCTGCGGATGTCCCCAAATGCCGAAAACACCGCATTCTTCGTTGAGTGATTTAACTTCGTATGTCATAGTTATTTTCCTGTAAAATAGCGAACTGCTGAAACAAAGAGCCCTTGGTCTTTCTTACCTGGAATATTTTGGAAAAGACCATCCTCGTAACGCTCCGAATGCCCCATTTTTCCGATGATTTGTCCGTTGCGACTGGTAATACCTTCAATCGCATGGCTAGAACCGTTTGGATTGTACTTAGAGTCCATACTTGGCTGACCAGTAAAGTCAACGTATTGGCTGAAAATCTGCCCATTGTCCCGCAAGACAGCGAATTCTTCATCCGTCACGACAAATTTTCCTTCCCCGTGTGAAACTGGGATAGCGTGAATGTCACCGACTTGGACACATGCTAACCACGGTGAGTTGACATTGGCAATCCGCGTTTCCACCATTTTGGCAACGTGCTGGTTAGCATCGTTGTAGAAGAGGGTCGGACTGGTTTCTCCCGCCTCCTCAAAGTTTCCATACGGCAGCAAGCCCGATTTGACAAGGGCCTGGAAGCCATTGCAGATACCGATGATGAGACCACCTTTTTCGATAAATTGGTCAATAGCAGAGCGGACCTTGGCGTTTCGTAAGATAGTCACGATAAACTTAGCAGACCCGTCTGGCTCATCCGCAGCCGAGAATCCACCTGCAAAGAATAGAATATTTGCCTTGGCAATGTTGTCAACCATGGTGTCAACGGACCGTTCAATACTTGCTGCATCCAAAGTCACAAATGGCACCAGATTGACTTTTGCACCTGCCTGTTCAAAGGCTTTGGCGGAGTCGTATTCTGAGTTGGTTCCTGGGAAGACTGGGATGTAAACAAGCGGAACATCAACTCTTTCCTTGGCTTGTATAACTGCTGAACTGGTGACTGCTGGAACATCCTGTAAGTCTGTAGCCTGTTCAAATTCTGTTGGGTAAACTTCTTCTAGTTTGCCCTCAAAGGCTGCTTGCAAGTCCTGTCCCGCAAGGTTGACACCATTGACAACCAGTGTAAAGTCTGTAGTGGTTTGACCTATTTTCACCGCATCTGGAATGTCTTCTTTCGATGTGAAGACAAAGCCACCTAGCTGACCTGTTAAGCTAGTTTCAAGGTCGGCAAGCTCAACTCTTGCTCCGACTTGGTTACCAAAGGACATAAGGGCTAGACTTTCTAGAACACCACCATACTTGACTGCACTAGCAGCCGTAATCGCATAATCGCTCTGCCATTTTTCAAAAGTCTCAAAATTAGACTTGATCAAGGCAAAATCAATATCTTCTGACAAAATCTGACCTGGCAGGTAATAGATATGCTCGCCAGCCGCCTTGAACTCAGGTGATAGGACCTTGCGGCTGTCTGCTGTTGTCACACCAAAGGCAACCAAGGTCGGCGGAACTGTCAAGTCCTCAAAGGTACCAGACATGGAGTCCTTGCCCCCGATAGACGGCAAGCCGAGCTGAATCTGAGCCTCGATAGAGCCCAGAAGTGCCGCTACTGGCTGACCGAAACGCTCTGCCTGCTTGTCCATCCGCTGGAAATACTCCTGATAGGAGAAGCGAGCCTTGGACCAGTTAGCACCTGTTGCCACCAAGCGAGCCGTCGCTTCGATGACCGCATAGGCAGCCCCGTGGTAAGGAGACCAGTCTGCCAAATAAGGATGGTAGCCCTGAGCCATGACAGAAGCCGTGGTCGTCACACCGTGTTGGACAGGTAGTTTCTGCACCGAACTTTCTGTCGGTGTCAACTGGTGGCGACCTCCGAGTGGGTGGTTGACCGTTGAGCGACCAACAGATGAGTCGAAAATCGTCTGCAAACCTTTTTGGCTAGCATGGTTGAGGTCTGACAACAGTTCTTTCAAGTCTTCTTGTAGGCTTTCAGCAGATGTTTTACGCATTTCTGGTAAATTGACAGGGCTGTCAATCACTTTAGCATCCACCACCACGCGCACACCGTTGGTATCAAGGAAGGAACGTTCCAAATCAACAATGGTTTGACCATTCCAAGTCATGACCAGGTTTGGTTTTTCCGTCACTTTGGCTACAACAACCGCATGGATATTTTCCTGACGGCAGGCTGCGATAAAGGTATCGACATCTTGAGGACGGATAACGACACTCATCCGCTCCTGCGATTCGGAAATGGCAATTTCAGTTCCATTCAAGCCCGCATACTTGAGTGGAACCTTATCCAAATCGATTTCAAGACCGTCTGCCAGTTCTCCAATAGCTACGCAGACACCTCCTGCACCGAAGTCATTGGATTTTTTAATCAAACGAGTCATGTCGCCATTACGGAACAAGCGTTGGATTTTACGTTCTTCAATAGCATTTCCTTTTTGGACTTCCGCACCAGCCGTTTCCACAGACTCAACTGTCTGCACCTTAGATGAGCCTGTTGCCCCACCGATACCGTCACGGCCTGTTTTGCCACCCAACAAAATGACCACATCGCCTGCAACTGGTTTTTCACGAACCACCTTTTCCTTTGGAGCTGCACCGACTACGGCACCAAGTTCCATGCGTTTAGCGACAAAGCCTGGGTGGAAATATTCACGCACATAAGTGGTTGCCAAACCGATTTGGTTTCCGTATGAAGAATAACCATGTGCCGCTGTTTTAGAAATGATTTGTTGTGGCAATTTCCCTGGACGAGTCGCCGTCAAAGGCTGGGTGATATCGCCCGCACCTGAAATCCGCATGGCCTGATAAACATAAGAACGACCTGACAAAGGATCACGAATGGCTCCACCGATACAGGTTGCAGCACCACCAAAAGGCTCGATTTCTGTTGGGTGATTGTGGGTTTCATTCTTGAACATGAGGAGCCATGGCTCTTTCACGCCGTCCACATCCACTTCAATTTCCACAGAGCAGGCATTGATTTCATCCGACACTTCCATATCATCCAAACGACCGTTGGCCCGCTCATAGCGACCAAAAATGGTTGCCATATCCATAAGCGTCTGTGGCTTGTCTGTCCGACCCAACTCAGTTCGCATAGCCAGATACTTGTCATAAGTTGCCTGCAATTGCTTTTGGAATTTTGAAGCTGAAAAGTCAATAGACTTGAGTTCCGTTTCAAATGTCGTATGACGGCAGTGGTCACTCCAATAGGTATCCAAGACCTTGAGTTCTGTCTCAGTTGGCACTCGACCAATTGACTTGAAGTAATCCTGAATGAAGAGCAGGTCTTCCACTTCCATGGCCAAACCAGCCTCACTTTTATAAGCCGCAAACTCCTTCGCTCCATAGCCTACAAAAAAGTCCAAGCTTGGAATGACAGTATCTGACACCGAAAACTCCTGAGCCACCAAAGGAGCATCCATATCCTTGAAACGTGAATCCACAGGGTTGAGCAAATAATTCTTGATGGCAACTAATTCTTCTTCCTGCACATCACCGTTCAAAATATAGAGCTGACCTGTATTGACACGCACCTCCTGACGACTGCCCAATAAGAGAAGGGCCTCTTGACTGCTTGCAGCCCGCTGGTCAAACTGACCAGGTAAAGCCTCAATAGCAAAATAAACCGCACCTTCCAGACCTAATTCTTCATCCGACAAAACCTTGTCCGTCACCTGCTCGGTAAAGATATGCTTAACGGCCTGCTCCAGCAAGTCCTCCGCCAAATGAAAGACATCATACACCTGCACCAGACGTACACTCGTCAAACTCGTCAGCTGCAAATTATGGGTCAACTCCTTGCGAAGAGCCTCCGCCTTGATCTGAAAATCCGCCTTCTTCTCAACAAAAATCCGCTTTGCCATTTTTTCCAATCCTTATTTCACTTCTTGTAACTTTGCTAATACGACCTCGTAAACCTCGGTCAACTCCCCGAGACCCCGACGGAAAACATCCTTGTCTAGATGGTTGCCATCCGCATCCCACAAACGACAATTATCCGGAGAAAACTCATCCGCCAATACAATCTGACCAGAAGAGTCAATCCCAAATTCTAACTTGAAATCCACCAAAGTCAACCCAATCTGAGCAAACAAGTCCTTCAAGAAACTATTGATTCGTCTTGTTTCTTCCTTGATATAGGCGATTTGGTCCTGACTAGCCAGTTCTAGAAAGGCAATATGCTCCTCGTTGATAAAGGGGTCATCCAGTTCATCTTTTTTGTAATAAAATTCTACGATTGGAGTAGATAAGGCAATCCCTTCTTCTACACCAAAGCGTTTTGAGAAAGACCCAGCTGTCACATTTCGCAAAACAACCTCCAGCGGAATAATCTCCACTTTTCTATTTAACTGCTCCGTATCAGACAGTCGCTTGATAAAATGTGTCTTAACTCCAGCTTCATTCAATTTTTCAAAAATAAGCGAGGAAATCAGATTATTAAGTCGCCCTTTTCCAACAATCTGTTCTTTCTTACCGCCATTAAAAGCCGTCGCCTGGTCCTTGTAAACCGCAACAATCTGGTCACTATCATCCGTAGCGTAGATGTCTTTGGCTTTTCCTGAATAGAGAAGGTCTGTTTTCATTAAAATGTTCGCCTTTCATAAAATATTCTAGTCTTTTCGTTTATTCTATCACATAACATTCGTGTTAACAAATAAAAATCTAAAATACTATCGAATAAAAAGAAAAACGCCCGTAATCTACGAACGTTTTTTTACTTCTTCATAAATAAAATCAACAATATCAGATAGGACCTCAAATCGCTCAATGGCCGCATCAGAAATATCGACACCAAACTCGTCTTCCAAAGTCAAAACGAATTCCATAATTTCCACCGAATCCGCTGCGATATTATCTGCCAAAGTAGATTCAGGTTGAACCTGAAAATCTTCTCCCTTTTCATCCTGAATCAATTCAACAACCCGCTGATAAATCTGCTCTCTAGTCATGACTTTCCTCCACTACTGAAAATTTGGCAACCGATTTTTCGACAATACCAGCCTCCAAGATAGAACGCGTCTGCTTAATAGTATAGAAAATCGACTGGGCATCGCTGGAACCGTGAGCCTTGATAACTGGAGCTTTCAGACCAAGCAAGACAGCACCGCCTGCTGTTTTATAATCCATAGCCCCCAATGCCTTTTTAAGAGTCGGCTTGACTAACAAACCACCCAATTTAGCACGCAGACTGCCATTTTTGATAGAGCCTGTCAACTGGCCAACGATGGATTTTGCAGTTCCCTCAATGGTTTTCAGCACAGCGTTTCCCGTGAAACCATCCGTCACAACCACATCCGCCACACTATTGAGCAACTCACGTGCCTCCACATTTCCAATAAAGTTAATCGACTTGTCTTCCGCCAAGAGTTTATAGGCTTCTTGGTGAACTGGCGTGCCCTTGGTATCTTCCGTACCGTTGTTCAAAAGTCCCACACGAGGTTGTTTGACCCCACGCACATGCTCCGCGTAAAATGAGCCAAGAATACCATACTGATAGAGGTGATGAGCTGTATTTTCAGCATTTGCCCCCAAGTCCATCATATCGAATCCCTTACCGTCCATAGTCGGCAAGGTAGACATAAGACCAGGACGGTCGATGTTCTTGATGCGACCGACGACAAAGACGCCTGCCGCCAACAGAGCCCCCGTATTTCCAGCCGACAAGACCGCATCTGCCTGACCATCCTTGACAGCCTTGGTCGCTAGAACCATAGATGATTCTTTCTTACGACGAATCGCCTTGACAGGCTCATCATCTGAATTGATTTTCTCCGTCGTATGGACGATGCTGACACGCTCTGTCGCTGTCAAATACTGCTTGATTTTAGCCTCATCACCATAAAGTTGAATTTCAATGTCTGGAAAGGCAGCCAAGGCTTGATTGACACCTTCTACCACTGCCTGAGGGGCGTGGTCCCCACCCATAGCATCTACTGCAATACGTTTCATCTATCTAGTTCCTTCACTTTAGTCTTAGAGATATTATAGCACGATTTCATCTTTTTTCCTATTATTGAAAATAGCAGAGCAAAACAAAAATCCCCTTTCTCTCGCAAGAAAAGGGATAGTATCTTAAAATTCCATCTTCTTGAAATACTTCAAGGTCAGATAGGCTAATACCGTCGAATAAACCAAAGTAACCAAAACAGATGTTCCTAATGTTGAAAACAGGCTTGCTCCTTCATACAAGGTATCAATGTTACCAGTTGGAAAGAAACTAGCCAAACCAAATACACCTAAAATACTTGACCCAAGTGAGTAACCAAAGGCAACTGCCATAGTCGCTCCGACCCCTGAGTACAAGGAAACACAAGCAGCCAGTAAGACACAGACCAACATATCTAGCATAACACCAAGGATACTTTGTGCAAATCCTGCATTTTCTGTCGCATTCAAATAATCCCAGAAAGTCAAGGTCGCATAGTCCAAATGACCAATACGTGTGTAGTAATAAACTACCATCACCAATAGAAAGATTCCTGTATAGATGAGGACAATCGTCACCAGACTCAAGACCTTGGCCCAAAAGATGTCCTGACGCTTGATATCCTTATAGAGAAACATGGTATGGCTATCTGCCTCACCCTTGAAGACCGTATAAGTTAGATAAAAAAGGGCTAAAATCGGGAGAACAAAGCTATAAGCAGATTGAAAGATTACACTAGTTAGAGCAACGAATGATAAAAGATAGCCATTCGGCACATGTGGTACCATAAAGTTGGAACCTTTTGGTAAAAAGGTTGAAGCCAGAAAAATGGTCGGAAAGAGGAAGGCAAAGGCAAGGAAAATCTTGGTTTCCTTCCTCTTCCAAACACTGGCAAAAACAGGTTTAAAAATTGCTAACATACTATTCACCTCGACTAAAAATTTCTTTCAAGTGGTTTTCTTTTACATGGAGCTTGCTGATCAAGTTTTGACTAGCTAGGTAGGCTAGGACAGCATTGAGTTCTCTACTGCTTGCCTGAGTGGAAATCTCTAGGATATCCCCATCCAGAGTAATCGCTTCTGTCAGATAGGCTGAGAGAGCTTTCTTATCTGCTCTGCTATCAACCTCTACCAAGACGCTTGGAGCTGACTGCCCAGCAAACTCATCTGCCAACTGACCTTTTTCGATATAGACATAACGCTCACAGAGAGCCTCCAACTCGCCAAGCTGGTGACTGGAAATCAACATAGAGATATTGCGTTCCTGTGACCAAGATTTGAGAATATCGATCAACTGTTGGACACCGACAGGGTCCAAGCCCACAAAAGGCTCATCCAAGATAAGGAAGTCTGGCTCTGCTACCATCGCGATAGCCAAAGCTGTCCGTTGTTTCATACCAAATGAGAAGCCTTTTGGCTTACGGTTACGAGCCTCCCACAAGTCTAGAAGCTTGAGAGTCTTTTCAATATTTGGAAACATCTCTGTTCTACCATGCAAGGTCAGGTAAAACTTCAAATTATCAATAACCGACATCTCTGGATAGAAAACAGGGTCAATCATAATCCCAAAATCCTTGAGCAAGTTATCTGCTGTATGAATATCCACACCGTTATAGGTAATGCTTCCTGTTGTCGGCTTGAGGGATTTGGCCATTAATTTCATCAAGGTCGATTTCCCAGCACCGTTTTTACCGATCAGGCCGACGATTTCACCCTTTTTAATCTCCAAACTCACATCTTTTAATGAGTAAAAGTCATTTCCAGCAAATTGTTTTGATAGGTTCTTGATTGTAAGCATTGTTATTCTCTCTTTCTTAGGTATCTTTTAATATTCAATTTTTTCAAAATTCTTGCGTGCCGAACGATAAGCCAATCCAAAATATAGCAGGATCAAACCTAGACTAATAGCAAAGGCAAGTCCAAATGGAAACTGTCCAGCCAGTTTGGTTGCATAGGTCTGTGGGAAAGTATAGCGAAAACCATTTAAAAGTGGAGCGATTTGAGCAAAAAGGTTAAAAAGTACCCCAGTCAAGACAGCCATTATGGTTGTTCGCTTGATAGATACTGCCGCTACCAGACTAAGCAAAATCAGATTTAAACCAATCATCGTCAAGATATAGAGCAAACTATAAGCAGCTTGATGAGCAGGAAGCCAGTGAAAACCATATCGGGGAGCAATGGTAACGACATAGGTCAGACTAGCGATAAGAACCGTCACAAAGAAGTAAATCATATAGACAGCAAAGAGACTGAGTAACTTAGCATGAAGAATGCTGGATTTCTTGATATCCTTGTAAAGAAACAGGATTCCTGAACCAATCTCATCACGAAAGACCGATGATACGATAAAGCCCATGATTAAGGCAGGTAAGACCATCTGGAATTGCAACTCCAAAGCCGACACGATAAAGGAAAGCCAACTACTTGCCACATCTGTGTTGATTTGAGCTCCTATACCAGCCAAGCTAGATACTAGCAAGGGCAAGAAGGCAAAGGCTAAAAGAATATTCACGTCACGTCTTTTAAAAACGGATTGAAATACTGAAGGAAACAGATTCATAATTTAACTCCTTAGGACTTGATTTGTTTTACAAGAAGAGTATAACCCAAAAGAGCAATAAAAAATGACCACTCTAATGAATGGTCGTTTATTTGTCATGAACGGTAAATATTATGTTTTAACCGTATGTGGCACATGTAGTTCTTGACGGAATCGAAAAGCCTGACTAGTCGTCACCAGTCTAATAGATGGATAGTGTGACAGGATTTTCTGCACATTGGCCAAACCAATCCCTCGCCCTTCTCCCTTACTGGATTTTCCATAAGAAAAGATAGATTTTGTTTGAATCCGTTCTTCCGCTGTGCTATTTTCGATGATAAGGATTTTTTCACCTTGATCTTCAAAATAAGCCACAAGCAGACTCTTCTCAGCTGACAAACTGGCTGCCTCTATGGCATTGTCTAAAAAGATTGATAAGATAGTCACCATATCCAGCAATTCGATCCCTACTGGAGCGGTGCTGGCTTCTTCTATCTCAACGGTCAGCTGAATCCCCCGACTTTGAGCTTCCATCAGCTTAGCAGATAAAATACTTTTCATCGCAGTATTATCCAGATGTGCTAGATTTCCAATATCATAGGCATCTTGATAAAATTTCTGGTCTGTTCCTGCTAAAACCGTTTGATAGATAGCCCTGATTTCACTGACATCTTCCTGGTTGATAGCTTCATTGAGACTGACCAAGATATTGGTATAATCATGTCGAAAACTTCTAATGTCCTTATACAGGCTTTCCACATGCTGACTGTAGTCTTCTAAAGAAGATAATTGAGTATCCTTGGCTTCCTGCAATTCCTCAGTCAACAGCTCTTTTAGCTTGGTGTTGAGGAAAAAGAGACTACCGATAAAGTAAGCAAAATAAATCTTAATAAAATCTAGATAAACCTGACTGTCCCCTATGCCAATAGCTAACGAAAAGTCCATTTCGCCTACTGATTGCCCAAAAACGAGCAACGCATGCACCACAACAACATAGAAGAGCATAGAATAAATTAGGTTCTTGAGACTCTTTTTAAACTTTGGATAAGCAAAAACCTTCTTCATGTGCTGAAAATCAATTCCCAGCAAACGGATAAAGGTCCGATAAAAAGGAATAAAGAGCAAAAGGACCACTACCACAAAGAGAATATCAAGCCATTCCAGATGTGTCTGCCATAGTTGAAAGGTTGTCCACTTAAGCTGATAAATCCCAAAGGTTCGCTGAAATAAATCAACCAAGACAAAAGGTGCCAAACCGTAGAACAAGGATTGAGACCAAGTCCAAGACCGTTGAAATATCAAAAGATAGACCAAGAAATAAAAGGGTTCAAGGTAAGGAACACTGTCTGGAAAAAGGAGGAATAATCCCGAGAATAGACCTGAGAAAACAAACAATCGCCACCATTTCAAGCTCAGCTGACTCAACTGATTAAAAACTCCAAGCTTGATAAACCAGTCGATGAAGGACACTAGAAATACTAAACCAATAGCCATCATTTCCCAACCCTCTCTAGCAAACCTTTCAGTTTCATTCGAGAGACCAAGCAAGATTCCTCCTGTTCAAAATACACCATCCGCTCCACAGCATCCACACGAAGAATATTAGCTGGATTGACCACATAAGCCCGATGGCTCTGGTACAAACGTTCATCCGTTTTTGCAATATCTGACACCTTGCCATAAAACTCTGTATGACCTGACTTGGTTGTCAAGACGACCTTATGAGGCGTTGAAGAAGTTTCAAAATACAAAATATCTGAAAAAGGAACTTGAATCTGAGAAAACTCACTCTTGAAAACAAAAGCATCATCGCTCACAGTCTGACTAATATGGGTATAAGCATGTTGGAGAACATCTGCCACCGCTTCCTTAAAGGCAGACTCATCCAACCCCTTATCAATAAAATCAAGAGCTGACACACGGTATTTATAGGTCAAAGGCATAAATTCCGAATGCGTCGTCACAAAAACAATCACAGCATGCGGGTCACGCGCTCTTATCTCCCGTGCAATCTCCATCCCTTTCTTCTCCTCACCTCTAATCTCAATATCTAGGAAAAAGAGCTGATGATTTCCAGTCTCTGTCACAGCCTCTAATAACTGCTGAGGTTTACCAAACACTTCCAAGGTATTATAGGAAACGTCACTCACTTTCACAGCTTCCTCAATCGCCTGCTCCAACCTAGCTTGTTGCATAAAATCATCTTCCAAGATAAAAATCCGTAACATCTCATCCCCCATTCATGACAAAATAAAGACTGTTCATGACAGCTCCACCCCATTTTCTCTAAAATCTCCTATACTAAGATATATCAAAGAAAGGAAAGAAGCCTACATGATCTATATCCTAAAACCATTCTTCTATCCAAATACGATAGAAAGGATTTTAATCCAACTTGGGCGACCCTTCCAAGTCAAACACAAGGAAGATTTTCCCGTCGCCCATCAAATTAACTACTATTTTATCATAAATACCCCTCAAAACATATTCTGGGATGGAATGAAGGTAGCAAAATCCATTCGCCAGCGAGATGATACTGGACAGCTCATCTTGATTGATGAAGAGCCTGACTACCAAGTCTGCTTCCGTAGTCACCTCTCCTTCCTAGCTGTCTTGACACCAGACCAAGCTAGAGCAGAATTAACAGACTATCTACAAAACAGCCCTCTCCATTGAGAAGGCTGTTTTTATGGTCGAATGAATTAGCTTTCAGACAAGGAACTGAGGTGCAGGCTGCTAGAACAGCCTAGAGACTGTTCTAGGTTGGAGATAAGACTTGCGAAGCTAGTTACTTAGAGTACGGCAAGACGAAAGTGACGATGTATCAAAGTTAATTCAAATGACTATATTTATTCTTCTGATTTCATAATCTGCCCCCAAGAAGACAAATCATCTATAAATTTCTTGGATTTCAAGTGAATCCCCACATATTCCTCGTACAGCTGGTCAATAAAAAGCCGTAATTTTCGCTTCATCTCAGGCTTGATGGAAATGGTTTCTAGCTCATCAAAGGAAATAGCCTGAAATTGATCAAGTAGATAGGGAACATTAGGGTCCAGATAAGCCCGTCGCTCATCTTGTTGATAGTGTTGCGGACACAAGACACCGCTATACTTGTAAGAATAATCAAAAGGCAGACCAACCCGATGACAAAAAGCACACTCGTGAAAATTCAGACTGATCCCAAATCGACCCAAGAGCTGAATTTCAAAGATATTGGTCAGAACTTCGTAGTCCAAACCTGACTCCATCAAGTCCAAGGTCTTGACCAAAAAAGCAAAGAGAGCTGGGTCATAGACCTTGTCCTGCAAGGCCGCATCGGCCAAGGCCAAGATATAGGTAGCATAGCTAAGCTTGAAAATATCACCGTTAATATTCTTAAAGGGCTGTACCTGATGAAAATCTTCGATATAAGACAGACCATCATCATTGATTTTAACGATAAAATCCGCATAGGTCAAAGGCTGGATAGAAGCTACCAGCTTGGACTTAGAAGCATGTTTCACGAAAAACATTCGCTTGCCAGCCTTCTCCGTAAAAATCTTGACCAGCTTGTCATCTTCTCGAAAATTCCGATTATATAGGACTAATCCCCTAGTTTCAATTCGTTCCATTTTCTTCTAGGTACTCCTTCAAACGAGCCATGGCTGTTTGAATCTTCTCCATACTTGCTGCGTAGGAAATTCGCACATAGCCTTCACCATATTGACCAAAGGCCGCACCCGGAATTAAGGCCACCGCTTTCTTTCTCGCAAAGTCTTGCAAGAAGCTAAAGGAATCTTGATTATAACCCGCAGGGATTTTTGCAAAGATATAAAATGCTCCATCAGGCTTGATAATTTTAAAGCCCAAGTCCGTCATCTTCTCGATGATATAATCCCGACGCTTGACGTACTCCGCCCGCATCGGAAGAGCGTCATCCTTACCGTTTTTCAAGGCCTCAACCGCACCATACTGCATAGCAGTTGACGCTGCAGTCACAAGATACTGATGGCTCTTGATAATTTGAGCGATAATCGGAGCCTGACTCATAATCAAGCCAATCCGCCAACCTGTCATGGCATGAGACTTGGACAATCCCTGAATCAAAATGGTCTGTTCTGGCAAAAACTCCGCAATCGAAGTATGAGGCTGACCAGTGTAAGTCAACTCCGCATAGACCTCATCTGATAGGACAAAGACAGGATACTTACGCAAGACATCCGCAAAAGCCTGAATCTGCTCACGTGAGTAGGTCACACCTGTTGGATTGGCAGGATAGTTGAGAATGACAGCTTTTAGCTTATCCCCCTGCTCAATAATCGCCTCTTCCAACATCTCAGGTGTCAAAACAAAATCATTTGCCGTCGTATCGATTTCAACGATGTCTGCTCCCACCATATTGACAATCGGTTCATAACCAGGATAGGCAGGGGCAGGCAGAAGAACTGTATCCCCAGCCTCTAAAATAGCAACTAAACTCGCTGATAGCGCTTCTGTCGCACCGATTGTAGAGAGGATTTCATTTTCTGGATTGTAGTGTAAATTATATTTTTCAGCCACAAACTCAGCTGCAGCCTGACGCAACTCCAAAAGACCAGCCATACCAGTATAATAACTCTTGTTAGCATCAATAGCAGCCTTAGCTGCTTCTTTTACATGGTCTGGCGTTGTAAAATCAGGCTCTCCCAAGGTCAGTTTCAAAATCCCGGGAACATCCGAAATAGACTGATCAAACTGACGAATCATCGAAACCTCAATCCGATTCAAATTCTTATTAAAACGATTTAATAAATCCATTTTGCCACCTCAAAAACATATAAAACTATTATAATACATTTTGAAAATAAATGTAAAAAAGAAGAGTCATTTGACTCTCCACATACCTATTTAACACGACTTGCCTCAAACAAAGGTGACAAAGGACGTTTTTCATGAATACGAATAATCGCTTCCGCTAATAATTCTGCCGTTGAAATATGTTCGATTTTATCGATTAAGCGATCTTCTGCAATTTCAATTGTATCAAGAACAACCAATTTCTTAATTGCTGACTTACTAATGTTATCCATAGCAGGCCCTGACAATACTGGGTGCGTACATGAAGCATAAACAGCTGTTGCCCCTGCATCTGCCAAAGCATCCGCTGCATGACAGATGGTACCCGCAGTATCAATCATATCATCAATCAAGATACAAGTTTTACCTTCAATGTCACCGATAATATTCATCACCTCAGATGTATTCATCTTATCAACACTACGACGCTTATCAATAATAGCAATCGGTGTCTTCAAGAACTGAGCTAATTTACGAGCACGTGTTACACCACCATGGTCAGGGGATACAACAACATAGCCATCACCGACTATACCACGACGCTCAAAATAATCCGCAATCAATGGAGCACCCATCAAATGATCGACAGGAATATCAAAGAAACCTTGAATCTGTGCCGCGTGTAAATCAAT
Organism: Streptococcus suis 10581; assembly: GCA_000440235.1. Classification (GTDB taxonomy): domain Bacteria; phylum Bacillota; class Bacilli; order Lactobacillales; family Streptococcaceae; genus Streptococcus; species Streptococcus suis_F. Next base: position 3,442 of record ALKQ01000029.1, on the reverse strand, counting down.
CGTCAACAAACGGTTTACACCAGCAATTTGTAACATATTGGCAACTAATTTTGAAGTGATTGGCTCACGAGCACGAGCTTTACGATCCTGACGTGCATAGCCATAGTAAGGCATTACAACGTTTACTGATTCAGCAGATGCACGTTTTAGAGCATCAACCATAATCAAAATTTCCATTAAATTATCATTCACTGGAGAGCTAGTAGACTGAAGAATGAATACATGTGTACCACGAATTGATTCTTCAATATTCACTTGAATCTCACCATCTGAAAATTGACGAACACTTGATTTCCCTAAGGGAATACCAATTTTCTTTGCAACCTTCTCAGCTAATTGTTGATTGGACGATAGTGCAAACAACTTTAAGTCGGTAAACGCCATGATAGCCTCCTAAATTTTTCTACTTAACTATTTTAACGCTTTTTGAATCAATTTTCAAACAAAAATGAAAGATTCGGTATCATTAAGATTTTAATATAAAAAATCCTTGGATAAACCAAGGATAAAATATTATGGATAAATATAGTAAACCGCACCCTCAGATGTTGTTGTAGGATTAAACCAACCACGGTGGTTACCAATATAACGACGACCCATATAGTTTGATTCAGAAACCTGGATGTTTGTAGAACTTTCAACTGCTGTTACAAGTGCGACGTGACCATAAGCACCGCCTACCCAAACAGCAACTGCACCAACTTGAGGTGTTGTACCAACGCTGAAACCTTCAGCACGAGCTGAAGCTACCCACTGATTAGCATTACCCCAGTATGGGCCAACCCATGAAACTTGAGACTTAACTCCCCAAGTACACTCACCAATTGGGTATGATGAAGCGTCATAACGCGCATTATTTGCTGCCGCTGAACTACCTGAACCTGATGATGTAGACGTTGTAGGTGTGCTTACCGTTGGTGTAGATTGTGATACTGTCTGAGTAGGGGCTGCAACCGTTTCAGTCACTGTAGTTTCTACTGGCGTTGACACGACTGGTGCTGATACTGAGGCTACTTGTTGCTGTGCTAGAGCTGCCTGTTGTGCTTGATACTCCGCTTGACGAGCTGCCGCTTGACGAGCTGCTTCTTCTGCAGCTGCCTTTTGCGCCAACAATGAATTTTTCTCATCTTCAGCAGTAGCTTTCTGCACAGCCAAATTTAACTTAGCAGCTTCCAATTCAGCCTGACGCACTTGCAATACTTGGGCGTCATCTTCCAATTTTTGGCGATTAGCTGCCAAAGTAGTGATTGCCTCTTGGTTTGCCTTTTGTTTTTCAACAATTGCTTCCTTATCAGCTTTTTGTTGTTCCAACATACGGTTATTAGCTGAAACAATCTCACGCATTGCATTAACGCGAGAAACAGCATCAACGATTGATTTTGAATCTAAAATTGTATTAATATAACTTGAAGCAGAGCCATCAACTTGAGCACTACGCGCCTGCTCCTTTAAAGCACCATCACGTGACACAATATCAGCTGACAAACGCTCAATATCTGCCGCCAATGTCTGCGATTCTGCTTCCAAACGAGTATTTTCTTCTGTTAATTTCGCCTGTTCACTAACAATTGCATCAACTTGTCCTTGAATAGCATCAACTTGTTGTTGAGCTTCAGCTTGTTGTGCTGTCAACTCATTAATCTGTTGATTTTTTGCTGCAATCTGACTATCTACATCATTCGCACTAACCACAGCTACATAATTAGCATTAGATAGAACGACTGTACTTAACATAATTGTAGCCAAGATTTTTTTCTTCATATCCGAACATAACTCCTCTATACTTTCTGACTCTCTCATTTTATCAAAAAAATTGCGTAAGTATATTACGCAATTATTACATTTCTATGTCTTGTTTGTTATTCCAAATAAACGCTCAAATAACGGTTGTAGTACGAAAAATAAGGCCAAATTGAATAGTAGACTTGGAAGTAATTTATTAAAAACAAAGATAAACACAGACAAGTTTGTTATATGAAAAATGCGAGCAAATGAGTAACTAATAAATTCAAATTGAAAAATAGCTACTAGTAAAATCAAAATATTAATTCCTCGCTTGCTGACAACACCTTGAAAGAAGAAATAGATGCAATATAAAACTAAAGGAAGAGTTGTAGTAGCAATACCAATCAGATTAAGATAACTAATATCATATACCAAACCTAGCAAAGTAAATATGAATAATGAAAAACCAAGAGATACATAGTTAGCATAAAAAATAGCTAACATAAGTACCAAATGACTTGAAACAGTAAATAATCCGACCGACCAATTTGTTACCAACGTTGAAATCTGACCATCAAGTAATAAAATAAAAAACAAGATGGGAAACATGAATATTTCTATCATTTTATTGCGCATTTGTTTGACCTACCACTAAAACCGAATAAATATTTGAAAAACTAGCTGTCGGCTCAACATATACTTCTCTATTTAAACTGTTACTATTTGATTTAACCGATAAAACTTTACCAATTTGGACATTTGCCGGAGTCGCACCAGCCAAATCACTCGTTACAACATTGCTACCCACTGCAATTTCATCAGCTGAGTTCAACTGATTAATGATAAAACTATTTGTATCTGCATCATAGCCCGATAAAATACCATAAATTTCTTTAGAATCAACAGAAATTTTCACAGGCAACTTCGTGAATTCATCCGAATTCGTAAATAAGGTAACAACCGCCGAATCTGAACTCAATGAACTCACGATTCCAACTAATCCACCATTAGCAACCACAAGTGCATTAGATGTCACACCACTAGTCTCACCAATATTAATTGAAATATGCTCCGACCACGATGAAGGAGTCCTCACCAAAACTGATCCCGGAATAAGTTGTTTTTCAGGAAAATCAGATACCACACCTAAACTACTACGAAGCGATGCATTCTCTTCTTTCAAGCTAGTATTTTCAGCAGCCATCCCTTCAAGGCTCATAATAGCTTCCTTTAATTGTTTATTTTCCTCGTAAGCGTTCATCAAATCTGTCAAGACATCTTTCTGCTCAGAAAAAAATCTAGTAGGTACTGAAATAACCGATTGAATTGGCGTTACAACAACCCTAACGATATTATTTAAATATGGTACCTGTAACCCCTTAGAGAAAGTCACAAATAAAAGAGAAAATGACAGTAATAAAAAGATAGAAACAACTACTACTAATTTTGAAAATTTATTCATAATAGACCCTCACCAAGATACAATAAAACGAGAATATCAAGCGATAATCTCGTTCACTACGGAGAATAAGGGATTCGAACCCTTGCGCCAGTTACCCGACCTAACGATTTAGCAAACCGTCCTCTTCAGCCTCTTGAGTAATTCTCCATCAATATAATATGGGCACGAGTGGAATCGAACCACCGACCTCACGCTTATCAGGCGTGCGCTCTAACCATCTGAGCTACGCGCCCAAGATAATAAACTTGGACAAAG
>ALKQ01000028.1 GCA_000440235.1 Streptococcus suis 10581 | reverse complement strand
GGGAGCAGGATTTGAACCTACGACCTTCGGGTTATGAGCCCGACGAGCTACCTAGCTGCTCCATCCCGCGGTAGTAGAAAAGGAGGATGTGGGATTCGAACCCACGCACGCTTTTACACGCCTGACGGTTTTCAAGACCGTTCCCTTCAGCCGGACTTGGGTAATCCTCCAATATATGGACCTTGTAGGACTTGAACCTACGACCGCTCGGTTATGAGCCGAGAGCTCTAACCAGCTGAGCTAAAGGTCCAGCAAACAAGAATATATAGCGGCGAAGGGGATCGAACCCCCGACCTCCCGGGTATGAACCGGACGCTCTAGCCAGCTGAGCTACACCGCCAAAATAATATAATCGGGAAGACAGGATTCGAACCTGCGACACCTTGGTCCCAAACCAAGTACTCTACCAAGCTGAGCT
>ALKQ01000027.1 GCA_000440235.1 Streptococcus suis 10581 | reverse complement strand
ATTGTGATAACAAAATCAAGCCTTCTTTTTTATGATGGTATTGAACTTGGGCTACTAGCTGTACAAAAAAGAGAGTTTCTCCTAGAACGGAAAGTTCTTCGTCAAAACTCCTATTTTTGTCGTGCTCGTTTAACGCCCTCGTATCTAATAAAGAGTGACAGTTTGTTGCTACATAAAAAAGAAAAGAAGGACTATTTATGACCAAAACATGTAATCATCACTTTCTTGTCAATCAGGAAAAAGGCGAGAAACACGTCTTTCGCAAGAGTAAAAAATATCGTACTTTATGTTCGGTTGCCCTTGGAACCATGGTGACAGCTGTTGTTGCTTGGGGAGGAACGGTTGCACATGCTGATGAAGTTACTCCATCAGTTGACACCACCATCCAACGAACGGAGAATCCAGCCACGAATTTACCAGAAGCACAACCAACCCCTGTTTCTGAACAAACTGAAAGTATGGCATCAACTGGACAATCTAACGGTGCAATTGCTGTCACCGTACCACATGATACGGTAACACAAGCAGTGGAACAGGCAAAGGCTGAAGGTGTTTCTACGGTTGAAGATAGCCCAATGGATTTGGGGAATACAACTTCTGCGTCAGAGACCAGCCAACAAATTTCAAAAGCTGAAGCAGATGCCCAAAACCAAGTTAAGGCTATCAATGAAGTTACTGAAACCTACAAATCTGATAAAGCTACATATGAATTGAATAAAGCCCGCATTGAACAAGAAAATAAGGAGCTGTCACAGGCTTACGAGGGGGTCAACCAAACTGGGAAAGAGACAAATGCTTGGGTTGATACCAAAGTCAATGACTTAAAATCCCAGTATGCAGATGCTGATGTGACAGTAAAAGAACAAGTAGTTTCATCAGGAAATGGGACATCTGTACTAGACTATACAAACTATGGCAAGGTTGTTGAAACCATTCAATCAACTAACGAACAAGCTGTAGCAGATTATCTAACAAAGAAAACAAAGGCAGATGATATTGTTGCGAAAAATCAGGTCATTCAAAAAGAAAATGAAGCTGGACTTGCTAAGGCAAAGGCAGATAATGAAGCCATTGAAAGGCGTAATCAGGCCGGTCAAGCAGCTGTTGATGCTGAAAACCGTGCAGGTCAAGCCGCAGTAGATCAAGCGAATCAGGAGAAACAACAATTAGTTTCAGATCGTGCAGCCGAGATTGAAGCTATTACAAAACGTAATCAAGAAAAAGAAGCCGCAGCCAGAAAAGAGAATGAAGCGATTGATGCCTATAATACCAAAGAATTGGAACGCTATCAACGTGACTTAGCCGAGATTTCAAAAGGTGAAGAAGGTTATATTTCTGAAGCCCTTGCTCAAGCCCTCAATCTCAATAACGGTGAGCCACAAGCACAACATGGGGCCATTACTCGAAATCCTGATCAGATTATTTCAACTGGCGATGCTTTGCTGGGAGGCTACTCAAGAATTTTGGATTCAACAGGATTCTTTGTTTATGATAGCTTCAAAACAGGTGAGACTCTTAGTTTTAGCTATCAAAATCTTCAAAATGCACGATTTGATGGTAAAAAGATTAGTCGAGTGACTTACGATATTACCAACCTTGTATCACCAGCTGGAACCGATGCCGTGAAATTGGTTGTGCCAAATGATCCTACCGAAGGCTTCATTGCCTATCGAAATGACGGAAATGGTGATTGGCGAACAGACAAGATGGAGTTTCGTGTAGTTGCCAAGTATTTCTTGGAAGACGGTTCACAAGTTACCTTCTCCAAAGAAAAACCAGGTGTCTTCACGCATTCTTCCCTCAATCATAATGACATTGGTCTAGAATATGTCAAAGATACTTCTGGGAAATTTGTGCCGATTAATGGTTCAACCGTTCAAGTGACTAATGAAGGTCTAGCACGTTCTTTGGGTTCCAACCGTGCAAGTGATTTGAATTTACCTGAAGAATGGGATACCACATCAAGTCGTTATGCTTATAAAGGAGCTATTGTCTCAACGGTCACATCAGGCAATACCTATACAGTCACCTTTGGGCAAGGCGATATGCCACAGAATGTTGGCTTGTCATACTGGTTCGCCTTAAATACCCTACCAGTTGCACGTACAGTAACACCATATAGTCCCAAACCTCATGTAACGGTGGAACTTGAACCCATTCCAGAACCTATTACGGTAACACCAGATGTCTTTACTCCTAAAACATTTACACCAGAAAAGCCTGTAACCTTCACGCCAAAGCCTTTGGATGAAGTAGTGCAGCCTAGTCTGACCTTGACCAAGGTAACCTTACCTGTCAAACCTATTCCAAAAGAACTTCCAACGCCACCACAAGTACCAACTGTCCATTATCATGCGTACCGTTTGACGACAACTCCAGAGATTATGAAAGAAGTGGTCAATAGTGACCAAGCTAATCTTCATGAGAAAACTGTCGCAAAAGATTCAACGGTGATTTATCCCTTAACAGTTGATGCCTTATCGCCCAATCGTGCCCAAACGACTAGTCTCATTTTTGAGGACTACTTGCCTGCTGGTTACCTATTTGATAAGGAAACAACACAAAAAGAGAATGGAAACTATGTCCTTAGCTTTGATGAGACTAAGAATTTTGTGACCTTAACCGCAAAGGAAAACTTGTTGCAGGAGGTAAATAAAGATTTAACCAAGGTTTATCAACTGAACGCTCCAAAACTCTATGGTTCTGTTCAAAATGATGGGGCCACCTATTCCAATAGTTACAAACTCCTTTTGAACAAGGGCACAACCAATACTTACACAGTCACTTCAAATGTTGTAACGGTTCGTACACCAGGTGATGGGGAGACAACTACACTCATTACACCAGATAAAAACAATGAAAATGCGGATGGTGTCCTCATTAATGACACGGTCGTAGCCCTTGGCACAACCAACCACTACCGATTGATTTGGGATTTGGACCAGTATAAGGGAGATCGTTCTGCTAAAGAGACAATTGCACGAGGCTTCTTCTTTGTGGACGATTACCCAGAGGAAGTGCTAGATGTGGTGGAAAATGGCACGGCTGTTACTACCCTTGACGGTCAGAAGGTATCAGGAATAACGGTTAAAAACTATGCTTCGTTAAATGAAGCACCTAAATACCTTCAAGATAAATTTGCTCGTGCAAAGATTACACCGACAGGTGCCTTTCAAGTCTTTTTGCCGGATGACAACCAAGCCTTTTATGACCAGTATGTTCAAACAGGAACTTCTTTAGCTCTTTTGACCAAAATGACGGTGAAAGATAGTCTCTATGGTCAAACTAAGACCTATACAAACAAGGCTTATCAAGTTGATTTTGGAAATGGCTATGAAACCAAGGAAGTGACCAACACCCTTGTTTCTCCAGAACCCAAGAAACAAAACCTAAACAAGGATAAAGTGGATATCAACGGGAAGCCCATGCTAGTGGGAACTCAAAATCACTATACTCTCTCATGGGACTTGGACCAATACCGAGGGATTAAAGCAGACAACACTCAGATTGCACAAGGTTTTTACTTTGTGGATGATTATCCAGAAGAAGCTTTATTGCCAGATGAAGCAGCTATTCAGTTTGTCACATCTGATGGCAAAACAGTTTCAGGAATCACGGTGAAGGCTTATTCTCAATTATCAGAAGCTCCTAAAACGCTACAAGCAGCCCTTTCGAAACAAAAAATTCAGCCTCAAGGAGCTTTTCAAGTTTTCATGCCTGAGGACCCACAAGTCTTTTTTGAATTTTATGTGACCAAGGGGGAGAATATTACCATTGTCACTCCGATGACGGTTTTGGAAACCATGCTTAATTCAGGGAAGTCTTATGAAAACGTGGCTTATCAGGTGGACTTTGGGCAAGCCTATGAAACCAACACGGTGACCAATTTTGTCCCTAAAGTAACTCCACATAAGTCTAATACCAATCAAGAAGGTATTTCAATTGATGGAAAGACTGTTCTTCCGAATACGGTCAATTATTACAAAATTGTCTTGGATTACAGTCAATACAAGGACATGGTCGTGACGGATGATGTTCTTGCCAAGGGATTTTACATGGTAGACGATTACCCAGAAGAAGCCCTTACCCTAATTCCTGATGGCATTCAAGTTTTGGATAAGGATGGCAATCGTGTATCTGGTATCTCTGTCAGCACCTACGCTAGTTTGTCAGAAGCTCCGAAAGTTGTTCAAGATGCCATGGCTAAACGTCAGTTTACACCTAAAGGAGCCATTCAGGTCCTTAGTAGCGATGATCCCAAAACCTTTTATGAGACCTATGTGAAGACTGGTCAAACCTTAGTTGTCACGCTTCCGATGACGGTAAAAAATGAGTTGACCAAAACAGGTGGTCAGTATGAAAATACAGCCTATCAGATTGATTTTGGCTTGGCCTATGTCACGGAAACAGTGGTTAATAATGTTCCAAAATTAGACCCACAAAAAGATGTGGTAATTGACTTGTCTCATAAAGATGAGAGCCTTGACGGGAAAGAAGTGGCCTTGTATCAAACCTTTAACTATCGCTTGGTTGGAGCATTGATTCCAAGCAATCGTGCGACTGATTTATTTGAATATGGTTTTGAAGATAACTATGATGAAAAGCATGATGAGTACAATGGTGTTTACCGCAGCTATCTGATGACGGATGTCAGCCTCAAAGACGGTTCAGTCTTAAAAGAGGGCACAGAAGTCACGAAATATACCTTGCAACAGGTGGATACAGAAAATGGCCTCGTGTCAATTTCATTTGATAAATCCTTCTTAGAGACTATCTCTGATGATTCAGCCTTTCAGGCAGATGTTTACCTGCAGATGAAACGGATTGCGACTGGTCAGGTGGAGAATACCTACCTTCATACAGTTAATGGCTATGTCATCAGTTCAAATACAGTTGTAACACATACACCTCAACCTGAAGAACCAAGTCCAAATCAACCCACACCACCTCAACCACCAATTGAGACTATTGAACCGCATGTTCCAGCTAGCGTTTTGCCAAATACAGGGGAACAGGAATCCCTTTTGGGCTTGATTGGAGCTGGTATTCTACTTGGTACGGCTTATGGACTGAAGAAAAAGGAGGAGAAGTAGATGAATCCAAAAACTATTTATGAAAAGGATTCAGACCAAGATGGTTTGACAGATGCTCAGGAACTAGCTTTGGGAACCAATCCGCAGTCTGTTGACACAGATGGTGATGGTCAAGCTGATTTAGAAGAGCTACAATCTGGACATTCACCACTAGTCCCACAAAAGGAGTTGTGTGATGGCTTGGAACTTTGACACCATGAAAGAGGCTTTGTCTGAAATGGAGAAGGTCGATTACCAAGAGTTTATCAAAGCCTTTCTCTCTTTGGAATTAAGTATTTCTGATAGAACAATCCTCAATCAGGTTTATCAAGATTATATGGATGAGGATGACCTATCCTTGATTAGTGATGAGCTGCGAGTTAAAGTTGATAGTTATCAAGATGAAGTACAGGCAGATATGACTGACATTCTGGAAAAGTTGTACCGAGCAGGTGAAGGTTCTAGTTTTATTATGGATTTAATGTCCTCAAATAGTCTCTCAGACACCTTGGAACAGTATGAGGTTTTGGATAATGACGATTATTCACCACTTAGCCTTGAAACCTTACAGGCCATAATTCAACAGGAATTGGCTATTTCCAGTCAGGATTATTTTGGAGATTTGGTTCACCTTGCCTTGCAAAAAGATTTACTAGACCAGAAATGTCATTTCTTACAACACTATGTGGCAACTGTAATGGAAGGTATTCCACAAGAAAGAGACCAACGAGCCTTGGTCCTAGATTAACGCAAAGGGCTGAGAAACACTCTCAGCCTTTTTAAAATGGGAGGGAAAAATGAATCAAGAAGTCTTACTACAAATGATGAGAGCCACCATTCCTCGTGATAGAGCCTTGCTTGAGGCGTTTTTATATTACCAAGCAGAGCATTTTGATGAGGAGTGGGATAGTCTCGTTTATCAGTTTATGACCAATAGGCAGGGAATCAAAAGATCTGTTCAGGTACTTCACTTTGAGACAGATGTTTCAGCTTTTGTCCAGGCTAGTCCTTATGATACTGCTCATGATCTATTGACCTATACACAAGTTTTCGGCCAAACTGGTCTCCAAAAACTCGAAAAACTATCGCCGTCTGAAAAAGACTTGGTGATAGAAGTGGCCTTGTTTAATCTAGCCACTCGTTTTCAATTATTAGACTCAAATGGTCACTACCAAACCATATCGCCGGATTCACTCTTACAAAAGAGTAGGGGAGCTAATTTGGTCAATGTTTATCGTGTGGCTAATAATTTAGCGGATCGGATCAGCCGAGATATTGAGCAGTTTCTCTTGACTTACGAGCCTGAGCTTGAAACAAGAGCTGATGAAACTGTTCTAGAAAATGAAGAAACTGTTGATGAGCACAAAACAAGTGTTCATCAAGCAATATCTTTTCGAGAAGAGGGCTCTCTGGTTATTGCTAGTTTGGATGTAGATTTGTCTCAACTAGATGTTCAAACTGGAAAAACCAGTCATCTGCCTGCCTATGAAGAGTTATCTTTACGACGTAAATTTGAGATACTAACATATTTTGACCAAACTCGAAATGAACGTTCCAAAGTCCCAAGTTTTAGACGAGGTGATTTTGACACAGAGATGGAAATGACACCAATCTTTGAGGGCGAGGAATTACTTACTTATCTAGAAGCTGATGGCAGTCCCTATGAGCTGAAACGAACGCTGACTACAGTCGAAGAAAAGGAATTAGAAAAAATTGGACAAGCCATTAGGATAGAAAATCAAGAAAAATTGACTCAGGTAGGGATTGATTTATCTCAGCTTTCCCCAGACCTAGTCGGCATTTTATTAGATGCGGCAGGTCGTTTTCGTTTGAAAAATTCGGACCTTGCTTTACTAGGTGGCTATCCCAAAGCCTCGGTAACTCAACTAGCCCTTGCGACAGAACTACTCCAAATGGGACTAAGTCATGAAA
>ALKQ01000026.1 GCA_000440235.1 Streptococcus suis 10581 | reverse complement strand
ACGTTTATGAAATGAAATTACTGGAGAGCCGGATGATGCGAAAGTATCATGTCCGGTTCGGTGGGGGGATGATGGAAAAGGGGTCGCAATGACTACCTCGCTAGTATCCTACCCTACACAGGAGAAGCCAGAAAACTAGCTATTGATATGCGGTTGATTGACCCTGCCTATACTTTATCGGATAATCAGAAAATCCTTCAAGTAGTCGATAATGTCGAACGAATCTACCGTGAAGGAGCTGGAGACAAAGCCACTCAGATGATTTTCTCAGATATTGGAACTCCTAAAAGTAAGGAAGAAGGGTTTGATGTCTACAACGAACTGAAAGCTTTGCTGGTTGATCGAGGGATTCCAAAAGAAGAAATTGCCTTTGTCCATGATGCCAATACTGATGAAAAGAAAAACTCACTGTCTAGAAAGGTCAATAGCGGAGAAGTACGGATTCTCATGGCTTCGACTGAAAAAGGTGGAACGGGTCTAAACGTACAATCACGCATGAAAGCTGTTCACCATTTAGATGTTCCATGGCGTCCCTCAGACATTGTCCAGCGAAATGGTAGATTGATTCGTCAAGGAAACATGCACCAGGAGGTAGATATTTATCACTATATTACTAAAGGGAGCTTCGACAATTACCTCTGGCAGACACAGGAGAATAAGCTCAAATATATTACGCAGATAATGACCTCAAAAGATCCTGTGAGGTCAGCTGAAGACATTGATGAACAAACCATGACCGCTTCTGACTTTAAGGCTTTAGCTACTGGTAATCCCTACCTTAAGCTCAAAATGGAATTGGAAAATGAACTAACGGTATTAGACAATCAAAAACGAGCTTTTAATCGCTTAAAAGATGAATACCGCCACACAGTTTCCTATTGCGAGAAGCACCTCCCTATTATGGAAAAACGGTTGAGTCAATATGATAAAGATATTGCCCAATCTTTGGCAACAAAGTCGCAAGATTTTGTCATGCGATTTGACAATCAAGCAATGGATAATCGTGCTGAAGCTGGGGACTATCTGCGAAAACTCATTGCCTATAACCGCTCAGAGACCAAGGAAGTCAGAACACTTGCCAGCTTTAGAGGATTTGACTTAAAAATGAC
>ALKQ01000025.1 GCA_000440235.1 Streptococcus suis 10581 | reverse complement strand
ATGTTGTGCAGTTTTCTCAAAGTAACTTCTGGAAGGACGGGAACTAGAACTTACTTTGAGAATTTACCAATATTATCTTTCAATTTCTTCCCATTTTGTATATAGAGCAGACTTCCATCATTCTCCAAATATAGAGGAACTGAAACTATCTGTTAGCTTGACATAGGCTTTCAAAATAGCATCTTTCAAACCTTGACGATTAAATCCTGCTTGCTTGTTCTTAGCGGCCTGATAATCTTTATCAACTGCCTCCGCCATCAGCCTACTCAGCGTTTCAATATTATCTATTGTTTCAGTCTGACCATTGAAACTAATCGTGATGGCTTTCAGTCTATCCTTCTTATCCCAGCGCTCTTTGTACATAGCTTTTTTGAAGCTTGTATAATCCGCATATTGATCAGCAAATATTTTTTCAAAAATAAACTGATCGGATAATGGACGACCTGCCGCCTCTGCTTCCGCTTTTAGCTTGTCTGTTGCATAAGGAATAAAGCCTTCTTCCCAACCTTTTGCAGCAAGAAGTTCCAAGGCTGTCTTACGGAATTGTAAACCACCGACAGTACCACTATTATTTTGCAAGCCTGCATAAATCGGATAATAAAGCGGTACGAAATAATAGTTCTTCAAATTTTCGCGCAAATAATCTTGTTCTAGTAAGAATGATGATTTGGCAACAAGGGCATGATCAATCGCATCGTTGATAGTCGCAATATTCAGGTTATCCAGTTCATCATCCCTTAATTTTCTAATACGGTCATGAGCGTTCTGATAGATGAGGGACTGATTGGTATTCGCATCATTGACTGGGACCAACTCTATCTTGTTAAAGAAGTAAGGATAAGCCTCTTTCCCCTTAGCAGCAATGGCTTGGATTTCGACTGCATCCAAGAGGTAGGTAACATCAAAGATCCCTTTTAGATAGGTTTGCAAATCCTCTTTTGTTTTGAAGCGACTACTTGAAACATTGTGTGGGGTATTTGGACTATGTTCATTCATGAAATTAAATCCATAGTAATAAATACCTCCACCAGCTGATGACTGCAACAAGCCCATAGCATAAGATTCTGCATCTTGACCAGGACGACGCTTATAACCATCCAACATGATAGTTTCATCATAGTTATGGACCAATTCATGGCTCATGGTCGAATCACCTAAATCCGATAGCATGTCCCGATTTGAGAATTTTACAAAGGTTACTGTGTCTGAAAAGGCACTATCTCTTGATTGTCTATGCCATTCATTCAAGGGACCTGCCAGCTCCTGAACATAGCGGTATTCCTGGTCATACTTACCTGCCCAACGACGTTTATCAGTTTGGTCTTCAAATGCATTTGAATCCTTGATCCAGTAACCATCCCAAATTTCAGTTGAGCGTTGGATAAACTTGTCTCTCAGATTAGAATCTGCCATCTGATACCACATATCCAAAAAGTCACCTAATCGTTTTCCGTGTTTCGGTATCAGACTTGTCTGTACTGTCTTAACTTCTTGGTAGTATTGTTCCGGATTGGTCTTTTTCAAAGCCGTATCCACATATCTTCCATAACCACCAAAGGCTACTGTTGCCATTGAGCTCATTACGAAAATATCATCCTTCTCCTTGATATTCAGCAATGGCAAGTAGTATTTTTCATAGCGTGGAATACGTCCCAGATGACTATATAGACTGGTGTCAATGCTAGAGTTTGCATTGGATGGAATTTCATAAACAAAGGCATTGGTCGCTTCTTTAAACCACTTCCTTGAATCAGTTTCCCCCAAGAACAATTTCTTATTGTATTCCAAGAAATCACGAACTGTTCCAAGTTGACTAGAGAGTGCCCCAAAACGTTCCTTATGAATTTCTGCATTATTGGCAAGTGTTAATCTGTCAAAATACATATCTTCGTAGCCTTGTTGTGAAACATAATACTGATCTGTATCCTTGGTGATTTTATCTGTAAATGACTTCAACCACTCAAGAGTATCAAGTTGACGATTATAAAAATCTGCATGATGGAGCACAATATTCTTGATATTGGTATCTCCATATTTAATGCCATATAGCCTATTGAGGTAGGCAAGGGCGAACATAATTTTTTCTTTATCTGCCAAGAATTCTTTTTTAATGACATCCCTGACAGCCTTGCTTGTGGTATCAACTACCAGTCTATTGGCCAGCAAACCTTTGATATGTTCTTCAAGATTGGCTTTGACTTCTGCAAAGGACTCATCTAAGTACAAGTCTTTTAGTTTGGCGTGCTTGTCTGTAGTTTGGATATGTAAGATGTCAGCCATCTCTTGGCTGTAAAGATCAACCTGAGAAAATGCTGTCACTAGTTCATCGATGAGACTGGTTTCCAGAGATAGTAATTGTTCTGGTGTATAGAGAAGTTGTTCACCTAAGCGGTATTCAACAACCTTGGTATTGCCGTACTCTCCCTTATATACCAAAGGTAGAACTTCTGAAGTTCCATCTTCATAATGGATCAGTAATTTGGTCAAGGAAGCGTGTTGGTCATAGATATTTGTTGCTACTCCATCCTCATTCAAGGTTAGAACTGACTGGATAGGCTTGCTATAGAGATTACTTGCTTCATCAATCAAGTTACCATATTTAACAATCGTATTCCGGTCATAGAATGGCAACAACTTAGACGTGTTTTCATAGGCAGTTCTTCGTTTAGCCTGAGCATTTTGAACCTGGTTATAATCAATGGTCTGCGCTGAATTCGACTGACTGTCGCTATTTTCCTGTCCTGTCATGGTTGGTGTTGTTGGAATTCCCCATGTCTTGATTTTCTCTAGCACGGCTTCTTGAGAAAGGCTTGTAGACTGAATGGTAGGATTTGGTTGGCCTGCTGCATGACCTTCAACACTATAAATATTGGTTGGCATTGACCCGTATGTAGTATATAGATTTTGTGCCGAAGCAATGATACCTCCATTTGTAACAGATACACCTGTTGCAATATTATTCAAGATAGACATCCTAGCTAAGCCAACCACAGCACCTGTATCAGCAGTTTCTGTCGCATGGATATTTCCAGTGACATAGGAATTTTTTATCACAGCACCTTGCGCGTTTGCTACAATTCCTCCAATTCCTTGTCCACGTCCACTTGCAGTTTTGGCATCAATCGCAACATTAACTCTTACCTTGTCAATGGTTGAACTATTTAGTATTCCTGTAACACCACCCATATAGTAGGTTTCATAGTTTGCTGTGTTACCTAGACTGACATCAATGATGGAATTACTAATGCTTGTACCGTTTGTTGCTTCGTAAACCAAACCAGCAATATTTTGTTTGGCAGTAATATTCCCTGAAACAGAAACTTTATCGATGGTAGACTTGTCTGATTTCTTAGCTAGAGCTGCTACTTCCGTTTGGTCGTTTGAAATAGCCACGTCTTTTAAGGAGATATTTTCTACCCTTGCATTCTTGAGCGTGCTGAAAAGCGGTTTATCCAACTGCAAAATAGAATAAGTCTTATGGTCACCTAGACTCTTCAGACTGCCAGTAAATTCTTTGGTAACGTAGGTGTCGGTCGAAACCTCCTTATCAACTACCATATCCGCAGCTAGATAATAGGTCCCACTAGGATTGTTATTGATAGCATCTACTAATTCACTAAATTTACTGTAGGCCCCCTCTTGCAAGACAAGCTTGTCAACTGTAAAGGTATGGTGTTCATCGAAACTAGAATTGTTCTGATTAAATTTTACTAATTTTGGATGAATAATGCTCACCTTAATACCATTGACATCATTCTCGAAGTTATCGACGGGGAGGTAAATATCTTTATTGTTTACAGTAGAAATCTTAACAAGGTAGTTTTCTGAAGAAATTGGAGTGCTAGTCAAGGCTGTAACCCTTGTTTTCTCACCAAATTCATCCACCTGATATAGCTCAATACTCTTGTATTCTCGTAATTCCAGTAATTTATTTTCTAGTTCAAATTTTTCTGTTCTGAGCTCTTCTTCCACATCATCACTACCTAAATTATAGGCAAATCGTGTTTTAACTTTATATTCAGTGTTCAGTAGTAAGTTAGCAAATTGAACCTTGTATAGCTCTTCTTGTGTTAGAATTTCTTTTTCTGTGACTAAATCATCCCCTTTGTATAGAGATACCAAAACCTTGACAAATGTAGAATCACTATCTGTCAGTGTATAGCTTAGTTCTACACTCTTATCATCTACATTTTCTTTAAGAATTGATAAAACTAACTCCGGTTTGGTTTTAATAGGTTCTTCTGGCTCGTCCGTAATCGGTTCACTTGGGACAACTGGATCTGTTAGTTCCTCAGGTAGAACTTCATCTTCTGTTGATGGTGGAACGGGAGCTTCTGGTTCTTCCGTAACTGGAGAACTTGGGGCAACTGGTTCTGTTGGTTCCTCAGGTAGAACTTCATCTTCTGTTGATGGTGGAACGGGAGTGACTAGAACCTCTGGTTGTTCCGTTACTGGGGCACTTGGGACAACTGGATCTGTTGGTTCCTCGGGTTGAACTTCGGATTCTGTTGATGGTGGAACGGGAGTGACTGGAACCTCTGGTTGTTCCGTTACTGGGGCACTTGGGACAACTGGATCTGTTGGTTCCTCGGGTTGAACTTCATCTTCTGTTGATGGTGGAACGGGAGCTTCTGGTTCTTCCGTAACTGGGTTACTTGGGACTACAGGCGCTGTTGGTTCCTCGGGTTGAACTTCGGATTCTGTTGATGGTGGAACGGGAGTGACTGGAACCTCTGGTTCTTCCGTTATTGGGGCACTTGGGACAACTGGCGCTGTTGGTTCCTCAGGTAGAACTTCATCTTCTGTTGATGGTGGAACGGGGGCTTCTGGTTGTTCAGTTATTGGTTCACTTGGGGCAACAGGCTCTGTTGGTTCCTCGGGTAGAACTTCGACTTCTGTTGATGGTGGAACGGGAGTGACTGGAACCTCTGGTTCTTCCGTAACTGGAGCACTTGGGACAACTGGATCTGTTGGTTCCTCGGGTTGAACTTTATCCTCAACCGTTGGAGAAACTGGTGTTTCAGGTACTTTTGGCTCTTCCGTAACTGGAGAACTTGGGCCAACTGGATCTGTTGGTTCCGCGGGTTGAACTTCATCTTCTGTTGCTGGTGGAACGGGAGTTTCCGGTTCTTCTGGCTGTTCAGTAACTGGAGAACTTGGGGCAACAGGCGCTGTTGGTTCCTCGGGTTGAACTTCATCCTCAACCGTTGGAGAAACTGATGTTTCAGGTACTTTTGGCTCTTCCGTTATTGGTTCACTTGGGGCAACAGGCACTGTTGGTTCCTCAGGAATAATATCATCAACAATGGGAGCTTCTGAATGCTTAGATATTCCCTCAACCAATATATTTGGCAATATCAATTCGCTCGATGACCCTTGCTCATCAATAATTGCTTCGCTAACTGTGATTGCTTCAGAATTAACATGCCCTTCTAAAATATAACCTACAAATTCATGTTGATCTATAGAAATCACTGCTTGTGGCAAAGCTTCACCTATGGCAAGGCTAAATTGTTTATCAAAACCTGAGAGGCTACCTGTAGAAATTGCAGCCACTGAAAGACTACCTGTAGCAGTTAAAATAATCAGACTTCTAACAATTCGTTTTTTCCTATCTTTTGTAAGAGATAGCCCGATAATCAATAGCCCTAAACCAACCAGACTACTTGTAAAAGTCGGTATATCTCCTGTTTGAGGCAAATTTGTCTTTGGCCGATAGACCATATAGTAAGTATGGGTATCCCCAACCTGCCTTGCTGGAATGGTCGCTTGAATTCGTGCCTTCTCATCTGATGTCAGTTCCGAATAAAGGACATATTTATAGGAAATCTGTTCTCTTGCTACATTTGTATGGGCAAGAGCAGTCAATTCTGCTTTAATAGCCAAATTTGGTACAAAAAATAAGGCGGCAGTCATACCAATAATAACTGATGCAACACCTCTATTAAATTTGCGAATAGAAAACTTATTTTGCTTTTCCTTCCAAAACATATGAAGCTCCTTCGTTTGTTTCTTCTTACTTAAAAGTATAGCATATTTTTCTAATAATATACTGTTTTAAAACAAACAAAATATGGCTCAATATACTATATTTGGTATTATTTACATAATTATTTATATCTTAATCTAAATATAGTATTTTCCAGATGAAAAAACCTCGTCAAATGACAAGGTTTACAATCTTATTTAGCTTTACGAAGTACGCCGTAAAGAACACCTGATACTACTGCACCAATTGCTACATAAGCAAGGTAAAGAAGTGGGTTAGATGTCAAAGCAATAACGAAGATACCACCGTGAGGAGCCATCAATTGGATGCCTGACAAACCAACCAAGGCACCTGCAAGGGCAGAACCAGCGATAAAGCTTGGGATTGCACGAGCTGGGTCAGCAGCACCAAACGGAATCGCACCTTCAGTGATGAATGAAAGACCCATAACAATATTTGTCAAACCTGAGTTACGCTCTTCTTGCGTGAACTTGTCCTTGAACAAGAGTGTCGCTACAAAGATTGCCAATGGAGGAACCATACCACCTGCCATTACCGCTGCCATAGCAACTGAACCGCCATCTGCAACAGTTGCTGCAAGTGTACCTGTACCGAAGACATAAGCTGCCTTGTTGACTGGACCACCCATATCGACTGCCATCATGCCACCGAGGACAAGGCCGAGGAGAATAGCAGAGCTACCTTCAAGACCTGCAAGGAAGTTGTTCATACCTGTGTTGATTGCTGCCATTGGGATGTTAACGAAGAACATCAAGAAACCAGTGATTGCTGTTCCTAAAAGTGGCAAGAGCAAGATAGCGTTCAAACCTTGAAGTGATTTTGGAAGGTTGCGCAAAGCGTTGCGAAGAACGAGCACTACACCACCAGCAAGGAAACCACCAACAAGGGCGCCCAAGAAACCTGATGATACACCTGCAAGAGCAAGCGTTTCTTCACCACCAGCTGCGTAAGGAATTTTTCCGAACGCAAGACCGCTACTAGCAATTGCACCAGCTACGAAACCTGCAACCAAACCTGGTTTTTCAGCGATTGAGTAAGCAATATACCCTGCAAGAAGTGGCAGCATGAAGCCAAAGGCTGCCTGACCAACCTTCATGAACATAGAAGCTATTTCATTATAAGATCCTAAGTTACTAAGGCTGTCATTCGGCACACCAATAAAGTTATCCACTAAGAAGGCAAGGGCGATCAAGATACCACCACCGATAACGAATGGCAACATTTGAGAAACACCACTCATCAAGTGTTTGTAGAAGGCTTTACCAAGACTAAGTTTTTCTGAAGATTCCACAGCAGCTGCTCCTTCTGTCGCTGTATAAGTTGACGCTTTACCGTCCAAGATGATGTTAATCAATTCTTCTGGTTGTTTGATACCAGCAGCAACTGGACGAGATACCAACGGCTTACCATTGAAACGTGGCATTTCAACAGCCTTATCTGCTGCGATGATAACACCTGCTGCATTCTCGATATCTTCAGCGGTTAGTTTATTTCCAACACCTGAAGCACCGTTTGTTTCAACCTTGATGTCAACACCCATCTCAGCAGCCTGCTTCTTAAGAGCTTCTTCTGCCATATAAGTGTGAGCAATACCTGTTGTACATGCTGTAACAGCAACGATAAATGGACGGTCACCACTTGGTGCTGCAACTACTTCTTCAGTCGACTTGTCAGCGGTTTCAGCTGTATCGAATACTGCAATCACTTCTTCTGGATTTGTTGCCGCACGAAGTCTATCAGCAAATCCAGGCTTCATCAAGTATTTAGACAATTCAGCAAGGGCAGCCAAGTGCGTGTCGTTGGCACCTTCTGGAGCTGCAATCATGAAGAACAAGTCAGTTGGTTGACCGTCAAGACTTGCGTAATCAACACCCTTATTTGATTTTGCAAAGAGAACAGTCGCTTCTTTTACAGCCGCATTCTTAGCGTGTGGCATTGCGATACCGTCACCAAGTCCTGTTGTCGTTTGTGCTTCACGGTTCATGATACCTGTTTTGAATACGTCAAAATCCGTTACATAACCTTTATCAACCAAACTAGCAATCATTTCATTGATGACTGCTTCCTTGCTTGTCGCTTGCAAATCAAGCAACATGACATCTTTTCTCAAAACGTCTTGAATTTTCATATTGTTTCTACCTCAACTTTTTCATAAGTTTCCTTAATAAATTCGATACTTGCCAAATCGTCGGAAAAGGCTGTTGCCGTACCGCAAGCAACTCCCCATTTGAGAGCTTCGATTGGGTCTTGTGAGCGAACGTATTCGCCTGTAAAACCTGCCACCATGGAATCTCCAGCTCCGACAGAGTTTTTCACTGTACCCTTGATTGGTTTGGCAAAGTAAGTAGCTGCTGGAGTGACCAACAAAGCCCCATCCCCTGCCATAGAAATGATCACATTCTGAGCACCCATTTCTAAGATTTTCTTAGCGTAGGTCTCGATGTCTGCAATGCCATTCAACTCGACATTGAAGATTGCTTCAAGTTCATGATTGTTCGGCTTGACCAAGAGTGGCTGGTGTGCTAGTGAGTCTAGAAGTGTTTGACCTTCAAAGTCACAGACTACTTGCGCTCCTGCTTTTTTAGCCACAGGAATCAGCCTATTGTAGACTTCATTTCCAAGACTAGCAGGTGCTGAACCAGCAAAGACAACTGTATCATCTTTTGTCAATCCAGCCAAAACCATTTCTAATTCGGCCAACTGTGTATCTGTCACAATTGGACCTAAACCGTTGATTTCTGTTTCTTGGTCAGCTTTGATTTTCACGTTAATACGTGTATCTTGATCAACCTGAACAAAATCAGTATCAATTCCTTCGGCAATCAATCCATCTTTGATGAACTGACCTGTGAATCCCCCAAGGAAACCCGTTGCTGCATTCGGATAGCCCAAGCGCTTCAAAACACGGCTAACGTTAATTCCCTTACCGCCGGCATACTTATCGTCGCTCTCCATACGATTGACACTGCCCGTCTCGACATGTTCTAAACGAACGATATAGTCAATCGCTGGATTGAGCGTAACTGTATAAATCATACCTCGATTACCCTCGTTTTCTCTTTTATGATGTCCAACAAACTGCTTTCTGAAGATTGGCAGATAATGTTGGATTTTTCGATTGCCGCAACTTTAACAAAGGAGAATTGACCAATTTTAGAAGCATCTGCCAAAACATAGCTTTCTTTAGCATTGTCTATGATAGTGCGTTTGATGGTCGCTTCTTCAATATCTGGCGTTGTAAAATAGTTTTTATCAATACCATTCATCCCCAGAAATGCCTTATCAAAATTGAGCTGTCGAATTTGTTCCAAAGCCATAGCACCTACTGAAGCATCGGTTGATTGCTTGACATAACCACCTATAATAATGGTCTTTATCTTGCGTTCAACCAACTTGACAGCATGGTGAATGGAATTGGTCACGACTGTTAGATTATCCTGTTGGAGATAGTCAATCAAGACACCGGTTGTTGTCCCTGCGTCTACAAAAATCACATCGCCGTCCATGATCAACTGTGCTGCTCTTTCAGCAATCATCCGTTTTTCTTGAACGTTTTTGACAGATTTTTCCAGAATGGATTCTTCCAGTTGCAAATTAGCAGGTGCTTCCGCACCGCCGTGCACTCTTCGAAGTTTCCCTTCATTTTCTAACTCGTCCAAATCCCTACGAACAGTGGATTCAGATGTTGCTAGAATGTCAACCAATTCTTCCAATCGGATAAATTGTTGTGCTTGAATGAGTTCTAGTATGACTTGCTTGCGTTCTGATTTGAGAATGTCCAACACCTCCTGCAATCGTTTACAAAAATCATTATACACGATTTTCTGTCATTGTCAATCATTTTCTATCATTTTCTTTCAAAAAAACAAAAAAACTAGCAGAAATCTACGCTTCCACTAGTTTCTCAATCATTTTTTTCATCATGTCCATTTCTTCTGGACGACCAATAGATAGGCGAATATGCCCCTCTAATTTACCTGTTGGATAATATTTGAAATTCCAATCCTGTGCCAAGGCTTGCTGATAAAATTCTTCTGCCCACGGTGCTTTAAACGTTACAAAACTAGCCTGACTAGGAAGAACTTGACAATTATTTAACCCTTGCAAGAATAAAATCATTTCTTCTCGCAAATTCTGAATTACTCCCACTGTTTCTAAAACTTTGTCTGTATAATTCAATGCAATGGCTGCCATTTTTGCAGTCAAGTTTGACAAGCTGAACGGGGGAATGACCTTGTCCAATTCATAAATTAGCTCTTCACTTCCAACCGCAAAACCAACTCGTAAACCTGCAAGTCCAAAAGCCTTTGATAAGGTCCGTAAAACTAAAACATTGTCAAATTGTGGCAGACGACTGATGAAGCTTTCGACTACTGCAAATTCAATATAAGCCTCATCTACAACGAGTAGCCCTTTAAAAGAAATAGCCAATTTCTCCAAATCTTCTAGTGAATAAGCTACTGAGGAAGGATTGTTAGGATTGGAAAGCATGATTATCTTTGCCTTCACCTCCTCCGCACGCGCCAACAATTTCTCTACTGGCAGGACGAGTGTATCATTTTTTGCTTCCAAATCAATGGCTTCAAAACGGCTACCATGCATGTGATTATAGGTTTCATACATGAAGAAGTCTGGATTGACAGTCAAAAAAGTATCATCCTTTTCCATAAAGGTGGAAACAATCATGTGAATAAGGTGATCAGAGCCCACACCTACTGTTACTTGTTTGGGATTCACTCCAAGATAGGCTGCATATTTCTCAATCAACTCTGAGTAAGTATTGTCACCGTAAAAGCTTAATTGACCAACCTCTAAGCTCTCTAAGGTCTTTTGCGGTAAAAAGGACCAGTCGATAATACGATTTTCATTATTGCCCAAGTCGTATTTGGCAATTTTTCCTAACTTATAGGGTTGGTAATGTTCAAATACCTTGCGTTTCATCATTTCTCCTTCTAGCAAGAAAAACACAGTCTAATCAACTGTGTCTTCTGCTTTGATTTTTTCAAAAATAGTTAACTCTTCAGCTGTAAAGTTGTAATTTTCCAACAAGTCTGGACGACGTTGATAGGTTTTGCGTAGACTCTCTTCCAAACGCCATTTACGAATATTTTCATGGTGACCGCTCATTAATACATCTGGAACTACCATTCCACGATACTCGTATGGTCGGGTGTATTGAGGATATTCCAATAGCCCTGATGAAAAACTATCATCCGTATGACTGACTTCCTTGCCAATAACCTCTGGAATCAGGCGAACGGTAGCATCAATCATGGTCATAGCTGCCAACTCTCCACCTGTCAGAACATAGTCTCCGAGAGAAATCTCATCTGTTACCAAGGTCTTAATCCGCTCATCATATCCTTCATAGTGACCGCAAATGAAAATCAGCTGCTCTTCCTGTGCTAATTCTTCGGCATAGGCCTGATTGAAAGTACGCCCAGCGGGATCCAGCAAGATAACACGTGGCTTGGTTTGTTCAATGCTATCCATAGTATCAAAAATTGGCTGGGCACGGAGCAACATGCCTTGTCCTCCACCATAGGGTTCATCGTCCACATGGCGAGCCTTTTCAGCATTCTCTCGGAAATTGTGGTAGTTGATTTCTAGCAAACCCTTGTCACGCGCCTTACCCACAATAGAGTGTTCTAGAGGTGCAAACATCTCAGGGAAGAGGGTCAAAATATCAATTCTCATCGTCTAGGCCCTCGAGCAATTCCACATCGACATGGTTATTTGGAATATCAATGTTCAAGACAACAGGTGGAATATATGGCAAGAGCAGGTCTTTCTTACCTTTTCGTTTCACCACCCAGACATCATTGGCACCTGGCTGCAAGATTTCCTTGATTTGTCCGATCAGAATATCATTCTCATAGACATCCAAGCCGATAATTTCATGGTAATAAAACTCACCATCTTCAAGGTCAGTCAAGTTTTCCTCGGCAATTTTCAAACTAAAGCCCTTGTACTTTTCAATATCGTTGATATGGTACATGCCCTTAAACTTGATAATATCAAAGTTCTTAGCCTTACGGTGACTAGCAATTTCCACTTCCATGACAAACTGATCCTTGTCATCAAAAAGTGCAAGCTTTGCCCCTTTTTTAAAACGTTCTTCTGCAAAATCGGTCACAGACAAAACACGCATTTCCCCTTGTAGGCCTTGCGTGTTAACAATCTTTCCTACGTTAAAATAATTCATAATTTCTCCATTTGATTTTCTATCCTTTTATTTTAACATGAGCAAGATATTTTCACAAGAGAGAAAAAGCCGGATGCCTCCGACTTCTTCTAGTCTATCAACTCAGACAGAGGCTTTTTAGTTCTGACCGTCAGTTCATAGGGAAATTCCAAATAGGTTTTGCTATTCTTTTCATAGAGATAGGCTATTTTTCCATTGGGCTGAAAGGTCAGTTGATAATACTTTTCTACCCCGACTGGCTGGTCATGGTTGCTAGCATTTTTGAAAAGATAGGGATGAATTTGAGAAAGCTCTGACAAAAAATCGCTCATTTCGCTACTTTCCAAAGTTTTTATCTCTAAACTATCTTGATTGCTGATAATAATCTGGTCAGATTGAGGGAAACTGATTTCAGTTTTCTTCACATACTGATAAGCAATTAATAAGCAGATACAAGATAAAAAAATACCAATCAACCATTTCTTTTTCATAATATGACCTATCCTTTTTTAGTAAATTATATCAAGCTCAAAAATCTGTCAAGAAAAAACTTAAAAATCTATTGAATACTAGCAATTTTCTTCAACCGCAATCTGAGGGCTATCCCACAAACAAAAATCCCTGAAATAAGACCGATCCAATAGGCTTCTGGACCCATTTGGAAAAATCTTTCAAGCAAGAATGCGACTGGGAAGGTCATGGACCAATAGGCAACCAAACCAAGTATAAATGGAACAGTCGTATCCTTGTAACCGCGTAAAATCCCCTGAATAGGTGCTGTAAAGGCATCTGCTAACTGGAACATGAGGGCAAAGCTTAGAAAATGCGAGGTCAGACGGATAAATTCTGCGCCATTACCATAAAGGTAGGCAACTTTGGAGCGGAAAAAATATAGGAAAGTGAGTGTTAGGCCTGCAAAACCAAGTGCAACCAAGCGTCCTAGACGGCTGTAGGCTTTCACATCTTGTGGTCGTTTAGCCCCTACTTCATAAGCAATGACAATAGCTAGGGCTGAAGAAACTGAGGCAGGAAAGGCATATAATAATGTCGCAAAGTTCATAGCTGACTGGTGGGCTGCTATAATCTGAGCTGAAAATTTTGCCATGTAGAGCCCTACTACTGCAAAAATTGCTACTTCTGCAAAGACTTGTAAACCGATGGGAAGACCGATTTTCAAGCCTTCCTTCAATAAAGAAAGGTCAATCGGACTCCACTGCCAAATCTGATAAGATGCAATAGTCTTATTTTTGCACATGACAAGGACAATTACTAGCAATACCGCCCAGTAAGCTAAAGCAGTACCCAATCCAGCTCCAGCTCCGCCCAGGGCCGGTAGGCCCATTTTCCCATAAATTAAGAGATAGTTAAATAGACTGTTAAATGGGACAAGGAGCAACATGAGGTACATGGATAGCTGAGTCAAACCGAGGGCGTCGAAAAAGGATCGGCAGACACTAAAGAGCAAGAGAGGCAGGATACCAATGGAAATAAAATAGAGGTACTGTCTGCCAACTTGAAAAACAGATTCATCAAGTCCAAACTGAGCCAAGGCGGGAACAGCGATAAATAGGACCGAGCACAAGAGTAAAATGGTTAATCCGATAGCTAGATAGACAAACTGATGAAACTCCTCACGAATCTTATCTCTTTCACCTTTTCCTAAATATTGAGCGATGATTGGGACCAATGCAGATACAATCCCTGTTAGAAATGAAAAAAGCGGATTCCAAAGACTTGTTGCCATGGAAACACCTGCCAAATCCATGGTACTATACTGACCAGTCATCATGGTATCGATAAAGGATGCGGAGTAATTAGCAAATTGGTAAATTAAAATGGGCAAAAATATTTTGATAAAGAGCCAGAGCTTCTCTTTGTTATTTCTTGTTTGGTACATACTTATTCTCTTTCAATTTTATACAAATATTGTAACAAGAAAAGGACCTGCATTGCAAGTCCTCTTTGACTAGATAGAGTCACCATTCCAGATAGAATTTTTCACGATAACATAGTCCACATGCTTCAAGCTGGTAATGTCACGTCCTCCTGCATAAGAAATAGATGACTGCAAATCTTGCTCCATTTCAACCAGAGTGTCTTTCAAGTGTCCTTTGGCAGGGAGTAAGATTTTCTTACCTTCTACGTTTTTATAGGCCCCTTTTTGGTATTCAGATGCTGAACCGTAGTACTCTTTGAATTTCTCACCATCAACTTCAATTGTTTTACCTGGGCTTTCAATGTGCCCAGCAAATAGCGAACCAATCATGACCATGCTTGCGCCGAAGCGGATGGATTTGGCAATGTCTCCGTGGGTACGAATACCGCCGTCCGCAATAATTGGTTTACGGGCAGCTTTTGCGCACCAACGAAGGGCAGCCAACTGCCAACCACCTGTACCAAAACCAGTCTTAACCTTTGTAATACATACTTTACCTGGACCAATACCAACTTTTGTCGCATCCGCACCAGCATTTTCTAGTTCACGAACTGCTTCTGGAGTACCGACATTACCTGCAATGACGAACGTCTCAGGCAGTTCTTTCTTGATATGTTGGATCATCTTGATAACACTTTCTGCATGGCCATGAGCAATATCAATGGTGATAAACTCAGGGGCATCAGCTTTCAAGCTAGTCACAAACTCATATTCATATTCTTTTACGCCAACAGAGATAGAAGCAATCAAACCTTGCTCGTGCATGCGTTTGATAAATGGAATACGACCAGCTTCATCGAAACGATGCATGATGTAGAAATACCCTTCTTTTGCAAGCATTTCTGCTACATCTTCATCAATAATAGTCTGCATATTAGCTGGAACAACTGGTAATTTAAAGCTATATTTCCCAAGAGTCACTGTTGTATCTGCCTCGGAACGGCTATTGATGATACATTTATTTGGAATGAGCTGAATATCTTCGTAGTCAAAAACTGGAGTTTCGTTGAACATGCTTCTACCTCTTTTTCTTAACATTGGAACAGAAAAACAGTTTGTTTTTCGTATTTTTTCCTTATTACAAGATATAGTATAGCTTATTGTTTGTGTTTTGTCAATAAAAAAGAAACCTATCTAAACAATATTCGGATATATCACTTTTTAGGCTTGTTTATAAAATATAACATTCGTATAATTCTTTTCTGAGTTACTATTCTTATAAAATTTAAAAAAATGTTCAGAATTTACTCAAAAAATTTTACATAAAAACTAAAAAAATCTTCAAAAACAGAAGATTTTTTACTCAAATTCATATAATTGTGGGAATTTTTCGCATTCAGGGTTCTTAGGATGGCAAACCTCACGACCAAAATAAATCATAGCTTGATGAGCAGGGAGCCAGAGTTCAGGAGGTAAGACTTCCATGACTCGTTTTTCTGTTTCCAGGGGTGTAGCCGATTTTTTGACAATATCGTGGTGTTTACAAATCCGTCCCACGTGGGTATCAACTGCGAAGGCGGGAATTCCGAAACCGACACTTAAAACAACATTGGCCGTTTTTCTTCCCACTCCTGCCAAGGCTTCTAATTCCTCACGAGTTTGAGGAACAATGCCATTATGCCGTTCCATCAACTGCTGGGCACAGTCTTTTAAAAACTTTGCCTTGTTTCGGTACAAACCCAAACGAGAAATATAAGGCTCAATATCCTTCACTTCTGCTGCCGCCATGGCTTGGGGCGTAGGGAAAGCTGCGAACAAACCCGGTGTTGCCTTATTCACCGCAGCATCTGTAGTTTGAGCAGATAAGAGCACTGCACATACCAACTCAAAGTGATTTCGAAAGTCCAAGCTAGGCTTAGCATCAGGATATAGAGCGATGATTTCTTCAATAACTTTTCTTGCTCGTTTTTTTGATAATACCATGAATTCATTATAGCATGAAAACTTGAATTTATCTAAAATCTGGATTGTCATAAACCTCATTCCTCATGGTATAATAAAAAGAAAAGGGGGGAATATGTATGGACTTACAAGAACTCTGTAGAAAGGTTATTCAAGCAAGGTCACGCAACAGCCATAAGGGAAGCTATGGTCGAGTCTTGCTGATTGGTGGACTGTATCCCTATGGTGGAGCGATTATCATGGCCACACTAGCAACCGTCAACAGTGGAGCAGGCTTGGTAACTGTTGCTACTGAAAAAGATAACATACCAGCCTTACATAGTCATCTGCCTGAAGCCATGGCATTTTCATTTGACGATCAAGCCTTGCTGATAAATAGCTTAGAAAATGCTGACTTGGTATTGATTGGTCCAGGTTTGGGGGAAAATAGCAGAGCTGAACAGTTATTGGACTTTGTTTTTGAACATTTATCTGACCAGCAGATTTTAGTTCTTGACGGCTCAGCACTTACCTTAGTCGCAAAGCAAAACAGAAAGAACTTCCCGTGTAAACAAGTCATCCTGACACCCCACCAGAAAGAATGGGAACGGTTATCAGCCATTCCGGTTGCTGACCAAACAAGCCAAAGAAATCTTGAAGCCTTGCAATCTTTTCAAGAAAATACAATCCTTGTAGCTAAAAGTTCTGCTACTCAAATCCTAAAAAACCAGCCAAACCAAGTCACCCCAATAGGAGCTGGTGGTCCCTACCAAGCAACAGGAGGTATGGGAGATACTCTTGCAGGTATGATTGCAGGATTTGCTGTACAATTTCCCCATGTTCAACTATATGAAAGAATCCTTGTAGCAACCTACCTCCACTCCTATATTGCCGACCAACTGGCTCAGGATTATTATCTTGTAAAGCCAACTGATATCTCAAGAAACATCCAAAAGACAATGCTTCAATTTCAAACACAAACAACCGCCTAATCATTGATTAGGCGGTCTTTTATATGACAAACTCGTGATTAAAGCCTGATAAATGGTAGAAAATGATACGCAATGCAAATCAAAAGTAGCCTAGGAAACGAAGCCGAAGATAGAACTCTGTTACTATCTTATTTCAAGGTAACAGAGTGAAAACCTCCACTGGAGCTTTTCACTCATCAAGGCAAGTTGACAACGGATAATTTTGATTTTCGAAGAGTATGACTATATTTTCTTAGACTTCTTCTTTATGACGTCGTTTGCTTACCAACAGAGTCCCTAGCCCAATAATGACACCAAGAACAAGATAGTATCTCGTATCATTTTCTCCAGTATTTAGTAGTTGAGTCACCTGTTTTTCTTGATTAGGGCTAGATAGACTAGCTTGCAAAGTGACTGGACGAGGTAAAGCTGGTTGAGGGTTTGGCTTCTGACCTATTGGTACATGCCCTGAATTCCCAGTATCTTTTACAGGAGGTGCCTGTACATCAACTTTTTCTGAGTCTATAGGTGGAGGCGTTATAGTGCCTTCATCTTTTTTGTCAGTGGCAGTATTTGCTGGCTCTTTGGCATCATTTGTTGAAGTAGCAATGCCATCCAGTTCTGCCTGAGCACTTGTCAGAATAGCTAGAGCTTGATCGACACTTGCTTGGCTTGCAAATTCGTCAGCTAGAATCGTTTTCGCTGCTTCAACTGCCTGGTCATAAGCTTGTTTCACGTTTTCAGATGCATTGAGATACTTAGCATCTGTCGCTTTTAATACGGAAGAAACGGATACTGCGCTACGAAGGGCTGAAATATCAGTCTTTTGACCATCTAAGCCGGCTTTCGCTGCTAACAAGTCCGCCAACGCTTGGTCGACAACTGCCTGTGTTACATTCTCTTGGTTCAATACAAGTTGTGCTGAACGAACAGCTGTATCATAGGCAATTTGTTTGGTATTTTCAGCATTGTAATAAATAAAGTTTGCCTGAGTCGGTGTGTAATTTGATACTTCAGCAATCAGCTTTTCCTTATCGGTAGCCTGACCGTTTAGCTGTTCTCTCGCTGCCACAAGACTGGCAACTGCTGAATCTACTTGTGCCTGATTGTGTTTGTTGGCATATACTGCATTGGCATCTTCTAATGCTTTAGCATAGGCAGTTTGAAGTTCTGGACTAGCATTGTAATAACGCGCTGTTTCTTCAAGTCCCGCAAGTTCAGCAATCAGTTCTTTCAAAGCAACTTTATTAATCAAGGTTAATTTCTTAACATTTGACTGGTTTGCAAGTACTGCTACGTCTAATTCTTCCAAAAATTCATAGCCTTCTGGGAGGGTTGGAAGGATAGTGTAGGTACCAACTGGTACAAATTTACCATAATCGGTCTTAGAATATTTAGCATTTGGTAGCTGAATAGTCTGACCATCAGCAGTTACCAGTTGGATGGTTGAACCAGAAGGTAGTAATGCATCAATATCTACCAGCAAGTTGGCCTTATCTTTCAAAGTCACATAGAAATTCACCTCGGCAGTGCTATTTTCTTCCGAAATCGTCACGACTGCTTTTGTTTCACCTGCTAGGCTTGACCATTCTGTATCATATAAGAATAAATCAAAGGTGTAAGTACCAAATGGTAGCTTAAGAACGCTAGTATCGCCGGCATATCGTGGTAATTCTGCAACAATCTTGCCTGTTTCATCGGTGACTGAGTAAGAGAAAAGTATTGGTACAGGACTATTTGTATCTTTATCAAGAATATTGACTGTTACCAACCCTTTTTCATTGCCGATACTGATCAGATTCTCTACTTTTTCATAGCTGATGTTACCAGCATAATCCTCTACTGTGTAGTAGAATTTTGAAATATCTGCAAGGTCAAGAGGCAATGTAAAGGAGCCATCGTCGTTTTGTGCCACAAATACCTTGTTATCAGAAACGGTTACATCACCATTTTCTAATAAGGAAGGAATAGTTGTCACACCGCTTGCATCTGCTACAAGGTAGAATACTTGCTCGCGATATAGACCGGATTCTCCTTTTTCAATGGCTGGACGAGGGTTAAATGTAAAGTTTGTTTCATCATAGGTAGCTGTGGTGATAACTGGTGATTCTCTATCGATGATAACGTCGAAAATCATAGTTTGTACTGCTACGCCTGGAACTTCAGATGAGTAGGTCAAAACGTATTGATACTTACCATCTGCTAAAGCATTTCCCTCGCTGTCTGTCCCATTCCATTCAGTAGGGTAAATAATGCTTGATTTTGGATTTTTAGGATCACCACTATAGAAGTTCTTATTGCCTGACTGTGGTTGACTTTCCCAAAGTGGATTTGTTCGTTCGGTATCATCTGCAGCATAGACGCTTGCGACTAAATCCGTATAATTTCTCAAGAAGACACCTTTGAAAGCGAGCGAATCTTGGTTGTCATCCCCATTTGGCGAGATAGCTAAATGAGGCTTACCAGACTCATCAAGCTCTAAAACAAAGTATCCTGCTTCATTTTTAAATGTACCTAGAGTCTTAATCGCAAAGTCAGATCGTTTGTCTGTAGAATAGATTAACTCTGTACTTCCTGTAACAAGACCTGTGTAGTGATGGCTGATGTCAACAGTATCTGGCTGTGCTGTAACAGGTTCAAAGTAGAAGCCCCCCTTACCATCGGCAATAAGATTGTAAATCGGCTCTTCTAGAACGGCTAGATTTTGGAATTCCCCACGGAAACCAACGTATGGAATGCTGACAATATCACCGCCATCGACTACATCTGTAAATCGAACAAAACCTTCAAGATAGTAACCGTTTTTCATTAAACCTGTCAATTCTTCTGCAAAGCTTGCTGCATCGACATTAATTGTAACAGTTGTACTTGAATTGGCTTGCACAGTCACCTTACCGCCAGGAATCTCTGCTAATAGACGCGGAGCCAAGGTGATTAATCCATTTTGGACAGTATCCGTTGTTAATTGCGTTGAGTAGTTTAAAGTCTTATCTTCGTTTGTAATGTTATGAAGTGTGACCGTAAAGCTGAATGTATCCTCAACATTTCCCAAGGTAATGCTACCATAACCGTCTTCGCCAGTCAAATATAAACCTGTAGAAATAGCTGCCGCAGTATCGATGATACCTGCACCTTGTTGGCGAGGGGAAGTGTAGGCTGTTGTTTCTTTGTTCACATGTGCTTTAGCAGTAGACATAAGCAAGTGTTTTACTAAGGCTTCGATTTCTTGAGGGGACTTAGTAGGGTAAGTTGCCTGTAAATATTGTTTTACTAGTACGGCTGCTCCTGCTACGTGTGGTGAAGCCATACTTGTTCCCTGCATGTTGGCATAGTCATTATCATTGATGGCTGCATAAATAGCACCACCTGGAGCAGCTAAGTCTGGTTTTAGCTCGCCATCCGCCGATAGACCCCAACTTGAAAAATCTGAAAGAAGACCTGCTTCTGGGTTAGGGCGAATATCCGTTTCGTTATTGAACGCAATCTTATATGAGTTAGCTGCCAAAGCTTCACCAAATTCCAATGGAATGAAGACAGATGGAATTGCAATAGCTGTATCATCAAGTTGCATGCTTACGTTGGCTTCACCTGGACGGCTATTGAAAATGACCACCCCTACTGCACCTGCAGCTGTTGCATTGGCTATTTTTTCTGAGAAAGTAATCGTTCCACGTTTGATGAGTGCAAGTTTTCCAGTCAAATCTAGACCATCAAAATCCGAAGCTTGACCGATTCCCGCATAGACATATTCATATTCTTTCCCGATTTCAAATGGTACGGGACTTTTCTCTGGATTATCAAACGAACTCTTACCGTAATTCAAGTCAGCATTGTTTTCTAAGCCAATAATATTAATTACTTTACTACCAACCGTTGTGTTATTGTAAGAAGCGACAGAAATTGCATCGCGAGCTGTTGAAGGTGCACCGACCAAGCCATAATCTGGATAATCGGCTGACGGATTAGAATGACCTGAACCAAATGTTCCATCATTACCAGCAGCAATAACAACAGAAACTCCTGCACGACGAGCAGCCTCGATTGCTGCAGTCACATTTTCATTCATGTTAACAACAGAGCCGTTAGCTCCTCCCAGGCTGAGGTTAATGCTATCTGCACCTAATTTTACAGCATCTTCAATCGCTTTTACGTACAATGCTGCGCCTGTTGTAGCTTTGAGGTCTGAGAATACACGCATAAACATGACTTGCGCTTCAGGAGCTACACCATACATTAATTGTCCAGCGACTGGTTGTGTCGGATTTCCTGTGGCAATACTCGTTACGTGCATACCGTGTGAGCGTTTGTCTTCTTCTTTCAAGACAGTATTCACATCAACATAGTTATAACCAAATACAACCTTATCGTTAAACCATTCACCGTAGGTAATTCCTGCTGCTTCTTTAGCTGCTTCTATCTCTTTTTCTGATTTATATTTTGCGGTTGAGAGATCTGAAATATGCAATACATCGTGGTCAACGTCAAGACCGGAATCTATGATTGCTACTACTGTTCCTTCGCCCTTGTAACCACTATCCCAAACTTTAGGTACTGTAATGATTGTATTACTATCAATGTTTTGTGGTTTCGCTTCTTCCTGATTAGTAATAGCAGTAGTCTCATCTGCTACGGAAAGCTTCTCCTCTTCTTCTACTTTTTTCTCTGAAATAGCTGGAGTTTCTACAGCTGGTTGAGTCGCTTCTACTTCTGTATTTGTAGTGTTTTTAAGAGCTTCTGAGCCATGTGTTTCCTCTACATTATCTGTAGTGGTTACATCAGTTTGGGTAGCCTCCACAGAAGTGTCAACTAACTCCTCGACAACGGGACTTTCTGAGGCTGATTCGCTGACGATTGCGTCAGGAACAGTTGTTTCCACCTTAGTCTCTACAAGGCTTGTCAATTCATCTGCAGCTACCGATGGTGCACCTGCAAACAAAAAAACTGCACCCAAAAGAACAGACACCGTTCCAATTTTATACTTCCGAAGTGAGAAAGTTTCTTTCTTTTTCATAACTTTTCCTCCCAGTTTTTCTCCTTCATTATTGGCAAAACCAATAAATAAATTAAAACACAAAATCATCAGTATTGCAAGTATATTCTGAAAATTCAGTTATTTATTCAAACTATAACTAGCTATCAATAATATCTATAACCATAGATACAGATAATGCACACTATAGTCAAATGAATTAGCTTTCAGACAAGGAACTGAGGGCAGGCAGTACTAGAGTACGGCAATCCGAAAGTGACGATGTAGCAAAGTTAATTCAAATGACTATAAAAAGGGAGTGAGCAAGACATTCATGGTAGCTCCGTCCTTACCCACAGAATAATGAGAATGAGCATAAAGCCCTCACTAAGATTATATACCTAGTGAGGGCCTTGCGGTTGGTGCATTATTGATGTTGATTATGGTGACAAAACTGCTCCAGCCTGCTGATAAGAACCACAATATACACTCAAGAATATGACTAATACTCAATGAAAATCAAAAACAGACTAGGCGACGCAGATGCAGATAGAACTGAAGTTCATCAAATCAAGTCAACAACGTCTGATTTTGATTTTCAAAGAGTATAAAATTCAGTAGATAGGCTCTCTAATTTATAAGAAGGAAGGAATTGTCATAGATAATCATGTGTAGATCAAGTCGATATTGTCGTTTGTATTCCCCTCAACTTGTCCAAAGCGTTACTTAGCTACATTTGATACAACGACTAAAGGTCTACGTGCTTACCACGATTTTCTCAGTCAATTTCATGTGGAAGCTGTTGGTATGGAAAGCACAGGTGTCTATTGGCGACCTGTCTGGCATGCACTATGTGATGACTTCGAGCTAATACTTGCTCAACCAGCCCACATGAAGACCATTACAGGTCAGAAAACTGACAAGAAAGACGCTTACTGGATTGCCAAATGAATGCGGATTGGTCTGCTTCCTCGGAGTTTTGTTCCCGATGAAATCATTCCTGAATTGAGAGAGTTAACCAGACAACAGAAACATTATAATATCGGGACTTTTCTCATCTCTTTGTTAAGACAATCTAAAAAAATGCTAATCTCCCTCAAATATCCTACGAACGGTATGAATTTGAGAGATTGGAACTGCAACGAGCAAGGAATCACCCATAGAAAGTTGGCTATTTCCTTTCACAATCCTTGACTTACCATGATGAATTTGATTGGTGATCAAGCATGAATCCGGTAAACGTAACTCGCTAACAAATCTTCTGTCCAATGTTTCGTTGACAACAACCTCTATTAAGGTCATGTGTTCTTGCTGTTCTACTTCTTCTGGCAGAATTTTTTCCAACATTGCTTCATAGACTGGCGCGCCACCTAAGAGATCCATCATCACATAGGAACTCAAAGCTACCAACCCGATGACCATCAATTGGTTCAAACTTCCAACCATTTCAGTTACTAAAATAATAGCAGTTAGAGGTGCTTTGGAAATCGCTGCGAAAAAGCCTGCCATTCCCAATACAATAAACAATAGCATCTGCTCCTGACTGATGAAACCAATATCAAGGAAGAACCGTGCGACAAAAAGCCCAAGGAGACTTCCTAAGGTTAATATGGGTAAAAAGATGCCACCTGGTAGACCAGAACCATAGGAAATCATGCTCCATACAAATCGAATTAAAATTAAGATTACCAATGTCAGCAGTCCTTGTTCCAAATATGGAAGCTCTAAAATCAAATGATGCCCGCCACCCAACAGATTAGGAAAAAAATAACCAATCGGTATAATAAACAAAAAGGCAAATACACTGTAGTATGGAACTGGGAGAGGAATGATTTTTGAGAGAAGGGTATAGAAACCTTGTATATTGAGGATAACAACTTCATACACATATCCAGCAAGTCCAAGGAAAACTCCAAGTAAGATATAGATCCAATATTGGTCAAGAGATAGTAACTGTAAGTCCTTCGGCATATGCAAAACAGGCATTAATCCAAAAAAATGTAAGGAAATAAAGTTCGCAGTGATACTGGCTGCCAGGGCTGAGACCCATACCAGACGTGAAAACTGATGATAGACTTCCTCCACAACAAATAAAAGGCCTGCTATTGGTGCGTTGAAAGCTGCTGCCAAACCTGCCGCAGCGCCACTAGCAATCAAACTCCTTCTTTCCATTTCACTGGATTTAAGAAGAACTGATATACCTTTAGCCGTTACAGATCCTAATTGAATACTGGGACCTTCACGCCCCAGCATTAGACCAGATGCAATGGATAAAACACCGCCGATAAATTTTCTCCAAAGGACTGACCACCAGTTTAAATCCATAATTCCTTTTAGTTCTGCCTCCACCTGTGGTATACCAGAACCTTTTGTATTTGGCTCGTCTTTGATCAACTTGCCAACAAGTAAAGCTATGACCAGATAAAGCCCTCCAATAAGAAGTAAATAGATTACATTGTCTATTGCTAGAGAATAGAGGTGCGTAAAGACAGAAAATAGTTTTTCAATGGCTAAGCGAAATGCAACGACCACTAAACCAGCGACAATGCCAACTAAACTACCACGCAGAACCGAGTAGAGGATTGATTGAGAAATAAAACTAACTTCTTTCCGGTGATTTTCCATTGGGATTTCCCTTCCTTTCTATAGTATGTATGACCAAAAAATAGGAGCAATAAGTACTTAGTAAAGAACCTCACTCCCATTCTTTTATTTATATTGCTACCTGTCCAATCAGACTATTTCCGATACATCTTGAATTGGAGATAGAGGTCATTATACATTCCAAGTATCTCTGGTCCAAGATTATCATAAACTTCCATCTTCTTCATCGTTTCTTCAGATGGATAGAAAGATTCATCATTCTGAGTCTCCTCATCCAGCATAGCCTTGGCTGCAGGAATTGGTGTTGAATAACCAACATATTCTGCATTGCGAAGCGCATTTTCAGGACGAAGCATGAAACTCATAAAGGCATAGGCACCGTCCAAATTCTTGGCCGTTTTAGGAATGACCATGTTATCAAACCAAAGGTTAGAACCTTTTGATGGTACAACATAGCGCAGATTTTCATTTCCATCTAACATTTCACTTGCCTCACCTGAGAACGAAACAGCAATTGCTGCCGCATCTTGTATCATATAACCTTTTATCTCATCAGCAACAATTGCTTTGACATTTGGAGTTAAATTATAAAGATGTTCAGCTGCTTTTTCAATCTCTGCAGGATTTTTAGAGTTTAAGCTGTAACCCAAAGATTGCAGACCGAAGCCCATGACCTCACGAACACCGTCGATTAACATGATATTGTCACGGTATTCTTCTGACCACAAATCTTCCCATTCTTGAGGAGGATTGTCAACCATAGTTTCATTGTAAACAATCCCCAAGGTTCCCCAGAAATAAGGGATGGAATAATCATTGTTCTTATCAAAACTCAAGCCCATGAATTGTGGATCGATATTTTCTATCCCTTCAATTTTAGATTTATCTAGCTTCACGAGCATATCTTCTTCCGTCATTTTGGAAATCATATACTCAGAAGGAACGGCCAGGTCATAGGTAGTTCCTCCCTGCTTGATTTTAGTGTACATGGATTCGTTGGAATCAAAGGTCTGGTAATCCACCTGAATACCTGTTTCAGCCGTAAATTCTTCCAGCAATTCTGGGTCAATATAATCTCCCCAGTTATAGATGACAAGTTTATCAGTTGTCCCTTGGGTTGAATCAGCTTCTAATTTTGAACTAATTCCCCATAAAACAAGAATAATAGCTACAATACCTACAAAAAATGAATACAATCGTTTCATTAGTTGGCCTCCTTTTCACGTGAGATGAAATAATAACCCACTACCAATAAGATAGAGAAAAGGAAGACAAGGGTTGATAGGGCATTGATTTCCAAAGAAATTCCTTGACGAGCCCGTGAGTAAATCTCTACAGATAGGTTTGAGTAACCATTTCCCGTAACAAAGAATGTCACGGCAAAGTCATCCAAGGAATAGGTAAAGGCCATAAAGTAGCCTGCAATGATGGCTGGTGTTAGGTATGGCAACATGATTTCTTTCAGCATTTGTGGCTGAGTTGCACCCAAGTCATAAGCTGCTGAAATCATATCGGCATTCATTTCCTTCAAGCGTGGCAAAACCATCAATACTACGATTGGAATAGAAAAAGCAATATGACTGAGCAATACTGAGACAAAGCCTAGCTGGAAACCAATCATGGTAAAGAGAATTAGGAAACTTGCCCCAATCATGACGTCTGGAGCGACCATCAAGATATTATTGACAGACAAGAGCGCATTTTGAAAACGAGGTTTTGCCTGATAGATATAGATAGCTCCAAAAGTTCCGATGATGGTCGCAATCAAAGAACTCAAGAAAGCCAAGAAAAATGTTTGCGCCAAAATCAGCATCAGACGGCTGTCACCCAACATGGACGAAAAATGCTCCAAGGTAAAGCCTGTAAAGCCGTTCATATCTCCACCCTCATTGAAAGCGTAGAAAATCAGATAGAAAATCGGCAAATAAAGAAGAAGAAAGGCAACCGTTAAGTAAATATTTGCAAATTTTTTCATTATTTCTTCCTCTCTTTCGTCATCCACATAATCAAGAGCATGGCCAAAATCAAGACCACACCGACGGTTGAACCCATTCCCTGGTTTTGTGTTGTGAGAAAGTGTTGTTCGATAGCTGTACCAAGCGTGATCACTCGGTTACCGCCAATCAAACGGGTCAACATGAAGAGGCTCAGACTTGGAATGAAAACCGCCTGTACACCAGAACGGACACCATTCATAGAAAGAGGAAAAATAACTTTTGTGAAGGTCTGCCAAGGAGTTGCCCCCAAATCACGACTGGCATTGATTAGGTTTTTATCCAAATCATCCAAGGCGTTAAAGATCGGCAAAATCATAAACGGAATCTCGATATAGGCTGCAACAGCAATAAAGGAGAAATCTGTGAAAAGAATTTGCTGAGCTCCTAGACCAATAAATTCTAGGAACTGGTTGATAGAGCCGTGTTGTCCAAAAATACCGATAAAGGCATAGGCTTTCAGCAAAAGATTGACCCAGGTTGGCAAGATAATCAACATGAGCCAGAGTTGTCTATGCTTGAGCTTGGTCAAGAAATAGGCTGTTGGGTAGGAAACCAAAAGCGTGACCAGAGTAATAATACCTGCGTAAAAAATGGAGTTAAAACTCATTCGCAGATAGGTCATATTTGGCGAGTTAAAATAGGTCTGGTAATTGGCCAAAGTGAAATTGCCATGAATATCAAAGAAAGATTTGAAGATAATCAAGGCAACTGGAGCAAGTACAAAGAGAAAGACCCATAGGGCATAGGGAATTGCAAAAAGCCTAGAGGTTTTCTTCATTGCGTTCCTCCTCAATGGCGTTAATCAAGCCATCTTCTACTTCTTCCACTTCCACATATTCTTCGATACGGGCATCGAATTCTTCCTCTGTTTCATTGAGACGCATGATATGAATATCTTCTGGCTCAAAGTCTAGACCGATGACCTCTCCCACAATGGCCTTGCGAGTTGAGTGAATCATCCACTCATTACCGAGGTCGTCATAGGCAATGATTTCATAGTGCACCCCACGGAAGAGCTGAGTATCCACTTTTACCTGCAATTTCCCTTCTTCTGGAAGTGTAATCTGCAAGTCTTCTGGACGGATGACGACTTCAACTTCTTCGTTTGGTCGCATACCACCATCGACAGCTTCAAAGCGTTTGCCGTTAAACTCAACCAGATAGTCTTCTATCATGCGACCTGGAAGGATATTGGATTCACCGATGAAGGTCGCAACAAAATGGTTGATTGGCTCGTCGTAAATGTCCACTGGCGTCCCAGACTGAACAATTTCACCTTCATTCATGACAAAAATCCAGTCACTCATGGCCAGAGCTTCTTCTTGGTCATGGGTAACGAAGACAAAGGTAATTCCTAGACGTTGTTGCAATTCACGCAGTTCGTACTGCATTTCTGTACGGAGTTTCAAGTCCAGGGCAGAAAGTGGTTCATCTAGCAAGACAACGCGAGGCTGGTTGATAATCGCACGTGCAATAGCAACCCGCTGGCGTTGACCACCAGACAATTTCTGAATGGAACGATTTTCATAACCAGAAAGTCGGACCATTTGTAAGGCTTCTGTCACACGGCGTTCGATTTCAGCCTTGTCAACCTTGCGTAATTTAAGAGGAAAAGCCACATTTTCAAAGACAGTCATATGTGGGAAAAGGGCATAGGACTGGAAAACAGTATGGACATCCCGTTTATTGGTCGGAACATCATTAATCCGTTGACCGTCCAGATAAATATCACCTGAACTCGCATCCAATAAACCAGCAATAATATTCAAAATCGTTGATTTACCTGAACCAGAAGCTCCTAAAAGGGTATAAAATTTCCCTTCTTCCAATTCAAAACTAATATCCTTTAATACAGTTGTTCCACTGTCTTCAAAAACTTTTGAAACGTGTTTAAATTCAATAATTGGCTTTTTCAATTCTCATAAATTCCTTCTTTTTTGTAAGAGCCTAATGGCTAGAGTTTAGTCTTTCAGTTTGCTTTTAGTACTAGGCAACGAGCTGCAGACAGTACTGAAGTACGGTAAAGCGAGTTAACGACGTAATAAAAGATAAACTGAAAGACTATGTATCAGATGGGTCGCCGATAATACGCACTTCTCTCTCCAGCGTAATGCCTGAAGATTTTTCAACAACATCAATCACATGTGCAATCAGATTTTCATAATCCTTTGCTGTACCATTGTCGACATTGACCATAAAACCTGCGTGTTTTTCAGATACTTCAACACCACCAATTCGATAACCTTTTAACCCCGCATCCATAATCAACTGTCCTGCGAAGTGACCAAGTGGACGTTTGAAGACTGAACCACAAGATGGATATTCCAAAGGTTGCTTGAGCTCGCGTAAATGTGTCAAACGAGCCATTTCTTGTTGAATAACCGTATGATTTCCTGGCTTGAGGGCAAATTTTGCAGACAAAACAATCGCACCGTTTTCCTGCAAAATAGAAGAACGGTAGCCAAATCGTAACTCACGATTGTCCAATGTTTCGACATAACCTGCTGGAGTCAAAATCTGCGCTGAAACTAGAATGTGTGCCACTTCACCTCCGTAAGCACCTGCATTCATATAGACAGCACCACCAATGCTTCCCGGAATACCACAAGCAAATTCAAATCCTGATAAAGAATGGAAAAGTGCGACTTTTGTTGTTTCAATCAGATTGGCACCTGCTTCTGCTTCAATGGTGTATCCTGATACAGTAACGGAGTTAAGTTTATCCATACGGATAACAAAACCACGAATACCGCCATCTCGGACAATGATATTACTTGAATTTCCTAATACTTGCCATGGAATACCTTCGCGTTTAGCAAATTCTACTATACGAACAATCTCGTAACGATTCCGCGGAAAAGCTAGATAATCAACAGCTCCTCCTACTTTTGTATAGGTATATTCTTTTAAAGGCTCATCGAATCGAATATCGATGCCTTCTAATTCAAGCCTAATTTTATCTTTCATAACCTTCTCATTTCAATTTAAGATATACAGGATTTATTATACCAAAAATTACAGGAGAAAACGAATAAAATTCAACAAAAATACTTTCACAAGCCAAATTAATTTGCCCCAATATTTTGAATTGGAGAATGGAATGCACAAAAAAGGAGTTCCCTTTCTACCGCGTATAGTAGCGATGGCGAACTCCAACAAAATAAACATTTTTACTTTTGCAAATGATAGATTCTCACTATCTATGCAATAGCAATCCCTTTGGTATCTACTTGAAGGCGGTGGACAGTTCCGTCTAGATTTAGTTCCTCTAATGCTAGAACAATAGCGTCCTCCCTATCTTTGGGCGCTAATACCATCACTGTTGGACCGGCACCTGACAAGTAGGTTGCATAGGCTCCCAACTCCTGTGCAGTTTGCTTGATTGGACAAAACTCCTTAACAAGTAGCTGACGGAATGGTTCATGGAACATATCTGACTGAATGGCTTTTCCTGCCTTTTCCAAATCACCTGCCATCAAACTTGCAATAGCCACATTGGCAATGGCACTAGCAGCCACTGCTTTCTTGTACCCCATCTGAGAAGGCAGTACACCTCGGCTTTCAACCGTACGCAGTGGGTAGTTTGGAATAAAGGCAACAAAACTTGCTTCTGGGAATTCTGTTACAACTGCCTGTACTCTCTTATTAACATAGCTAGAGATGACTAAATTACCAAAAATCGCTGGGGCTACATTATCAGGATGTCCTTCAATTTCTGTAGCTTTGAGCAATTTTTCATCCGCTGTCATATTCAAACCTGCTAATTGATTAGCCAATTCGATACCAGCTACGATAACGGAACTGGATGAACCCAAACCACGTGCCAAGGGAATATCACTAATCATTCTGATACGATGCGGCCGCAATCCTTTTTCAATCTTTAAAGCTGTCTTGATCAAAAGATTGTTCTTGTCTGATGGAACATGTTCAAGATTGTGCTCAATCACCCATTCATCAGTCTCTTCAAATACTTCAATCGTTAGATATTTCGAAAGGGCAACACCTACTGAATCAAATCCTGGACCGATATTAGCTGAAGTTGCTGGAATAATAATTTTCATTGCTTATTCTCCCAGTACTTTAAAGGTATTTAAGACAGTAAAGTCTGTTTCTTTACTCAATTTGTCTGTTACATTTTCCAACTGAGTCTTACTCATTTCATGGGTCACAATCACTAGGCGGGCTGTTTCTCCATCTGCAGCTTGTTGCAGAATTTGCTTGAAGGAAATTTCTTCAGAATTGAAGATTTCTGCTAAACGAAGCATTTTTCCATTTTTATCAGGCGCATCAATTGAGAAATAATATTCGCTTTTCACATCGCTTGGGGCTGCCAATTGAAGTGGGCGACTGTATTCATTGAAGGCTTTGCCGATAGTATTGTCTTTCAAGCGACGAACGATACGAATAATGTCAGCCATAACACTTGTTGCAGTCGGTTTTTGCCCAGCGCCCGGTCCATAGTACATAGACTGGCCGATGCCGATAGATTCGACAAATACAGCATTCATCACACCATTCACGCTTGCAAGTGGATGATTTTTCGGTAGGAAGGTTGGAGATACTTCGGCAGCAATACCAGAGGTAGTTTCTTGAATATCACCCACAAGTTTGATGACATAGCCCAACTCTTGTGCCACTGCTACATCTTCTGGCGTGATATTTGAGATACCCTTGTGAGCCACATGTTCAAAATCAACTGTCATCCCGAAAGCAAATTGACTGAGGATAACAGCCTTGTAAGCTGCATCAATTCCCTCAACGTCATTTGTTGGGTCAGATTCTGCATAACCAAGTTCCTGTGCTGTTTGAAGAGCTTTTTCGTAAGTCCAGCCTTCATCAACCATCTTAGTCAACATGAAGTTTGAAGTACCATTCAATACACCGAGGATACGAGTCACCTTGTCAGCAGCCAATGAGTTAACCAAGGTACGCAAGATTGGAATACCACCTGCAACTGCAGCTTCATAATAAAGAGCAAGACCTTTCTCTTCAGCCAAGGCACGCAATTCGCCACCATGAACAGCAAGTAAATCCTTATTGGCTGTTACAATATGCTTGCCTGCTTCCAAGGCACGTGTAATAAATGTTTTTGCTGGCTCAATACGTCCCATCAGCTCAACGACGATGGCAATTTCCTCATCAGCCAAAATGTCTTCAATATTTGTTACAAAATGATAGTCATGACCTGCAGCCAAGAGACGGTCTTTTTCTGCTTCATCCTTGACCAAAACCTTAGCAACTTCAATACTATCATGCGCGGCTTTCTCTATTTTTTCCTGGTTTTCTTCTAATAAAAATGGCACACCACTCGCAACGGTTCCAAATCCTAATAATCCTATCTTAACTACCATGTGCTCTCCTTTAAAATGTATTTCTCCCATTATAACAAATATTCTGACTATTTGGCAAAAAATTTGTTATAATTGTTTTAATATATGATTATGGAGATAAGATAATGAAACATTCAAGAAGAGCTCGTCGAAGCCGCACACAAAAGAAACAACTTGTGCCACTGCTACT
Organism: Streptococcus suis 10581; assembly: GCA_000440235.1. GTDB lineage: Bacteria > Bacillota > Bacilli > Lactobacillales > Streptococcaceae > Streptococcus > Streptococcus suis_F. The sequence goes on along the minus strand of ALKQ01000025.1, from coordinate 20,680 downwards.
TGGTAGCGCATTATTAGTAGTGACTCTACTATCTATTTTTCTAATCTTTCTAAAACAGCCATCTAAGCAACAAAGTGATTCCAAAGCTTCAACGGTAGAGACAACAACCAGTTCGAGTGTTATGACTTCAGAAAGTAGTGAAGTACAAACAGAAATCATTTGGGAACAGCAAACTGAACCTATCAAACTTCCAATCCTCATGTATCATGCCATTCACGTAATGGCTCCTGAGGAAGAAGCTAATGCGAATCTTATCGTAGATCCAACGACTTTCGAAAGTCATCTAAAAGCATTGCAAGATGCAGGTTACTATACTTTATCACCTGAAGAGGCTTATAAGGTATTGACAGAAAATGTCCTTCCTGCTGGCAAAAAGGTTGTCTGGCTAACCTTTGACGATAGCCTCTGGGATTTTTATAGTTATGCCTACCCATTGCTTAAGCAATATCAAATGAAGGCAACCAACAATGTCATTACAGGGTTTACTGAATATGGACAAGCAGGGCACCTTACTCTTGATCAAATCAAGGAAATGCAGACCGCAGGGCTCTCCTTCCAAGGGCATACCGTCAACCACCCTGATTTAGAGTATAGTTCTATCGAGGATCAAACAAATGAACTTACTTCCTCTAAAGCCTATCTTGACAGCCAATTAAATCAGGAAACCATCGCTATCGCCTACCCTGGTGGACGATACTCAGCAGATACAGTAGCCTTAACTGAACAAGCTGGCTACAAACTTGGTGTGACTACTAACAACGGCTTGGCTTCTGCTAGTGACGGATTACTGACTCTCAATCGTGTCCGCATCCTCCCAACCACTACCGCTGAGGGGCTATTATCCGAAATTTCCTATTAATTTTTACAAACATGTATATGAGAAAACTCCCTGTCACTGACAAGGGAGTTCGTTTTTTTATTTGGATTCACTAAACTGACTTTGATAAAGATTATAATAGAAACCTTTGTCTGCCAAAAGACTTTCATGGTTACCTTGTTCGATAATCTGTCCATCTTTCAAGACCAAAATCTTATCAGCTTCCTGAATGGTAGATAAGCGATGAGCGATGACGAAACTTGTCCGCCCTTTCATCAAGCGTTTCATGGCTTTTTGAATCAAGAGTTCCAAACGAGTATCAACTGAAGAAGTCGCTTCGTCAAGAATCAGAATAGCAGGATCCGCCAACAAGGCACGCGCAATGGTCAAAAGCTGTTTCTGACCTTGAGAAATATTGCTGGATTCCTGGTTCATTTCCATATTATAACCACCAGGCAGGGTACGGATAAAATGGTCAACGTTGGCAGCTTTAGCAGCCTCCACAATTTCCTCATCCGTCGCATCCAGGCGTCCAAAACGCAGGTTTTCCTTGATGGTCCCTTCATAGAGCCAAGCATCCTGCAATACCATACCAAATTGACTACGGTAGGATTGACGGGAAATATTTCGAATGTCCTGACCATCCACTTTGATAGAACCGGATGTGACATCATAGAAACGCATGAGCAAGTTGATAAGAGTAGTCTTACCTGCCCCTGTTGGACCAACGATGGCCACCATCTCACCGGGTTGAACATCCAGATTAAAGTTACGGATGAGCGGCTTGTCTTCTGAATAGCCAAATTCGACCTGTGCAAAGCTAACTTGTCCGGTCAGACTTTCTGTCAACTCTAGCGCATTGGCGTCTTCTTCATCAAGCTCGTCTAGGACTGAAAAGATGCGTTCAAGGGAGGATTTGGCAGACTGCAACTGTGGTGCCAATTGGGTCAAGGTTTGGACTGGCTGAGAAATCTGCCAGACGTATTGGACGAAGGCCTGCATATTACCCACCGTCAATGTACCTGCAAGAACTTTCAAACCAGAAAGCAGGGCAACGACGACATAGGCGATGTTTGAGAAGCCGTGAACTAGAGGCATGAGCAAGCCAGACATGAAACTAGCCTTAAAACCAACTTTCTGCAAATCTGCGGTAATCTGGCGAAACTCTTCTGTAGAAATTTCTTCACGGCCGTAAAGTTTGAGAACGTTAAAACCAGTCAGATTTTCTTGGACAAAGCCGTTCAAACGACCTAGGGCATCAGCCTGCTGCTTGAAATATGGCTGGGATTTTCCCATGACAAACTTAGAACCAAAATAGGTCACTGGAACCAAGGTTACGACTACAAGTGCTAGGGATACATCCAACCAGAAACACATGAAAATGGCTAGAGAGAGGGTCAGAACGGCATTGACTAGCTGGAGAAAACTTTGTTGCAGGGCGTTTGAAACAGTCTCCACATCGCTTGTAAAACGTCCGAGTAAATCACCATACTGGTGCTTGTCAAAATAAGATACTGGAATCTTGTTAATTTTGTGGCTCAAGTCCTGACGTAGTTCCTTAGTTGCTCCCTGCACTGCCTTGGTCATAAAATAGTTAGAACCGTAGGCACCGATTTCATATAGAAGGGCGCGAAAGGCATAGATGGCAAGCATGATGGCAATGTAGGAATAGTTAATCTGCGCTCCTTCTACTCCATTAGCAATATCCAACAAATTCTTGGTCAACTCTGTAATGATAAGCCCCAGTACAAAGGGTTCTAAGGCATTCATAACTGCACTGATGGTCTTTAGAAAAACGGCTAAAAATACAGAAGATTTGTAACGACGCAAATAGTCCCAAACACGGGTAAATACTGATCTATTCTTCATAATTCCTCCTATTCTTCTGTTAGCGATTGACGGTTAAGCTGAGAATTGGCAATTTCTCGATAAATCTCATTGCTTTCCATCAATTCATTGTGGGTGCCGCGGCCAACGATTTCACCTTCGTTCAGCACGATGATCTGGTCGGCATCCATAATGGTTCCGACACGTTGAGCCACAATTAGCACCGTCGCATTTTCCGTCACTTCCTTCAAACGACTCCGCAAAATTGCATCCGTCTTATAATCCAAGGCTGAGAAAGAATCATCAAAAATGTAAATATCCGGCTGCTTCACAATAGCGCGTGCAATGGACAAACGTTGCTTTTGCCCGCCTGACAGGTTGCTTCCGCCCTCAGCTAGATGGGTGTCGAATTTTTCTTCCTTACTCTCGATAAACTCCTTAGCCTGAGCCACATCCGTCGCATCATGAAGTTCTGCAAGACTAGCATCCATCTTACCGTACTTTAAGTTTTCCGCGATAGTTCCGGTAAATAGCAGAGCTTTCTGCGGAATAAAGCCAATCTTACTGCGGAGTGCCTTTAGATTGTAGCGTCTGACATCCACACCGTCCACCAAGATACGACCAAGTGTCACATCATAGAAACGTGGAATCAAGTTGACCAAGGAAGACTTACCAGAACCAGTCGAACCAATAAAGGCAATGGTTTCACCAGGCTTAGCTTTGAAGGAAATATTGTGCAGCACAGGCGATTCCGTTTCACCAGGATAGGCAAAAGTTACATTTTCAAATTCCAAATAACCACGAGTATCTGTTTCAGTTATGCCGTCTTCATTCTTAGAAATAGAGATAGGCATGTCCAAGACTTCATGAATCCGTTGGCTCGATACCGACATACGTGGATACATGTTAAACAAGTTAGCAAAGAGCAAGAATGAGAAAAGCGCGTGGAAACTATATTCGATAAAGGCTACCAAATCACCGATTTGCAGACTGCCTGTTTGCAAAGGAGCCAATGCGAACCAGACAATGGCCACAATCATAGCAATAATAATCTGGACAAAGAGAGGCTCTGTCAATCCAGTCAGATTAAAGAGCTTTTTGGAAATATCGGTATATTCCTCATTGACCGACTCAAAGCGCTCCTCTTGAAACTCCTCACGAGTAAAGGCACGAATGACACGTAAGCCCATGAGATTTTCACGAACATATTGGTTGATCGTGTCCAAACGTTTCTGTTGCTTTTCAGAAAGAGGACGAGTTTTGGTTGCCACGTAGAAAATAACAAAAACTAGAAACGGCATGGCTACTGCTACTGTCCAGGCTAAGCTCGGACTGGTTACCAAGGTCATGATGACAGAAGCAATCATCATCAAGGGTGTAATAATACCTAGTTTCAACACCATTTCAGAGAATTGCATGAGAACAAAAGCATCATTTGTCATACGAGCAACTAGAGAAGAAACACCAATCTGCTCATATTCATGATGAGAATAGTCCTGAATTTTCTCATACAGATCATTTCGAATATCTTTGACGATATTTGTAGTCAATTTTCCAGCTACATAGGCAAGTGTCACTCGACCAACAATCCCGAGCAGGACAATCAATCCCATCATCCCCGCCCAGAAATAGAGCTGACTAACATCGTTCTTTGTAATTCCTTGGTCAATCATCCTAGCCAAAAAAGTCGGCAAGCCTAAGTTTACCACTACAAACAAGAAGGCCCCCAACAAGTCTAAGGCAATCCACTTAGGATATTTTTTCAAATAGGTCCAAATCAGATTCATCATTTCTTCCTTTCTATATGTTAAAAAGGGGCTAGGCCCCTTTATCAACGTTAAAAGCCACCAAACGGTGACTTTCTATTCTTTCTCGTCGATCACTAAACGAACTTTTTTATCACTTGTTGGAACAGAATAGACAATCGTTCTGATTGCAGAAATTGTGCGTCCTTTTTTCCCAATGATACGTCCAATATCAGATTTATCCAAATCCAAATGATATTCTAAAAATTCAGGTGTATCAACAATTTTAATTGTCAAGCTATCAGGCTGTGAAATCAAAGGTTTCACAATCGCAATAATGAGATTTTCAATCATGTCCATAAGTGTTCTCGCTTACTGTTCTTACTTAGAGAATTTTTGTTCGTGGAATTTCTTCAATACGCCAGCGTTTGAAAGAAGGCTACGAACTGTATCAGATGGTTGTGCACCTTTTGCCAACCACTCAAGTACACGCTCTTCTTTAAGAGTTACTGAGTTTTCAGCCAAAAGTGGGTTGTAAGTACCAACAGTTTCGATAAAACGACCATCACGTGGTGCACGTGAATCTGCAACGTTGATACGGTAGAAAGGTTTCTTTTTAGAACCCATACGAGTCAAACGGATTTTTACTGCCATTTTTAAATGTTCTCTTTTCTTTGTATTTTTATTCGGTGAAATAGCAGAGCTATTTAGCACATGATCTATTATACCACACTTTAGCAGGGTGTCAAGAAAAAAACTTGACAGGTTTTAAAAAATTTTATTGTTCGAGCATATCTGCTAGTTCTCTCAGTTGACTTGCTAGATTTGTACGGTCAAACAGTAAATTATAGACTCCATCTTCACTCAATACTCCGCAAGGAATACCATTGAAATAACCCTTATTAGATAATTCAAGATCTTCCATATAGGTCTGGCTCTGGTAATAATCTAATAACTGTAAATAAGTCGATTGTTCCTGGTTAAGTTGTGCCATACTATCGGAAAGGGACTGGTTCAGCTCTAGCTGTCTGTTAAATATTTTTTCCATTTCCTCTACACGTTTTCTTGCTTCCATAATATTTTTCATCAGTGTGTACTACCACCACCCTTTTTAATATCCTCTTTATCCCTATATTCAACAATCGCTCCTATAGCTACTTCAACTCCTCTTACAATATCGTTCAAAGACATGGAAGCTAGTCCTGGCTTGTCTACAACCTGCTCTGGTAAGAAGGGAATATGGAGAAAGCCTGCCTTAGTCTTTGGAAATTGTTTCTCCGCCAAGTAAAGAGCTTGATACATGAGATGATTGCAGACAAAGGTCCCAGCAGTATTAGAAACAGAAGCTGGAAGCCCAATCCTATGAATGGCTTCGACCATAGCCTTTATAGGTAAGGTGGAGAAATAAGCAGGCTGACCATCTTCTCGAATCGTTCTATCAATCGGCTGTTGCCCTTCATTGTCTGGAATGCGTGCATCATCTTGGTTAATGGCTATACGCTCAGGTGTTAAATCAACTCGCCCACCAGCTTGCCCAATACATAGTACCGCATCAGGTAAATGTTCTGCCATTTTCTCCTCTAAAACATCCGCAGCCTTGTCAAAAACAGTCGGAATCTCTACAAGAATAATCTCTGCACCAGCAATGGTCTTAGGTAGAGATTTGATTGTTTCTAAGGCTGGGTTAATAGACTCGCCACCAAAGGGATCAAAGCCTGTTACGATGATTTTCATACTTCCTCCTCCAAAATAATTTCTCCGTAGTGAAATTTTTGATTGGGTCTGACATGACGTTTAAAGCCAAATTCTTCAAAGACCTGATCTCGAAAATGAGCCTTTATTATCAATTTCTTCCTAGCTACTCGTTTAGCCTCAGATACAATTTCCTCCGTTAAACGACTTCTGTCAGCCAAAGTAGACAAGCCAGAAAGATTTTGTGATTCCTTGATTTCTTCTGAAAACATGGGATCAAAGTAAATGACATCAACAGACTTATCTATTTGCCCTTTCAAATAAGTCAAACTATCTGTCCAAATTGTCTGGATAGATTTCATGGCTCGATTGACCTCTTGCAGCCCACTATCAAAATCCTGTAAACCTCGACTCACAATAAAGTGCACTAGCTTGGAACTTTCCAAGGCTGTCACCCGATGACCAGCACTTGCTAACACAATGCTATCAGATCCCAAGCCCATGGTGCAGTCTATTATTGATTGTTTTTCTTTTCCAAGTAATTCTAAAAGCGGATCTCTTCCAGACTTAATCCGCAACATGGCAGTATCTGGGTGGAAAAATAAAACCTGCCCACCCCTCTGATCTAGTATCAATTTATCCTTATAAAGAACCAAGACAGCCTCGTAGGTACCTAACATTTTTCCAACCGACTGCTTCTTTCTTTCCTTGTATTCAATTCCCAATTCACTGGCAATCCGTCTAGCCCTATAGACCAGCCCCTCATCCATCCCAAGACTAGTTGTTACAATCATTTTCATACTCTTCAGTATATCAAAAAATCAGGACCAACTCAAAGCTCATCCTGATAGTATTTTCTATATAGCCTGTGTCGTGAAGCTACGGCTCTCCAGCACTTTGACCATAGCTTCTGCTGTATCGAGGGCCGTAAAGAGCGGAATTCCTCCTTCAATAGCAGAGCTTCGAATGACTTGACCGTCACCATCTGCCACCCGTTTTTTACCAACCGTATTGATAATAGCCTGAATCTTACCTGCTCGAACAAGACTTGGAATATCTTGACAAGCTGCGTCGCCTAATTTGCCAACGGTTGTTACAGCAAGTCCATTTTCTGTTAGAAAGGCGGCTGTTCCTGCCGTAGCCAGTAGGCCATAACCAAGTTCATAGAAACGTTGAGCAAGACCAAGTGCTTCTTCCTTGTCTTCATCCGCAATGGTAAAGACAACGTTGCCAAACTCAGCCAGGTGCTGATAACTTGCCTCAAAAGCCTTATAAAGTGCTTTTTCCAGTGTCACGTCTGAACCCATAATTTCACCAGTAGATTTCATCTCTGGACCTAACAAACTGTCAACTTTAGCTAATTTCGTGAACGAGAAGACCGGTGCCTTGACGTGCACTTGGTTGCTCTCAGGATAAAGACCGTCTTGGTAACCCAGTTCCGCAAGGCTTTGCCCCAAAATCAATTTGGTTGCAACCTGAGCCATTGGAATGTCTGTGACTTTGGACAAGAATGGCACCGTACGACTGGCACGAGGATTGACCTCAATCACATAAACCGTTTCATCTTTGATAACAAACTGGATATTCATCATACCGATACAGTTGAGACCGATTGCCAAGCGTTTGGTGTAATCTGCAATGGTCGCCTGCACCTCTTTAGGCAAGTTTTGTGGCGGATAAACGGCCATAGAGTCCCCTGAGTGAATCCCAGCGCGCTCGATATGCTCCATAATACCTGGAATCAAGACATCCTTACCATCTGAAATAGCATCCACTTCACACTCACGACCGACGATATAAGAATCCACCAAAACTGGGTGCTCTGGCGAAGCCTTAACAGCAGTTCTCATATAAGAACGCAAATCCGCTTCATTTTCAACAATCTCCATTGCACGACCGCCCAAGACATAAGAGGGACGAACAAGCACCGGGAACCCAATTTTGCGGGCCGCTTCAAGAGCTTCCTCTTCGTTGGTTGCGGTTTGACCTGGTGGCTGTGGAATCCCTAGGTCTTTCAGGGCTTTTTCAAACAAATCCCTGTCTTCTGCTCGATCCAAATCTTCCACTTGTGTTCCAAGGATTGGAATCCCTGCTTTGGCCAATGGCTCTGCCAAATTGATAGCCGTCTGGCCACCGAACTGAACGATAACCCCTTTTGGTTTCTCAAGGTCAATCACATTCAAGACATCTTCCAAGGTTAACGGCTCGAAGTAAAGCTTGTCCGAAACCGAAAAGTCAGTTGACACTGTTTCAGGGTTTGAGTTCATAATGATGGCTTCGTAGCCAGCCGCCTGAATGGCCTTGACCGAATGTACCGTCGCATAGTCAAACTCCACACCCTGTCCGATACGAATTGGGCCAGAACCCAGAACTAAAACAGATTCTTTCTCCGAACGGATAGACTCATTTTCCCACTCATAAGTTGAGTAGAAATATGGTGTTGAACTTTCGAACTCAGCCGCACAGGTGTCTACCATCTTGTAAACAGGGACAATTTTGTGCTCTGTCCGCAGTTGACGAATGTAGGATTCTGTTCTGCCCCAGAGTTCCGCAATCTTACGGTCTGCAAAGCCGTATTTTTTGGCTTTTTTCAATAAATCAATATTATCAAAATTCGTAGCCAATTCCTGCTCGATTTCTAAGATATGAAGCAGCTTATCAAGGAAGAAAAGATCAATCTTCGTCAACTGAGCTAGTTCTTCTACTGTATAGCCACGTCGAAGGGCTTCTGAAAGATAGAATAAACGATCATCCTGTGCCTTGACAATCTTTTCAACCAATTGGTCATCTGTCACTTGGCTGAGCTCAGGCATTTCATTGTGGTAGACCCCGATTTCCAAAGAACGGCAGGCTTTGAGCAGACTTTCTTCGATATTACGCCCAATGGCCATGACCTCTCCAGTTGCCTTCATCTGCGTTCCAAGGCGGCGCTCCCCTTTTTCAAACTTGTCAAATGGGAAACGTGGAATTTTTGCCACAACGTAGTCAAGAGCAGGCTCAAACATGGCATAGGTTGTTCCTGTAACAGGGTTCACCATTTCATCCAAAGTCAAGCCAACCGCGATTTTCGCAGCCAATTTGGCAATAGGATAACCTGTCGCTTTGGATGCCAAGGCAGACGAACGCGATACACGTGGGTTTACTTCAATGACATAATATTTGAAACTATGTGGATCCAGCGCCAACTGCACATTACAGCCCCCTTCGATTTTGAGGGCACGAATAATGCTGAGGCTGGCATCACGTAGCATCTGGTTTTCAATATCCGAAAGCGTCTGCGTTGGGGCAAATACGATAGAATCTCCTGTATGAATTCCCACAGGATCAAAGTTTTCCATGTTACATACAACCAAGGCATTGTCAGCCGCATCGCGCATCACTTCGTATTCGATTTCCTTGAAACCAGCAATGGAACGTTCAATCAAACACTGGGTCACTGGTGACAATTTTAGACCATTTTCTGCTATTTCACGTAGTTCTTCTTCATTGGCACACATACCACCGCCAGTACCACCCAATGTGAAGGCTGGACGAACAATGACAGGATAGCCAATTTCAGTAGCAAATTCCAAAGCCTCATCAACTGTTGTCACAATCGTTGACTCAGGAATAGGCTGATTGAGGTCTTCCATGAGTTGTTTGAAGAGGTCGCGGTCCTCTGCCTGATCTATTGCGGACAGTTTAGTTCCCAACAACTCAACTCCAAGCTCATCTAAAATACCAGCCTTAGACAATTCCATGGCCATGTTGAGACCAGTCTGACCACCCAGGGTTGGCAAGAGAGCATCTGGACGCTCCTTCCGTAAAATCCGTGTGACAAATTCAAGCGTAATCGGCTCAATATAAACCTTGTCCGCAATTTCCTTGTCTGTCATAATGGTCGCAGGGTTTGAATTGACCAAGACAACACTATAGCCTTCTTCCTTCAAAGCCAAACAAGCCTGAGTCCCAGCATAATCAAACTCCGCAGCCTGACCGATAATAATCGGACCAGAACCAATCACCATAATTTTTTTAATATCCGTACGTTTTGGCATAATGTATGATACAAAGCCCGTTAAGAGGACAAAGCGAAAATAGGAAACACGACGCTGATGCTTCAAGCATCAAGACGACGTTTATCTTTTTCGCACAGTCCTTAGGGCGTGTTCGAATAAGAAACTCGAACCTGTATCTTCTCCTTTCTATTTTCTATCTCTCCGAATAGAATTAAATAATTGTCCGACGTGAGAAAATGGATTCGACATTAATCCATTTTCGAGCTAGTGCAAGGGATAGCCTTATAAAGTATATCACCATTTCTAAGAGCAGGTGTCAACATCTCAGCGCAGTGGTTGATTGATAAATTTGTTCGTATTCTATACTCCAAATTTAACTTCACTGATGCGAACTTTGTTCGCTCTATTCCCAACTTCCAACTGTCTCCCAGACAGTTGGAACTATGCGGGGGTGGGAGTGAAACAGTCTGGGAATAGACTGTTTCAGCTCAACAACTGGAAACAAGGACTTGTTGACGAACTCTTTTTTACTTTTCGAGTTCTTTCCCACTCCCAGGCGTAGGGAAATGAGTTGCTCGCAACCATTGACCTGTCCCTTGCCTTTCTATTCGTCGCCTCTCTGAGCGACATTAAATAAGATAAGTCCGACGTTTAGAATCTCAATTCGATAATAATTGAAATTCTAAACTAGTGTCAGAGTTAGCAAAGGTCCCATTGGACTTTGCGTAGGAGGACACATGCGTTAGCATGAAGTCCGACTTGCTCTGACCGACGCAGTAAGGTTTAGCTCGATAGTGGTTAAACCTTACTGCCCTTTTTTAAACGAATCCATCAATTCCATAAATTCGTCAAACAAATAGCTGGCATCATGTGGACCAGGTGCAGCATCTGGGTGGAATTGAACAGAGAAACCTGGATAGTACTTGTGGCGTACCCCTTCTACTGATTTGTCATTGATTTCTTCATGAGTAATCATTAAACATTCAGGTAAATCTTCACGAGCCACTGCATAACCGTGGTTCTGACTGGTAAAGTCCACTCGACCTGTCGCAATTTCACGCACCGCATGGTTAAAACCACGGTGACCAAACTTCATCTTGTAAGTGGTTGCCCCATTAGCCTTAGCAAAGAGTTGGTGCCCCATACAGATACCAAAAATAGGAATCTTGCCAAGAATACCACGAATCATATCCAAGGCTTCAGGAACATCATCAGGATTCCCTGGACCGTTTGATAGCATGACACCATCAGGATGGAGAGCAAGAATTTCTTCAGCAGTAGTATCATAAGGGACAACTGTCACATTGCAATCACGCTTGGCTAACTCTCTAAGAATAGAATGTTTCAATCCAAAATCAACCAAAACAACACTACGTCCAACTCCAGGTGCAGGATAGGCTGTTTTTGTCGATACTTGCTGGATGTTGTTGGTTGGCAAAACAGTCGCTCTCAACTGATCCGTCAAATGTTCAACGGAATCACCAACATTTGCAAGAGTCGCCTTCATAGTCCCGTGCTGACGAATAATTTTAGTCAAGGCGCGTGTGTCAATTCCAGAAATTGCTGGAATTTTCTTAGCCTTTAAAAATTCATCCAAAGTCATCTGGTTACGCCAGTTACTTGCTCGACGAGCCCACTCGCTAACAACTACTCCCTTACAAGTCGGTTTGATCGACTCGTAATCATCACGGTTAATCCCGTAATTTCCTACCAAGGGATAGGTAAAGGTTAAAATCTGACCATTATAAGACTGGTCCGTGATAGATTCCTGATAACCTGTCATCCCAGTTGAGAAAACCAACTCACCAGTCACATCAATATCAGCACCGAAGGCCTCCCCTTCAAAAATAGTGCCATCTTCCAAAATTAAACGTCTTTTTGACATAATAATAAGATATTAAGGGCGTTAAGCGGACACAGTCAAAATAGGAGTTTGACCAAGAACGCTAGCGTTCGAGGAAAAACTATCTTTTTGACTGTGTCCGTAGCCCGAATTCAGTTACAAATCCGAGCAACAGAACACCCCTTCTCCTTTCTATTCGTCGCCTCTCTGAGCGACATTAAATAAGATAAGTCTAACAAATTTCTAACTGCTCAGTTCTATGATACCTGAACAGCTTACTTTTAAGCCTTGCCATTGACAATTGCTTCCAAAATCGCCATCCGGACAAATACACCATTCTGCATTTGACGGACAATACGTGATTTGGGTGCTTCAACTAGAGAATCATCAATCTCAACATCACGGTTAACAGGGGCCGGATGCATGACAATAGCCCTGTCTTTCAAGCGCTTGTAGCGTTCCTCAGTCAAGCCATGCAAGCGATTATAGGTTTCTTTAGAAAAACCACCATCACCATCATGACGCTCGTGTTGCACACGGAGCAACATCAGTACATCTACCGTTTCCACAATATCATCAATATTCAAATGCTGACCATAGACATCAAATTCCTCTGCATACCATTCCTCCGGTCCAGCAAAGTAAATTTCAGCTCCCAGACGCTTCAAAATTTGCATATTGGACTTAGCAACCCGTGAGTGTGTAATATCACCTGCAATGGCAATCTTCAAGCCTTCAAAAGTTCCAAATTCTTCATAAATAGTCATCAAATCAAGTAGGGATTGGCTTGGGTGTTGACCTGAACCATCACCACCATTGACAATTGAAGTCTGAATGGTAGGACTATCAATCAATTGCTTGTAATAATCCACTTCCGAGTGACGAATGACGCAGATGTCTACCCCAAGTGCCGACATGGTCAAAATGGTATCATACAAGGTTTCACCCTTATTGACTGAGCTGGTACGAGCATCAAAGTCAATCATTCCCATATCCAAACGAAGCTCTGCCATTTCAAAAGACTTATGCGTCCGAGTTGAATCCTCAAAGAAAAGGTTGGAAGCGTAATATTTCCTATCTAACTGAACTTTTTCACCGTTTTTGAAAGCAATTCCTCTCTGAATAAGCCCGAGTACTTCTTCGTTTGAAAGAGTTTCCATTGTAACCAAGTGTTTGAGTGATACTTTACCATTTGTAATTGTCATGACGATACCTGCCTTTAGGATATAAAATGTAGAATATTGAGTTGAAAAATAAACGACTAAGCTCCCTCGACTAAGAGGACACAATCCTGACCATCGATTTCAGCCATGTGAACGATGATTTCTTCCGAACGACTAGTCGGAATGTTCTTCCCAACATAATCTGCTCGAATAGGCAACTCCCTGTGTCCACGATCCACAAGTACCGCTAAACTAACACGAGCTGGACGGCCCAAGGACACTATGTTGTCAATAGCCGCACGAATGGTTCGGCCTGTATAAAGCACATCATCTACCAAAATAACATCACGGTCATTCACATCAGCAGTCATGCTTGTCGTATCTTCTTCGACTTTTACATCATCACGGAAAGGCTTAGTATCCAATTCACCCAATGGAACATCGACACCCTCTAACTGTTTCAGTCTTTCTTGGATACGTTTTGCTATGAATACCCCACGGGTTTTAATACCCGCCAGAACAATATTTTCCAAATTCTTGTTCCGCTCGATAATTTCATAAGTGATACGGGTAATAGCCCGTTTCATGGTCATATCGTCAACGATTTCTTTTGTCTTCATAAAGACCTCCAAAAAATATAGAAAAAAGTCCCCTCTACACAAGGAGACTATGAAAATATAGGCTAGTAATTCGACTAACCTGCTTAACACGTTGCTCCTTGTCTGCCTCTCTGGACAGGTTTTAAAGGATTTATTAAGCAGAGTATAGCATAAAATCTCAGCCTTGACAATTTTTTTCTGAAAAAATATAGAAATTATCGGATTTTACTGAGAATTTTTTCCAAAAGACAATGAAGTCTTAAGGTTTATGGATTTTAGTCCCGCCAACAGAAAACCGCAGACTAGATAGGCGACAAAGATGACTCCAGCATAAGTCAAAACATAGGTCCAACCATACTTAGGGACATTGAGAAAGAAATAAGCAAAAGGACTGTCCTGAGCATCTGGGATTGGAATTTTTATGAAAAGACCATTCACTAGACCAAAAATCATGTAGAGAACAGGCAAAAGCGTCCACCAAATCGGGTCAAACCACTTGTACTGTTGCTGACGATCTACTATTAGGGTATCTAACAAAAAATATAAGGGAACAATATAATGGCAGAGTAGATTTTCAAGTCGCCAGAAATCGTCTGCCAAAGGTGCCAACATAAAGTGATAGACTACACAGGTAATCATGATAGACATGGTTACAGCAGCCTTTATCCGAAGAAAACGTGACGTCTGTAAATCCACACTTTTACTCATGGCATAGACCATATAGACAGCGAACAGAGATACCAATAAATTAGATTGTACCGTATAATACATGAGCATCCCGATACCGTATTTAATGATTTCTAGAGCAGTTCCCGTAATCGCTAAAGCAGCCAGTAAACATCTGCTATAAAATAAAAAACTTTGATTCTTCATACTATCCTTTCAAAAACAGGAAAAGACTGGTTAACCAGTCCTCTCTCTTAGATTTTCTTAACAAATTCAGATTTTAACTTCATGGCACCAAAACCATCGATTTTACAATCAATATTGTGATCGCCTTCAACGATACGGATGCCTTTAACACGTGTACCTTGTTTAAGGTCCTTAGGCGCACCCTTCACTTTCAAATCTTTGATAAGCGTCACAGTATCGCCGTCCGCCAAACGATTACCGTTAGCATCAATTGCAACAGGTCCACTTTCTTCCTCAGCTACATCTGCTGGGTTCCACTCGTAAGCACACTCAGGGCAAACCAAGAGGGCACCGTCTTCATAGACATATTCAGAATTACATTTTGGACAATTTGGTAAAGTTTCCATTCTTACTCTCCTTAACATTTTTCATGTTCTAGTATAGCATTTGTTGAAAAAATGGGCAAGATGATAAGGTTTTCATACTATTATTCAGCCTTGCGCAGTTTTTCAAGTGCCTCCTGAAAAATAGCTGGCGCTTCTGCCGTAAATTCAACAACCTCGCCAGTTCTCGGATGGGTAAATCCAAGCGTTCTGGCATGAAGAAATTGCCCATGCCCTTTTAGTGTTTTCCTTGGGCCGTAAGCTTCATCACCCGCAACCGGATGACCAATATAAGCCATGTGGACACGAATTTGGTGAGTTCGTCCTGTTTCCAAGGTCAATTCCACCAAAGTGTAGTCACCAAACCGCTCCAAAACCTGAAAACGTGTCACCGCTTGTTTCCCTTTGGCAGTCACCGCTTGTTTCTTGCGGTCTTTTTCAGAACGACCAATCGACGCCTCAATTACTCCGCGATCATTTGGTAGATTGCCGTGTACAATAGCCCAATACTTACGAAGGGATTTCTTATCTTTCAATTCAGCAGCAAGCTTTGTATGGGCATCATCGTTTTTAGCAATCATGAGCAAGCCAGATGTATCCTTGTCAATCCGATGGACAATACCTGGTCGCAAGATACCATTGATGCCTGACAAATCTTTTACGTGATAAAGGAGAGCATTAACTAGCGTCCCAGACGTGTGACCAGCCGACGGATGAACGACCATCCCTTGAGGTTTATTTACAACAGCAACATCCTCGTCCTGAAAGACAATCTCTAAAGGAATATCCTCAGCAACATAGTCGATTTCTTCTACTTCAGGAATTTGATAGGTTAGAACATCCCCAACCTGCACACTATATTTAGCTTTTTTAGGCTGTCCATTGACCAAAACCTGACCAGCCTTAATCTGCTCATTTGCAACCGAACGAGACAAATCCGTCAAATCCGACAATGCCTTATCCAAACGAATACCACCAACCTCAACTCTTACTTCCATTTCTCTCTTCTTTCATAATACAAATAAATAAAATACCTACACCAACTGTCAGACAAGCATCTGCTACATTAAATACAGGGAAACCAATAAAATCCAAGTGAAACATGTCCACCACATATCCCAATCTAAGACGATCAATAAAATTTCCAAGAGCACCAGCAATCATCAAAGACAGACTGAATAAAGTCCAGATATTGCCCTTGATCTGTTTGATATAGTACCACACTAGGCCTGTCACAGCAACAATTGTCATTATCGTGAAAAACCACTGCTGATTTTGTAAAATCGACCAGGCAGCACCATAATTTCTTAGATAAGCCAAGCTCATCAATCCTGGTATAAATTCCGTTACCGTATCTAATTCAATATTGGCAACTGTCCAAGCTTTTACAAACTGGTCCAAACCAATTAATACTACCATCAAAAATGGAAATCCAATTTTACGCATTTTCATCCTTCTTCTTATCAAAATATGCCTGCATGGTTTCAATAAAGTCTTTGGCACAAGAACTAAGTTCATCATTAGCTCGTTTAACGTAGACCATGCGATTGTCTACCTTTCCTTTGAGAGGAATTACGGTAATGCCATTGACACTCTCGTCATCAAGATAGCCCGAACCAGTTGCATAGGCATCCGTACGCTCCAAAATTCCATTCAAAGTAGCACGGTCTGTCACATCAAACACAACTGAGGAATCCGACGTATCAATCAAGTTCTCGGAATAATAAAGATAAGCCTCTTTTTCTTGAGTGAACCGTACGGTAGGTAGACCTACCAAATCTGCTGGATCAATCTCAGCTTTCTTTGTCAAAGGATGATCTTCACGAAGGTAGATATGAGTCTGAAATGCAGACAAATCCACAGCTTGCAAGTGAAGTTTATCCAATTTCTGCATGATTCCTTTTGTATTTCTCTCGTTCAAATAAATAATACCAAGCTCGCTATAACCTTGAGCAACCTCATCTAAAATCTGTACTGTAGTTGATTCAAAAATACGAAAATGAGGGTACTGCGGGTGGCTACGAGAGAACTCCGTAATCAATGGGGGAAGAAAATCATAATGCTGACTTGAAATTGAAAAAGTCTTCTCACCTTCTTCAGGTTGCAAATAGAGATGCTCAAACTGATCAAATCCCTTAACTAAAGCCTGAGCTTTCTCATAGAATTCCATCCCTTTTTGTGTCAAAAAAGTCCCTGAACTAGTTCGGCTAAAAATTTGAAAACCTAACTCTTTTTCCAAATCACGAATGGAAATGGACAAACTAGGCTGGGAAACGTACATTTTCTCTGCTGCTTCCCGAAAAGTACCACTGTTGGCAATGGCTACAACGTAGCGTAATTGTTGAATATTCATACCTGATACCTCTTAAAACTGCTTCTACCATTATATCAAAAAACGCAAGAATTTGCTGAACTCTTGCGTTTTCACAAATAGACTATTCTTCTCTTATATAACTTCCAGGTTCCCAATTTCTCTTCTTCAACTGCAATTTGAAAGGCTTTGGAATTTCTGTTCGCCAAATCATCGATGACTAATTTTACTAAGGTGGAACCCATACCGCTTCCTCTGAACATTTCATCTACTACTGAACGTAGAACTTATAGGCAGCGTAACAGTGCAGAAGGCAAAATATTTTTATCCTATAGGGAAGATATTGCCGTCTTGAATCACTTCTATCGCACACTTTTAAATAGCAAAATCAAATTACAAAAAAGACTCTCCGAAAACAACTCGGAAAGCCTATTGTTTGCTATTTCTAGCTCAACTCCCTCTTTTATTTCAAGGAGAGTTGCTAAAAAGGTTCCCCGAACCTTTGCCTTTCATTTAATTTAAAAAAGGCAAGAAAAAATGGTCCACTGGACCATTTGCGCTTCTTCTGTTTCTAGAGCCCAAGAAAAAATGGCCCACTGGACCATTTTTTTACTTAGCGATTGGGTAAACAGATACTTGTTTCTTATCGCGACCTTTACGTTCGAAGCGTACAACGCCTTCTACTTTAGCGTAAAGAGTGTCATCTCCACCACGACCTACGTTAGCTCCTGGGTAGATTTTTGTACCACGTTGGCGGTAAAGGATTGAACCACCTGATACAGTTTGGCCGTCAGCAGCTTTCGCACCAAGGCGTTTCGCTTGTGAGTCACGACCGTTTGACGTTGAACCTCCACCTTTTTTGTGGGCCATAAATTGCAAGTTAGCAAGATTCAAGTTTAACATATGTTATTCCTCCGAATTTCTGTAATGATTGTTTCAAGCTACGCCTTAAGCGTTGATAGCGTTGATAACAACTTTTGTGTAAGGTTGACGGTGACCTTGTTTACGGTGGCTACCTTTTTTAGGTTTGTACTTGAAGGTAACAACTTTTTTCTGTTTACCTTGTTTTTCAACAGTACCAACAACAGTAGCGCCTGCTACGAGTGGAGTACCCACAACAGTTTTCTCACCACCAACAAGAACTACTTCTTCGAAAGTAACTTCTTGACCTGCTTCAACGTTCAATTTTTCAACGTAGATAGCTTGACCGACTTCAACTTTAACTTGTTTGCCGCCAGTTTTAATGATTGCGTATGTGCTCATTATGCACCTCCTATGATTTTTGGGCCTTGCCCGAATTTGATGTGAAGACTCGCCTAGTACCGTGGGACGAACCACTTTATCTTGCTCAATAAAAATTAAGTTCAGACTAGGCGACGCAGACGCAGGTAGAACTTAGGTTCACCAAGTTAAGTCAACGACGTTTGAGCTTAATTTTTGCAGAGCAACGGCATTCGTGCGGTTGCACAGGAAATGTGCATAGTCAACAGTCCTATTATAACAAAAACACCTGCAAATGCAAGTGTTTTGTATCACTGTTTGTGTCTGAATTTTTGGGAAAGCTCAAAATCCCTTTAAAACCCTAAGAAAGCAGATAGTTTTCACTTACGAAAAAAGACCGAAACAAAGTTTTTTCTTTGCTTCAGTCTTGACGTGATTGTTTGCTTTGTGCTACAATACTGTTTGACTGATTAAGCAAAGTCCGTTTTTGTCTTAATCGGTGGTGTAGGAGTTAGCGCTCCTGCACCTTTTTTCGTTTTCTTAATAATATTATTGTATCACAAACCATACAAAAACACAAGCAAAACATAACGAAAAAGCCCCTAAAATCTCATTTTTTTAGCGGTATTCTATGGTTTGTTTCATTAATAAATGCTATTTTACATGAGTCAACCATCGACCGGTCTTATGCCCGGATCGATAACGTCTGATATTAGGTGGTTCTTTTATCTTTTTGTTCGCCCGTCCAGCGCTAAAACGTTGGTTCTGGTAAGGTTGATAGGATTTGCGCCAATCCCCAAAGAATAACTGTTCTAGTTGGTCTATCCTCTCAAGAAGAATCATCTTTGCCATCGTACAAGCTCCATTAATAGACCAATACATCCCTCTATGTTTCATGCGGTACGTGATTTTGCGATGCTGGCTTTCCATCACACCTATGCCCTTGTGGGATAAATTTCTTAATTTAGCTGGTTTGGTATCCTTAAAGTTACGTATCATTTTCTGTCGAAAGCTAAAGTAAGTCTCATACTGCTCCTCTGTCTCAATGAATGATTCCACAGTGTCCAACACAGTAATGAGCAGAGGTTTCTTGTGAGTCTGGATGGCTTTCTGAGCTAAATTGTATAACGTTTCTGGATAGGGTTTAAAGAAAGTCTTTATTTTTTGATTCAGATGGTACTCATCCCAGAAATGTTCATGACGCTTAATCCCTAGCGCCTTTTTAATTTCTTGAAAGGTACGCTTGGTATACCCCTTCCCGTTATCGGAATTAGTAATAAGAATAGTTTGGTCTGTAATTTCGAAATGGTTATAGAGATAGTCTAACAGCTCTTCTTTAGCTTTCTCATGGTTAACATGAACAATCTCATGTTTATTCTCGAGTATCCAACGATCTTTGGTTACTTGCTTTACACCTGTATGGACAAGAAAATGTGTCAGGTCAGTATTTGAAGGCTCATTTCCTGATGAAGTGGTTTTGACCATCACACCGTCCCCTTCCAGATATATTTTACTTGCTTTGATTCTTTGAGGGGCTTGTTCTTCCTCCAGATAAAAGCGATAGCGCTCTTTTTCCTCTATGAGTTGTCCGGCTACTTTAGTAGCTTTCAACACAGCATCTTTCGTTACTCCAATACGGTAAGTATCACAGATGGTTCTACAAACTTCTCTATAAGATAGTTTTGAGGCATGTTTGGCCATATGAAAAATTAGCTCTGGAGAATAACGCATATATCTTTCGAGACCTAACCAATCATCTACCGGATAAAGAGTTTTCTGCCCTCTTCGCCAGCGGTTTCGTGAGAAGGTGATTTCTCCGAAAGTGAAGAGGACTGTTCGCTCCGTTGCATCGACTCTTTTATAGCCATTCTGTCGCATAGTTGGAGCGATAGAATCATCATAATCCCGAATCCGTTTTAAGAACTCCTGCCTACGGTATTCATCCATTTCTATCACAAAATTTCGTTCATCAAATCTCATACAATCCATTGTACTGGATTTAAAAAGTATTGAAAACCCTTGAAAATAATTTTCAAATTGTCATCAATGGTCTTTACAGAAACAATATTTAATGGCATACTATTTTTTAGGTTGTCTTGGTAAAAAATTCTGAGTTAAGCACACAGCCATAGACAACTACGCTTCCCGAAAAAACGGGAAGCATTTTTTAGTTTAGCAAACCTCACTTAGGAAATTCTTTCCGTAAGTCATCTATAGAATTTTTTCATC
>ALKQ01000024.1 GCA_000440235.1 Streptococcus suis 10581 | reverse complement strand
CACTCATGATTCTTTTGTTTATCTTTAACTTAATCAAGAGCCTGATTGTGACAGCGATTGGTTGGTTTGTATTTAAAGTAATCGTTGGATTCACAATTCTTTCATACCATGCTTTTTTTACGAAGGATCACACTGTTATTGATAATGTAGAAACCTGGTTTCGGAATTGGACAATACCAACTAGTGGTCCAATCTTCCAAGGGTGGGAAACAACGATTATCGTTATCCTTGCCATCATTACAGCCCTCTCCTTAACCATTTATTCACGAGATGACCTCTAATTGGTCGCCTCACTATACGAAAGACACTAAGAAATGATACTTAGTGTCTTTTTTCATTTAAAAAAACGAAAGCGAGAAGAAACATGAATCAAATTGTTGATTTTATTAATAAAATTGGAGACATCGGTGGTGTTATTGGCCTTGGTTGGGCCGCCTGGGGCGCCTGGGACCTAGCTATTGGTATCCGCCGAGAATTAGAAGATAAGCGGGACAAAGGAGTTCAAAGCATTATTTTAGGGGCTTTGCTTGGAGCTACGTTAAAAGCTCTCTTTTCAGCTTTGGCATCTGGCCTACAAAGTATTGTGGGTTGATAAGAAAGAGAGGTAGTTGTGATGGATAAATCCACTCTTGAGCAACTAACCATGAGTTTAAAAGACTACAATCCGACGGCCTATCAGCTAATGGAGATTGTTTCAGACTCAATGGAGAAAGTAGCTATGATGCTTCTTCTCCTTTTTATGGGTCTGAACCTACTAAATTGGCACCAACAACTAAAATCCAATGGTGGGGAATTAACCCTACAGCTGTGGTTCGAGGAGATTATCAAGTACGTGATCGCAGTCTTTCTAATCCTTTACTTAGATGAATTATTCGATGTCTTAACCTGGTTATTCAATGTCATTATCAAAGTAACAGCCAGAGGAGGGATAAGCCCTTATAAAGTTAAAGCACCTAATTATGATGGATTAAATATGATAGCTAAAGGAATATTAGAAATCACTTATTGGGTTGTCGATCATATAGGTCAAATCTCAACCAAACTATTAATCCTCTTACGTTCCTTCACCCTCTATACCTATATGGGAATCGGTAAGATTGTAGTAGCTTGTTATATGATGGATGCCCTTAGACCAATCTGCCTCGGTTTTCTCAAACACTATG
>ALKQ01000023.1 GCA_000440235.1 Streptococcus suis 10581 | reverse complement strand
GATGAAAAAATTCTATAGATGACTTACGGAAAGAATTTCCTAAGTGAGGTTTGCTAAACTAAAAAATGCTCCCCGTTTTTTCGGGAAGCATAGTTGCCTATGGCTGTGTGCTTAACTCAGAATTTTTTACCAAGACAACCTAAAAAATAGTATGCCACTAAATATTGTTTCTGTAAAGACCATTGATGACAATATCTGAAAATTACTTTCATGGGTTTTCAATGCTTTTCAAATCCAGTACAATGGATTGTATGAGATTTGATGAACGTAATTTTGTGACAGAAATGGATGAATACTGTAGACAGGAGTTTTTAAAACGAATTCGGGATTATGATGATTCTATCGCTCCAACTATGCGACAGAATGGCTATAAAAGAGTCGATGCAACGGAGCGAACAGTCCTCTTCACTTTCGGAGAAATCACCTTCTCACGAAACCGCTGGCGAAGAGGGCAGAAAACTCTTTATCCGGTAGATGATTGGTTAGGTCTTGAAAAATATATGCGTTACTCTCCAGAGCTAATTTTTCATATGGCCAAACATGCCTCAAAACTATCTTATAGAGAAGTTTGTAGAACTATCTGTGATGCTTACCGTATTGGAGTAACGAAAGATGCTGTGTTGAAAGCCACTAAAGTAGTTGGACAACTTTTAGAGGAAAAAGAGCGCTATCGCTTTTATCTGGAAGAAGAACAAGCCCCCCAAAGAATCAAAGCAAGTAAGATATATCTAGAAGGGGATGGTGTGATGGTCAAAACCACTTCATCAGGAAATGAGCGTTCAAATACTGACTTAACACATTTTCTTGTCCATACGGGGGTAAAGCAAGTAACAAAAGATCGGTGGATACTCGAGAATAAACATGAGATTGTTCATGTTAACCATGAGAAAGCTAAAGAAGAGCTATTAGACTATCTCTATAACCATTTTGAAATTACAGACCAAACTATTCTTATTACTAATTCCGATAACGGGAAGGGGTATACCAAGCGCACCTTTCAAGAAATTAAAAAATCGCTAGGTATTAAGCGTCATGAACATTTCTGGGATGAGTACCATCTGAATCAGAAAATAAAGACTTTCTTCAAACCCTATCCAGAAACGTTATACAATTTAGCTCAGAAAGCTATCCAGACTCACAAGAAACCTCTACTCATTACTGTGTTAGATACGGTAGAATCCCTCATTGAGACAGAAGAACAGTATGAGAAGTACTATAGCTTTCGGCAGAAGATGATGCGCAACTTTAAGGATACCAAGCCAGCTAAACTAAGAAATTTATCTCACAAGGGTCTAGGTGTGATGGAAAGCCAGCATCGCAAAATCACATATCGCATGAAACATAGAGGGATGTATTGGTCGATTAAGGGAGCTTGTACGATGGCTAAGATGATTCTCTTGGAGAGGATAGATAAACTGGATGAGGTATTCTTTGGGGATTGGCGCAAAACCTATCAACCCTATCAGAACCAGCGTTTTAGCGCAGGAAGAGCCAACAAGAAGATAGAAGAACCACCTAATATCAGACGTTATCACTCGGGACATAAGACAGGTCGATGGTCGACTCATGCAAAGTAAAATCTAAAACCATAGAATACCGCTAAAAAAAATGAGATTTTAGGGGCTTTTTCGTCATGTTTTGCTTGTGTTTTTGTATGGTTTATGATACAATAACATTATAAAGAAAACGAAAAAAGGTGCAGGAGCGCTAACTCCCACACCACCGATTAAGACAAAAGTGGACTTTGCTTAATCAGTCAAATAGTATTGTAGCATAAAGCAAACAATCACGTCAAGACTGGAGCAAAGAAAAAACTTTGTTTCGGTCTTTTTTCGTAAGTGAAAACTATCTGCTTTCTTAGGTTTTTAAAGGGATTTTGAGCTTTCCCAAAAATTTAGACACAAACAATCTCAAAAAACCGGTTGACAAAGTATATAAGTCGTGATAGAATAATTGAGTTGCCTCTTGAAGGCTAGTTAA
>ALKQ01000022.1 GCA_000440235.1 Streptococcus suis 10581 | reverse complement strand
AACTCAACTCTCTGGACAAACCGCTTTTTAATTCTGATACCATCTCCTCCAACTTCCGCAGTTCCCAAGCGTGATGATTTTTATACGCTCAGAGTTGAGTAATAGAATTAAATTTTGGGTTCAAAGCAGAATTTTCATCCATTTTCAGAAAAAATCTATCAATTGCCTTGGTAAATCTTGATTTTCTAGAATCAGTCTTCGGGCTGATTTTTTTGTGGAGAAATGTGATATACTAGAGTAGAATTGAGGTGAGTCTATGACGCAAAAGAGAGAAGAACGCTTAATTGAGTTATATGAAAAATGTGTCTTGACCAAGGAAGAGGCGCGTGCCTGTTTTAAGGAAATGAATCAAGAACCAGACTTTCTTTTTGTGGAAGAAAAAGTAAAATTGAATTTTACCTTGCCAAGTTTTAAGGTCTTTGCATCCTCCAAATTGAAACAATCCTATAGTTTTGAAGGGATTGAATCACTCTTTTTAAAATTATCTGAGGGACGTCTAACTTTGGCTAAGTCTAAAAATAATCAGATTAGTGTGGAGATTTGCTACAATCAAGATGCACCAGAAGATAAGCTTCCTCGTCTTTATGTTGAAAAAAAGGGGCTTTATTTTCACAGTAGCTTGGCCTGTCGTTTGACAATCAATTTGCCTCAGGAATGGATGTCAGTGCTGGATTTGGAACTTGGTCAGGCAGATGCTCGCTTGGATTACTTACCATTTGAAGATATTTCTATCCGCAGTTCAAGGGATAAAAAACAACAGGATATTCGCTTGACGACTTGCGGTGGTTATCCCCAACACTTGTATGTGCAACTAGCTCAGGCTCCCTTGACTTTACAAACTGGCAAAGGCCAGGGAATTCGGGGGCAGATTGAGTCGCAATCAGGACATGTCTTGGTTAACCGGAAAAAGAAAAATAGTCCCTATCAGTTTGAAAAATCTGGCAATGATTTACTTTTCTTGAAGGTACAAACAGGTCAAGGAGGCTTTTACGTGAAAGGAATAAAAGATGTCAATTGAATTGTATAAAGTAAGGCAGGGGAAGATAGTATCAGGGGTTCTTGCCGGCATAGCGCATAAATTGGGCTGGGAATCCTGGGTAACACGCGCGATATTTATTGCAGGTCTCCTCTTAGGCAAATCCTTCCTCCTTCTGATTGCTCTCTATATTGCAGCAGCTTATTTTTTACCTTATAAGGAAGATAGAGACGCGGAACGCTATGGAACAGGTCCACGTAAGATAAAAGAAGCGGAAAAGATAAATAAGTCTTGGTTTGAATAATGCAAAAAAACTTGAGTTTAAAGGCTCAAGTTTTTTTGTATGCTTATACTCAATGAAAATCAAAAGTAGCCTAGGAAACGAAGTCGAAGATAGAACTCTGTTACTATCTTATTTCAAGGTAACAGGCTGAAAACCTCCACTGGAGCTTTTCACTCATCAAGGCAAGTTGACAACGGATAATTTTGATTTTCGAAGAGTATTAGTTTGTGTGGCTTGCGATGATATCCATTTGGCCTGTAAAGGTCCAGTCTGTCACATCGGCTGGTAAGATAAAGTGGCTTCCTTTTTCAATAGGATAGCTGGTTTCACCGACTTGGATGGCACCTTGACCTTCTATGACACTGACGAGTAGGTAAGGGACGGTTTGCTCCATGTGGATTTCTCCCTTGGTTTGCCATTTATAGACAGAGAAGAAGGGATTAGAGACCAGAAGTGTCGAGTCAAGATTGCCTGCTTTGAGGTGGGCAGGTGTTGAGTTAGCAACAGGTCCGATGGTCAGTACATCAATCGATTTCTCAATGTGTAGTTCACGGAGGTTACCTGCATCGTCACGGCGGTCAAAGTCATATACACGATAGGTCGTGTCACTAGACTGCTGGGTTTCTAAAATCATAATCCCCTTGCCGATGGCGTGCATGGTGCCGCTTGGTACAAAGAAGAAATCACCCTTTTTGACGGGTACATGGGTCAACAGCTTGTCCCAATCTCCGGCTTCGATTTGCTGACGGAGTTCTTCTTTGGATTGGGCATTGTGACCATAAATGATCTCAGCTCCGTCTTCGGCTTCTAAAATGTACCAACATTCTGTCTTGCCCAGTTCCCCTTCGTGAGCTAAGCCATAGCTATCATCGGGATGGACTTGGACGCTAAGCCAATCGTCTGCATCAAGGATTTTTGTTAATAATGGAAAGACATCATCTGTGGGATTGCCAAATAAATGTTTTTCATTCTTATAGAGGTCATCCAGTCCTCTTCCTTTATATCGACCGTTTGAGACAGTTGTTACGCCATTTGGATGGGCAGAGATTGCCCAACATTCCCCAGTCTTTTCACTAGGAATGTCGTAGTGGTAGTTGGTCCTTAGGCGATTGCCCCCCCAAATTTTTTCGTGCATAACAGGTGTGAGAAACAAGGGTTCCATGATTTTCTCCTTAGTAGTAAGTATTGAGCTATATTAAGTATTGAGCTATATAAAGTATAACAGATTTGTTAAAAATATGTAGCGAAGGAAGAGAAGTGCATTTAATCTGTGGAAGTTTTGCTAATTTTGTGAGAAAAAGAAAGAAACTCATTCTTTTTACCAAATCAGCCACTTGTTTTTCCACCAACCCCTAGCTTATGGTATAATATAATAAAACTGAAAGTGAGGGAAGAAATGACCGTTTATGTGAAAGATTTGGTCGAAAATCTACGAATTGAATGTGCTTACAGTACGGAAGAGCTCCTACAAAAGCAAATTACGACGGCAGATATTACCCGACCAGGATTGGAAATGACTGGCTATTTTGATTACTACGCTCCAGAGCGCATCCAGTTGATGGGGATGAAGGAGTGGTCTTATTTGATGGCCATGACTGCCCATAACCGCTATCAGGTTCTTTCTCAGATGTTCCAGCCAGAAACCCCTGTTGTCATAGTGGCACGTGGCTTGGAAATCCCTGAGGAGATGTACAAGGCTGCAAAAGAAAAACAAATTGCTATCTGCCGAAGCAAGACAGCAACCAGCCGTCTATCGGGAGAATTGTCTTCTTACTTGGATAGTCGCCTGGCTCAGCGGACGAGTGTACACGGTGTCTTGATGGACATTTACGGAATGGGTGTGCTTATCCAGGGTGATTCTGGTATCGGTAAGAGTGAGACTGGTCTTGAGTTGGTTAAACGAGGACACCGATTGGTGGCTGATGACCGTGTTGATGTCTATGCAAAAGACGATGTTACTCTCTGGGGTGAACCTGCGGAAATTCTGCGACACTTATTAGAGATTCGAGGAGTCGGCATTATCGACATCATGAGTCTATACGGTGCTAGTGCCGTGAAAGATTCATCAGAAGTGCAATTAGCTGTCTATCTTGAAAATTTTGAAACAGGTAAGGTATTTGACCGTTTGGGAAACTCTGGCGATACTATCGAAATAGCAGGAATTGCTATTCCACAAATACGTATTCCTGTAAAAACCGGTCGAAATATTTCTGTCGTAATTGAAGCAGCAGCCATGAACTACCGTGCCAAACAGATGGGGTTTGATGCAACGAAGATCTTCGAAGAACGCTTGTCTAATTTAATTGAACACAATAGAGAAGAGGCTTAATATGGATCCTATTGCGATTAAATTAGGTCCCTTAGAAATTCGTTGGTATGCAATCTGCATTTTGCTTGGTCTGATTCTAGGTGTTTATCTGGCGACAAAAGAGGGTCCGCGAAAGAAAATTCGTCAGGATGATATTTTAGATTTTATCCTAATCGCATTTCCGCTTTCTATCATAGGGGCACGGATTTACTACGTCGCCTTTTCATGGAGCGAATATAAGGATAACATTTTATCTATCTTCGCTATCTGGAACGGTGGTATTGCCATCTATGGTGGTTTGATTACAGGTGCAATCGTCCTTTATTTCTTTACCCAGTATCGCTTTATTAATACCCTGGATTTTTTGGATATTGTAGCGCCATCGGTCATGATTGCTCAGGCAATCGGTCGTTGGGGAAATTTCTTTAACCAAGAGGCCTATGGTAAGGCAGTAGAAAGTTTGAACTACCTGCCAGCCTTTATCCGAGACCAGATGTATATTGATGGTGCCTACCGTCAACCAACCTTCTTGTTTGAGTCTCTCTGGAATTTGTTAGGCTTTGGCTTGGTTTGTGTGTTACGTAGACGGCCAAAATTCCTTAAACAGGGAGAAATAACGGCTTTCTACCTAGTCTGGTATGGTTGTGGTCGCCTTTTGATAGAAGGCTTGCGGACGGACAGCCTCATGTTCTTGGGAATACGTGTTTCACAATGGCTATCTGGGGTATTAATCCTCGTTGGTATTATCATGGTTGTGTTGCGGAGAAGAAAGTCTTCTATTCCATTCTATCAACCCTAAAGGAGAAGATATGATTATTGAAATTTCTGTCTTGATTATTGCCTTGTCCATCGCGGCGGTGGCAGTATATATTGTTTTGTTGTTGAAAAAATTGGGTACGGTAACAGATGAAGCCCAGCAAACGCTTAAGGTCTTGACCAGCGATGTCAATGTGACTCTCTATCAGACCAACGAGCTTTTGGCTAAAACCAATGTTTTAGTCGAAGATGTAAATGGTAAGGTTTCGACCTTGGATCCCCTCTTTGTAGCGGTAGCTGACTTGTCAACTTCTGTATCTGATTTGAATGCTTCGGCGCGTGATTTGACAGTCAAAGCTAAGTCTGCTGGAGCAAGTACTGTAAAAGCCGGCGGAGCTCTTTCAGCTCTGTCAACTCTCTCATCTCTCTTAGGTAAGAAAGGAGAAAAAAATGGTAAAAAAATCTAGTAGCGTGTGGACTAGCCTTTTGTTAGGGGCAGCAGGAGGAGCTGCTGCAGCTGCCTTTCTAGCAAGTAAAACTGGTAAAACAGTCAAAGAAAAAGTTGTAAACTTTGCTAATGACTATAAAGAAAACCATGAAGAAATCAATGCTGATTTTGTCACTAAGGCACAAGATTTAGGCAAACAAGCGACTGAACGATTTACCGAAGTAAAAACTCAACTTGAAACTGGTGAATTGACAGTAGAAGATTTGGTCAAGTCTGGTAAGGAAAAATCCTTGGAAACCTTTGAGCAAATCAAGGAAAAAATTGCAGAACAAAATTTGTCAACGGCTGACATTTTGGAAGCTATCAAGGCAAAAACTGCTAAAGCTCCGACAGTAGATTTGACAGAAGAAGATATTGAAGATGCTGTAGTTGTGTCTGAAGATATTGAGCTTACAATTGATGATGTCATCATCGAACCTGTATCAGAAACCGTTTCAGAAGTAGCAAGCGAAACTGCCTCAGAAACAGTTGAAGGATAAAATGAAACTAGCTTAGAATTTTCTAGGCTAGTTTTGTTATCTGATTATCATTTGTTTTGTGTAAATTAAAAGCAGATAATTTTAGGGATTTAATATGTTTGAATGGATGAAGACGGGAATCTATAATAAGGTAGTTGACGTTTCAAAATAGTCAAAATGATTGACTATTTTTCTTTTTTTGGTAAAATAGTAAAAAATATTGACTAACATGATTACAGGAGGAAGTCGTTGTGAAAATTGTTGTTGTTTTGAACACTAGTAGACCAGAGGCTTTTGGCAAGGTGATTGTGCTGAATAGGGAGGAAGATGATGACAGAATTGAGACAGCGGAGTAAGATACTTGCTCGGATTTTTTACAATCAGGATGGTCTATATGAGGACTATGCAAGGAGGCATGGGCTAAACGGCAAGTCCTTATCCATTTTGATGTTTATTTATTATATGTCCAGAGGTGTGACGCAGAATTGGATCAGTAAGAAGACGTACTCTAGTAAGCAGGTGGTCAATGCCACCATTAAGAAATTTCTGGACAAGGGCTATGTCTTTTTTGAGGAAAATCCAGCAGATAAACGGCATAAGAAGGTCAAATTGACCGAGGAAGGTCGTGTCTATGCCAGTCGTATTTTGGACCCCTTAGAAGAGGCGGAAAAAACAGCCCTATCCCAGTTCAGCTTGCAAGAACAGGAGCAGTTACTGGACCTCTTTGGTCGCTATGGACAGGCCTTGACAGAAATCATAGGAGGAGAAACGAATGATTGAGTACCAAAATGTGTCCTTGACCTATCAGGTCAACGGACCAATCTTGAAGAACTTGACTTTTGACGTTCAAGAGGGAGAATTCTTTGTTTTGATTGGACCAAGCGGTAGCGGAAAAACAACCACGCTGAAACTGATCAACCGCCTGATTGAGCAGACAGACGGAGATATTCGGATTCAGGGCAAGCGGCTGAAAGACTTTGACCTACGAGAACTACGCTTGGAAACTGGCTACGTCCTGCAACAGATTGCTTTATTTCCAAATATGACAGTGGCTGAAAATATCGCACTTATTCCTGAGATGAAGGGTTTGAACAAGACTGAAATCTTAGCCAAAACCAGGGAACTCTTGACCAAGGTGGGGTTGGAGCCGGACAGCTATTTGGACCGTTTGCCCAAGGACTTGTCTGGTGGAGAAAAACAGCGGATTGGGATTCTGCGAGCCATTATTGCCAACCCCAAGGTCTTGCTGATGGATGAGCCTTTCTCAGCCCTAGACCCTATTAGTAAAGGGCAGTTGCAGGACTTAATCAAATACTTGCATGAAGAGTTCAAGATGACAACTGTTTTCGTCACACATGATATGGACGAGGCGGTTAAGCTGGCAGACCGTATCTGCTTGATGAAGGCAGGAGAAGTGGTCCAGTTGGGCACGCCTGATGAGCTCCGCAACCAACCTGCTAATGACTTTGTTGTTGAATTTATGAAAAATCGGGGAGGTGCCTAATGGATCAGTTGGTAACAACCTTTCTGGAACGCAAGTCAGACTGGCTGACAGCTCTATTTGAGCACCTGCGGATTTCCCTTCTGGCCTTGATTATTGCTATTGCCATTGCGGTGCCACTGGGCTTGGTCTTGTCTAACAAGAAAAAGCTGACCGAGTGGAGCTTGCAGGTGACAGGCGTTTTCCAGACCATTCCGTCCTTGGCATTGCTAGGACTTTTCATTCCCTTTATGGGTATCGGAACGCTGCCTGCGGTGGTGGCTCTGGTTATTTATGCCATTTTCCCCATTTTGCAGGGAACCTTGACCGGACTTTCGGAAATCGATCCCTCGCTAGAGGAGGCTGCGACAGCCTTTGGAATGACCAAGCTGGAAAAACTGCGTAAGTTTCAGTTGGCTCTAGCTATGCCTATTCTCATGTCTGGCATTCGGACGGCGTCCATTATGATTATCGGGACGGCAACGCTTGCTGCCTTGGTCGGTGCGGGCGGTTTGGGCTCTTTTATCCTCTTGGGAATTGACCGAAATGATTCGGCCCTGATTTTGATTGGGGCGGTGTCGTCGGCAGTCTTGGCTGTCCTCTTTGGCTCGGTCATCAAGTTTTTGCAGGACAAGAAGCCTCGCACCATTCTAGCCGCTCTCTTAGTGACACTTTTGGCAGTCGGAGCTAGCTATGTTCCGCTCAACCAGTCTTCATCGAAAAAGCTAGTCATCGCTGGGAAACTAGGGGCAGAGCCTGAAATCCTCATCAATATGTATAAGCTCTTGATTGAAGACCAGACGGATATCGAGGTGGAGCTGGAGCCAAACTTTGGCAAGACCAGCTTCCTCTATGAAGCCCTCAAATCAGGCTCGATTGATATTTACCCTGAGTACACTGGTACCATTACGACCACTCTTTTGATTAGTCCACCGTCTGACCTGTCTAACAATCCTGAGGAAGTTTATACCTATGCAAAAGAAGCGATTTTGGAGCAGGATGGTCTGATGTATTTAGCACCAATGGCTTTCCAGAATACCTATGCTTTGGCTGTGACAGAAGACTATGCTCAAGATCATGGCATTGAAAAGATTTCGGATTTGGTAAAAGTGCAGCAGACAGCTGTCGCAGGCTTCTCTTTGGAGTTTAATGACCGTGAGGACGGGAATGTCGGTCTGACCAATCTGTATGGGCTCAATCTCAATGTCAAAACCATGGAGCCTGCCCTTCGCTACGAAGCCATTAAAAATGGAGATGTGCAGCTAGTTGATGCCTACTCAACGGATAGCAAGATTGTTTCTTACAAGCTGAAAATCCTGGAAGACGACAAACAGCTCTTCCCACCCTATCAGGCCGCTCCGCTATTGACCAAAGAAACCTTAGACAAATATCCTGAGTTGGAGCAAGTTTTGGGGGTTCTTTCGGGCAAAATCTCGACCGAGGAAATGACCCAGATGAACTATGCGGTCGATGTGGAAGGCAAGTCGGCAGAGCAAGTGGCGAGGGAATATTTAGAACAAGAAGGATTGTTAAAATAGGAGAAAATCATGTCAAATCAACTAGAAAATGCTAAAAATCTTTACCTTCGTGGCATTCGTGATGGCGAAATCAAGGGAGTTCATGAGCACTACATGGGTGCTACTTACACCCAGCATAGTACGGGTGTGCCGGATGAAAAAGAGGGCTTTGCGGCTTTCTTTGAGGACTTTTTCAAACGCAATCCCAAGCGGGAAATAAATATTGTCCGTGCCATTGAAGACGGAAATTTTGTCTTCGTCCATGTCCACCAAAAACTCAATGACGGTGAGGCTGAGTGGGTGACGGCGGACATTTTCCGTTCAGATGAAAACGGCCGTATCGTCGAGCATTGGGATGTCATTGATGCCTATCCGAAAACCATTGGTCAAACAGACCCGATTTATGCCGACTTTGAGTTGACAGACCTAGACAAGACTGAGGACAACAAGAAAATCGTCCGTCGTTTCTTGGTTGATGTCCTTCAAAATGGGGAAATCGAGAAGTTTAACGACTATGTGGCGGCAGACCTGATTCAGCACAACCAAGAGATTGCCCAAGGCGGTGCGGCCTATAAAAACTATCTGGTCGATAAGGCTGTTAACTACGACTTTGTCTTCAAGGTGATGGGACAGGGTGACTATGTGGTGGCTTATTCGAAAGTCTGGATTGCAGGTCAGGACTACGCCCACTTTGACATCTACCGCCTCAAAGATGGTAAGATTGTCGAGCGTTGGGACAACAAGGAAGTCATGCCAGACAAAAAAGACTTGACGAATTTAGGGAAGTTTTAAGAGGGGAAAAAGAGAAGCAGGCAGTCTCGTTTGAGAAAGTCTGCTTTTTCAATTTTAAAAATATTCCTTTTATGATATATCGCATATTTATACAATTGTCGAAAGAATATGGTACAATAAGAGCAGGATAAATAAAAGTAGGAAGTCTTATGAAATTACCACGTTTTGGCGTTGAGGAATGGCTGAATGTCCATGAAAACAGCGCGATTTATGATATAGCAGGGGTGTCTATTTCTTCATTGACTTTGGAGGAACTATTTGCCTTGTCGGGCACCAATCCTGAGGATTTTTATAAGAAATTACAGGGCACCAAGCTCAACTATGGCTGGATAGAAGGTTCGCCAGCATTTAAAAAATCAGTTAGTCAACTCTATACAGGCGTCAAGCCAGAACAAATTCTCCAGACCAACGGGGCAACAGGGGCAAACTTGTTAGTTCTTTATAGTTTGATTGAGCCAGGAGACCATGTCATTTCCCTTTATCCGACCTACCAACAACTCTACGATATTCCAAAGTCTTTGGGAGCAGAAGTGGATTTGTGGCAGATTGAGGAAGAGCATGGCTGGTTGCCAGACTTGGAGAAATTACGCCAGCTCATCCGTCCTAATACTAAGATGATTTGCATCAATAATGCCAATAATCCAACAGGTGCTGTCATGGATAGGGCTTATTTGGAGGAATTGGCGGAAATTGCTGGTGAGGTAGGAGCCTATATCTTATCTGATGAAGTCTATCGTTCCTTTTCAGAACTGGATGTGCCGTCCATCATTGATGTCTATGACAAGGGTATTGCGGTTAATAGTCTGTCTAAGACCTATTCTCTGCCAGGTATTCGTGTCGGCTGGGTGGCCGCCAATCATCAAGTAACCGATATTCTGAGAGATTATCGGGACTACACCATGATTT
This sequence comes from Streptococcus suis 10581, assembly GCA_000440235.1. Classification (GTDB taxonomy): domain Bacteria; phylum Bacillota; class Bacilli; order Lactobacillales; family Streptococcaceae; genus Streptococcus; species Streptococcus suis_F. The sequence goes on along the minus strand of ALKQ01000022.1, from coordinate 114,680 downwards.
GTGCAGGTGTCTTTGATGACATGGTGGCTCAATTAGCTTTGGCCCATTATCAAGAAATTCTAGAACGAAATCGGCGTATTTTAGAAGGAAATCTAGCTATTCTAGACCAATGGATTGAGGAAGAATCCCTCGTTTCCTATATTCGCCCTGCTGTCGTATCTACAAGCTTTGTCAAGATTGCAGTGGATATGCCTATGGAAGAATTTTGCTTGCAACTTTTGCAGGAATACGGTGTTCTTTTAGTGCCTGGTAATCGGTTTGATCGTGACGGCTATGTCCGTTTGGGCTATGCCTGTGAACAAGAAACTCTAATCAAAGGATTAGAAAAATTATCCCAGTTTTTAAGAAGATTTGATAAAGAAAACTAGCTCAGGTGGTTGAGCTAGTTTTCTTTATTTTCAGTTGTATTTCTTTGGAAGAGTTTCCGCCAATCTGGTAGAGAGATTTCAGGGCTTGGAATATTGTCCTTCCAAATTTGGTAGCGTGTATCGAAGAGTAGTCGAATGAGTTTGTCCATTATTTCTGCCTCTTGGGGAGTGAATTCTTTCCTCAATCGGTCCATTTCCTGTAATTTTTGTAGGGGATTGACAGTTATGTCGCTGAAACGCTCAATTCCTGCCTGGATGAAAATTCCAAAGAAGAGGTCAAAGAATACTTTTAATTCTTCATCCGTCAGGCTGGCAGTCCAGGTTTTTAGGGTTTGGTCGGTTTGGAGGCTATCGCTGGTTAGGGCAGGGGCTGACTTGAAATCATTTCCTTCAATTTCCCAGGAAAAGCTGATGTGTTGTAAGATACCGAGGGTATTACTTTGTACGATTTGGGCGTTTTTAGGTGCTTCCAACATCATTCCTACAATAGAATTTTGAGGAATGATAGGTTGGATACGGTCTTGGATGTTTTTGTAGCCAGAGGCTTCTAAATGCTTTTTATGGAGCCCGGGTGCATCAAAGGCGTAAATGGCTAGGATGCGTTCTTGCAAGTCAGGAGCTTGCTGGCTGGCAGCATAAAGGGCTAAATTTCCACCTTTTGAATGCCCAGCGATATAGAAATTTCCATTTTGACTAGCCATCAGCTTTTCTAAATAGCCACTTGCAGAACGCTGGGCAGGAATTTCATCCATATAGGTCATATGGAAGTCTTCCTTCCAACCGATGATGGTGTCATCAGTCCCTCTGAAGCAAGTCACAATCGTTTTTCGGTCAATGCGATAGCTGCTTGCTGAAAACTGCTTTTCCTGTTCCAACTGATAATCGTCAACAAAGCCAAATGCCTTGATAGATTTGAAGCGTTTGGATTTGGCTAGAAGTCCAAGTAAAGCTAGGCGGTTTTTGGTCACCATGGAAAAAGGCGGGAAATCATTCTGATAGGTGGCCTCAAACTGCTCGGCCAGATGGTCTAGGCGAATGCCAGTTTCTGTGAAGGAAGCGGGAACCAGTCTGTCAAAAGGTAGGTAGGCTAGTTCGGTCAGAGCCAGAATATCTAGCTTATTGATAGGTTTATCATAAAAATTATCGTATTGAGTTTCTTCAAGATAGGTCAATAAATTCGGCATAGCAGTCCTTTCCTTTTTTATCTAGTATAACGAAATATGATTGGTCTGACAAATCTTAGTTTGAGATTTAGAAAAATCGGACCATTTTGTGATTTATAGGCTATAATATATAGTATATATGAAAAAGGGAGAGAGCGATGCAAAAGATTTTAGTTATCGAGGATGATAAAACGATTAGCCAACTAGTTGCTAAAAACTTGATAAACTGGGGTTATCAGGTGCAAGAGGTCCAAGATTTTCAGATGGTTTTGGAACAGATGGAAGAGTTTCAGCCCCATTTGATTTTGCTGGATATTGGTCTGCCGTTTTTCAATGGCTATTACTGGTGTCAGGAAATTCGCAAGACATCCCGTGTGCCCATTATGTTTCTATCTTCCCATGACCAGCCAATGGATATTGTCATGGCGATCAATATGGGGGCGGATGACTATGTGACCAAGCCCTTTGAAATGACGGTTCTCCTGGCTAAAATACAGGGGCTTCTCAGAAGAACCTATGACTTTGTCGGCGAACAAAGTTTGCTCTGGTTTGAAGAAGTTTCCTTGGACTTGAAGACCATGCAGGTGTCCTATAAACAGGATGTAGAGGAATTGACCCGAAATGAATTTCAGATTTTACGGGTGCTTTTTGAACATGGCAAGGAAGTGGTCAGCCGTGAGGAGCTGATGAGAGAACTCTGGAACAGTGATATTTTTGTGGATGACAATACTTTGTCGGTTAACATTGCTCGCCTGCGTAAAAAGTTGGCAGAGTTGGGCTTGCCTAACTTGATTATGACCAAGAAAGGAGTAGGCTACGGCCTGGTGTGGACACATGAATAAGGAAATGTTGCCTGATTTTCTAACTTCTTGGCTCCGTCATCGTTGGCTATTTCTGGTCAGCTACTGTCTTTTTGCCACGACCATTCTGGCTTATAGTAGCCTCTTTGACATCAAAAGAAACTTGGTTTTCTACGCTCTCACCCTACTCACTATCTGCTGGCTCCTCGCCCTCCTCTGGGATTTTTTCAGGGAATTTTCCCGCTTTGGAAAAATCTGGCGTGGTCAGAAAGTGGCTACTGGGACAGCTAGTGAGCGTTTGTTGCAGGAAAAAGTGGAGCGACTAGAAGTCCAGAACAAGCAAATCCTAGAAAAACAGCGACAGGAACAGACAGAATTAGATGACTACTACACCCTCTGGGCCCACCAGATGAAAACGCCGATTGCAGCCAGTCAGCTCTTGGTCAAGGAAGTAGATAGTAGTCCAGTCCGTCACCAACTGGAATCTGAACTCTTCAAGATTGAGCAATACACAGGCTTGGTCTTGAACTATCTCCGTTTACAGTCCTTTCATGATGATTTGGTTATCGAATCTGTTAATTTGGAAGAGTTGGTCAGAAGTCTGGTCAAGAAATATTCCCTATTTTTCATTCAGGCCAATACCAGCTTGGACTTGGGGCAGTTGGATAGGACAGTAAAGACCGATAAACGCTGGCTGGGCCTGTTGATTGAGCAAATTTTATCCAATGCCCTCAAGTATTGTCAGGGGGGAAGCGTTTCGATTGTTTTGGACGGGGATGATTTGGTCATTCGCGATACGGGAATTGGGATTGCTGAGAGTGACTTGGAACGGGTCTTTGAGCGTGGTTTCTCAGGTTTCAATGGCCGCAGAACCCAGCAATCTTCGGGGCTGGGGCTCTATCTCTCACGGAAAATTGCTGCGGAGCTGGGCTATTCCCTAAAGCTAAAATCAAAAGTGGGTCAGGGAACAGAGGTGCGAATCGGTATCAAAGAAGTGGAGTTGATTTTTGATTAATCTTACAAAACTGTCACGTAAATGAAAGCTAAGGCTATGGTAGTTTATCTTGGGACCGTGTAGAATGAAGGTAGAAAAAGAAAAGGAGTCAAGTTATGTCAGTTTTAGATGTTCAACACGTTCAAAAGATATACAGTTCTCTCTTTAAGGCGGGACAGGTTGAGGCTTTGAAGGATATTCATTTTACAGTGGAAAAGGGTGAATATGTCGCCATCATGGGAGAATCAGGTTCTGGAAAATCCACCTTGCTCAATATTTTGGCAACCCTTGATAAGCCAACGCAGGGTCAGGTCTTGCTTAACGGATTGGATACCCAGTCTATCAAGAGCAGGGAAGCCGCAGTCTTTCGTCGGGAGAAATTGGGCTTTGTCTTCCAAGATTTCAATCTCTTGGATACTCTTTCTGTCAAGGATAATGTGCTTTTGCCTCTGGTTTTGTCTCGTTTTCCGATTGATGAGATGAACAAGCGACTCATTCATACGCTTAATAGTCTGGGAATTGCGACCTTGCAAGACAAGATGCCCTATGAGATTTCGGGTGGTCAGCAGCAACGGGTTGCGGTGGCGCGTGCCATCATCACTCAGCCAGAAATTCTCTTAGCGGATGAACCGACTGGAGCCCTCGACTCCAAATCAACGGCAACCCTTTTAGATATTTTTGAAAAAATCAACCAAGAGGGGCAAACCATTTTGATGGTGACCCACTCGACAGTAGCAGCTAGTCGTGCCAAACGGGTTCTCTTCATCAAGGATGGCATCCTCTACAATCAAATCTACCGAGGTGAGAGAACCAGTCAGGAAATGTATCAGTTGATTTCAGATACCTTGACACTTATGGCGAATCGAGGTGAGTAGTATGTTTGGACTAACCGTTCGATTGGCTCTGACCAATCTCAAAAAGAACCGCAGACTCTATTTTCCCTATGCCCTGATGACCATTTTGTCCACAGCCATTGCCTATATTTTTGCCTCGCTTGCCTTTCATCCTGATTTAGGTCAGGTCAAGGGGGCCAATGGAGTGATTCAAGTGCTGGGCTTCGGTATGATTGTGGTCATGCTGGCCGTTGCCATCATGGTCTTCTATGCCAATAGTTTTGTTATGAAGCAGCGGTCAAAAGAGTTTGGTGTCTATAGCATTCTTGGTCTGGAGAAAAAACATCTCTTCTTGATGACTTTTCTAGAAAATCTGGTCTTTTCAGTCGGTACCATTCTAGCTGGCTTGCTCTTGGGACTGGCTCTAGATAAACTCTTCTATGCGCTCTTGCTAAAAGCCATGCAGATGCCTGTGGTCCTGGCTTCAACCTTCCAGTTGAAAAGTCTAGTCACTGTACTTATCTATCTCTTTGGGATTTTTGCCTTGGTCAGCCTCTTTAATATTGGAAAATTGGGATTAACTGACTCACTCAAACTGGTTCAAGGTAAGAAGCGAGGGGATAAGAAATCAGGCTTACTCTGGCTACAGACCCTCTTAGCTCTTATCTTATTGGGGGCAGGCTACGCCATTGCCCAACTAGTGACCAGTCCGCTGACAGCTATTCCAAGTTTCTTTGGAGCGACTCTTCTGGTTATCTTTGGGACCTACCTGCTCTTCCACGCAGGTGACATCAGTCTCTTAAACTGGTTAAAGAACCGTCAGACCTATTATTATAAGCCAGAGAATTTTATTTCTGTGTCTAACTTGATTTTCTGCATGCGGAAAAATGCTCTGGGCCTTGCGACCATTACCATCCTCTCCAGTATGTTCTTGGTGACCATGGTTGGAGGACTCAATATTTACATCGGTGGTAAAGATTATATTGCCAATCAAAATCCAAATGACTTTTCGATTGATGTTGGAATGCAACCAACCACTTCAAAAGGTCAAACGGAGGAGTGGATGGCAGCTATCTTAGAAGAGAAGGATATTCCTGTTGAAAGTAAGGTGGTCTATCCTTACCAGCAAGCCTATTTTTCTGAGGTGACAAACCAGCAAGTAAGATTTTTGACGAATGAAGAAGCCGCTGGTATGGATTTCTCTGACCGAGTTGGGATCGGTTTTGTCCTTGATCAAGCCAGCTATGAAAAGATGACGGGAGAAAAACTCCAGTTGGCATCTGACCAAGTGGCAATTTATAGTAAGGGAGTCCAGTATCAAGCTGGTCAAACCCTCACCTTTGATGAAAAGGAGATGGAAGTTGCCCAAGTCTTGCCCAAGAATGTGACTTTAGGACATCTGCCTGACCATGGTTCCTTCCTTCTCAGTCAGTATCTGGTCATTGTTGTTCAAGACCTGGCTGTCTTTGAAAATCAAGCTGAGAATCGCTATTATATGGGCTTTGAAAGCAGTCTATCAGAAGAAGAACAGGTAGATAGCCAGGAGATCTTCTTATCCAGTACTTTTGAAAGCGAACTGTGGAGCTCTAATATTCTTCCAGATGGGACCAACTCGATTAGTCTCGCCTACCGAGCTTATGCCATGCGTAGTTTCTTCAGTTTTGCAGGTTCACTTTTCTTCATCGGCCTCTTACTTTCACTCATCTTTTTGATGGCGGTGGTGCTGGTGATTTATTTCAAACAGATTTCAGAAGGCTATGAAGACAGAGATCGTTTCGTCATTATGACCAAGGTTGGTCTGGATGAGGACCAGACCAGACAGTCCATTCGCAAGCAATTGCTGACAGTTTTCTTCCTGCCTATCCTACTTGCCTTTGTTCATCTAGCCTTTGCCTACAAGATGCTATCATCCATTCTTTTGTCTATCGGTGTGGTTAATGCAGGGCTTATGTTGCAGGTGACAGCAGGCATCTGTGGCGGCTATCTCCTCCTCTACCTAGTGGTCTATGCCATCACAACACGGTCTTACAAACAGATTATTTCCTAAACTTGGGGTGACCCAAGTTTTTAATTTTTTTGTATATTTTTCACTATTTTGTTTTACATACTAGCCGCTTTGTGTTATACTATAGATACAAAACTAATAGGTAAAACAAACTAGTGATAGGGGACAAAGAAAATCACTTTTATTTTTATCAGACTAGTCGGTATTACAAACTAGGTGGGAGAATAACATGAAATTGGACAAGATGAGACGAGAAGATTGGAAACTAGCAGGCATCACGCTTGTGACGGCCATTATAACTGGCTGGGCCTTGGATTCTATTTTGATTTTAGGCATCATGTTAGTGTCAGGCTTGCTGTTTGGATTTTTTACAGATGATGAGGAGGGCTTATGAAAGAAACCCAAATGCTCAAAGGTGTCCTAGACGGCTGTGTCTTGCAGGTCATTGCCCGACAGGAGATTTATGGTTATGAGTTGGTTCAGGAGTTAAGAAATCAGGGCTTTGAAAACATGGTCGGGGGGACAGTCTATCCCCTCCTTCAGAAGTTAGAAAAAAATGACCTGATTTTTAGTCAGAACAAGCCCTCGCCAGATGGACCTGACAGGAAGTATTTTTATCTGACAGACCAGGGCAAGGCTTATCTAGAAGATTTTTGGAGCCAGTGGACGGAATTGGTCCAAAAGGTTCAGCGATTGAAAGGAGAATAAGATGAGCAAACAAATGGAATACCGCAAGCAAATTGAAGTGATTGAAAGCCAGCTGACTAAGGAAAACAAGGAATACATGGGCCGTATCAATGGCTATATGATGATTGCCTCTGTTTTTCACTGGCAGGAAGAAGCGGTGACTGCCCAGCTCTTATCCATTTACCAAGATGTTCTGGAAGCTCAAAAAGACGGGCTTTCGGCGGAGGATTTTCTGGGCAAAGACAGCAAACAGATGGCGGACGACCTACTCAGCTACCTTCCTCCGATTGGTTTCATGGAAGTCGTAAACCTGAGTGGCCTCATGCTCATCATTTACCTTGGTAGCCAATGGTTGATGGATTTTGCAGGGACAGGCACCATTTCGCTCAACTGGCTAGGCTTGATGTGTGACACGGCTCTCAGTTTCCTCCTGCCAGCAGGGATTTTCCTCATTATTCGCGGTCTGATTTACCAGACCAGCAAAATCAAGGTTTGGGCAAGTTTTCTCTGCATTCCCCTTCTTTTTCTCGTGATTTGTGGACTTCGTCTCTGGGCAATCCCCAAGGAACCTGACCTAGTCTTGACTGGCTGGGGGCTTGCAGTACCACTCACCTTGCTCGGTCTCGCTCTGCTATTTTTCCAAAAGGAAAAATTAGTCCGCTATGTCTTTTTACCGACCTATCTCTTTATGATTGTTGGCGGTGTGGTAAATATAGTCATGACCGTTCCCGTTTGGCTCAATCTGATGTTGGTGGTTCTTCCAGCCATGGCCTTTTGGATTGGAAGTGTGGTTTTGTTGGTGAGGAAACCGAAATAGAAGCGATTTTTTGGTATAATGATTGAAAGATAGAAGAATAAAGGAGTTTCAAATGACATTTGAAGAGATTTTACCAGGCTTGAAAGCCAAGAAAAAGTATGTTCGCACAGGCTGGGGCGGGGCGGAGAACTACGTCCAGCTCTTTGACACCATCGAGGTCCACGGGCAAAAGCTGGAGGCGACGCCCTATTTCCTCATCAACGTGACGGGCGAGGGTGAGGGCTTCTCCATGTGGAGCCCGACCCCCTGCGATGTCCTTGCGACCGACTGGGTAGAAGTCCATGACTAAGACAGCCCTCATCACCGGCGTTTCCAGCGGCATTGGTCTAGCACAGGCAGGGATTTTTTTGGAAAATGGCTGGCGTGTCTTCGGGATTGACCAGGCTAGCAAGCCTGATTTGGCAGGCGATTTCCACTTTCTACAGCTGGACCTGACAGGCGATTTATCGCCCGTCTTTTCATGGTGTCAGTCAGTTGATGTCCTCTGTAACACCGCAGGCATTCTAGACGATTACCGACCCCACCTGGATATCGAGGAGGATGAATTAGCTCAGGTATTCGCGGTTAATTTTTTTGCGGTGACCAGACTAACTCGCCCCTATCTGCAGCAAATGGTGGACAGACAGTCGGGCATCATTATCAATATGTGCTCCATTGCCTCCAGTCTAGCAGGTGGAGGAGGATCAGCCTATACCGCCTCCAAGCACGCTTTGGCAGGCTTTACCAAACAGCTGGCTCTGGACTATGCCAAGGACAAGGTCCAGGTCTTCGGCATCGCTCCTGGTGCTGTCCAGACAGGCATGACCCAGAAGGACTTTGAGCCTGGTGGCCTGGCGGACTGGGTGGCAGACCAGACCCCTATCGGACGCTGGACCCAGCCCAGCGAAATAGCAGAGCTGACCTTCATGCTGGCTACTGGTAAACTCGCTTCCATGCAGGGCCAGATTATCACCATCGACGGTGGCTGGAGTTTGAAGTAGAAAGGAATATTATGATTTTTGAAACCAATCGTCTCTTGCTCCGCCCTTGGAGTGAAACAGACGCTGCTGACTTATTTTCTCAGGCCAGTCATCATGAAGTTGGTCCTGCAGCGGGTTGGCCTGTTCATCAGAGCGTGGAAGAAAGTCGAGAAATTATCAAGACAGTCCTTAGCCAACCAGAAACCTACGCCCTTGTTCTCAAAGAAACAGGACAGGTGATTGGCAGTATCGGGCTCATGCTTGGTAAACAAGGTGGTCTTGATTTACCTGATTCAGAGGCCGAGATTGGTTATTGGATTGGTCATTTATTTTGGGGACAAGGCTTGGTGCCAGAGGCTAGTCAAGTTTTACTGGATTACGGCTTTAACCAGTTGGATTTAGAAAAAATCTGGTGTCGTTCTTTTGCAGGCAATACCAAGTCTCTTCGTGTCCAAGAAAAACTGGGCTTTGTTTACCAATACCTCTTGGAAGATGTGCATTTCCCACTCATTGATGAGATCCGTACCGAACGCGTGAGCCTGCTGACAAGAGAGGGATGGCAGGCTAGAAAGGAAAACCTATGACCCCAACAGAATTATGGCAAGAATTTCTTGCCATCAATCCCCAAGCAGGTCCTGAGCCTGAGGCTTGGGCCTTTGGGGCGGAAGCTGATCGACTGGCTGACTTGGTAGCTAGAGGCATCAAAACCTCGACCAGCTCTGCCCATGCCCTCTACGCAGTAGAGGGAGAAGAAATTCCAACAGCTGGTGGCTATGGCTATGACATCATTCTGGACGGACAAGGTCAGGCTGTGTGTATTATCCAGACCACCAAGGTCTATGTGACGCCCTTTTCCCAAGTGACGGAAGAACATGCCTATAAGGAGGGCGAGTTCCGTCAGGAAGGTGACTTGTCTGACATAAAAGAGAAAAGTTTGGCTCACTGGCGGCAGGTCCATGAGGAACTCTTCACTATTTGGCTGGCCGAAGCAGGTCTGTCCTTCTCAGAAGATATGCTGGTTGTCTGTGAAGAATTTGAATTAGTTTACCCTAAATAGACAATTCTATTGGATGCAATCAACCTGTAGTTTGTTTTCTAATACTAGAAATTTTTGAGAAACTGGCTTCATTCCAGTTTCTTTTTTATTTACGAAAATTCCCTATAATACTGCTATTTTCCAAAAAACACAAAATTTGCTATAATAGGGTCATATACAAATGAAAAGAGATTTATTATGAGCAATAACTATGCAATTATCCTAGCGGCGGGTAAGGGAACTCGCATGAAGTCTGACTTGCCAAAGGTCTTACACAAAGTGGCAGGAATTACCATGTTGGAGCATGTCAAGCGTGCTGTTGATGCCATGGAGCCTGCCAAGACGGTAACCATTGTGGGTCACAAGGCAGAATTGGTCCAAGCAGTTCTCGAAGGGCAGTCAGAGTTTGCCCTTCAATCTGAACAGTTGGGGACAGGCCACGCCGTTATGATGGCTGAGCCAGCTCTTGCAGGTTTGGAAGGTCAGACCCTTGTTATCGCAGGGGATACACCGCTGATTACAGGAGAAAGCTTGAAGAACCTCATTAACTTTCATGTCAGCCATAAGAATGTTGCGACTATCTTGACAGCTCAGACTGATAACCCATTCGGATATGGTCGGATTATTCGCAATGCTGATGGGGAAGTGCAAAAAATTGTTGAGCAGAAAGATGCCAACGATTTTGAAAAACAAGTGAAAGAAATCAATACAGGAACCTACTTGTTTGATAATAAACGTCTTTTTGAAGCGCTTAAAGATATTAATACGGACAATGCCCAAGGTGAGTACTATCTGACAGATGTTATTTCGATTTTCCGTCAGTCAGGCGAGAAGGTTGGTGCCTATGTATTGCGTGATTTTGATGAAAGTTTGGGTGTCAATGATCGCGTCGCTCTTGCGACTGCAGAAGCTGTTATGCGCAAACGAATCAATGAAAAACACATGATTAACGGCGTAACCTTTGTCAATCCAGAAGCAACTTATATCGACATTGATGTGGAAATCGGAGCAGAAGCGGTCATTGAAGCCAACGTTGTCTTGAAAGGTCAGACAGTGATTGGTGAACGTACTGTTTTAACCAATGGTACTCGTGTACGCGATGCGAAAATTGCAGCAGATGTCGTCATCAGCAACTCAGATATTGAAGAATCTGTCATTGAAGAAGGTGTGACGGTAGGACCATACGCCCATATTCGTCCAGGCAGTCTCTTGAAAAAAGATGTTCACGTTGGAAACTTTGTGGAAATCAAGGCCTCTACGCTTGGTCAAGGAACGAAGTCTGGTCATTTGACCTACCTAGGAAATGCAACGATTGGCAATAATGTTAACGTTGGTGCTGGTACCATCACGGTCAACTACGACGGTAAAAATAAATTTAAAACAACCGTTGGAGATAATGCCTTTGTTGGCTCTAACTCAACCATCATCGCACCAGTAACTATTGGGGACAACGCCTTGTTGGCTGCAGGTTCTGTCATTACAAAAGACATTCCAGAGGATGCCATCGGTATTGGTCGTGGTCGTCAAGAAAACAAAGAAGGTTATGCGACTCGTTTTCCGTTCCATCCAAGTCAAAAATAGGTAATCATATGAATTTTGAAGAAAAAACCATTGAGCGGACAGAAATTTTTAAAGGGCATATTTTTGATGTAGTAGTAGATGATGTTGCCTTGCCAAATGGTGGAACTGGTAAGCGCGAACTCATTTTCCACAAGGGAGCAGTTTGCGTTTTAGCCGTTACCCCAGAAGGTAAAATGATTTTGGTCAAACAATACCGCAAGGCCATTGAACGTACTATTTATGAAATTCCGGCGGGGAAATTGGAACTGGGCGAAGAAGATACGCTTGAAGATGCTGCGTTGCGTGAATTAGAAGAAGAAACAGGCTATACTAGTGACAAACTGACCTTGTTGGCAGATTTCTATTCAGCCATCGGTTTCTGTAATGAACGAATTCGCCTTTATTTAGCAGATAACCTTATCAAGGTTGAAAATCCTCGTCCAATGGATGAAGATGAGGTTATCGAATTACATGAGGTAAGCTTGGAAGAGGCTTTGAACTTGGTGGCTACTGGCGATATTTGTGATGCAAAGACCATCATGGCTATCCAATATTTACAACTCATGAGAAAGTAGGAAACTAGCAATGGGCAAGCCCTTGTTGACGGATGAAATTTTAGAGAAAGTGAAAAAGAAACAGTATTCCGACCAATCTAGCCAGTTTGGACACTATCGTCCAAACCAGGATATATCAATGGATGATGCTCTATTCGATCCATATCTAGAAGAAGATTATCAGGGATATGAAGAGGGACAAACGATCCGAATCCCGGTCAAACCTACTGTAGTAAAAAGTCGCCGTATCGAAACCATCAAGCGAGAAGCTTTCCGCAGTAAGGTAAACAAAATCCTTTTTTGGGTCATCATCTTACTGATAATGTTTATCATTGCAGTATTATTTATTTAGGAGAAGAGATGAAATTTGGAATTATCGCAGCCATGCCTCAGGAATTAAAGATTTTGGTTGAGCATCTACAAGATGCAACTGAAATCGATGTCTTGGGTCGAACTTACTATCAGGGACGAATCGGTCAACATGAAGTTGTTCTTGTTCAGTCAGGTATCGGTAAGGTTATGTCAGCTATGTCCGTGGCGGTTTTGGCAGATCGTTTTTCGGTTGATGTCATTGTCAATACAGGCTCGGCAGGAGCTGTTGCCGAAGGTATTGCCATCGGTGATGTGGTTGTAGCGAATCAATTGGCTTACCACGATGTGGATGTGACGGCTTTCGGCTATGCTTACGGGCAAATGGCAGGGCAGGAATTGTATTATCCAGCCGACCAAGTCTTGTTAGAACAGCTAAGGACCGTTTTAGCAGAGCAGGAAATGATTAGCCATGTGGGTCTGATTGTGACAGGTGACAGTTTTATCGCAGGTCAGGAGAGAATCGCTACGATCAAAACTCATTTCCCAGAAGTCCTTGCCGTAGAGATGGAGGGAGCAGCTATTGCTCAAGCAGCTGTCAATACTGGTAAGCCATTCTTGGTTATCCGTGCCATGAGTGATACAGCTCAGGGAGATGCCAATATCACCTTTGATGAATTTATCATTCAAGCAGGAGAACGTTCTGCCCAGATTCTGATTGCCTTTCTGGAGAAATATTAAGCAGATTTTTACAACAATACATTGAAAAGGATGACAGTAGCAAAGAGTTGTTACTGTTTTTCTTATGTAATAATTTGAGCCTGGTGTTGTAAGGTTTCAGCCATCTGTCCCCATACAATTTCTGATAAGAGTTATTGAAAAGCTCGTGAAAATACTTTACAATTTTGTTTAAGAAAAATAATTTAGGAGGTTGTTATGGTTCAGCGATTATTGCTTGCAAATGATTTGCCTGGTGTGGGTAAGGTTGCCCTAGCCACTAGCATCCCAATTGCAGCAGCCTGTCAGGTAGAAACGATTCTTTTACCAACGGTACTACTTTCTTCTCATACGGGTGGTTTTCCAGATGTTGTCGTTGAAGATATGACTGACTTGAATCGAGCCTATTTTGAACAGTGGAAGAACTTGAATTTGGAGTTGGCAGGCATCTTGTCTGGCTACTGTAGAAATCCTCAGCAACTAAGTCAATTGGCTATGTATGCTAAACAAACAGAGACACCATTGATTGTTGATCCGGTCATGGGGGATGGAGGGAAGTTGTATACAGGTTTCACATCTACCTATGTAGAAGCCATGAAAGAGTTGATACAGTCGGCGAAACTCATTCTCCCCAATGTAACAGAGGCAGCTTTTTTGACAGGGAGGGATTATTTGGGAGCTTGCTACGATAGGGCGGCTATTGAGGACTTACTGGAAGCTTTAGCAGAGCAGGTATCTGCAGATATTGTACTGACAGGGATTTCCTTTGATGATAGCCAAATAGGTGTAGCCTATTTTCAGCAGAAAACAGGGGAAATAACTACCTATATGTCTAAAAAATATCCAGCAAATTTCTTTGGAACAGGTGACATTCTATCTACCTTGTTGGCTGTAGCAACCATTGAACAAATCAATCTCCATCAAGCTATCCCTCTAGCTTTAGATTTTATCGATAAGAGTTTAGAGCGTACCCTTGCTTTGGATAGAGACTTGAAATTTGGGATTTACTTCGAACCATTTTTAGCAGAATTACAGCAAGCATTTCAAACATTAAAGGAGAAATTATGAAACAGAGTCAATTGCGTCAATTAACAGAAATTAGCCTATTTGCAGCCCTTATTTGTGTGGTTGTCTTCTTTATTCGTATTCCTTTTGGGAGTCAATTTGTCCATCTAGGCAATGCTCTGGTGGTAGTAGGAGTATTGATCTTTGGTGCCAAAAAAGGGGCGCTGGCAGCTTCACTCGGTCTAGGCATCTTTGATTTACTATCGGGATATGCCTCCGTTGCTTGGATTACCATTCTAGAATCACTCATTGTCTGTTTTGTCCTCCACCTATTTTATGAGAAATTCCTACAGGCAAACGATAGTCTATCAAATATTATGTTGGTTGGGATAGTTGCAGCCCTCACAAAAATTATCTTGAACCTGTTGAAGTACACATTGATGGGTAGTTTAGTCGGTGGACTAACGCCATCAGCATCATTTTTAGCTGCTTTGGGGCGGATTTTAGGAACCTATGGCACTGCAATTACGACCATCATTGCTGTACCTATTCTTTATCAGGTATGTAAAAGGTTATACGGTAGAAAGTAATTGAGAAATTTGAAAATGCAAAAAGAGGCAGGACATAAGTCCAACCTCACTTCTTAGAATTCGCGTCAACATCTCATCGTAGTGGTTGATTAGCTTTAACAGTCTGAGGGAGTGAAACAGTTCAGTGAACTATTTCAGCTCAACTACTTGAAATAAAAGCTTGTTGACGAACTCTTTATTGACCAGTCGATTTCGTTCCCGCTCCTTTAATTATTTATTATACCAGTGGTGCTAGTTCATTTCAAAATAGCGTAAATTATGAGCTAGAATAATTTGTTCAATTCGTAACTGTAGTCCGGCTAGGCTTCTAGCTAATGTCTGTTCGATGTCAAAGAGACGACACAGTTCAGAAAAACGAGTTTCAATAGTTCGTCTCATGGCCATCACTTTCCAATTGTTATGTTCTTCAGCTCCTGCCATGTTTTACGAAACGGCGTCCATAGATGGTAACCTTCTTGCTCTAAGTCCTTTTTGAATTCACTGCTCAGGTAGCCTAAATCGCCTAGGATAACCGATTGCTTACACCCTTTTAATAGTTCATAAACCACCTTGATGTCATGAACAGAGACGGGGGTGACAACATAGGTCAGAATATAACCCGAGGTCACTAGCATATGAACCTTGAAACCGTAGAACCAAAGATGTTTAAAGGAATCTGGGCAATAGTTTTGGTAGAAGTGATGAGAAATTTTTGATAATTGGTGTATATTCCATTGCAAATGATGAGATTTAGCAGTATACTGTAAGTGGCTCATTTGGACTAACCTCCTGTATGTTTCGTCACTTACAGTATAGTCCATTTGGGCTTTTTATTGTATTATGAAATTAACTAGCTCCACGGGTGAATTTTAATTTTTTCCATAAGACTATTTCCTCCCTTATTGGGTAACTAACTTTTATTGGCTTTATTATAAAACAAAGACTGTTTCATTCACACTACACAAATGACAAATATGTTCAAAGTTCTAAAAGTTTTACGATAGATTCGAGAGCTTGAGCAATCAACTTTTTCATTTCCTCGGTGTTAACCTTACTTGGATTTTGCATCCAGTAAGAATAAGCACTGATCGTTGCAGAAGCAAGCATTTCAGCTATCAAATCATAATTTGGTAAGGAAATTTTATCAGGATAACGTTTTTTTAAATTTTGTTTAATGGCTACTTTCCATTTATCAATAAATCTAAGGTTTGGCTGACGAATTAGAAAAGTATCGAAAGTGTCCCAATGTGCTTGAATGTAACATTGCGTTGCATCAAGAAATTCAGCAAAAATCATTTTTTCAATATCACCATCAGCAATTTCATTGACCACATTTAGCAACCCCATTATCAAATTATCCTCAATTTCTGTCTTTAGGTCATCAAGATTGTCATAATAGGTATAAAATGTTGTCCTAGCTATTGGAATAGCAACACAAAGGTCTTTTATTGTCATCATTGCATAGTCCTTTTGAGCGTATTGGCGCACAAAAGTTTGCTGAATATTCTCTTTGGTATCTATTAGACTGCTCCTTTACAAATTAATTTCGCCATAGTTTCCACGCAATAGAACCAGCGACACACGCTTGATAAACCAAGATTAATACGATTGATTTACTGATGACGATTTCTAAAAAAGCTGGAAATATGTAAGAAAAGCTAGCTAAAACAAAACTATATATCGCTAATCTTTTCAGAGGTCTGGCAAATTCAGGCAAGTGTTGTCGGATTTGGTAAGCTTGATAAGCAAATTGCCCAGCCCAAATAAAAATCAAGTAAATAATTGAACGAGTTAGGGTCAAGGACATATTTGTATAATGCGTAATGCTATAAAACAAGGTCACGATACTGTACATCCCTGGTAGATAGTCAATCGAAAACCAATCCTTGCGTGACCACCAACTGCGAAATGTAAAAATCCCAGAAAGAAATAAAGCAAGCAAATACAGATAAGAAAAGGCTAAAAAATTCACCCGAGGGTACCGATTGAGTATCCAACAAGAATATGCCAGAATTAGAAAAACACCACTAGCCAACCATTTTGAACGAAGGGAAATCTGCTGTGGAAGGTGCAAAAAACGTAAAAATAAGTAACGACTACGAAATTTTTCAGTAGGTTGTAATTTGTCACTTGTATCACTTGAATAAAATGACGTAAAGAGATTGACAACAGATTTACGAATAGCTTTCCTATCCTCTTTACTCGCATAAAGCAAGGTTTTAACAAATACGCCGACTTTTTGCTTAATGGTTAGATTACTTTGAAACACTGATTTGGTAGCTTGAAATAAAACATCAACCGTTTGCTGATTATCTTTAGAATGGCTATTTTTCAAATAATTTCCAATAAACTCCTCAACTTTATAACTGGAACGGCTGATTTTCCGAGCTGAGATAAAGCTTGGTGTTTCAAGATTGACTTGCCATAAAAACATTAAATGTTGTAGTGCGCCTATCCCTGTACTTTCAACAACTTGAGTATCCACGCCTTGATTGAACAGTACGCCAACTATGGAAGATTGTGGACGGTAACTATTTATTTTAGGGGCGATTTTCTTAAACTCACTACTTCTAACTAAGTCTTCTTGTAACCCCGGAGCGTCAAAAGCGTAGATAGATTGAAGATTGCTAGCTTGTGGAAATTTGGTCGCAGCGTATAAGGCTAAATTGCCTCCTTTTGAATGACCAGATAAAATCATCGGATAGTGATACTTTTCCGACAATTGTTTGACATACGCTACTGCCATACTTTGAGCTGGTATCTCATCTTGATAAGAGAGATTAAAATCTTCTTTCCAACCAATAAGACTACTATCTGTCCCACGAAATACCGTCAAAAGCTGATTATCAACTAAAAAGGTCGTTGATGCAAACTGCACTTCTTCTTTTTCGTCAAAATAATCCTGATGAGCAAACGCCACAATATCCTTAAACCTCGGATTTACTGCCAATTTTTCTAAAATCTTAATTCGGGATTGATAAGCAATAATCAATTCATTGGTTTTAGGAGTTGTGTCATTTTTATAAGCGCTAGCAACTTTTTCAAGAGAAAGCCCCTCTTCAATTGAAAACTGATTTGACAAAATATTTTTAAAAACCAAATAATTAACTTCAGTCAATAACGCAATATCTAAGACTGTGATAGGAAGCTGTGAAAATGACTGTTCTTGCAGGGAACAATAATTTAAAATATCCATATACCCTCGCTTTGTGAAATTCTAAAAAGCTATTAGTGATATGATAACATTTTAATTATAAATAACTGAATTATCAAATTAGGTTAGACTTTTTAAGTGGCTGAGAAAGACTTGGTAATGTGTTTGATAATTACTAGAAAATCCTCTGTTTCGCCTTGATAGGACATTTGAATGTTCATTGAGACCTCGTTTCTCAGGACAAGCCTTGGTCTGCAAAGAAAATATCAAAGGTACATTCGAAATAGGTATTCAGGTAGAGAATTCTTTCCCACAATCAAAGGTTATCGTCTTAGAGAGAGGATTGAGGACTTGAGATAACCACTAATTGATGGAAGCTTCAATATCACTTGACTTTCGTCCATTGCTTTTTAGTGTGATGATGGCGTTCTATGTCTAGCTAGTATACTATTTTACGTAATCTTTCAGAATTTCAATAGACTCAATTTTTACATCTGTTTTAGGTTTATCGCTATTGTCTGTTTCGACTGAAGCGATTTTATCCACGATGTCCATCCCTTCAATGACTTGACCGAATACGGTATGCTTGCCATCTAAGTTTGGATTGCCTCCGTTTTTATAAGCGTCAATGATTTTACCAGGATAGCTAGAACTAGAGAGTTGGCTAGACATGTCTGTTGTATTTTGATTGATGAAAAACTGACTTCCATTTGTTCCCGCGCCAGCGTTTGCCATAGAAAGTGAGCCACGAATGTTATAAAGGAAAGCTGAAATCTCGTCTTTAAAACCATTCCCAGCATCGATAGTAGTATCTTTTCCGGCCCAGATAGACTCTCCACCAGTACCATTTCCAAGAGGATCGCCACCTTGAATCATGAAATCCTTAATGACACGATGGAAGATTGTTCCATTATAGTATCCTTCCTTCGCATGAGTCAGAAAGTTTTCTACAGTTAGTGGTGCTTGCTCGGGGAAGAGTTTTATAGTGATATCGCCTTCGGTTGTTTTTATTTTAACAGCAGCCTCATTTTCACCAATTTCATTGGAAAGTTGGGGGAATGTAGCTTTGGGATTGTTAATGGCGTATGCCAAATCTTTGGCATATTGGCTAGAAGCAGTTGTATCAGCTGTCGTAGTCGAGCTTGAACTAGAGCTAGACGCTGTAGAAGATGAGCTGTTAGCTGTCGAGTTGTTTGTGCAGGCAGTTAGCAAGATGCTCGAAGCTAGAGCAAGAACTAGTATTTTTTTCATTGAAAATCCTTTCTTGTCTTGTTCAAAATTATGCTCATTCTACCATGAAATATGGATTTTTTCAATTTTTATCTAGTATAAAAAGTGTATCCAAAACAATAATATGATATACTATATTTACATATGCAAAAGGAGAATAATGATGTTTGAGAACTTGTTTGCCCCAGATGGAAGCCTAGTATGGCATACGGCCCTTTTCTACAGTTTTTCCGCGATCATATTAGCGACGGTTTGTTTCCACATTATTAAAAATTTTATGGAATGGCACCACAACAATCGGGCGCCCAAAGAATCTTGCAAGGCTAAGCTTGTCTCTAAACGAACCCATGTTTTTGGTAACGAAGTAGCACGAACCAATTATTATGTAACGTTTGAATGGGAGGGAAAACGGCAGGAATTCCGCCTTCGTTCAGATGAATATGCCCTTTTAGCAGAGGGAGATGTAGGCACCCTGCATTTTCAGGGGACTCGTTTCCTAGGTTTTGAACGGCTCTAAGAGTCGTTTTTCTTTGGAGAATATCTCTATCTAGTGTATAATGGTTTGAACACATGTTCGTACAACGCAAAAGAGGTATTTAAGATGATTCAATCAATCGGACAAGTTATGTTATATGTGAATGATATTGAGGCTTCAGCTCAATTTTGGAAAGAGAAAATGGGATTTGAACGTGTAAAAAAACAAGTGCAAGGCCCCCAAACTTCTTACATTATTGCACCTAAATCAGATAGTGAGGTACAATTTGTACTTCATGATAAGGCGGAGGTTGCTGAAATGGAGCCAGAATTAAACTTAGGTACACCATCAATCTTAATGACATCAGTAGATGTAGCCAAAACTTACGAAGAACTTGTTGAACGTGGTGTCACAACGAATCCAGTCATGGACCTTGGTTTCATGAAGGTAATTAGCTTTGCAGACAATGATGGAAATTATTACGCAATTCGTGAGGTAAAGTAAATGTCACTCCAGAATCGTGTTGAAGAAATGTATAAAGACCACGAGGTCAAACCCTATATCTCCCCCGAGCGTGACCTAGCGACCTGGCTCTTAGAAGCCAAGCCTGTTCCCAAACGCAATATGGTTCGTCTGGAAGAAGGTATTTTGCCAGGAGATATTATTTTGCTATGGCGGATTAGCCTGGGTTCTTTTGAAACGACGACACCCTACTCCAAGTACTTTGAGTACATGTATGGTATCAATGGTCCTGCTCACATGGAGCAGTTGATCGCGGACGGTTATGCCTATGTGGAATCGGCCTTTGATTCCCTAGACCACATCACTTCCACTGCCAAGAAGAATATCCTCAAGGCAGAAGGCGTGACAGGCCTGTCCAAGATGAAGGCGGCAGACCTCGACACTGCCCTCAAGGACAAATTGACGGAGGAAAAACTAGCTCCCTACTTTACTGTCCGAGGTTATGCCCTGACGGAAAAAGGCAGAGCAGCTCTCGAGAATCACCCAGAAGTACTTGCAAAACACCCAATGAAGAAGATGTACAAATAAAATAGGAAAGATTTTTAAACGGCACCCAAATGTTAGAATAATTCTAGCTTTTTGGGTGTTTTTATTTGCTAACAAGTCAATTTTTCTTGACAGAAAACGCTATCAATGATATTCTAGTGTAAATTATTGAAACGTTTCAAAAGAAAGGGGGTAAACCATGGAAGAACAAAAATCAATTACTATGAAAGATGTTGCTCGAGTTGCAGGGGTCAGTGTTGGGACAGTTTCAAGAGTTATCAACAATGAGCCAGGTATTAAGGAAAGTACGCTTGAAAAAGTCAATGCAGCCATTAAGGAATTGAATTACATTCCAGATGTTTATGCACGTGGGATGAAGAAGAACAAAACCGAAACCATCGCCTTGATTATTCCGACAGTTTGGCATCCTTTTTTTGGAGAATTTGCCTATCATGTCGAAGTGGAACTGAGTAAGAAAAATTACAAGTTGCTCCTTTGCAATATTTCTGGTCCAAAAAGGGAACTGGATTATCTGACTATGCTGCAACAAAATAAGGTGGACGGCATTATCGCCATTACCTACAGTCCCATTGATGATTACCTATCGTCCAATATCCCCTTTGTCAGTATCGACCGCACCTATGAAAACAAGGCCATTGCCTGTGTCAGCTCGGACAACCAAGCTGGTGCGGAGCTGGCAGCGAATACCTTGATTGCAAAAGGTGGTCGTCATTTTGCCTTTATCGGTGGGCACAATAAAACTATCAATGAAACCAAGAAGCGTAGATTGTATTTTGAAAAGCGAATTTTAGAGGCAGGTTTTCCTTGTCATGTCTTGGACTTGGAAGAGCCATATGATGACTTTGTTGGTCAAGTCGAAGAGTTTCTGATTAACAATCCACAGGTTGACGCTATTTTCACCATCAATGATTTTACGGCCCTAGACACACTTGCTGTTTTGGAAAAACTGGGACGACGGGTTCCAGAAGACGTGCAGGTAATCGGCTATGATGGTATTCAGTTGGCAAGTGAACGCTCTCTAGAACTTTCCACCATTCGTCAACCGTTAGAAAGAATGGCTCAAGAAGCAGTGGCTTGTTTGATTGATATCATTGATAAAAAAGGACAACCACAACAAATCACCTTGCCGATTTCCTATCTTGAAGGAAAAACTACAAAAAATTGAAAATAGGGGTTGACAGAAAACGGTTACAATGGTAAAATAAAATCATCAATAAACAGTTGGTTTTATTTTTACAAGAAAAATGAAACGTTTCAAAAAGAGGTTCACATCCTCTTTCTAAAATCAATAAATTTGAAACGTTTCAAAAAGGAGTTCTTATGAAAACATCAAAACTGCAACAAGCTAGTCTATTCGATAGAATCAAGCAACAGAAACTCTTGTTACTGATGTTACTACCAGGCTTGGTCTTGACTTTCATCTTCCGTTACATTCCCATGTACGGAGTGCTGATTGCCTTTAAAGATTATAATCCTTTAAAGGGGGTGCTTGGTAGTGAGTGGATTGGGTTTGAAGAGTTTACCAAGTTTCTCTCTTCTCCAAATTTCGGCACCTTACTTGCCAACACCTTGAAATTGAGTGTCTACGGTCTACTCCTAGGATTTCTCCCACCGATAATTTTGGCCATCATGCTCAATCAACTATTGAGCGATAAGGCTAAAAAACGGATTCAGTTGGTGCTCTACGCTCCAAACTTTATCTCAGTCGTGGTCATCGTCGGTATGATTTTCCTCTTCTTCTCAGTAGGAGGACCAGTCAATTCCATCCTAGGTATGTTTGGCATTGAAGCCAACTTCCTGACAGACCCTGATTTCTTTAGACCCCTCTACATCCTCAGTGGTATCTGGCAGGGAATGGGTTGGGCGTCAACACTCTACACGGCTACCTTGGTCAATGTCGATCCGGCCTTGATTGAAGCAGCGAAGCTAGACGGTGCCAATATCTTCCAACGAATCTGGCACATTGACTTGCCTGCATTGAAACCAGTCATGGTTATTCAATTTATCCTGGCAGCTGGGGGCATCATGAACGTTGGTTACGAAAAAGCCTTTCTGATGCAGACTTCCCTCAACCTGACCAGTTCTGAAATCATCTCAACCTATGTCTATAAAATCGGTTTGGTGTCAGGTGACTACTCTTATTCAACAGCGGTTGGTTTATTTAACGCACTTATCAATATTATCCTGCTGATTGCAGTCAATAAGATTGTCAAACGCATCAATGATGGACAAGGCTTATAGGAGGTTCGTATGAATACACAAATGTACACAAAATTTGACAAGCGAATGCTCGTTGTCAATAAAATCTTGCTGGCATTTCTTGTTCTCATAACAGTTGTGCCTATGGTCTATATCCTAGTCGCGTCCTTCATGGACCCGCAGGCCTTGGTCAGCAAGGGAATTAGCTTTGATCCAAAGGACTGGACAGTAGAAGGTTATCAACGGGTCTTTTCAGACAAGTCTATCCTACGCGGATTTTTCAACTCCCTCTTTTATTCCTTCTCCTTTGCCTTTGTGACCGTGGCTATCTCAGTCATGACTGCCTACCCGCTCTCTAAAAAAGATTTGGTTGGGAAAAAATGGATTAATGTCTTCCTCGTTTTCACCATGTTCTTCGGTGGTGGACTTGTTCCGACCTATCTATTGGTCAAAGATTTGGGTATGCTGAACACCGTCTGGGCCATTATTATTCCTGGAGCAGTCAATGTTTGGAATATCATCTTGGCACGGACCTATTTCCAAGGCTTGCCAGATGAATTAGTAGAAGCAGCGGTAATGGATGGTGCCAATGAATTTCAGATTTTCTGGAAAATCATGATTCCACTAGCTAAGCCAATTATG
Source organism: Streptococcus suis 10581 (assembly GCA_000440235.1). Lineage (GTDB taxonomy): Bacteria > Bacillota > Bacilli > Lactobacillales > Streptococcaceae > Streptococcus > Streptococcus suis_F. The sequence continues at coordinate 91,575 of ALKQ01000022.1, read as the reverse complement.
TTTGTGCTCTTCCTCTATGCCTTTGTCGGTCAATGGAATTCTTACTTTGATGCCATGATTTACATCAAGGATCCAGACTTGGAGCCACTCCAACTAGTACTTCGTAAAATCCTCATTCAAAGCGAGCCTGCTAAGGACATGATTGGTGCCCAGGCTGCCATGAATGAAATGAAACGCATCGCAGAAATGATTAAGTATGCGACCATTGTCATCTCTAGCTTGCCACTCATTGTCATGTATCCATTCTTCCAGAAATACTTTGACAAGGGTATTATGGCTGGTTCATTAAAAGGTTAATCCTCTTCGAAAATCAAAAGAGACGTTGTTGACTTGATTTGATGAGTGAAAAGATCCAGTGGATTTTTTCAGCCTGTTCCTTGAAATATAAAAGGAACAGAGTTCTATCTGCATCTGCGTCGCCTAGTCTGTTTTTGATTTTCATTGAGTATAATAAGTATTAATTATTTTTTAGAAAACAATACAGGAGGTTGTTTCTGATGAAACACAAATTTGGAAAAACAGTTGTTACGCTTCTAGCAAGTACCGTTTTGTTGGCTGCTTGTGGCTCAAAAAATACTGCATCAAGCCCTGATTATGAATTGAAAAATGTTCAATTCCCGCTGGAGAAATCAGTTACGCTTAAGTTTATGACTGCTAGTTCGCCTTTAGCTCCAGCAGATCCTAATGATAAGTTAATTTTCCAACGTCTTGAGGAAGAAACAGGTGTGCATATCGATTGGACAAACTACCAGTCAGACTTTGGTGAAAAGCGGAACTTGGACATTGCTTCAGGTGATTTGCCAGACGCCATCCATAATGACGGTGCTTCCGATGTGGAATTGATGAACTGGGCAAAACAAGGGGTTATCGTACCAGTTGAAGACTTGATTGATGAGCATATGCCAAACCTCAAGAAAATTTTGGATGAAAATCCAGAGTACCGTTCCATGATTACAGCACCAGACGGACATATTTACTCATTCCCATGGATTGAAGAGTTGGGTGAGGGTAAAGAATCAATCCATACTGTTAATGACATCGCATGGATTAATAAAGAGTGGTTGAACAAACTCGGTCTTGAAATGCCAAAAACAACGGATGACTTGATTAAGGTCCTTGAAGCCTTCAAGACCCAAGATCCAAACGGAAATGGCAAGGCGGATGAAATCCCAATGGGCTTCATTAATGGTGGAGGTAACGAGGACTTTAAAATTCTTTTTGGTGCCTTTGGTGTAGGTGATAATGATGATCACTTAGTTGTTAGCAATGACGGAACTGTTGACTTCACAGCGGACAATGAAGACTACAAAGAAGGTGTTGAGTTCATGCGTACCCTTCAAGAAAAAGGTCTTCTAGATCCGGAAGCGTTTGAACAAGATTGGAATACTTACATTGCCAAAGGTAGCGAAAATCTATACGGTGTTTACTTCACTTGGGATAAAGCTAACATTACAGGTATGAACGATACTTATGATATCTTGCCTGTGTTGGCAGGGCCTGACGGAACCAAACACATCACACGTACAAACGGTATGGGCTTCCAGCGTGACCGCATGGTTATCACCTCGGCAAATAAAAACTTGGAATTAACTGCTAAATGGATTGATGCCCAATACGCTCCACTCCAATCTGTTCAAAACAACTGGGGTACCTATGGGGATGAAACCCAACAAAATATCTTTGAACTTGACAAAGCAACCAATAGCTTAAAACACTTGCCATTAGAGGGTACAGCTCCAGGCGAATTGCGTCAGAAGACAGAAGTTGGTGGACCGCTTGCTATTCTTGATGAATATTACGGCAAAGTGACAACTATGCCAGACGATGCGAAATGGCGTTTGGATTTGATGCACGCTACTTATCTTGACTATGTGACCAACGATGACATCTACCCTCGTGTCTTCATGGAACAAGAAGATTTGGACAAGATTGCCCAAGTTGAAGCAGATATGAACGATTTCATCTACCGTAAACGTGCAGAATGGATTGTAAACGGTGGTATCGAAGAAGAATGGGATAGCTACTTGAAAGAATTGGAAAGCTATGGTCTTTCTGACTGGTTGGCTATCAAGCAAAAATACTACGATCAGTACAAAGAAAATCAGTAATCAAAAGGAGGCTGCCTGTGAAAACAGTTGAAAAAGCCAATCAATTTATTCAAACAGAAAAAGGAAATGTCAATCCGATTTTCAAACCACACGCCCATTTAACACCAGAAACAGGCTGGATTAACGACCCAAATGGATTTATCTACTTCCGTGGAGAATACCATTTGTTCTACCAATTCAACCCTTACGAAAGTGTTTGGGGACCGATGCACTGGGGTCATGCAAAAAGTAAGGACTTGGTCAACTGGGAACACCTTCCAGTTGCCCTTGCTCCTGATAAAGCTTACGATAAGGACGGCTGTTTCTCGGGCTCTGCCATTGTCAAAGATGATGTCCTTTGGCTCATGTACACAGGTCACATCGTCAATGAAGACGGGACAGTTAGCCAAGTTCAGAACATGGCTTTCTCGACTGACGGTATTCACTTTGAAAAAATCGAGCAGAATCCAGTCGCAACAGCAGAGGGACTGCCAGAAGAAGTCATTGCCAATGACTTCCGCGATCCGAAGATTTTTGAGAAAGATGGTCACTACTACTCTGTTGTCGCAACCAAGCACAAGGACAATGTCGGCTGTATCGTCTTACTCAGCTCTCCCAACCTGACGGATTGGAAATTTGAGTCTATCTTCCTGAAAGGGGAGGCCAACCAAGGCTTTGTCTGGGAATGCCCTGACTACTTTGTGGTAGATGGTCAAGAGTACCTGATTATCTCTCCAATGCGTTACCAAAAAGACGGGAATGACTTTATCAATATCAATTCCAACATCTTTGTGACAGGTCATGTAGACTGGGATAAAAAGGTCTTTGTGGCAGAATCCTTCAAAGAAATTGACCACGGACATGACTTTTACGCAGCTCAGACTACCGAAGGTCCAGAAGGCGAACGTGTTATGATTGCCTGGATGCACACCTGGGGTCGCAAGTTGGTGACCAATGACCTCGGCCATAAGTGGTACGGTCAGATGACCCTTCCACGCATTCTCAAGAAGACTGAAAACGGATTGCACCAAGTTCTGCCAACAAGCGTCTTGGAAGCCTTCAAGGATATTGAAATCGGTCAAGTTATTCAAGGACCAAGCAAACTCTCCCTCAAACTGGAAGACAGTCTGGAGTTGAAACTTGGAACTGACCAAGATTACCTACAATTTGGTTACGATAAGGAAAGTCAAGAAGTCTATATCGACCGTAGTTCTCTTAAGATCCAGCAAGTTGGTGAGGAGGAATGGTCAACTGTTCGTCGAGCGGTCACGGTTCAAGCGACAGACTTGCTGGTCTTGGTTGACACCAACTGCTTGGAAATCTTTATTAACGCTGGTCAAGAAACCTTGACATCAACCTTCTACGTAGAAGGTCAGATTATTCTAAACGCTCTATAATATTATTTGCCCTCTTAAATTATTCTTTCACTCCAAGAGAAACCCTGTATTTGCAGGGTTTTTTCTATCATGAAAATTCTTCCCGATTATGATAGAATAAAGAGATTGAGAAAGTTGAGGTATCTATGAGAAAGACAAGTAAAAAAGGAAAGGCTACGAGGCGACCAACCAAGGCAGAATTAGCACAGCAAGAACGTGTTAAAAATATCACCCTTCGAGTATTGGGGCTTTTATTCATTGCCTTTGCAGCCAGTCGCCTAGGTGTGTTTGGAGTGACCAGCTACAATATTTTCCGGCTATTATTTGGTAGTCTGGCCTATCTATTATTGGCGGGTGCATTTATCTACCTTCTTATTCCCAAAGTCTTACGCGAAAGAGGAGGGGCCATATCGGGCTTCTGGCTGATTGTTATCGGGTTATTAATTGAATTTCAGGCTTACTTAGACTGGACCTATCAAGGGAGTGACTTATTCGGTCATACTCTAAAATTGGCCTTGTCAGACCTAGCTAAGTTTCAGGTAACAGCATTTCTAGGCGGAGGGATGATTGGAAGTATCTTCTATCTGCCAGTCTCTTTCCTCTTTGCAAATGTCGGTTCCTTCTTCATCGGTCTTCTAGTGATAGCATTTGGTATCTTTTTTGTAGGCCCATGGTCTGTTTATGATGTTGCCGATGGCTTGGCGGTTGCCAAAGATAAGTTGGTGGAGACGCAGGTAAAAAGAGCAGAGCTTCGAACACAGAAGAAGGCTGAACGAGAAGAAAAACGTCAGCAAGAATTAGCTCGTCTAGAAGAGGAACGCCTTCGTCTAGAGGAAGAGGAAGAGTCAGCTCGGGCTTTGGCACTGGTAGATAGACATGTCGATTTAGAAACGGGTGAAATCCTCGAGGAAGAGCCTGTTCAAGTACCGATTATTTCAGAATATGACCACTTAGACATAGAAGATGAATTTCCTATTATGTTGGCAGAAGATGACCAACCAGCACAATCAAACTCGGCAAGCCAGGCTTCTGACCCAAATGAGTTTGAAAAGGACGAGACAGATGTGGAGATTGATTTCAAGCCTAAGCAGAGACTAGCATATAAACTTCCGTCCATAGACTTATTTGCTCCTATAAAAGCTAAGAGTCAGTCCAATGAAAAACGGATTGTTCGCCAGAATATTAAAGTTTTAGAAGACACCTTTGCCAGTTTTGGAATCAAGGTAGTAGTTGAGCGTGCTGAGATTGGACCATCGGTAACCAAGTATGAAGTCAAACCAGCAGTCGGCGTCCGTGTCAATCGGATTTCTAACCTAGCTGATGATTTGGCTCTAGCCCTTGCGGCTAAAGATGTCCGTATTGAAGCTCCTATCCCGGGAAAATCTCTGGTCGGTATTGAAGTTCCAAACTCCGAAGTGGCTACAGTACCTTTCCGTGAGCTCTGGGAACAATCTAAAACAGACCCAGACAAACTTCTGGAAATTCCTCTCGGTAAGGCTGTCAATGGCTCCGTCCGTTCCTTTAACCTAGCACGTATGCCCCATCTATTGGTGGCTGGTTCAACTGGTTCAGGGAAGTCTGTTGCTGTCAACGGTATCATCTCTTCAATTCTCATGAAAGCTGGTCCAGACCAAGTTAAGTTCATGATGATTGACCCCAAAATGGTCGAGTTATCGGTCTATAATGATATTCCCCACCTATTGATTCCCGTTGTGACCAACCCACGCAAGGCTGCTCGAGCTCTTCAAAAAGTAGTGGATGAAATGGAGAAACGCTATGAGTTGTTTAGCCAGATTGGTGTCCGAAACTTAGAAGGTTATAATGCGAAGGTCGAAGAATTTAATAGCCGTTCAGAAGAAAAACAGATTCCACTTCCTCTCATTGTGGTAATCGTAGATGAGTTGGCAGACTTGATGATGGTAGCCAGCAAGGAAGTGGAAGATGCCATTATTCGCTTGGGACAGAAGGCTCGTGCAGCAGGTATCCACATGATTCTTGCTACCCAGCGACCATCTGTTGATGTTATTTCAGGTTTGATTAAAGCCAATGTACCATCTCGTATCGCTTTTGCCGTATCAAGCGGTACAGACAGTCGGACGATTCTAGATGAAAACGGTGCTGAAAAACTCTTGGGTCGCGGTGACATGCTCTTTAAACCGATTGATGAAAACCATCCAGTCCGCTTGCAAGGTTCCTTTATATCCGATGATGATGTAGAAGCAATAGTTGGCTTTATCAAGGATCAGGCAGATGCAGATTATGATGAATCCTTTGATCCTGGTGAAGTGGCAGAAGGTGATGGCGATGCAGGTTTTGGTGATGCTGGAGGAGATCCACTCTTCAATGAAGCACGTGCCTTGGTAGTTGAGACACAAAAAGCCAGCGCCTCTATGATTCAACGACGCTTGTCTGTTGGTTTTAACAGGGCAACACGCCTCATGGAAGAGCTAGAAGCAGCGGGTGTCATTGGTCCAGCTGAAGGAACAAAACCTAGAAAGGTATTGGAAACACAATAATGAAATTTGATGCAGTTCATCATATTGCAATTATCGGTAGTGACTATGACAAGACAAGAGAATTTTATGTTGAGAAACTAGGCTTTGAACAGGTGGATGAGCATATTCGCCCAGAAAAAAATGATATTCTCTTCAATGTCAAAAAAGGCAATCTGATCTTGGAAATTTTCATCAAACCGGATGCACCAATGCGTCCGGCCATGCCCAATCCTGAACATACAGGTCTACGCCATCTAGCCTTCCAGGTTGCAGATGTGGAAGCCTGTCTGGAAGAATTTGACCGTTGGGACATCCGACATGAAGTCCTGCGAACAGATGATTTTGATGGTAAAAAAATGGCCTTCTTCTTTGATCCAGATGGCCTCCCTCTGGAAATTCATGAATAAGTCCATCTTTTTATGCCCAGAGAGGCCTATCAATATGACAACTAATTAATACTCTTAGAAAATCAAAATCATACGCTGTTGACTTGATTTGATGAACGTCAGTTCTATCTGCAACTACGTCGCCTTGTCTGATTTAGTATAAAAAGAATCCCCACTGCGCCTGCAATGGGGATTTATTATGCCATCTATGAAAGGATGGATGATTTTAGGATTTTAAAGTGAAGACCGCAATAACCAAAGCTAGATACATCAAAAAAGTCAAGATAAAACTAGCTCGCCAGAAAACCTTGAAGAAACGGCGATATAAAAAATTCTTTTTCTTTAAAAGGAAGAAACCACAAAGACCAATCGCTAGTAGTGAGAGGGCTAGGACAAGCTGAGGCAGTAGACTGTTATAGTAGGCCTTGTCCGAAATCAGATAAAATTCAATTGCATAGAGAGGAAAGGCAATGTCTGCAAAGTTCCAGCCTCGGTTTTGCAACCTAAAAAACTTGACAGCAATTATCGAAATGGCCAAGGTTAGAAAGATAAATAGGAAGGCTACTATTTTTAAAAATATAATCGATTCAAACATACATTCATTCTATAAAAAATGTGAAAAAAAGTAAACCTAAAGCTTGCATTTCTTTGAAATTCGTGTATAATGAAAAGGTATGTGTAAAACACATATTTGTGGGAGGTAAAAATCTTTAATTACCGCCAAAACCACAATAGGAGGATTTTATATCATGGCTAAAAAAGTCGAAAAACTCGTAAAACTTCAAATTCCTGCAGGTAAAGCTACTCCAGCTCCACCAGTCGGTCCAGCACTTGGTCAAGCAGGTATCAACATCATGGGATTCACAAAAGAGTTTAACGCTCGTACAGCTGACCAAGCTGGTATGATCATCCCAGTAGTTATCTCTGTGTATGAAGATAAATCATTCACTTTCATCACTAAAACACCACCAGCTGCTGTTCTTTTGAAAAAAGCTGCAGGTGTTGAAAAAGGTTCAGGTACACCAAACAAAACTAAAGTTGCAACAGTTACTCGTGCACAAGTACAAGAAATTGCTGAAACTAAAATGCCTGACTTGAACGCTGCATCTCTTGAAGCTGCAATGCGTATGATCGAAGGTACTGCTCGTTCTATGGGATTCACTGTTACTGACTAAGTAGCACCCAAGATTATCTGATTACAAGGAGACATATAACATGGCTAAAAAAAGCAAAAACTTGCGTGCTGCTCTTGAAAAAATCGACAGCACAAAACTTTACAGCGTAGAAGAAGCTGTTGCTCTTGCAAAAGAAACTAACTTCGCTAAATTTGATGCGTCAGTTGAAGTTGCTTACAACTTGAACATTGACGTACGTAAAGCAGACCAACAAATCCGTGGTGCAATGGTATTGCCAAACGGTACTGGTAAAACTGCTCGCGTTCTTGTTTTCGCACGTGGTGCTAAAGCAGAAGAAGCAAAAGCTGCTGGTGCAGACTTTGTTGGTGAAGACGACCTCGTTGCTAAAATCAACGGTGGTTGGTTGGACTTCGACGTTGTTATCGCAACTCCAGACATGATGGCAGTTGTTGGACGTCTTGGTCGCGTACTTGGTCCACGTAACTTGATGCCAAACCCAAAAACTGGTACAGTAACTATGGATGTTGCTAAAGCAGTTGAAGAGTCTAAAGGTGGTAAAATCACTTACCGTGCTGACAAAGCAGGTATCGTACAAGCTCTTATCGGTAAAGTATCATTTGACGCAGACAAACTCGTTGAAAACTTCAAAGCTTTCCACGATGTAATGGCTAAAGCTAAACCAGCTACAGCTAAAGGTACTTACATGACTTCAGTATCTATTACAACAACACAAGGTGTCGGTATCAAAGTTGATCCTAACTCACTTTAATCAATAGAAAGATTGTCTATGGGCAATCTTTTTTAGTTGACATTCAATAAAACAAACTCTATAATATATGTATAAAGTGATTGAGGAGGCAACTATGAAGGCGACTTGTGAAGATTTTTATAGTCATCTTTCGGCGGTTTATCAGCTACCAGAAGATGCTATCACATCCGTTTTGCGTGAAAAGGTTTTTGAAACTGCCAAAGAGCTTGAACAAGCTGACAATCTCTACTTGCTTGCTGATCGATTGGGACGCTATGTTACTGCAGAGCTGACAGCCTTGACTTGCCATGCACCAAAAGAGTTGGTTCAGCTTTCTCTTTACATTCAACAACTTCAAAATCACTATCGGATAGCTAGTTTTATCCCAGGAAAGGTAGAATAAAAAAGATGACAGAATACACGAAACCACTCGTTTGGAAGTGGGAAGGTGAAAATGACAATCGTTCAGGCAATCGTCCAACAGCAGGGAGTCGCTTTGAACATAAATTACCAAAAGGTGACAAGCCCCTCCAAGTTTATTCCTTGGGAACACCTAACGGTATTAAAGTTGCTATTATGTTGGAGGAGTTGAAAGAGTTAGGTATTTCGGAAGCTGATTATGACCTCTTTCTCATCAATATCGGTCAAGGAGACCAATTTGGCTCCGATTTTGTTGCCATCAACCCTAACTCCAAAATACCAGCTATGGTTGATTATTCGGAGAAGGAGCCAGTTCGGGTCTTTGAATCTGCCAACATTCTCTACTACTTGGCAGAAAAGTTTGACGCCTTCCTACCAAAAGCTTGGGCAGAGCGGACAGAGGTTCTTAATTGGCTCTTCTGGCAAACTGGCGCCGCTCCATTTGTTGGTGGAGGATTTGGACATTTCTTCCATTACGCTCCTACAGCGCAAGAATATCCGATTAATCGCTATACAATGGAAACTAAGCGTCAGCTGGATCTCTTGGATCAGCTATTGGCGACAAGAGAATATATAGCTGGAAATACCTATACCATCGCAGATATTGCTATTTGGTCTTGGTATGGTCGCTTGGTGCAAGGAGAACTATATCCAGGTTCAGCAGAATTTTTAGATGTTGATTCTTACAAGCATCTAAAGACCTGGGTAGAGAAAATAGCTCAGCGCCCAGCTGTACAACGAGGGTTGACAGTGAAATATCATTCAATTGATAATTGATTGACTTGCCCACCTTATGGGTGGGTTTTTCTTTTACTTTGGTATGATAAAAGTTTATAATGAAAGAGTTAGACTTTGTGAAAATCCAAAAATAGAAATTAATACTCAATGAAAATCAAAATCAGACTAGGCGACGCAGAGGCAGATAGAACTGAAGTTCATCAAATCAAGTCAACAACGTCTGATTTTGATTTTCGAAGAGCATAATAATTGAGTTTTTCCTATCTTATATTTACATAGAAAGTAATAGAAAAATGTCCGAAAAAGTTGAAATGCAGCAGTCCAAAGAACAGGCGACAATGGCCAGAGGCTTGGCTTGGTTGACTGCTGGAAATATTCTTAGTCGCCTGCTCGGTGTTGCATATGTTATTCCCTGGTATATTTGGTTAGGGGAATATCGAGCTGAAGCCAATGCTCTCTTTAGTATGGGGTATCAAATCTATGCCAACTTCTTATTGATTTCAACAGCTGGTCTTCCGACAGCTATTGCCAAACAAGTAGCTAAATACAATGTCTTGGGTAAAGAAGAGGTGTCGCTTTACTTGGTCAGAGAATTCTTCAAGCTCATGTTGGTCTTTGGAGCTGTCTTTGCAGGGGTCATGTATCTAAGTGCTCCGTGGTTGGCAGACGCATCGGGGTCGAAGGAAAAGTTGCTTCCAGTCATGTATAGTCTAGTCCCGCCTCTCTTTATCTTCCCAGCCATGAGTATTTTGCGTGGTTTTTTCCAAGGTCGGCACGATATGAAGCCCTATGCTATCAGCCAGCTTGCAGAGCAACTGGTACGGGTTATCTGGATACTGGCAGCAACATTTATGATTATGAAGTTGGGTAGCGGTGACTATCTTGAAGCGGTTGTCCAATCTACCTTTGCAGCTTTTGTCGGGATGATTGCTAGTGTTGGGATTTTAGTTTATACTTTATGGAAGCAAGGTTACCTTGGTAAGTTGCTTCATGCTAAGAAACAAAAGATCTCTTTGGATACAGGTCAACTTATTAAGGAAACTGTTCGAGATGCGATTCCAATTATCATTTTAGGTCTAACGATTCAATTATTGCAGTTTATTGACCAAGTCACCTTTATTCGTGTTATGGAAAGAATTACGGATTACAGTAATTCGGAACTTTTGGAACTTTATTCATATATGGCTGCCAATCCAAGTAAGATTACGATGATGATTATCGGGATTTCACTGAGTTTGGGAAGTGTTGCTATTCCATTGATTACAGAGAAATTTGTCAAGAAAGACTTGAAGGCGGCGTCTCATTTAGTGGCGGATAATCTACAGTTACTCTTTATATTCACTATACCGGCAATTGTTGGAACAGTCCTGTTAGCTGGGCCACTTTATACGATTTTTTACGGACCGTCAGAGCCTATCGCCATTACTCTATTTATTTGGAACTTATTTTTAATTTTACCTCTGGGACTATATTCTGTCATTAGTGTGGTCATTCAAGCGATATTTGAAAATAGAAGAGCCATTTATTATTTCTTGATTGGGATGCTAGTGAAAATCGTTTTACAAGTACCAATGATCTATGTCTTTAAGGTATATGGTAGCTTTATCTCAACGATATTTGGGTTGGGAATTATGCTGTACCTCTTCTATAGACGAATTGACAAGGTTCTGCATATTGATGAAAGACTAGTGATAAAAGATATTGCGACCATTAGTTGGATTTCTATCGTAATGGGACTCATTGTATGGGGGATTGAATTTGTCTTGAATCTTATCCTTCCAGCAAATGGCTATGTATCTAGCTTTATCCACTTGGCTGTTGCAGGTGGAGCAGGTATGCTTGTCTTTGTCATCTTGACATTGAAGACTCGTCAGCTAGATCGTTTAATTGGAAGTCGGGCTCAGAGTTTACGGAGGAAATTGCGCCTAGGCTAGTTTGTTTTAAAAATCTCTATTTTCTACTATTGAAAAGCTGGGAAAAAGAGGCGTTTTAGAATGTGAGAAGGAAAGTTCGTTGAGGATTTTCCTTTTTTCTTGGAGATTTCAGTATAAAAAAAACGGTTTTTGTGGTAGAATAGTAGGGATAAAAAAGAGGAGAGAGATGATGAAACCTAAATACGAACGTATTCTAATCAAACTATCTGGTGAAGCCTTGGCTGGTGAACGTGGTGTCGGTATTGACCTCAAAACTGTTCAGGAAATGGCAAAGGAAATTCAGGAAGTCGCAGAATCAGGTATTCAGATTGCCCTTGTTATTGGTGGTGGTAACCTTTGGCGTGGAGAACCTGCTGCTGAAGCGGGTATGGATCGAGTTCAAGCAGACTATACGGGCATGTTGGGGACTGTTATGAATGCTCTTGTAATGGCCGATTCCCTTAAACAGCTTGGTGTGGATACGCGTGTGCAGACAGCAATTGCCATGCAGTCAGTTGCAGAGCCTTATATTCGTGGTCGTGCTCTTCGTCATCTTGAAAAAGGTCGCATTGTTATTTTTGGAGCTGGTATTGGTTCTCCGTACTTCTCAACGGATACGACAGCGGCTCTTCGTGCTGCAGAAATTGAAGCGGATGCGATTTTGATGGCTAAAAATGGTGTGGATGGCGTCTACAATGCTGATCCGAAGAAAGATGCTAATGCAGTTAAATTCAATGAATTGACCCACCGTGAAGTGATTAGTCGTGGTTTGAAAATCATGGATGCGACAGCATCAACTCTCTCAATGGACAATGATATTGATTTGGTCGTGTTCAATATGAATGAACCAGGAAATATTAAACGAGTTGTCTTTGGTGAGCCAATCGGTACTACCGTTTCAAATTCTTCAGAAGAAAAATAAAAGATAAAAAATAAAGAAGGAAGTCTTATGTCTAAAGAAATTATTGCTAAAGCGCAAGAGCGCATGAACCAATCTCATCAGAGTTTGGCACGTGAATTCAGCCACATTCGTGCTGGCCGTGCCAATGCTAGTTTGTTGGACCGTATTTCAGTTGAGTACTACGGTTCTCCAACGCCATTGAACCAGTTGGCTGGTATTACAGTGCCAGAAGCGCGTGTTCTATTGATTACTCCGTTTGATAAGTCAATCTTGAAGGATATTGAGCGTGCTTTGAACGCTTCAGATCTTGGTTTGACACCGCAATCTGACGGTACTGTTATCCGTTTGGTTATTCCTGCCCTTACAGAGGAAACTCGTAAGAACTTGGCGAAGGATGTGAAAAAAGTCGGTGAAAATTCGAAAGTTGCCATCCGTAATATCCGTCGTGATGCCATGGATGAAGCTAAAAAAGCTGAAAAAGCAAAAGAAATCACAGAAGACGAGTTGAAGACGCTTGAAAAAGATATTCAAAAAGTAACAGATGATGCTATCAAGACAATTGATAAAATGACTGCCGACAAAGAAAAAGAATTGTTGGAAGTTTAATCAACACGTTTTTAGGCTACAAAAATAGATCATCACTGGGCTGTCTAACTTCCAGTGGTGAACCAATAAGAAATCTAATGGGGGGAGTTAGACAAGACTTCCCCCACTTTTTAATCAGAAAGAAGAAAATCATGAATGATTTATTAGCACAGTATGTAGTTGGTTTAGTGACTGACGAAAATGATCAATTTTACTTTGTCCAAAAAGAGGGTAGAACCTTTGCTCTTTCTAAGGATGAAGGAGAGCATAGTCTAGGTCAATCTGTTAAGGGATTTGCCTATATGGATATGAAACAAAAACTCCGTTTGACAACTAAGGAAGTTGGGGCGAGTCGTACCAGCTTTGGTTGGGGAACTGTCACAGAGGTACGTAAGGATTTGGGTGTCTTTGTGGATACAGGTCTGCCAGACAAGCAAGTGGTTGTTTCCTTGGACATTTTGCCTGAAATCAAGGAACTCTGGCCGAAAAAAGGGGATCAGTTGTACGTCAAATTAGACGTCGATAAGAAGGACCGCATTTGGGCTCTGCCAGCTTTTCAGGAAGATTTTCAGAAAATGGCTGGACCTGCTTATGACAATATGCAAAACCAAAATCTGCGAGCGATTGTCTATCGTTTGAAAATGAATGGTACTTTTGTTTATTTGCCAGACAACAATATGCTTGGTTTTATCCACCCAAGTGAACGATTTGCGGAACCACGTCTGGGTCAGGTTTTGGAGGCGCGTGTCATCGGCTACCGTGCAGTTGATCGGACCTTGAACTTGTCTCTCAAGCCACGTTCATTTGAGATGCTGGAAAATGATGCCCAGATGATATTGACTTATCTGGAAAGCAATGGAGGTTTCATGACCTTGAACGATAAGTCTGCTCCGGAAGACATCAAGGCCACCTTTGGTATTTCTAAAGGGCAATTCAAAAAAGCTCTTGGTGGTTTGATGAAGGCTGGGAAAATTAAACAGGATTCTTTGGGAACAGAATTGGTCTAGGGGGCGTCTATGCTAGTATATATTGCTGGTAGTGGGGCAATGGGTTGTCGTTTTGGTTATCAATTGTCTAAGACAAATCATGAAGTGATTTTGCTGGATAATTGGGAAGAGCATATCGAGGCAATTCGAGAAAACGGCTTGAAAGTGACTGGAGATGTAGAGGAAACTGTATACTTACCCATCATGAAACCGACCGAAGCAACAAGAGAAGCAGATTTTATCATTCTATTGACAAAGGCTGATCAGTTGCCAAAGATGTTGCGGGATATTAAACCGATTATCGGTCCAACTACCAAGGTTTTGAGTCTCTTGAATGGTTTGGGGCATGCGACGACCATGCGTCGGTACGTGCCAGATGAAAGTATTATGGTTGGGGTGACCATGTGGTTGGCGAGACTAAAGGGTCCTGGACATGCTCACTTAGAAGGTCCGGGTTCTATCTCCGTTCAGCATATTCTTGGTGATGAGCAATCAGTTGCGGATATTATTGAAATGCTGAATGAAGCTGGGCTAAATGTGACCTATGATAATCATGTTGTCAGTGCTATTTGGCAGAAAGCCTGTGTCAATGGTGTGATGAATCCAACTTGTACCATTTTAGACTGTACAATTGGTGAATTATTCGGTACGGAGGCTGGGCTGAATCTAGTACAGGGGATTTTCAAGGAATTTATCGCCGTTGCCAAGTCTGAGGCAGATGGAATTGACGAAGAAGCTATTTGGAAATATGTTATTGATGCCTCGAAGAAGGCTTCCAATCACTATCCATCTATGCACCAGGATTTGGTCCAACATGGTCGAAAGACAGAAATTGATTATCTGAATGGAGCGGTTGTTTTTAAGGGCAAACGTGCAGGTATTCCAACACCATACTGTCAGATGATAACGGACATGATTCATGCCAAAGAGAGTATGCTGGGGTTGAGATAGGAGAAAGTCATGCTGATTGAAGTGGAATCGATTGAAGAATATATGGCTGCCTTGCCTGAGAATCGGAAGGAAGCAGTCGAACGACTCCATCAAGTGATTGTGGAACAGTTACCAGCTGGTTTTGAAGTAGGCATCTTGGGAGGTATGATTAACTATTATGTGCCGCTTGCTGCCTACCCTGATGGTTATCATTGCACACCGGGAGAGCCCTTGCCTTTCCTTGCCTTGGCATCACAAAAGGCACACATCGCCCTCTACCACATGGGAATCTATATGGACCAAGAATTAAATGATTGGTTCGTTGCTGCTTATCAAGCACAGGTGCCTACCAAACTGAATATGGGCAAGTCCTGTATTCGTATGAAAAATCCCAAGAATATTCCTTATGAATTGATTGGGGAATTGGTTAGTAAGATGTCTATGGAGCGCTATATAGAGCTCTACGAAAAAAATCATAGAAAGTAGATGTAGTGAGAAGAAGTTTTTATTCTTGGTTGATGACCCAACGCAACCCGAAAAGTAATGAACCAGTAGCTATCTTGGCAGATTATGCCTTTGATGAATCTGATTTTCCTAAGCAATCAGATAATTTCGATGAAGTCAGTCGTTTTTTAGAGGAATCGGCCAGCTTTGCCTTTTCCATGTCTGATTTTGATGCGATTTGGGAAGATTATTTGGGACATTGATGGATAAAATAGTACAAAATAGCCTTGTTTGGGCTATTTTTGTTATAATAGAGAAAAGCACAGGAAAAGGAGCAACTCTTGCTAGAACATTCAATTGATATTCAACTCAAGCATCCAGATGATTCGTTTAGTCTATTTGGTTCGAATGAACGCCATCTGAGATTGATGGAACAGGAACTAGGTGTGGTTATTCATGCCCGTACGGAAAAAGTTCAAGTGATTGGGCAAGAAGAGCATGTCGAACAGGCACGTCTTGTTATCCAGTCTCTCCTTGTCTTGGTGAGTCGTGGTTTGGTTATCAATACGCCAGATGTGGTCACAGCTATTTCCATGGCAAAAAATGATGAGATTGAAAAATTCGTTGCCCTCTACGAAGAAGAGATCATCAAGGACAACTATGGCAAACCCATTCGCGTAAAGACCCTTGGTCAAAAACTCTATGTGGATAGCGTTAAGCGTCATGACATCGTGTTTGGTATTGGTCCTGCTGGTACTGGAAAGACCTTTTTGGCGGTTACTCTCGCGGTCACAGCACTCAAGCGGGGACAGGTCAAGCGGATTGTCCTGACACGTCCTGCGGTAGAAGCAGGCGAAAGTTTAGGCTTTTTACCAGGGGACTTAAAAGAAAAAGTAGACCCCTATTTGCGTCCTGTCTATGATGCCCTCTACCAGATTTTGGGCAAGGAACAGACCACGCGCCTGATGGAACGGGAGATTATCGAGATTGCTCCGCTGGCCTATATGCGGGGTCGGACCTTGGAAGATGCCTTTGTTATTTTGGATGAGGCACAGAATACGACCATTATGCAGATGAAGATGTTCCTGACCCGTCTGGGCTTTAATTCCAAGATGATTGTCAATGGAGATATTAGTCAGATTGACCTGCCGCGCAAGGTTAAGTCAGGCTTGATTGATGCAACGGAGAAGTTGAGTAAAATACCGCAGATTGATTTCGTACATTTTTCAGCCAAGGATGTGGTTCGCCATCCAGTTGTTGCCCAGATTATCAATGCATACGAGCAGGAGGCTCTGGCTGCGGATGGTCGAGCAAGTTTTGAAACGATTGGGGAGCCTAGTCGGAGCGAAGAGGATGAAAACTAGTCGCGTTATCAGAACATGCATTAGACGAATAATAATAAAAAGCTGCCTAGTTCAATCAGAACTGGGCAGTACTTATTTTACATTCTAAAAAATGGATTAAAATTTTTCTCATGTCCAACGCTGGTATTTTGACCATGACCTGGATGGACAGTATAGTGGTTTGGCAGGGTGAAAATGTGTTCTCTGATACCTGCAATCAGGTCATCAAAGTTGCTGGTTGGTAGGTCTGTGCGTCCCACAGTTTCACGGAAAAGTGCGTCTCCAGTGATGACACATTCATCCTCTGGGAAGATAAAGGAAACACCACCAATAGAGTGCCCAGGTGTTGGAACTACCTTGAAATGAAAACCGTCAAACTGGTAGTCTTCTTGGTATTGGAAGATTTTTTCAGCAGGTCGGCAGACTACATTTTCCATATCATCGTGACGAGGTAGACCTGATAGATTCATCTCTGGTGTGTAGAGCCAGCTGGCTTCACTTTCAGCCACATAGACAGGCGGGAAATTGTAGGTCTCACGCAGGATGTCCAAACTCATAATATGGTCATAGTGGGTGTGGGTCAGGAGAATAGCCGAAATTGGTTTTCCGATTTTTTCGATAGTTGCTTGAATTTTTGTCCAGTCACTCCCAGGGTCAATGATAATCAGATGGGTATCATTTTCAAGGTAGTAGGTATTTTGAAAAGCGACAGGATTGACAGATTTGTGAATAATCATTCTTTTTCCTTCTTCTAACAGTTACTGATGTTACTAGTCTAACAAAAAAAAACGCCTTCTTCATGGAATTTGTTTGGAGCTTTTTCCATGAGAGGGAATATGCTATAATGAACAGTATGAAAGACAGAAGAACAAGCAATCGGTATGCCGTTGTAGATTTGGAAGCAACTGGTACAGGTGCCGATGCAAAAATCATTCAAATCGGGATTGTTCTTGTTGAAAATGGAGAAATCATTGACAGTTATGCAACGGACATCAATCCCTATGAACCCCTTGATGACCATATCAAGAATCTGACAGGTATCACAGACCAACAGCTAAGTCAGGCTCCAGATTTTGGTCAGGTAGCAAGTACCATTTATGACATGATTGGAGATGCTATTTTTGTAGCCCATAATGTCAAGTTTGATGCTAATCTCTTGGCAGAAGCTCTTTTCTTTGAAGGTTATGAACTGCTGACACCGCGTGTGGATACGGTGGAGTTATCTCAATTATTTTTTCCAACTTTTGAAAAATACAGCTTGGGAAACCTTGCAGAGCATTTGGAACTTGGTTTGGACCAGGCACACACGGCCATATCAGATGCCATGGCTACGGCGCGTTTGCTCATCAAAATTCAAGAGAAAATAAAGAGCTTACCTCGAACTGTTGTTGAAAAAATTCTTGATTTGGCGGATAATCTGCTCTTTGAATCCAGGATGGTCATTGATGAGATGGTGCCTGTTCTGTCAGAAAATCTATCATACGATTTAGAATCTATTCATGACTTGGTCTTGAAAAAGCCAGAAGAAATCAAGTCAGCCTACCGATTATCTGAAGATTTTTCGACCAATATTGCCCTTCTTGGCTTACATGAACGAAAAAAACAAACTGCTTTTGCTCAAGTAGTAGAAAAACGCTTGGTTGACGAAGAAAAAGTGCATTTTATTCAAGCGCAGGCAGGCTTGGGGAAGACTTACGGTTATCTCTTGCCTTTACTTGCTAAGTCAGACCAGCCTCTCTTGGTGACGGTGCCGACCAAGCTCCTTCAAGAGCAGATTATGGAAAAAGAGGGGAGCAAACTGCAAGAGATTTTTCATATTTCCATGGCTTCCCTCAAGTCGCCCAAGCATTTTATCAAGTTAGACAACTACTGGAAAACCCTGCAGAGGCAGGATGATAATCGCCTGGTCAATCAATTCAAAATGCAGGTGCTTGTCTGGTTATGCGAAACCACGACAGGTGATTTGGATGAGCTTAAGCAAAAACAACGCTATCAAGCTTACTTTGATGAGATTGCCCACGATGGGAAATTGGAGCCTGAAAGTCTTTTCTGGGGCTGGGATTTTTGGCAACGATTGAACCAACAAGCTCTCTCTAGTAGACTGCTCATTACCAACCACGCCTATTTCCTCAGTCATCTTAAGGATCAAGATCCACTGATGAACAATCGTTTAGTGGTCATCGACGAGACCCAGAAATTCCTCTTGGTTGCTGAAAATCTAGCGACGGATTCTCAGGATATAACAGCTCTTTTGCAAGTATTGCAGAGCAAAAAAGATAAGTCAGATAGTCTATTAGACCAACGGCTATACGAATCCTGCCAGTTTGAACTCAACCACCTCTTGACCCGTTTTCGCCAGCATGGGCAGCGAGAAGTTTCAAAAGACGAACTGGGTCAAGTCAAGCAGAATCTGGCTGAGTTACAAGATATTGACCTACAAGACCTGGACCAACTCCTTGATGTCTACGACCATTTTTGGCTGGAGGAAAAGTATCTTGAGGACAAGCGGCTTGCTTATTTGCGGGGCTCCAAGGACAGCCTCCTAAATGCGACCAACTACCTGCCAGATACCAAGATTTTCTGCATCAGCGCCACCTTGACCATCAGCAAAAAGGTCAGTCTGGCGGATCTGCTGGGCTTTGAGCAGGTCACCATGGACTTGCTTCCGACCCAGGCAGTGACCAATCAGCAGCTGCTTTTTCCGACCCATCTCCCCGACATCCTCGCTTGGACCAAGGAGGAGCATGCAGCTTATTTGGCTACTACTTTAGGAGAAATAGCAGAGCTGGGACGACCGATTTTGGTCTTGTTCACATCGATTTCTCTGCTCTTGCAGGTGTCGGATTTGTTAGAAGGCAGTAATATTCCCCACCTAGACCAACACAAGCATGGACAGGAAATGACTCTCAAACGCAAATTTGAACGAGGTGAATGTCAGATCTTACTGGGTACAGGTGTCTTCTGGGAGGGAGTCGACTTTGCCAGTCAGAATCAATTGATTCAGGTTATTACAAGGCTCCCATTTGACAATCCAAAGGACCGGTTTGTGCAAAAAATCAATCACCATCTGCGTGAAGAAGGGAAAAATCCATTTTATGATTACAGCCTGCCTATGATGATGATTAAGCTCAAACAAGCCATCGGTCGTACCAATCGCCATGACAAACAAGATTCACTAGTCTTGGTTTTGGACCCGCGTGTTCACACCAAACGCTATGGACAGCAAATTCTGTCCTTCTTTGAGAAAGATTATTCAATGTTAAGTGTGGATGCGAAAGAAATAGAAGGAGCTATTCAAGATTTTTTTGAATAAGTTGAAAGGGAGTGAGAAAGAACTCGACCTGTCTAAAAAGAGTTCGTCAACAAGTCCTTATTTCCAGTTGTTGAGCTGAAACAGTCTATCCCCAGACTGTTTCACTCCCGCCCCCGCATAGTTCCAACTGTCTGGGGGACAGTTGGAAGTTGGAAATAGAGCGAACAAAGTTT
This sequence comes from Streptococcus suis 10581, assembly GCA_000440235.1. Classification (GTDB taxonomy): domain Bacteria; phylum Bacillota; class Bacilli; order Lactobacillales; family Streptococcaceae; genus Streptococcus; species Streptococcus suis_F. The sequence goes on along the minus strand of ALKQ01000022.1, from coordinate 71,601 downwards.
GCTACAAAACTGTCTGGGAGACAGTTTGAGGTTGGAGATGAAGCGAACTCTGTTCGCATCAGTCGTATAGGTCAGATTTGGAGTGTAATACACGAATTGCTGAGATTTGCTTCGCAAATCTTATCTCCAACCTTTAACAGTCCACTGGACTGTTAAACCCAATCAACCACTGCGCTGAGATGTTGACACGAACTCTGAGTAGTAGCCGCTGGGCTTTTTGCCCAGCCTCTTTGTTTCCAGCGTTTTTTTAATGCTACTCATGATTAGGAATCTATTCCCTTTCTCCTTGCCGAATAACAGTGATTTTCTTTATGATTAAAATATGGTATAATTTTCCAAATATTAGTTTTTGTGAGAAGAGATTATGACAGAAAAAACAATTGTATTTAAGGTCGGGACAAGTTCTCTGACGCAAGAAAATGGGAGTTTGGACCGTATCAAAATCGCTCGGATTACCAATCAGCTGGCACAGTTGCACCAGAAAGGCTACCAGATTGTACTGGTGACTTCAGGCTCGATTGCTGCTGGTTTTCGGAGATTGGGTTTTGACAAGCGACCGACCAAAATTGCGGAGAAGCAGGCTTCTGCGGCTGTGGGTCAGGGCTTGCTGATTGAGGAATATACGCAAAACCTGATGAAAGATGGCATTGTGTCTGCTCAGATTTTGCTGACCCAGGATGATTTTGCGGATGCCAGACGCTATCAAAATGCTTCTCAGGCCTTGCAGGTCTTGCTGAAGCAGCGTGCTATTCCAATTATCAACGAAAATGATACCATTGCCATTGAGGAGATTAAGGTAGGGGACAATGATACCCTGTCTGCTCAGGTGGCTTCACTACTGAAAGCAGACCTCTTGGTGCTCTTGACGGATGTAGACGGGCTTTATACTACCAATCCCAACAGCGATCCGACTGCCCAGCACTTGCCTGAAATCAAGGAAATTACGGAAGATTTGTTCGCCATGGCAGCAGGAGCAGGCTCGTCCAACGGAACAGGTGGCATGACCACCAAATTGCAGGCGGCCCAGATTGCGACCAAGTCAGGCGTGCCCGTCTTTATCTGCTCTTCAAAAGAGGATACCGCCCTTTTACAGGCGGTCACCCAAGCCAATCGTGGCACCCTCTTTTTAGCAGATGACCATGCCATGAACCAACGCAAGCAGTGGATGGCCTTCTATGCTCGGACAGACGCGGCGGTTGAAGTGGATGCAGGAGCGGTTGATGCCATGTTGCACCAGGGCCGCAGTTTGTTAGCTACTGGTGTCAAAGCCCTCGAAGGAGACTTTGAAGTGGGTCAGGTCGTAGAGGTTTATAGCCAAGCAGACCATCGTTTGATTGGTAAAGGACGGGTCAAACTGTCCTCCAAGGACTTGCAGGACCAGTTGGCAAATGGCAGAGCGGAAGGTGTGTTGATTCACCGCAACGATTGGGTTAGCCTATAGGAGAAAAATATGACAACAACACAAGCATTATTAGACAGTTTATTGGCCCACAAGGCTTCAATCAACCTTGCGACAACCGAACAAAAAAACCAAGCCCTATCAGCAATGGCAGACCAGTTGGTTGCTCAAACTGAGGCAATCCTAGCAGGTAATGCCATCGATATGGAAAATGCCCAAGGTAAAATCAGCCAAGTTATGCAGGACCGATTGCTCCTGACAGCTGAGCGGATTGAAGCTATGGCTGATGGTATTCGTGCCTTGATTGGCTTGCCAGATCCTGTCGGATTAGTCATGGAAGAATCCACTAGGGCAGACGGCTTGAACATTCGCAAGAAATCCATTCCCTTTGGATTGGTAGGGATGATTTACGAAAGCCGACCAAACGTGACTTCAGATGCCGCTGCCTTGGCCATCAAGAGCGGAAATGCAGTTATCTTGCGTGGTGGCAAGGAAGCCTTTCATTCGGCCCAGGCTATTGTCACAGCCCTCAAGGCTGGTTTGGAAGAAGTTGGCCTATCACCTAAGGTCATCGAACTAGTCCAAGATACCAGCCGAGCCTCTGCGACGGAATTGATGACTGCCAAAGGCAAAATTGACCTCTTGGTACCACGTGGTGGTGCAGGGCTCATTCAGGCCGTTGTGGAAAACGCAACAGTGCCAGTTATCGAAACAGGTACAGGCATCTGCCATGTCTATGTAGATAAGGATGCGGACTTGGATAAGGCTCTTCAGATTGTGGTCAATGCCAAAACCAGTCGTCCCTCAGTCTGCAATGCGGCGGAAGTCTTGTTGGTCCATGAAGAAATTGCCAGCCAATTCCTACCTCGTTTGGAGGAAGCTCTTTCTGGTCAGGTAGAATTGCGTGCAGACAGTCAGGCTCAGGCTCTTCTCAACCAATCTACACCGGTAGGTGAGCAGGATTTTGATACAGAATTTCTGGACTTTATCTTGGCGGTCAAGGTCGTTTCAAGTGTAGAAGAGGCTATCAGCCATATCGCTCAACACTCGACTGGACACAGCGAGGCTATCGTGACGGAAAACAGCCAGACGGCAGATCGTTTCACACTCCATGTAGATTCGGCGGCGGTCTACGTCAATGCCTCGACCCGCTTCACAGACGGTGGCGAGTTCGGTCTGGGCTGTGAATTGGGCATTTCTACTCAGAAGATGCATGCTCGTGGTCCAATGGGCCTGCGTGAAATGACCACTTACAAGTACATCATCACAGGCGACGGCCACATTCGTTAGGAGGACAAGATGAAGATTGGATTTATCGGACTGGGCAACATGGGAGCGGCTCTGGCCCAAGCGGTCAGCCAGCAGCCAGATACCCAGCTCCTCCTCAGCAACCACAACCCAGCAAAAGCCCAGGCTCTACAAGTTCAGCTGGGCGGTCAGCTTTTTTCTAATGGGGAAATAGCAGAGCAGGCTGAGGTCATTTTCCTTGGGGTCAAGCCTCACCTGATTCAGACAGTCTTGTCGGGCTTACAGGACCAGATTAGCCAGAATCCGTCAGCTATCTGGATTTCCATGGCAGCGGGAGTGACCATTGACAGCCTGGCAGCATTTGTAGCGGCAGACAAACTCATCCGTATCATGCCCAATACACCGGTCGCTATCGGCCAAGGCATGACAACCTATAGCTTGGTCAATCAAGAGCTCGCTCCGCTATTGGAACAAATCCTAGAAAAATCAGGCAAGGTCCAGCAGGTGCCAGAGAGCCTGATTGACGCAGCAACGGCTATCGCAGGCTGCGGCCCAGCCTTTGTCTATCAGATGATTGAGGCTTTGACCGATGCTGGTGTGCAAAATGGACTGACAGCTCAAGATGCGAAGGTTTTGGCGGCCCAGACCCTTGCTGGAACTGCTCAGATGGTCTTAACCAGCGAAAAGCACCCAGCCCAGCTGAGACAGAAAGTGACCTCGCCAGGCGGCTCAACTATCGCAGGCGTGGTAGCTCTTGAAAAAGAAGGCTTCCGTTACGCCATTATTAAGGCAGTCGCCGCCGCCCTCAAAAAGACGAGAAAATTGGGTAAAAAATAGAAGACAGCAAAAAAACGGGACTTTTTAATCCCGTTTTGTTTTTTCCTTGATCCATTGACTGACGTTGGACAGGGTTTTGCTTTGCTCTGCCTTGCGTTTTTGTTCGTGGACAAAATCTGCAAAGCTTTGCTTGACGCCGTCCTTTTGAACCTTGTCCTGCAAATCATGCCATTTCTTTTTAAGGTTGCTGGAAGTCCGTTCGTAGTAGTCTTCAAGGATTTCTTCCTTGGACTTGTAATTGCGGTAGAAGGCATTGCGTGACACACCAGCTTTTCGGACCAATTCAGATACCGAAATTTGCTTGAGCTCCTTTTTCTCTAGGAGAAATAGCAGAGCAGTTTCTATTGATTCCTTAGTCAGTTGATTCGCTTCTTTATTTGATTGATAGAGGTTTTTCAAAGATTGGGGTGAAATTTTACGACCTGCCATAGTTTTCCTTTTCCGAGTGTCACATCTGAAAGAAAATGCTTTCAGATAGGGTAGTTTAATGATATAATTGTAAGTAAATAGAGATTTATTGTCAAATAAAAAAGTAAAATTGGAAATGAGAATATTATGTCAAAATGGAAAATTGTCGCAGATTCGGGCTGCGACTATCGTCAATTAGCTAATCTAGCTCCGAACACTGAATTTATTAGTGTGCCACTTACCATCCAAGTTGGAGAACAAGCATTTGTTGATGATGCAAGCTTGGATATTGATCACATGATGGAGGTGATGGAAGCATCTAAGTCTGCAGCGGGGTCGGCGTGTCCAAGTCCGCAGGCTTATCAGGCAGCTTTTGAGGGAGCTGAGAACATTATCGTTGTGACGATTACAGGAGGGCTATCGGGTAGTTTTAATGCGGCACGTGTAGCTAGGGATATGTATATCGAAGAGCATCCGAATGTCAATATCCATTTGATAGATAGTCTGTCAGCCAGTGGGGAAATGGATTTACTTGTTGACGAAATCAATCGCTTAATTGGTGCAGGATTAGATTTTCCACAAGTAGTAGAAGCGATAACTCACTATCGGGAACACAGTAAGCTCCTCTTTGTTTTAGCGAAGGTTGATAATCTTGTTAAGAATGGAAGACTGAGCAAATTGGTAGGCACTGTCGTTGGTCTTCTCAATATCCGTATGGTTGGTGAGGCAAGCGCTGAAGGAAAATTAGAGTTGCTTCAAAAGGCGCGTGGTCATAAGAAATCTGTGACAGCAGCCTTTGAAGAAATGAAAAAAGCAGGTTATGATGGTGGTCGAATTGTCATGGCCCACCGCAACAATGCTAAGTTCTTCCAACAATTCTCAGAGTTGGTCAAAGCAAGTTTTCCAACGGCTGTTATTGACGAAGTTACAACATCAGGTCTATGCAGTTTTTATGCTGAAGAAGGTGGACTTTTGATGGGCTATGAAGTGAAAGCGTGATTCACAGAGTAACAATTTTGGGATGTAAATAGAATAATCCCCCTCGTCTTTTAAGTTCGAGGGGGATTGTTTGTATGAGGTTATTAAATTTCATTCATTCAAATATCTTAGGAATTGCTCCAGTTTATCTGCAAAATCTTGTTCAAAGAAGATCTGTAAAAAATCCGCTTTCTGTCCTCTGAAATAATAACACTTTTCAAACATGTGTTGGATGCTAGGCGAAAGAATCCCCTTGCTTAGCTGAAAGGTCACGCTCCCTTTGGAAATTCGATACGGGATGTTCAAAGCGTATTTCTCTAAACAATCTTTTATTTTATTCCACTGAGCGTGATAAATGTGATGAAGATGCTGTGTGTTCCGTGCAAACATGCCGTTATCAATGTAGAGCGAGAGAGCTTTTTGCATGATAAGATTGGTATCGTAGTCGATTAGACTCTTATGTTTGATGAAGGTATCACGTAGCTGATTAGGAAGGCTGATTGCACCGATTCGGAGGGCAGGAAAGAGTGTCGGTGTAAAAGATTTTATGTAGATGATACGATTATCTGTATCAAGATAGTGTAAAGGTAGGCTATGACTAGAATCGAAATCTGCTAAATAGTCATCCTCAATGATGTAGACATCGTATTGCTTTGCTAATTTTACGATGGCTGTTTTTGTTGCTATATCATAAGTTGAACCGAGAGGGTTGTGCAAGCGAGGAATTGTGTAGAAAAACTTAATTTTTCCAGTCTGGAAGATACTTTCCAATTCTTCTAGGTCAATTCCATCTAAATCTCGTTCAATTGTTTGATAGGGGATTCCTTGATGTCGAATGAGCTCTATCATTCGTGAATAGGTAGGGTTCTCTATCAAGATTTCCGTTTTTCCAGCCAAGGTTTCCATTTGTGTGAGAATATATAGAGCTTGTTGACTACCAGCTGTGATAACCAGCTGGTCTTTTTTTGTATAGACATGATAGTCCATTAACAGACTTTGAACGGAGGAAATCAATTCTGCCAATCCCTCTTGCTGGTGATAGTAGTTGAATAGGTAATTTTCCCGCCCAATAAGACTTTCGTTTAGACAAATCCGAAAATCTTCATAGGGTAATTCTTGAAAGTCTGCAGGATTGAGCTCTACAGTATGGTCTTGGAAATCTCTATCTTCTAAGATATAATAACCGCTTTTTTCGACAGCGTAGATCTTATTTTGGTATTTTAATTCTAACATAGCCTTTTGGACAGTGTCTTTGCTACAATGATATTGCTCGCTGAGTTGACGGATAGAAGGTAATTTCTCTCCACGTTTGAATCGATGTTCCTCTATTCCAGTCAAAATATCTTGGATGATAACTTGATATTTTTTCATCTAGGCCCCCTTTTTATAGACTATGTTACTAGCTAGTATATAGGAAAAATTGAAGAAAGACAACATCTGGATGGGGTTGTGGTTCAGGAATTAAGCTACTCTATGGTATAATTAAGTGATGAAAATAATTATACCTAATGCAAAAGAAGTAAATACAAATCTAGAGAATGCCTCGTTTTATCCCCTGCCTGATCGAAGCAAGCAGGTTCTGGATGCCATAAGTCAATTTGATGTAAAAAAGATGGCTGCTTTTTATAAATTGAATGAAGCAAAGGCTGAGTTAGAAGCTGACCGTTGGTATCGAATCAGGACAGGTCAAGCAAAAACCTATCCAGCTTGGCAATTATATGATGGTCTCATGTATCGTTATATGGATAGGCGAGATATAGATTCGAAAGAAGAAAATTATCTACGTGACCATGTTCGTGTAGCGACAGCCTTATACGGATTGATTCATCCTTTTGAATTCATTTCACCTCACCGCTTAGATTTTCAAGGGAGCTTAAAGATAGGCAATCAGTCTTTGAAACAGTACTGGCGACCGTATTATGACCAAGAAGTTGGTGATGATGAACTGATTCTCTCACTGGCTTCGTCAGAATTTGAGCAGGTATTTTCTCCACAGATTCAGAAAAGATTAGTTAAAATTCTTTTCATGGAAGAAAAAGCAGGTCAGCTAAAAGTTCACTCGACTATATCAAAAAAAGGCAGAGGAAGATTGCTGTCCTGGTTGGCTAAGAACAATATTCAGAAATTATCGGACATTCAAGATTTTAAGGTGGATGGCTTTGAATATTGTACTGAAAAATCAACAGAGAATCAGCTGACTTTCATACGTTCAATCAAAATGTGAAATTATGAAAAAGATAACGTTTTCCAGCACTAAGTAAGGATAGGAAAATATTAATTTCTATGATATAATGGGTGCGTTATAAGTAAAAGTCTAGGAAGGTTGTTTATGAAAAAGAGAAGCGGACGAAGTAAGTCGTCCAAGTTCAAATTGGTAAATTTTGCGCTTTTGGGACTTTATGCCATTACTCTATGTTTATTCTTAGTGACTATGTATCGCTATAACATCCTAGATTTCCGGTATTTAAACTATATTGTGACGCTTTTGCTAGTCGGAGTGGCAGTATTGGCTGGATTATTGATGTGGCGTAAGAAAGCGCGCATATTTACAGCGCTCTTACTTGTTTTTTCACTGGTCATCACGTCTGTCGGAATCTATGGAATGCAAGAAGTTGTAAAATTTTCAACACGGCTAAATTCAAATTCGACGTTTTCAGAATATGAAATGAGCATCCTTGTCCCAGCAAATAGTGAGATTACAGATGTTCGTCAGCTTACTAGTATTCTTGCTCCAGCCGAATACGACCAAGAGAACATCACCGCTTTATTGGATGACATATCCAAAATGGAATCTACTCAACTAGCAACTAGCCCCGCAACCTCTTACCTGACAGCATATCAATCTATGATAAATGGTGAGAGTCAAGCGATGGTCTTCAACGGAGTTTTTACCAATATTTTAGAAAATGAAGACCCAGACTTTTCTTCAAAAGTGAAAAAAATATATAGTTTCAAAGTGACTCAGACTGTTGAAACAGCTACTGAGCAGGTGAGTGGAGATAGCTTTAATATCTATATTAGTGGTATAGATACTTACGGTCCAATTTCATCTGTTTCACGTTCAGATGTCAATATCATTATGACTGTCAATCGTGCGACACATAAGATTTTATTGACAACTACTCCACGAGATTCATACGTTGCTATTGCAGATGGTGGGCAAAATCAATACGACAAATTAACACATGCTGGGATTTATGGTGTTAACGCCTCAGTGCACACCTTAGAAAATCTTTATGGTATTGACATTAGTAACTATATCCGACTCAACTTTACTTCCTTCTTGCAGTTGATTGATTTGGTTGGTGGTATTGATGTTGAAAATACCCAAGAATTTACAAGCGGAGGGTATAATTTCCCTGTTGGGACAGTGCATCTAGATGCAGAGCAAGCGCTAATCTTTGTTCGTGAGCGGTATTCGTTGGCTAATGGTGATAATGATCGCGGTCAAAACCAAGAAAAAGTCATAGCAGCCCTCATAAAAAAATTGAGTTCACCAGATAATCTAGCGAATTATCAAGCTATTCTAACTGGTTTGGAAGGATCTATCCAAACAGATTTGAGCTTAGAAACAATCATGGGCTTGGTAAATACCCAATTAGAATCAGGAACACAATTTACAGTAGAGTCACAAGCATTGACAGGAACAGGACGTTCAGATTTATCTTCTTATGCGATGCCTGGATCACAACTTTATATGATGGAAATTAACCAAGATAGTCTGGAGCAAGCAAAGGCGGCGATTCAGTCAGTACTTGTTGAAAAATAAATATTTTAGGAGAAAATATGAACAATCAAGAATCAAATACAATCGAAATTGATGTATTATCATTATTGAAAACAATCTGGAGAAAAAAATTCTTCATTCTAGTAACTGCGGTATTAGGAGCAGGACTGGCATTTGTCTACAGCAGCTTTTTAGTAACCCCTCAATTTGACTCCACTACACGGATTTATGTAGTCAGTCAAAATGTTGAGGCAGGAGCTGGTTTGACAAACCAAGAACTTCAGGCTGGGACCTACCTCGTTAAAGACTATAAAGAAATCATTCTATCACAAGATGTGTTATCACGAGTAAAAACAGAGCTAGGATTGACAGAGGACATATCAAATAAAATATCTGTCAGCATCCCCGTTGATACTCGTATCGTTTCTATCTCCGTGCGTGATGCGGATCCAAATGAAGCGGCACGTATTGCAAATAGCCTTCGCACCTTTGCGGCGCAAAAGATTGTTGAGGTCACTAAGGTAAGCGATGTGACGACACTTGAAGAAGCGGTACCTGCTGAACAACCATCTACCCCTAATACCAAACGGAATATCTTGCTTGGTTTATTAGCTGGCGGTATCTTGGCAACAGGTCTTGTACTGGTTATGGAAGTTTTAGATGATCGTGTGAAGCGACCACAAGATGTTGAAGAGGTAATGGGCTTGACCTTGCTTGGTGTAGTACCAGATTCGAAGAAATTGAAATAGGAGAACAATATGGCAACGTTAGAAATTGCACGTACGAAAAAAGAATTGGTAAATAAGACAGAAGAATATTTCAATGCCATCCGTACCAACATTCAGCTTAGCGGAGCGGATATTAAGGTTGTTGGCATTACCTCTGTTCAATCGAATGAAGGTAAGAGTACAACTGCGGCTAGTCTCGCTATTGCCTATGCTCGTTCAGGTTATAAGACCGTTTTGGTGGATGCAGATATCCGAAATTCAGTCATGTCTGGTTTCTTCAAGCCAATTACAAAGATTACAGGTTTGACGGATTACCTAGCAGGGACAACAGACTTGTCTCAGGGATTATGCGATACTGATATTCCAAACTTGACCGTCATTGAGTCAGGAAAGGTTTCACCTAACCCTACTGCCCTTTTACAAAGTAAGAATTTTGAAAATTTACTTGCGACTCTTCGTCGCTATTATGATTATGTTATCGTTGACTGTCCACCATTAGGACTGGTAATTGATGCAGCTATCATTGCACAGAAATGTGATGCGATGGTGCTTATAGCAGAAGCAGGCAATGTTAAGCGCTCATCTTTGAAAAAAGTAAAAGAGCAGTTGGATCAAACAGGCACACCGTTCTTAGGCGTTATCTTGAACAAATATGATATTGCCACTGAGAAGTATGGTGAATACGGAAACTACGGCAAAAAAGCCTAATTTCTCAGATAATATAAGTTTGATAAGTAGGTATTAGTATGATTGATATTCATTCGCATATCATATTCGGTGTGGATGACGGCCCCAAAACTATTGAAGAAAGTCTGAGTTTGATAGGCGAAGCTTATCGTCAAGGTGTTCGCTATATCGTAGCGACATCTCATAGACGAAAAGGGATGTTTGAAACACCAGAAAAAGTTATCATGACTAACTTTCTTCAACTTAAAGCAGCAGTAGCAGAAGTTTATCCTGAAATACGATTGTGCTATGGTGCTGAATTGTATTATAGTAAAGATATCTTAAGCAAACTTGAAAAAAAGAAAGTACCAACGCTTAATGGCTCGCGCTATATTCTTTTGGAGTTCAGTATGAATACTCCCTGGAAAGAGATTCAAGAAGCAGTGAACGAAGTGACGCTACTTGGGCTAACTCCCGTACTTGCCCATATAGAACGATATGATGCACTAGCGTTTCATGCAGAGAGAGTAGAAGAGTTAATTGACAAGGGATGCTATACTCAGGTAAATAGTAACCATGTGCTGAAGCCCGCTTTAATTGGCGATCGAGCAAAAGAATTTAAAAAACGTACTCGGTATTTTTTAGAGCAGGATTTAGTACATTGTGTTGCTAGTGATATGCATAATTTATCTAGTAGACCTCCGTTTATGAGGGAGGCTTATAAGTTAATAACAGAGGAATTTGGCGAAGATAAAGCGAAAGCGTTGCTGAAAAAGAATCCTCTTATGCTATTAAAAAACCAGGCGATTTAAACTGGTTACTCTAGATTGTGGAGAGAAAAAATGGATTTAGGAACTGTTAACGATAAACTGTTAAAACGCAACAGTAAACGATTGATACTCATGTGCATGGATACGAGTCTTCTTATAGTTTCCATGATTTTGAGCAGGCTGTTTTTGGATGTTATTATTGACATTCCAGATGAACGCTTTATTCTTGCAGTTTTATTTGTTTTAATATTCTACCTGATTATCTCAGTTAGACTAAAGGTTTTTTCGCTAATTACGAGGTATACTGGATATCAAAGTTATGTGAAAATAGGACTGAGTTTGATATCTGCGCATTCATTGTTTTTAATTATTTCAATGGTGTTGTGGCAGGCTTTTAGTTATCGTTTCATCCTGGTGTCCTTATTTTTGTCATTTGTAATGCTCATTACCCCAAGGATTGTTTGGAAAGTTTTACATGAGACGAGAAAAAATGCCATTCGTAAGAAGGTTAGCCCACTAAGAATCTTAGTAGTAGGTGCTGGAGATGGTGGGAATACTTTTATCAATACCGTCGAAGATAGAAAATTGGATTTTGAAATTGTCGGTATCGTTGATCGTGATCCAAATAAACTTGGAACATTTATCCGTACCGCTAAAGTTTTAGGAAACCGTAATGATATTCCACGATTGGTAGAGGAATTAGCTGTTGACCAAGTGACGATTGCCATCCCTTCTTTAAATGGTAAGGAGCGAGAGAAGATTGTTGAAATCTGTAACACTACAGGAGTGACCGTCAATAATATGCCGAGCATTGAAGACATTATGGCGGGGAACATGTCTGTCAGTGCCTTTCAGGAAATTGACGTAGCAGACCTTCTTGGTCGACCAGAGGTTGTTTTGGATCAGGATGAATTGAATCAGTTTTTCAAAGGGAAAACAATCCTTGTCACAGGAGCAGGTGGCTCTATCGGTTCAGAGTTATGTCGTCAAATTGCTAAGTTTACGCCTAAACGCTTGTTGTTGCTTGGACATGGAGAAAATTCAATCTATCTCATTCATCGAGAGTTACTGGAAAAGTACCAAGGTAAGATTGAGTTGGTCCCTCTCATTGCAGATATTCAAGATAGAGAATTGATTTTTAGCATAATGGCTGAATATCAACCCGATGTTGTTTATCATGCTGCAGCACATAAGCATGTTCCTTTGATGGAATACAATCCACATGAAGCAGTGAAGAATAATATTTTTGGAACGAAGAATGTGGCTGAGGCGGCTAAAACTGCAAAAGTTGCCAAATTTGTTATGGTTTCAACAGATAAAGCTGTTAATCCACCAAATGTTATGGGAGCGACTAAACGTGTTGCAGAAATGATTGTAACAGGTTTAAACGAGCCAGGTCAGACTCAATTTGCGGCAGTCCGTTTTGGGAATGTTCTAGGTAGTCGTGGAAGTGTTGTTCCGCTATTCAAAGAGCAAATTAGAAAAGGTGGACCTGTTACGGTCACCGACTTTAGGATGACTCGTTATTTCATGACGATACCTGAGGCAAGTCGTTTGGTTATACAAGCTGGACATTTGGCAAAAGGTGGAGAAATCTTTGTCTTGGATATGGGCGAGCCAGTACAAATTCTGGAATTGGCAAGAAAAGTTATTCTGCTGAGTGGTCATACTGAGGAAGAAATCGGGATTGTAGAATCTGGAATCAGACCAGGCGAGAAACTCTACGAGGAATTACTATCAACAGAAGAACGTGTCAGCGAACAGATTTATGAAAAAATATTTGTGGGTCGCGTTACAAATAAGCAATCGGACATTGTCAATTCATTTATCAATGGATTACTCCAAAAAGATAGAAATGAATTAAAAGATAAGTTGATTGAATTTGCAAAACAAGAATAAGAAAGTAAAAGATATTTTTACTTTCCTAGAGTTTAAACGATGTTTAAATTCTAGGAAGGTTGAAATACTTTCCTGAGGTAAGATATGCTAGGTCATAGGTTAGTAAGAGAAAAAGAAAATAGGATCAAAGGTGGTCTTTACCATAAGATTCAAATCGAGCTGGCTTTCAACTCAAACCACATTGAAGGCAGTCAACTGACGTATGACCAGACAAGGTATATCTATGAGACCAATACGATTGGTTTTGAAGAAAATTCAACCATAAAGGTGGATGATATTATCGAAACGACCAATCATTTTACGGCTTTTGATTTTCTCTTAGATAGCTTTCAAGATGATTTGAATGAAACTTGGCTAAAGGAGATTCATGCTATCTTGAAGAGAGGAACATCTGATTCAAGGAAGTCATGGTTTCAAGTCGGAGACTATAAATTATACCCAAATGAAGTCGGCGGTCGTGAAACGACTCTCCCCGAGCATGTGGAGTCAGATATGCAAGAATTGCTTAGAAATTATCATGCTCTATCACCTACTTCCTTTGAGGATATTCTTGACTTTCATGTTCGATTTGAACGCATCCATCCCTTCCAAGATGGTAACGGACGAGTTGGCCGACTCATTATGTTCAAAGAATGTCTCAAACATGGACATGTCCCCTTTATCATCGGAGATGACATGAAGTATTTTTACTATCGTGGCTTAGCCGAGTGGGGAGAGCAGAATGGTTTCTTGCTGGATACTTGTCTAGCAGCACAAGATAGATTTAAGCAGTATTTGGATTATTTTAGGATTGAGTAAATATACGTAATAGAAGGAGAATAGATAAAATGGCATTTGATTTTACACAAAATTTAACCCCTTTTGAGAACAAGGTATGGCTTGCCTCTCCCACTATGCATGGTGATGAATTAGAGTACATGAAGGAAGCCTATGATACCAATTGGATGACAACGGCTGGTTCAAATATCAATGCTCTAGAAGAAATGATAAAGGAATATACAAACAGTGAACAAGTAGTTGCGCTTTCATCAGGAACATCTGCTTTACATTTAGCCATGAAGTTGGCTGGAATAAAGGGTGGTGACTATGTTTTTTGCTCAGATGTTACTTTTTCTGCCACTGCAAACCCAATAACATATGAGGGTGGAATCCCAGTGTTTATTGATTCGGAATATGAAACATGGAATATGGATCCGGATGCATTGGAGAAAGCATTTGAAATTTATCCGGATGTAAAAGTTGTTGTGTTGGTTCACTTGTATGGAGTACCTGCAAAAATTGATGAAATTCGAGCAATATGTGATAGACATGGTGCACTTCTTATCGAAGATGCAGCGGAGTCCTTGGGGGCAACCTATAAAGGACAGCAAACAGGAACCTTTGGACAACATTCTATTATTTCCTTCAACGGTAATAAAATTATTACAGGTTCAAGTGGTGGAGCTTTATTGACCAGCGATTTACAAGCAGCAAATAAGGTTAGAAAATGGTCGACACAAGCTCGTGAGCAGGCTACTTGGTACCAACATGAAGAGATTGGCTACAATTATCGAATGAGCAACGTTATTGCAGGTGTGGTACGTGGGCAAATACCTTATTTAGACGAGCATATTGCCCAGAAAAAAGCTATTTATGAACGTTATCAAGATGGATTGAAGGATTTACCTATAAAAATGAATCCGTTTGATTCAAGCATTTCCGTACCGAATTATTGGTTATCTTGTTTAACTATAAATCCAGAAGCTATGGCAAAACAGGTTCGTTCGGATAGTGATGTCCTCTACACATCTGAGAAAGGGAAAACAACTCCGTCAGAAATACTAGATGCACTAAATGCAATCAATGCAGAAGGTCGCCCAATCTGGAAACCAATGCACTCACAACCAATTTTTAGAATGAATCCATTTATTACAAAGCATGGAAATGGTAGAGCTCAAACCAATGCCTATATTGCAGGGAACTATTCAGATGTAGGAACAGACCTTTTTGAACGTGGTTTATGCCTTCCTAGTGATAATAAAATGACAGTAGAAGAGCAGAATATTATTATTGAGACCATAAGAGCTTGCTTTGAATAAGGAAGTGTTTTAGGAGAGATTTATGAAGAAAGAAAAAAGTCATAAATTGTACCGTAAAATGGGATTTTATGAAAGATACATAAAAAGAGCGATTGATGTTTTTTGTTCGGGATTGGCAATTATCGTATTCTGTTGGCTGTATGCAATCATCGCTTTTCTGGTTCGGATTAAACTGGGAAGCCCAGTATTGTTTACTCAATATAGACCAGGATTAATTGATCCGAGAACGGGAAAAGAACGAATTTTTAAAATGTATAAGTTTCGGACTATGACAGATAAGAAAGATGCAGAGGGAAACTTGCTGCCCGATGAAGTGCGTCTGACAAAATTTGGTGCATGGCTTAGATCTACCTCTTTGGATGAGCTGCCAGAAGCATTTTGTATTTTAAATGGCACGATGACACTGATAGGGCCACGTCCGCAGTTAGTTCGAGATATGGTGTTTATGTCAGAAGAACAAAGAATGCGTCATACTGCAAAACCTGGATTGTCCGGGCTTGCACAAGTAAATGGTAGAAATGCAATTTCATGGGATAGAAAATTGCAGTATGACTTGGAGTATATAGAGCATGTTTCGTTTGGACGTGATTTGAAAATTCTTTTTAAAACTGTTGAAAAAGCATTTATTAAGCAGGAAGGAATTACAGAAGAAGGTAGTGTAACTGCTGCAGATTATGGAGATTATCTTCTCCAAACAAAACAGATAAGTAAAGAAGAATACGATAAAAAACAGAACGAAGCAAAAGAACTACTAAAATGATTGAAGTAATGAACGAGTTAGTTTCAATAATAATGCCTTCATATAATACTGCGAGATTTATTAATAAGACAATAGAATCTGTATTAGAGCAAACATACAAAAATTGGGAACTATTAATAGTTGATGATTGTTCAACAGATAATACAGATGAGATTGTATCGAAGTATGATGATGAACGAATTATTTATCTAAAAAACAAAAAAAATTCCGGCGCTGCTGTATCAAGAAATAAAGCATTAAAAAATGCAAAAGGTAAGTGGATTGCATTTTTGGACAGTGATGATTTATGGTATCCGAATAAGTTAGAAGAACAGATAAAGTATATGAAAAAAAATAAATACTCCTTTTCATATACTAGCTATGAAGAAATTGATGAAAATGATGTGACAAATGGAGTAAAAGTAACCGGACCTAAGAAGATTACGAAAATGGGAATGTATCGTTATTGCTGGCCGGGATGCTTGACTGTAATGTATGATGCGGAGAAGATTGGCAAAATACAGATTGCAGATATTAAAAAGAATAACGATTATGCCATGTGGTTAAAAGTAATCAAAAAGGCAAATTGTTATCATTATGATAAAGTGCTGGCACAGTATAGAAAACGGTCAGGTTCAATATCTAATCATGGATATATAAAATTAGTAAAATGGCACTACAAGTTATTCAAGGAAGCAGATAATAAGCATAGTATTGCATCGTTTTTTTTAACTTTACAAAATTTAATCTATGGATGCTGGAAAAAGATGCGGTATGTTAAAAAGGTGAGTTAATTATGGGTATGAATGATATGCTGCGTAAAATGGCTGTTCTTTTAGAAAGAAGGCAAGACGCATTATTCTCATATGATGTCAATAAACAGAAAAAATACATTGCTAAATTAGGAAATCCACGAGATGAGATTGAAAGATCATATTTTCAATATAAGTGTCAGATGCAGTTTAATGGAAAAGGAATCACTTTCTTGTTAAATCTGGTTTCATTTCCAGTAGCGATTCTCTATTGGTTCAAGTACGGAAAAAAGGTTCAAGTGAATCAGCTAGAGCAGAAAAACTTAGTATTTTTTAGAGATGGTAAACCGGAAAATATTTTGCCAAAATCTTTGAAAAAAAGATATAGAGCTATTGAATGTAATCCAGTAGAAGGAACTTTATTAACTGCAAAAGATAAAAAGTTTATAAAAGGAATCATATGTAGATATCCATTTTCTTGGCAGTTTATTTTAAAATGTTTGATTAAAATTGGAAGATATAGTTTTGCCATTGAAGAATATTCACCTGAAGCAATAGCGGTTTGTGCGGAATACTCTTTTACGTCTTCAGTGTTGACAGCGTATTGTAAACAAAGAAATATAAAACACATCGATGTCATGCATGGAGAAAAAATGTACTATATGAGAGATTCGTTCTTTAAATTTGATGAATGCTATATTTGGGATGAATACTACGGAAAAGTATTAGCTTCTATGAAGGCAGATAAAAATCAGTTTGTTGTTGAGGTTCCAGCTTCTCTGAAATTCGATGGAGAGTTAATCAGAACACAGAAATATGATTATACGTATTATTTAGGTGCAGAATCGGAAGAGGTATTAAAGAAAATATCAAAAATATTGGAACAGTTACATAAGAGTGGAAAGAAAATTTCAATACGTCCACATCCGAGATATTCTAATATGGATCTTGTTAAAAAGATATTTGCTTTTGCAAATGTAGAGGATACAACCAACATTTCGATAGAGCAATCTTTATTACAATCTGGTGCTGCAATTTCGCTTTATTCAACGGTATTGAATCAGGCATTATGCAATTCAATTCCAATAATAATAGATAATATGAGTAATCCTGAAAATTTTAACAAATTGAAAGAATTGGGATATGTTTGTCTTTATAAGGAGCATAAACTTTTATCAGAAGTAGTGGAGGAAAAAGCATGATAGGAACAATTATAAAAAAATTGAGAACAGATTTTTATACAAGTGTGTGTAAAAAAACAGCTAAGCAATATGGAAAGGGATTGCATATAAACCATTGGAGTAAATTTACTTCTAAAACGTATATTGGCGATAATTGTCATTTTAATGGCATGAAGATTACCGGAAATGGAACTGTTACAATAGGTAACAATTTTCATTCGGGGGGGGGTATACTAATTTTAACATCTAATCATAATTATGAGGGAAGAACAATTCCTTATGATAATACTATGATAGATGGTGATGTTGTTATTGAGGATAATGTTTGGCTTGGACAAAATGTCACAGTTTTACAGGGAGTTAAAATTGGAGAGGGAGCAATTATTCAAGCTGGGAGTGTTGTAGTTTCGGATATAGCAGCATGTTCGATTGCAGGAGGACATCCTGCAAAAGTATTCAAGAAAAGAAACGAAGAACATTATTATGAATTGAAACAAGAGGAGAGTTTTTTTTGATTAACCAGTTAATATCTTGACCTCATTAGAATTAAAAGTATTAGAGGAGCATTAATGTGAAGGTAAGATTAAGAATTAATAATGCAGCAATGATATATACATTGTTTGCAATTGCTTTTATGGGTGGACATATTTTGAAAATACAGTCGCTTGTAGCGAATTTTGGTATTGCATTAGTTGGTCTTTGTGCATTTTCGTATAGTGTTTTGAAAAAAGGAATAAGGGGTATAAATGCATATCTTATCTTGATTGGTGCATTATATTCAGTATTTATGATACTTTCTCTTTTTTATAATGGAAATGCTGATTATTTGGATCTGTTATGGATATGGGCATATATGGGCATTGCTATTTTAACTTATGAATTTGAAATCTCTAAACGAACATATTGGAATGTTGCGTATTTTATTATAGCTTTAATATGTATCTATATGGTTAAAGGTGGAACTGCAGCTAGTCTGCTGTCTATGGGAAGCCAAAATAATATTTCGGCATATGTAATTTTCTTTGTGATAATGGGGTATTTATCTATTATGAAGGAGAAAAGAGCGATAAAGTATTATTCGAGTTTTTTAACACTTGCAATATGCCTGTGGACAGGAAGTAGAGCTGGTATTATTTCGGCATCTTTATTACTTGTAGGAACATTTCTATATAATTTCCTCGCGATTAAAGGTCAAAAGATAAAATCACTGGCTAAGTGGTGTGTTTTGATTTGCTTTGCAGTATGGGCAGTGACTCACTTCCTTGGTAAATATTTATTAGGGTTGACAGCTAAACTTAATAGGTATGGAAGTGGTTCAATCAGGACAGAGATATGGAGGGAATATATACAAGGTATAGAGGAAAATATTGGTAATTTCTTTTTGGGAGCAAATACATCTAATGGAACATATCGATGGTTGAGCTTTTATAATGGAAATACTCATAATTCATTTTTAATGTTACATGCAAAATTTGGTTTATTAGCTCTGGGGCTATTAATTTTTTTAATTTTTTTAGTTGTTCATAAAGCAATAAAAGAGAAAAATTATATTATAATAATAATTTTGTTAACTGCGTCAGCTAGAATGTTCTATGATTGGATTGCTTTTCCTGGATTATATGATGTTCTTTTTTGGTATATGTATTTATATATATTAAGTAGACAGGATTATGAAGACAGGAGATTGGAGCAATTAAATGAATAAAGGAAAAACAGTTTCGTTTGTAAAGATTGGTACGGTGTATACACTTAGTAATATAGTAATTAAGGGAATGGCCTTTTTAACGACACCAATTTTTACAAGATTAATGAGCCAAGAAGAATATGGAAGTTTTAGTAATATATCTTCTTGGGCAAATATTATATTAATTATAGCTTCATTGTGCTTGTATTCATCTATTAGTAGAGCTAAGTATGATTATGATGAAAACATAAAGGAATATATGTCTACCATTACAATTCTGGGAAGTAGTTTTACACTTATAGTGTGGCTTTTAATTGAAATTAAAATGGAATTTTGGGAAGGCATATTTGATATGGATGGACTGTACATTCGTAGCATTATGCTCTATTCACTATTTACACCAGCAGTACAGACACTGATTACTAAACATCGAATGTATAATGAATATAAAAATGTTATTGCCTTAACTTGGATCACATTGCTTGTTTCTACTTTTGCTTCATTAGGATTGACGTATGTAATGAGCAATAAATTGATGGGGAGGGTAATTGGAAACTATGCAATTATAGCTGTCGTTGATATTGTTTTTTGGATATTTATTATATTTCAGGGGAAATCATTTTCGCTGAGAATGTGTAAATATGCATGTGCTTTATCTTTGCCATTATTGATTCATGAGCTATCAGGGGTGCTACTAAATTCATCGGATAGAATAATTATTAATCAATTATGCGGAGCTAATAAAGCCGCTTTATATTCAATTGCATATACAATTGCAATGGTTATTACAGTGGTATTATCATCTCTTAATCAGGCTTGGGTACCTTGGTTTTTTGATAAATTGGAAAAGAATGAAGTTTCAATAATTAGAAAAGTAGTTCCAAAATATGTAACAGGATTCACACTTGGATGCATAGGATTAATGCTTATTGGGCCGGAAATGATACTGATTTTTGGAGGAAAATCTTATGCAGAGGCGGTATACGTTATTCCGCCAGTATGTTTGGCTATCGAGGTGCAATTTATGTATACATTATATGTTAATATAGAGTTCTTTCTAAAAAAATCGATATACATATCAATTGCTACAGCTGGAGCAACAATAATAAATATTGCACTGAATTATTTGCTGATACCAAGATTTGGATATATTGTTGCTGCATATACTACGGTAATCGGGTATGGGGTTGCGCTGTTGTTCCATTATATTGTTTGTAGACGAACAATATATAGGGATATATTTGAAGAAAAGATTATGGTAATAAATATAGGCCTATGTTTAGGAGCAATGCTTTTATCCTTAGCTTTATATCAAAATAACATAATAAGAATATTAGTAATTATCTTGATCGTATTAATTGTTATTATATGTGGAATACGAAATCGAAATAAGATAAAAAAATATTTTGGTAAATAGAGTTGAGGTGATTTTAGATGAAAAAACTGATTCTGATAGGAGCTGGTGGACATGCAAAATCAGTTGCTGATTCGATTAACAAATTAGAATATGAATTATGTGGATTTATTGATAGTAACAAAAAGGGTACACACATGGGACTACCCATTTGGGGTACAGATCTTGAAGATATTTCTAACTATGAAGAATATTGTTATTTTGTTTCTATTGGAGATGTTGGATACCGTAAGCTGTGGTTTGACAGAATTAAAAATCGAAGACTGAGTATAATCAATATTATTGATTCTTCTGCAATTATATCGTCCGGTGTAAAAATGGGAATAGGGAATTTTGTAGGTAAAATGGCAGTAATAAATGCTGATGCAGAGATAGGAAATAATAATGTTATAAATACAAAAGCTTTGATTGAACACGAATGTAAAGTAGGCGATCATAATCATTTATCAACAAATTCTGTTATAAATGGAAATGTAATTGTAGGAAATAGTGTTTTTTTGGGCAGTTCATCTGTGTGTAATGGACAATTGAAAATCGGTTCCAATGCACTTATTGGTTCAGGTAGTGTGATTATAAAAGATGTGCCTGAGAATGTAACCGTAGTAGGTGTACCTGCCAGAGTTATAAAGAGGAGAGATTAGAAATGAGTAATATTCAAATTGTTGCAGAGATTGGTTGTAATCACAATGGAAGTGTTGAATTGGCAAAAAAAATGATGAAAGAAGCGAAAAAAGCTGGAGCAGATGCAGTTAAATTTCAAAGTTTTGTGCCAGAAAATCTTGTTTCAAGATATGCACCTAAAGCCGAATATCAGAAAAAAAATGATGGAAATGGTTCGCAGTTAGATATGTTGAAAAAATTGGCATTAACGGAAATGGAATATTTGGAATTGGTACAGTATGCTGCTACTTTAGATATTCAGATTTTTTCTACGCCATTTGACTTTGAATCTTTTTCATTTTTGCAAAAAATCGGTCAAAATATATGGAAAGTGCCATCAGGAGAGATTACAAATCTTCCTTATTTACAGAAGGTAGCAGCAATTGAATGTCAAAATAAACAAGTAATTCTATCAACAGGAATGTCTACAATTGATGAAGTTAAATTTGCAGTAAATGTTTTGCAACAAAGCAAAGACACAAGTTTTACGGTATTACATTGTAACACACAATATCCAACAGATCCGGAAGACATGAATTTGCGTGCTATGAATAAGCTTCAAGAATTAGCACCAGATTGGAAAATTGGACTTTCAGATCATTCAGAGGGAATTGTTGCTTCTCTTGTATCTGTTGGATTGGGAGCTAAATTTATTGAAAAACATTTTACTTTAGATAAAGCTATGCCAGGGCCTGATCATAAAGCGTCTATTACACCGGAAGAATTAAAAGAATTGTGTGTAGGTGTACATAAAGCTGAAATAATGCTTGGAAATGAAATGAAAGAAGTAACAGAATCTGAACGAAGCAATATTTTTGTTGCAAGAAAATCTATTGTGGCAAAAAGAAAAATCATGAGAGGTGAAATGTTTTCCGAAGAGAATATCACCTGTAAAAGACCTGGAAATGGAATTTCTCCGATCCATTGGTATGAAGTGTTGGGGAAAGAAGCTGAAAAAGATTTTGAAATAGATGAATTGATTTCTTGTAAAGGGGTGAATAGAGAAGATGAATAATTTAGCAATAATACCTGCAAGAAGTGGTTCAAAAGGCTTGAAAGATAAAAATATAAAATTATTAAATGGAAAACCGTTAATTGCATATAGCATAGAAGCAGCGAAGAAATCAGGAATTTACTCACACATATTGGTTTCTACGGATTCTGAAAGGTATGGTGAGATTGCGATACAATATGGAGCAGAAGTGCCTTTTTATCGTTCAGAAGAAAATGCATCAGATGTAGCGTCATCATGGGATGTTGTAAAAGAAGTATTGAAAAAATATCAGGAGATGGGAATTGAATTTGATACATTTACACTTTTACAACCAACATCTCCATTGAGAAAGTACGAAGATATAAAAAAAGCTTATGAATTATTTAAAGAGAAAGATGCAATAGCGGTTGTATCAGTTTGTGAAATGGAGCATTCGCCATTGTGGAGCAATACTTTACCAGAAAATAATTCGTTATCTGGATTTTTGCGATCAGACAGTAATAAACAAAGACAGAAGTTGGAAACATTTTATAGGATAAATGGGGCAATTTATATGGCAGATGTGAAGGCTTTTTTGGAAAATACAAATCTGTATAGAGAAGGTTGTTACGCATATAAAATGCTGACAGAGCGCAGTATAGATATAGATACAGAACTTGATTTTAAAATTGCCAAAACTATTATAAATCAGTGAAAGAAGGTTAGTATGGGAAAGTATAGAGTAGCGTATGCGACCGGTTCACGAGCAGATTATGGAATAGTAAAAAATTTTTTAAGATTATTAGATAATGACAAAGATATTGAGTTTTCAGTATTGGTTACAGGTTCACATTTGGAAGACAAGTTTGGTCACTCTGTAGATATAATACGGCAGGATGGATTCAAAATCGATTTAGAGATTCCGCTAAATATAGAGAATGGCAGTAATGCGAATGTGATGCATTGCATGGCAACTGCATTAGATTGTTTTGGAAATTATTTTGAAAATAATAAATTTGACTTGTTAATCATACTTGGAGATAGATATGAAATGATGGCGGTTGCGATTGCAGCGGCTATGCAAAGAATCCCAATTTTGCATTTACATGGTGGGGAAGTTACATATGGTAATTATGATGAATTTATACGTCATTCTATTACCAAAATGAGTCAGTATCATTTTACCAGTACAGAAGTATATAGAAAACGTGTAATACAGTTGGGAGAAGATCCCCAAAGAGTATTTTATCTTGGGGCATTAGGGGCAGAAAATTGTTGCAAGATAGATGAAGCAAAAGTAGTTGAAAAGGTAAAAAAACTTATTCCGCAGAAATACTGGGTTGTAGCTTTTCATCCAGAAACGCTAACTTATGTGAGAATGGAAGACCAAGTGAAGGAAGTATTGACTGCATTGAAGAAAAATCTGGATGGAATGAGCGTTATTTTTATGGGGACGAATGCAGATACAAAATCTGATATTATACGTTCCTCATGGCTTAATTATGTAGATGAGCATGAAAATGCGTATTACTATGAAAATTTGAATGTGGATTCGTTTTTGTATTTAGTAAAAAATTCTATAGCACTAATAGGAAATTCATCTTCTGGAATTATTGAAACACCGTCATTAGGAAAGTATACAATTAATATTGGAGATAGACAAAGGGGACGAGTGCATGGTAACAGCGTTATTGATGTTACTTGTGACAGTAACATAATTGGTCAGGCAATGAAAGAGATTACCGAGAAAAGCGAAGAAATAATTAATCCATATTATGTAGAAAATACTGCAGAAAATTATTATAAAAAGACAAAAGAAATTTTAGAAAATGGAACATCCATTTTGAAAGAATTTTATGATATAGTCTAAAATTCAGTAGAAACAGAAGCGTAAAGCAGGAGGTATGTGAACATGAAAATTGCAGTCGCAGGAACAGGCTATGTCGGCCTATCTATTGCTGTTTTATTGGCACAGCATCATCAAGTCACAGCTGTGGATATTATCCAAGAAAAAGTTGATTTAATTAATGATAGGAAATCTCCAATTCAAGATGAATATATTGAAAAATACCTAGCTGAAAAAGACTTAAATCTAGTTGCAACGTTGGATGCAGAAAAAGCCTACAAAGATGCAGAAATTGTTGTAATCGCTGCTCCAACTAACTATGATAGTGCTAAGAACTACTTTGATACTAGTCATGTCGAAGCAGTTGTACAAATGGTATTATCGGTCAACCCTCAAGCTTTAATGGTTATCAAATCAACGATTCCTGTTGGTTTTACCCAATCTATGCGTGAAAAATTTGGTACGGAAAATATTATTTTTAGCCCAGAATTTTTACGGGAATCCAAAGCACTTTATGACAATCTTTATCCCTCGCGCATCATTGTATCTTATGAGAGTAATTCACCACAAACAGTTATTGAGGGGGCGAAGCTTTTTGCAAAACTTTTACAACAAGGTGCTCTAAAAGAAAATGTCGAAGTATTACACATGGGTGCTACAGAAGCAGAAGCAGTCAAGCTGTTTGCTAATACTTATTTAGCTTTGCGTGTTTCTTACTTCAATGAATTGGATACCTATGCGGAGCTAAAAGGATTAGATACAGAATCGATTATTCGAGGAGTTGGTTTGGATCCTCGTATCGGTGATCATTATAATAATCCCTCTTTCGGATATGGTGGTTATTGCTTGCCAAAAGATACAAAGCAGTTATTGGCTAATTACAATGATATTCCACAGAACATGATGACAGCTATTGTAGAGTCAAATAGGACTCGTAAGGATTTTATTGCTGATCAAATTTTGAAGATAGCTGGTTATTATGATTATTCGTCACATGATCAATACTCTCAATCGGGAGAAAAAGAAGTGATCATCGGTGTGTATCGCTTGACAATGAAGAGTAATTCGGATAATTTCCGTCAAAGTTCTATTCAGGGAGTTATGAAACGTCTAAAAGCCAAAGGGGCAAAAGTGATTATTTTTGAACCGACTTTAGAGAATGGTTCCACCTTCTTTGGTTCGAAAGTGATTAATAATTTGAATCAGTTTAAATCTAAAAGTCACGCAATTGTTGCAAATAGATACGACTCTGTCTTGGATGATGTATTAGATAAAGTGTATACGCGTGATATTTTTAGGAGAGACTAGTCTTCTAAAGCTACATTTTTAATTGTGTGTTTAGATTTCTAGGGGAGAAGGCTCGTTGCTCTTCTCTTTCTTTTTTGACTGTATGAACAATAAGTCTGGTAATCTAACTGTCACCAATTGTAATTGAAATAGGCGTGTTAGATTGATACAATTGTTGATAAACAGAAATAAAGACTTACTTTGTTTCTTGTTAGGGAATATATAAATGTAATTTTCAGAGGTAAATAATGTCGTACGATTATCTAGTTGTTGGTGCAGGGCTGTTCGGAGCGGTCTTTGCTCATGAGGCAGCTAAAAAGGGTAAAAAAATAAAGGTTATCGAAAAACGAGACTACATTGCAGGTAACATCTATACCAAAGAAGTAGAAGGTATTCAAGTCCATGAATATGGCGCGCATATTTTCCATACTTCTGAAAAAGAAATTTGGGATTATATGAATCAATTTGCGGCGTTCAACCGCTATACAAATACACCAGTCGCCAACTACAAGGGTGAAATCTACAACCTTCCCTTCAACATGAATACTTTCAATAAACTGTGGGGCGTGGTGACCCCTGCTGAAGCTGAAGCGAAGATTGCAGAGCAACGAGCTGTATTGGGAGGAAAAACACCTGAGAACTTGGAAGAGCAAGCCATCTCACTAGTTGGTACAGACATCTATGAAAAATTGATCAAGTCATACACCGAGAAACAATGGGAAAAGCCGTGTACGGAGTTACCTGCCTTCATCATCCGTCGTTTGCCCGTGCGTTTGACTTATGATAATAACTACTTTAACGATACTTATCAAGGTATTCCAATCGGCGGTTATACGCAGATTGTAGAAAAAATGTTGGATCATGAAAATATCGATGTGGAGACAAATGTTGATTTCTTTGCCAATAAGGAAGACTATTTAGCGACCTATCCGAAGATTGTCTTTACAGGAATGATTGACGAGTTCTTTGATTACCAACTTGGTGAATTGGAGTACCGTAGCCTTCGTTTTGAAACAGAAGTCTTGGATATGGAAAACTATCAAGGGAATGCGGTTGTCAACTATACAGATAGCGAGACACCATATACTCGAATCATCGAACACAAACATTTTGAATTTGGTACACAAGAAAAAACCATTATTACACGTGAGTATTCGAAGACTTGGAAACGAGGTGATGAGCCGTACTATCCAGTGAACAATGATCGCAACAACAAACTCTATACTGCTTATAAACGCCTTGCAGAGCAGCAAGAAAATGTTATTTTTGGTGGACGTCTTGGTCATTATCGTTACTACGATATGCACCAGGTTATCGGTGCGGCCTTGCAATGTGTGAGAAATGAAGTTGGGGAATGATTTTGAGAAGTCATCAAGGTAGTAATTGATTCTTGGCAGAAGTTGATACTCTTCGAAAATCAAAATTATCCGTTGTCAACTTGCCTTGATGAGTGAAAAGCTCCAGTGGAGGTTTTCAGCCTGTTACCTTGAAATAAGATAGTAACAGAGTTCTATCTTCGACTTCGTTTCCTAGGCTACTTTTGATTTTCGTTGAGTATGAAATGCTCTCAAAATATTAATCAAAAAAAACCAGAATTTCTGGTTTTTTTGATTATCGAATTGCTGCCAACAGGTCAGCTGCTTGTTGCTCGAGTTTTGTTAGAGTTTCGTCAGATAACTCTAATACACCTGTTCCCCATGCTTCTGGATTGATGGTTGAACCTGTAAATTCACCAGCAATCTGAGTACGGATAAATGGAAGAAGGTGTTGGAAGTCTTTGAATAGGTGGTCGTGACCACTGTTTGCGACGGCAGAGACAGTTGTGATTTTATCTTGTAGGATAGATGGTCCTTTTGGATTGGATAAATCGAGCGAACGACTGAGCCAATCGAGAGCATTTTTTACGATGCCTGGGATTGCATAGTTATATACTGGTGAGAAAATCCAGATAGCATCCGCAGCGTCTACTTGTGCACGTAGCTCTGCAATTTCAGGAAGGATAGGTGTCTCGATGTCTTGGTTGAATAGGGGAATTTTTGCAAGATCAATGTAAGATACTTGAGCCTTATCAGCCAAGAATGCTTCGGTTTTTTTGGCCATTTGATGGTTAAAAGAACCGTCACGTAGTGAACCAACTAAAAACAATACGTTTGCCATGATGGCCTCCTTTTCATAAAAACATAAATTTAGTATATCGTATTTGTCTTTTGTTGGCAATCCTAGGTCTGCTGGTTCTTGAATTTTTTAAGTATTTCGGCTAATTGGTCTTGTTCTTCTGAACTAAGGACAGAAAAAATCTCTCCAACGTGATCATAATGCTCTGGAAGGATTTTTTCAATGGTTTCGCGTCCAAGTGGAGTGAGAGCAATCAAGGAAGCACGACGGTCATTTGTATCGATAGTCTTGTAGATATAACCATCTCGAATCATGTTTTTTATAACGACAGTCATGTTGCCAGAAGTACTTAATAATTTATCAATTAAGTCTTGAATCCGCAGATTTCCTTTGTTGTAGAGTGCCTCCATCACTCCAAACTGACAAACTGTCAGTCCGTATTTTTTGATTGTTTCTAATTCTGATTTTGTGATAGTATTAGCTGCTCTGCGAAAGACGACTAGACTGTGAAGTGCATGCTTGTTCTCGTTTAAAGATTGTTCAACAGTTCTCATGAGAATATTTTAGCAATAAATAGTTCGGTTATCAAGCAAAAAAAGTTAAATCCTATATTCATAGGTAAAGTACTTTATATAGCATAGAGGAGCTGAACTGTGGGTCCCAGTTCTTATATCCGTTCGCTGTCTGAAGGAGAATGAAAGTTTATTCACAATTCAATTACGGAAAAAATGGAAATATGCTTTAACTTGTAGTATAATAGGACTACTATGGAAAAAAAGATTTTTCAACTTTTGGAAGTATTGGCAACGAAGAAGGGACAGCTGATAGCTGGTTCCTTTATACTCCTAAGTGTCATGACTTTTTCGATATTCGTTATTTGGGACCTTGCAGCTAAGCCTTTTTCTGATGTACAGAATCATGCTATTTCTGTAGCTCGAGACTATACGGATATAGAGGTTGTTGATGATGTCTCTATCTACAACGGGACAGAAACATACTTTAGCCTACAAGGAAAGACGAGTCAGGGGGAAATGATTGCGGTTATCATTCCTGAAGAGACAAATACTGTGTACGTTTATCCAATGGCGAATGGTATTTCTAAGGAAGAAGCGCAGGCAGTCGCTACAGAGAATGGTGCGTCAGCAGCTGATAGGGTGATTCTAGGTTTTAGGGATGACAAACCAATTTGGGAAGTCAAATCAGGTACTGCCTACTATTTAGTTGAATTTGAAACAGGGAACTTTATCAAACGGGAGGGCTTATGAGCAAGTTATCAAGACGAGTCTTAGAAATGGAAGAAAGTGTAACTCTGGCAGCAGGTGCGCGTGCAAAAGCCTTGAAGGCGGAAGGACGTGATATTTTAGAGCTGACCTTGGGTGAGCCAGACTTCGTCACACCGAAGAATATTCAAGAAGCAGCGATTCGTTCTATTGAAAATGGCAAGGCGAGCTTTTACACAGTAGCTTCAGGGCTTCCTGAGTTGAAGGACGCAGTCAATACCTACTTTGAGAATTTCTATGGCTACTCTATCGAACGCAATCAAGTCGTTCTTGCCACAGGTGCCAAATTTGTTCTCTATGCTTTCTTTGCGGCGGTCATCAATCCTGGTGATGAGGTGATTATTCCGACACCTTACTGGGTTTCCTATGCTGACCAGATTAAGATGAACGAAGGCGTGCCTGTCTTTGTCACTGCAAGTGAAGAGCACAATTTCAAGGTAACAGTTGACCAGCTGGAAGCAGCTCGGACAGATAAGACCAAAGTATTCCTACTCAACACTCCTTCTAATCCGACTGGCATGATTTACAGTCGTGAGGAATTGGAAGCTATTGGAAACTGGGCTGTAGAGCACGATATTCTCATCTTGGCAGACGATATTTACGGTCGTTTGGTCTATAATGGAAATACCTTTACACCGATTTCAAGCATTTCAGAAAGCATTCGTCAGCAGACTATTGTTGTCAATGGGGTGGCCAAGGCCTATGCCATGACAGGTTGGCGGGTTGGATTTGCCGTTGGTAATCCTGAGATTATTGCGGCCATGAGTAAGATTGTCGGACAAACGACTTCAAACTTAACAACTGCTGCTCAATATGCGGCCATTGAAGCCTTTACAGGTCCGCAAGATACAGTAGAAACCATGCGTCAGGCCTTTGAAGAGCGACTCAATACCATTTATCCCTTGCTGGCAGAAGTACCAGGTTTTGAGGTTATCAAGCCAGAAGGTGCCTTCTATCTCTTCCCAAATGTCAAAAAGGCTATGGAAATGAAGGGCTACACAGATGTAACTGAATTTACCACAGCTATCTTGGAAGAAGTAGGAGTAGCCTTGGTGACAGGTGCTGGTTTTGGAGCTCCTGAAAATATCCGCCTCAGCTATGCAACAGATATGGACACGCTCAAAGAAGCAGTGGCACGACTACACACATTTATGAAAAAATAAAAAGAGGAAAAATAATGTCTAGAAAATTGATTACCATTAACCAAGTAAAAGATTACGTCGGTCAAGAAGTGACCATTGGTGCCTGGGTTGCCAACAAGTCTGGCAAGGGCAAGTTAGCCTTCCTGCAATTGCGTGACGGAACAGCCTTCTTCCAAGCAGTTGCTTTCAAGCCGAACTTCATCGAAAAATTCGGTGAAGAAGCTGGTACTGAGAAGTTCGATGTAGCAAAACGTCTCAGTCAAGAAACGTCTGTCTATGTGACAGGGATTGTCAAGGAAGACGAGCGTTCTAAGTTTGGTTACGAGTTGGATGTGACAGACCTTGAAGTGATCGGTGAGTCACAAGATTACCCAATCACACCAAAAGAACACGGTACGGACTTCCTTATGGATAACCGTCATCTCTGGTTGCGTTCTCGTAAACAGGTCGCTATCCAGCAAATCCGTAACGCCATCATTTATGCGACTTATGAATTCTTTGAGAAGAATGGCTTTATCAAGTTTGATAGCCCAATCTTGTCTGGAAATGCGGCAGAAGATTCGACAGAATTGTTCGAAACAGACTACTTTGGTCAACCTGCCTACCTCAGTCAATCAGGTCAGCTTTATCTTGAGGCTGGTGCCATGGCCCTTGGTCGCGTTTTCGACTTCGGTCCTGTTTTCCGTGCGGAAAAATCAAAAACTCGCCGTCACTTGACGGAGTTCTGGATGATGGATGCAGAGTATTCATTCCTCAGCCATGAAGAGTCACTTGACTTGCAAGAAGCTTATGTCAAAGCCTTGATTCAAGGTGTTATCGACCGTGCTCCACAAGCCTTGGAAACTCTTGAGCGTGATGTGGATGCCCTTAAACGCTACATTGCAGAACCATTCAAACGTGTGGCTTATGATGATGCCATTACCCTTCTGCAAGAACATGAAGCTGATGAAGATACAGACTACGAACACATCGAGCATGGTGATGACTTTGGATCGCCACATGAAACTTGGATTTCAAACTACTTTGGTGTACCGACTTTCGTTGTTAACTATCCAGCAAGCTTCAAGGCCTTCTACATGAAGCCAGTTCCTGGCAATCCAGAGCGCGTGCTTTGTGCGGACCTCTTGGCTCCAGAAGGCTACGGTGAAATCATCGGTGGTTCTATGCGTGAGGATAACTACGATTCCTTGGTAGCCAAGATGGATGAGCTAGGCATGGACAAGTCAGAATACGAATTCTACCTTGACCTACGTAAATACGGCTCTGTGCCACACGGTGGTTTCGGTATCGGTATTGAGCGTATGGTAACCTTCGTTGCTGGTACAAAACACATCCGTGAAGCCATTCCGTTTCCGAGAATGTTGCACCGCTTGCATCCATAATACAGTCATTTGACTAAACAAGCAGTCTGCAGTTTTGGGTACGAACTTCGTTCGCTCTATTTCCGACCTCTAACAGTCTATTCCTAGACTGTTAGAGCGAGTACTAAAAGTAAACTGAAAGACTGCGAAATAAATATTCACTGACAGACTACACATGTGGTCTGTTTTCTTGCTTTTTCACTGAGTTTTATTTATAATTATTCTAAATAAAATCGTGGAGAGGAAAATGAAGCAAGAAAGTTTAGGAAAAGAAATTATTCGTTTGGCCTTGCCTGCTACGGTGGAAAACATCTTTCAGACCTTGGTTGGTTTTGTGGATACCCTCTTGATTGCCCAGCTGGGTCTAGTAGCGGTGACGGCAGTGGGTTTGGCCAACACCATTCTCAACGTCTATTTGGCTGTTTACATAGCTTTGGGGGTAGGGGCTAGTGCCTTGGTTTCTCGTTCGATTGGTGCGGGAATCAAGGAAGCGGTGGCCTATCAGGTGCGTCAGGCGGTCGTCTTATCATTGGGAACTGGTTTGATCTTTGGCCTGTTTTCACTTGTTTTTGGACAACAGCTGCTGGTCTTAATGGGAGCCGATTCGGAGAGTTTGGCTGGCGCCCAGGCATTTTTTTACTGGGTTGGTGGTTTGACGATTTTTCAAGCTTTGATGACCATTTTGGGAACAATCCTGCGGGCATCTGGTGATACAGTATCCCCTATGAAAATGAGCTTACTGACCAATGGTTTTAATGTGGTCTTGGACTATTTCTTGATTTTTGGTATTGGCTCTTGGTCAGGTTTGGGGATTGTAGGGACCGCCTTGGGAACCATCTTAGCTCGCTTGCTTGGTACTGTCTTGCTTTACCGAAAAGTACAGCAGACTGACTTGGCAGTTGATCTCAAACAATTGTTCCACTTGGGAAGTCCTAAGGAAATGGTGGTTTTGACCCTACCTGCAGCAGCCGAACGCTTGGTTATGCGGTTGGGACAGGTGGTCTATTTCAGTTTGATTGTGGGGCTGGGGACGACTGTCTATGCTTCTCACATGATTGCAGGTAATATCGAGAGTTTACCTATATGCCAGCCTATGGTCTTGCGACAGCGGCAGCGGTTTTGATCGGTCAAGCCTTGGGAAAGGGTGACATCCTCACAGTTAGACGAGTCGCATTTCTCAGCTCTGCCTATGGTGTTGCCATCATGTTCCTGCTCGGTATCATCTTATTTTTCGGAGCTCCAAGTTTTGCTCTGCTATTTACCAAAGACCTAGAAGCCGTCCGTCAAGTTGTCACAGTCTTACGGATCGATGCCTTCAACCAGCCAGGCCTTGCGGTTTCTTTGATCATGGCTGGCGCACTGCAGGGCTTGGGGGATACCAAGTCGCCACTCTACTCCACAATGATAGGAATGTGGGGGCTGCGCGTTTTAGGCGTTGTCGTCTTAGGTCAGATGTTCGGTTTAGGAATTGCTGGCGTCTGGCTGTCGATTTTGATTGACCTGCTCTTGCGAGCGATTTTTTTGACGTGGAGATTTACAGTAAAAACACGAAAACTGGCTGAATAGGTCAGTTTTTTGGTATAATATCAATAGAAAGATAAAAAGGAGATCATCAGATGAAAACCATTCACACAGATAAGGCACCTGCAGCAATTGGACCTTACGTTCAAGGAAAGGTTGTTGGCAATTTTCTCTTTGCATCTGGTCAGGTTCCTCTCTCACCTGAAACTGGTGAAGTGGTTGGTGAAACCATTCAGGAGCAGACTGAGCAAGTCTTGAAAAATATTGCAGCAATTTTAGAAGAAGCAGGAACAGACTTTGACCATGTGGTGAAGACGACTTGTTTCCTAAAAGATATGAATGATTTTGTAGCCTTTAATGAAGTTTATAAAACAGCTTTCTCAGCAGATTTTCCAGCTCGTTCAGCAGTGGAAGTGGCGCGCTTGCCACGTGATGTTAAGGTTGAGATTGAAGTGATTGCAGTAGTAGAGTAGAAAGAAAAGGAGGGAATGTCATGACAGACAAACTCCATTTAGTGATTGTGACAGGGATGTCGGGAGCTGGTAAAACGGTAGCCATTCAGTCTTTTGAGGATCTGGGTTACTTTACCATTGATAATATGCCGCCGACTCTTTTGCCAAAGTTTTTAGAGTTGATTCGCCATAGCCAGGATAACAATAAGATTGCTCTTGTTGTAGATATGCGGAGTCGCTCCTTCTTTTCGGAGATCCGAGAGGTGTTGGATGAGATTGAGGGGGCAGAGGATTTAGATTTTAAAGTCCTATTCTTGGATGCGACGGATAGTGAATTGGTTGCTCGCTATAAGGAAACTCGTCGTTCCCATCCTTTGGCGGCTGATGGTCGTGTTTTGGACGGGATTCAGCTAGAACGTGAACTTTTGGCCCCCTTGAAAAATATGAGCCAGAATGTCATTGACACGACAGAGCTGACTCCTCGTAATCTCCGTAAGGCAATCTCAGAGCAGTTTGCTAGTCAAGATAATCAGCCGTCGTTTCGCATAGAAGTGATGTCCTTTGGTTTCAAATATGGTCTACCTCTAGATGCGGACTTGGTCTTTGATGTTCGTTTCTTGCCAAATCCTTATTACCAGAAGGAATTACGCAATCTGACTGGTCTGGATGCTCCTGTCTTTGACTATGTCATGGAGCATCAAGAATCGGAAGAGTTTTATAGTCATTTGCTCGGCTTGATTGAGCTAATTCTTCCTGGTTATCAGAAGGAAGGAAAATCAGTTCTAACGATCGCTGTTGGTTGCACAGGCGGTCAGCATAGAAGCGTAGCTTTTGCCAAACGCTTGGCAGATGATTTGGAGAAAAACTGGATTGTCAATCGTAGTCATCGTGATAAGGACAGACGGAAGGAGACGGTCAACCGCTCATGAGAAAACCAAAAATTACAGTTATCGGGGGCGGGACTGGTATTCCAGTCATTTTGAAGAGTTTGCGGGATAAGGATGTAGAGATTACCGCTATCGTGACGGTAGCTGATGACGGAGGATCTTCAGGGGAAATTCGTCAGGCTTTGCAGGTAACTCCTCCAGGTGACTTACGCAATGTCCTTTTAGCGATGTCGGATATGCCCAAACTTTATGAACAAATTTTTCAGTATCGATTTGCAGAGTCGGATGGCCCTTTGGCGGGGCATCCACTGGGAAACTTAATAATCGCTGGCATTTCAGAAATGCAGGGTTCAACCTACAATGCGATGAGGTTGTTGACGCGCTTTTTCCATACGACAGGACGGATTTATCCATCTAGCGAACAGGCCTTGACTCTTCATGCTATTTTTACAGATGGGACCGAGGTAGCAGGTGAGAGCAAGATTTCCAAGCATAATGGGATGATTGATCATGTCTATGTGACAAATTCTTATAATGATGATGAACCGAAAGCCAGTCGTAAGGTAGTTGAAACGATTATGGAAAGTGACATGATTGTACTTGGACCGGGTTCTCTTTTTACCTCAATCTTGCCGAATCTGATGATTTCTGATATTGGCAAAGCCCTAAAAGAAACCAAGGCTGAAGTGACCTATGTGTGCAACATTATGACCCAGCGGGGAGAGACTGAGTTTTTCTCAGATGCAGACCATGTGGCGGTTCTCAATGCACACCTAGCTGAACAATTCATTGATACAGTTTTGGTCAATATTGAGCCAGTTCCACAAGAGTATATGAATAGCAACCAGTTTGATGAATACTTGGTACAGGTAAAACACGATTTTGCAGGTTTGCAAAAACAGGCTAATCGTGTGATTTCTTCGAATTTTCTTCGTTTGGAAAATGGCGGAGCTTTCCATGATGGTGACTTGGTGGTAGAAGAGTTGCTCAAGATTTTGCAGGTGCGGGCATGAGTTTTACAGTACAAGTAAAGGAAGAATTGCTGCTTC
Source organism: Streptococcus suis 10581 (assembly GCA_000440235.1). Taxonomy (GTDB): domain Bacteria; phylum Bacillota; class Bacilli; order Lactobacillales; family Streptococcaceae; genus Streptococcus; species Streptococcus suis_F. The sequence continues at coordinate 36,520 of ALKQ01000022.1, read as the reverse complement.
AGTCTAGCCAAAATAAGAGCGAGCTATCTGCTATTATCAAATTATCAGGTAGTTTGGGCTTGGCTTCATCAGGTTTGACTCTTTCTATCAGCACGGAAAATGCAAAGATTGCCCGTCACATTTATGAACTGTTACTCCATTTCTACCAGATTAAGGCAGAGATTCGCCATCATCAAAAACCTAATCTCAAAAAGAATCGTGTGTATGCAGTTTTGATAGAAGACGGCGTGAATGAGATATTGAACGATTTGCATTTGGCTGATAGTTTCTTTGGATTAGAGACGGGGATTTCTCCCTTGGTTTTGGAAAATGATTCGTGGAGTCAAGCCTATCTTCGTGGAGCATTTTTAGCGGCAGGCTCTGTTAAGGATCCTGAAAAAGGAAAATACCAGCTTGAAATAGCTTCTGTCTATAGTGACCATGCCAATGACCTGGCCAATCTGATGCAGAAATTTCTTTTGGATGCCAAAGTCATTGAGCGAAGTAAGGGAACCATTACCTATCTGCAACGTGCAGAGGACATTATGGATTTTCTTTTGGTGATTGGAGCAGAAGAGGCAAAGACAGAATTTGAGAATGTTAAATTGCTTCGTGAGGCTCGCAATGACCTAAATCGAGCTACCAATGCGGAAGCCGCTAATATTGCAAAGACGGTCAATGCTAGTATGAAAACAATCAATAATATTATCAAAATTATGGATACTATCGGTCTAGATCAGTTGTCAGGTGACTTGCAGGAGATTGCCCAGTTGCGAATTCAGCATCCAGACTATTCCATTCAGCAATTGGCGGATAGTCTAACGGTACCGATCACTAAAAGTGGTGTCAACCATCGTTTGCGGAAAATCAATAAGATTGCGGATGAATTGACTGACTAGATAGGTATACATAGAATGTTATAGTCAGTTGAATTAACTTTGATACATCGTTACTCTCGGCTTGCCGTACTCTAGTATTGCTTGCACCTCAGTTCCTTGTCTGAAAGTTAATTCATTCGGCGATATTAAGACTGGTTCGAGAGGACCAGTTTTTTTGTATGCTGTGATATAGTAGAGTGAATCAGAAACAGGATATATCTAAGTTTGTCAATTTGAGAACTCTAAAGTTATTTTAGGAGTGGGTTATTAACACTATAACTCAAAACTGTCCTTTTCCTAATTCAAACTACTATAGTATTCCTCTTCACAGGAATGACCCTGTTTTATGAATTTTTCAGTAATGATTAGCATATAACATTAATATATGTTAAAATGGATAGAAGGATACTTTAGCTAGAAAGGAGTTTTGATGATAAGCAACGAACAATATGATTATCTAAGGGCACATCCAACTTTTGAACGTTTGACACGTGATAGCTTTGATCAATTAGCTAAGCATATTCGTTTTCGAAAGATTCCTAAGGGACAAATCTTTTTTTACGCAGAGGATCCTAGAGATTATCTATTTGTATTGTATAAGGGCTATGCCCGGATTGAGCAATATGATGAGACGGATAGTTTTACGTATTTGGACTATATTCGGCAGGGTGGTGCCTTTCCTTTTGGAGATATGTTTCAGGACAAACCTTATCATTATACCGCCATTGCCATAACGGACCTAGAGTATTTTATTGTACCGATGGTCTTGTTTGAAACCTTGTCGAAGATAAATCCGAGTCAAATGACTTATATCTGTCAAAAATTATCCAAAGTGCTTCGTTTTCAAGAGTTGCGCTTGCGAAATGCGATGCGTTCCAAGGCATCAGATCGAGTCGTTCAAGCCTTGGCTCTTCTTTATTGGGATATGTGCCAGCGAGAGCAGTTTGCTACCTTGCCATTTGAAATTCATATTCAAGAGATTTCGCGTTTAGCAGCTACGACACGGGAAACAGTTAGCTATGTTTTGAAGCAACTGAAGCAGGATGGTAAAATTGCTTATAGCCATAAACAGTTAACTTATTTAGATATTGATTATTTCTTAGAAAATTTGACAGAAACTCATTGAAGTTTCTGTTTTTTTATAAAAAATAAAAATTCATATAATGATATAACACAAAGAATTATGCGGAATATAGGCGATATAATCGATAATTATTTATAAATAAGGTTGAAAATGTGAAGAATTTCTCAAAATAAATGTGAGCGTTTTCAAGTTTTTGTTTTTTTGCTCTGTTAAACTATGGATGTAAAGAGGAAATGAGAGGCAGGAAAGCGTACGGTCCTCCTCGTTTCCCATCATGTATAAATCTACAAGGAGGACAGATCATGTCAAACCATCCAATTCATGTTTTTTCAGAAATTGGTAAGCTGAAAAAAGTTATGTTACACAGACCAGGTAAGGAAATTGAAAACCTGATGCCTGACTACCTAGAACGCCTACTCTTCGATGATATTCCATTCTTAGAAGATGCACAGAAAGAGCATGATGCTTTTGCTCAAGCTCTTCGTGATGAAGGTGTCGAAGTGCTCTACTTGGAAAAATTAGCTGCTGAGTCACTTGTTACACCTGAAATTCGTGAACAATTTATTGATGAATATCTCGAAGAAGCTAACATTCGTGGTCGGGCGACTAAGAAGGCAATTCGCAAGTTGTTGATGTCTATTGAAGATAATCAAGAACTGGTTGAGAAAACGATGGCTGGTGTTCAAAAGGCAGAATTGCCAGAAATCCCTTCTGAAGAAAAAGGTTTGACAGATTTGGTTGAATCCTCTTACCCATTTGCAATAGACCCAATGCCAAACCTTTACTTCACACGGGATCCATTTGCTACGATTGGTAATGCTGTTTCTCTTAACCACATGTATTCAGAAACACGGAACCGTGAAACCTTGTATGGTAAATATATCTTCACCCATCACCCAGAATATGGTGGAAAAGTTCCATTGGTTTACAATCGTGAAGCAACTACTCGTATCGAGGGTGGTGACGAATTGGTTCTTTCAAAAGATGTTTTGGCAGTAGGTATTTCACAACGTACCGATGCTGCATCAATTGAAAAACTATTGGTAAATATCTTTGAACAGCATGTTGGCTTCAAGAAAGTATTGGCATTCGAATTTGCTAACAACCGTAAATTCATGCACTTGGATACAGTATTTACCATGGTTGACTATGATAAGTTTACTATCCACCCAGAAATTGAAGGTGACCTTCGTGTCTTCTCTGTAACCTATGAAAATGATACGCTTCATATTGAAGAAGAACATGGTGACTTGGCAGAACTTTTGGCTGCGAACCTTGGTCTTGAAAAAGTAGAATTGATCCGTTGTGGTGGCGGTGATATGGTTGCTGCTGGTCGTGAGCAATGGAATGATGGTTCAAATACATTGACCATTGCACCAGGTGTGGTAGTTGTGTACAAACGCAATACGATTACCAATGCTATCCTCGAGTCCAAAGGGCTTCGTTTGATTAAGATTGGCGGAAGCGAATTGGTTCGCGGTCGTGGTGGACCTCGTTGTATGTCAATGCCGTTTGAACGGGAAGACATCTAATGCCGAGTATAGAACGAACAACAATCGGTTCGGAAGAATGGCAACGCGCAGCCTCTATCTATGTCCGCTATAAGGTATTTGTCCTTGAGCGTGGTATTGCAAAGGAAGATGAATTTGACCAGAATGATACGGAAGGAAGAGTTTACGCCAATCTCTTTATTGGTGAAGAACCTGTTTCAACGGGACGTTTTCTTCCTGTCGGTCCTGGTCAAGCTCGTCTAACCCGAATAGCCACTCTACCGAATTTTCGTGGAAAAGGCTATGGAAAAATGATTATCAGCTCTTTGGAAGCTTATGCACGTGAAGCAGGCTTTCATCAGTTGAATATACATTCGGAGTTAACTGCAAAGACTTTTTATGAGTCAGTTGGCTACCAAGCAACTTCTGAAGTTTATCAAGAAGATGGAGAATGGTGCCAGACATTGACAAAATTTATTTAAACATTAGGAGAAGAGACAATGACAAATGTATTTAAAGGTAGACATTTCCTTGCAGAGAAAGATTTCACACGCGCAGAATTGGAATGGTTGATTGATTTCTCAGCTCATTTGAAAGATTTGAAAAAACGCAATATTCCACACCGTTATTTGGAAGGTAAAAATATTGCTCTCTTGTTTGAAAAAACATCAACACGTACTCGTGCTGCCTTCACAGTAGCATCTATTGACCTTGGTGCCCATCCAGAATATCTTGGTGCAAATGACATCCAACTTGGTAAGAAAGAATCTACAGAAGATACTGCTAAAGTTTTGGGACGCATGTTTGACGGTATTGAATTTCGTGGTTTCAGTCAAAAAATGGTGGAAGAATTGGCAGAATTCTCTGGTGTGCCAGTATGGAATGGTTTGACAGATGCATGGCACCCAACTCAAATGTTGGCGGACTACTTGACTGTTAAAGAAAACTTTGGCAAGTTGGAAGGCTTGACTCTGGTTTACTGTGGTGATGGCCGTAACAACGTTGCTAACTCACTTTTGGTAACAGGTGCTATCCTTGGTGTCAATGTCCATATCTTCTCTCCAAAAGAACTCTTCCCTGATGAAACTGTTGTGGCATTGGCAGAAGGCTTTGCCAAAGAAAGCGGAGCACGTGTTCTCATTACTGATAATGCTGACGAAGCAGTCAAAGGCGCGGATGTCCTTTATACAGACGTTTGGGTATCAATGGGTGAAGAAGATAAATTTGCTGAACGCGTTGCCCTCTTGAAACCATACCAAGTGAATATGGAATTGGTGAAAAAAGCAGAAAATGAAAATCTCATCTTCTTGCACTGCTTGCCTGCCTTCCATGATACAAACACTGTTTATGGTAAAGATGTCGCTGAAAAATTCGGTGTAGAAGAAATGGAAGTAACAGACGAAGTATTCCGTAGCAAGTATGCTCGTCACTTCGACCAAGCTGAAAACCGTATGCACACTATTAAAGCAGTGATGGCGGCTACTTTAGGGGATCCATTTGTTCCACGTGTGTAATACTCTTCGAAAATCAAACTCATACGTTGTTGACTCGATTTGATGACTGAAAAACTCCAGTGGAGGTTTTCAGCCTGTTCCCTTGAAGTATGAAAGGAACGGAGTTCTATCTTCATATGTGAAGCGAACTTCGCTCGCTCTATTTCCAACCTCCAAAGGTTCCCCGAACCTTTGAAGCAAGTCTGATTTTGATTTTCATTGAGTATATTCTCTAGTCATCGCAACCTCCGGGGGCTGGCACCCAGCCCCCTTATTTTGAGGATAGATGTGTAAGCGATTACTATTTCGCGAAAGTGAGGAAAAAGCAAGAGATATGGCAAATCGTAAAATTGTAGTAGCCTTGGGGGGCAATGCCATTTTATCGTCCGACCCATCGGCTAAAGCACAAAAAGAGGCCTTGGTACAAACAGCCAAGCACCTTGTAAAATTGATAAAAAATGGGGATGACCTTATTATCACGCATGGTAATGGTCCTCAGGTTGGAAACTTACTTCTTCAAAACCTTGCTGCTGATTCGGAAAAGAACCCAGCTTTTCCACTAGACAGTTTGGTAGCCATGACAGAAGGTTCGATTGGTTTCTGGTTGCAAAATGCCTTGGAAAATGAATTGCTCAAGGAAGGCATTGAAAAAGATGTAGCATCTGTTGTGACTCAGGTTATCGTGGATAAGAATGATCCCGCCTTCGAAAATTTGACCAAGCCGATTGGACCATTCTATACAGAAGAAGAAGCGAAAGCAGAAGCAGAAAAGACTGGTGCAACCTTCAAAGAAGATGCCGGTCGTGGCTGGCGCAAAGTCGTTGCTTCGCCAAAACCTGTAGGAATCAAAGAAATTGGTACCATTCGTACCCTTCTCAATGCAGGTGAGGTAGTCGTAGCTGCTGGTGGTGGAGGTATTCCAGTTGTCCAAGAAGCAGATGGCACCCTGACCGGTGTGGAAGCAGTTATTGATAAAGACTTTGCTTCTCAATGTTTGGCAGAATTGGTTGATGCAGACTTGTTTATCGTCTTGACAGGTGTAGACTATGTCTTTGTTAACTACAACAAACCAGACCAAGAAAAATTAGAAACAGTTACCGTGGCGGAATTGGAAGAATATATCAAGCAAAATCAATTCGCACCAGGTTCCATGCTACCGAAAGTTGAAGCAGCTATTGCTTTTGTAAACAATAAGCCGCAATCAAAAGCAGTCATTACCTCATTAGAAAACTTAGGCGCTTTGATTGAATCCGATAGTGGCACTATCATTGTCAAAGGCTAAGCAGCTGTATGTATCGTTGAGGCTTCTATTTATTGATGTACTCTGCATGCAAATATAGTTTTTAAACTAGACGGGTTATTTATTGATGGAGTTAGGGGAGTGGGAATGTTGATAGTCCCATAAGGGTTCCCTTTAATCTAAACATGAAGGTCTGGGCTTCTAAGCTCTCTCCCCTCTCATCCATTTCCTATCAAGTATCTATCTATAAGCAATGATTTCAGATAATAGACTGAAGGAGATAGACATCTCTTGAAGATAGGTGGATATTTGATACGGTTATTACGGATACAACTTCCCTTAAATAGGGGATTTAGAACCTGTATTCCCAGTTCGGGACTTTCATCTAAGACTAGTTGTTGAGCTATTCATCGTTAGTTTTTCAGTATTTCTTTAAAAACTACCTTGATGAGCGAAAAACTATTTCTTATATAAAGTACTTTACTTGTCAATCCAGGTTGTACTCAAAAAATATTATAGGAGGTTTTTGCGATGAGCGAAAAAGTGAAAAAAGGCTTTAAAATGCCTTCATCGTATTCTATTTTGATGCTCATTATTGCCTTTATGGCAGTGATGACATGGGTTATTCCAGCAGGTCAGTATGAAAAAGACGAAGCTGGAAAATTTATCACAGGCACCTATCAAGCAGTGGCTCAAAATCCGCAGGGAATTTGGGATATTCTGATGGCACCTGTCCGTGCTATGTTGGGTCATGGCGACACTAGTAAGGCTATTGACGTTGCCTTCTTTATTCTGATGGTTGGTTCCTTCTTAGGCGTGGTCAATGAAACTGGTGCGCTTGATGTGGGGATTGCCTCCATTGTGAAACGCTTCAAGGGTCGCGAGAAAATGCTGATTTACATCCTCATGCCTTTGTTTGCCTTGGGCGGTTCTACCTACGGTATGGGTGAGGAAACCATGGCTTTCTTCCCGCTCCTTGTTCCTGTTATGATGGCAGTTGGTTTTGATAGTATTACAGGTGTTGCTATTATCTTGTTGGGTTCTCAAATCGGCTGTTTGGCCTCTACTGTAAACCCATTTGCGACAGGTGTGGCTTCGGATGCAGCAGGGGTTTCCTTGGCAGATGGTATGATATGGCGGATTATCTTCTTTATCGTTATTTTGGGTCTGGGTGTGTGGTTCGTTGCCAACTATGCTGAAAAAGTAAAAAACGACCCAACTAAATCCCTCGTTTACAAACAACGTGAAGCAGATATGGCTCACTTTAATGTCAACACATCAAATGAAGAAGTCAATGCTGTCTTAACGCCTGCTCAAAAACGTGTCCTTTGGGTCTTCGTATTGACTTTTGTAGTCATGATTTGTAGCTTTATTCCTTGGGAAGACTTGGGTGTTTCTGTCTTTGCAGATTTTAACACCTGGTTACTTGGCTTGCCAGGAATCGGTCAGGTGATTGGTAGTTCAGCCTATCCATTTGGCTGGTGGTATTTCCCTGAAGGAGCTATGCTCTTTGCACTTGCTGGTGTCTTGGTTGGTATTGTCTATGGCATGGATGAAGCGCGTTTGGTGAAGGCCTTTATGAATGGTGCGGCTGATTTGCTCAGTGTTGCCCTTATCTGTGCGGTGGCGCGTGGTATTCAAGTTATCATGAATGACGGTATGATTACAGCGACTATTCTGCATTGGGGTGAAGTTGGCTTGCAAGGTCTGTCTTCACAAGTCTTCATCATCTTGACCTATCTCTTCTACCTGCCAATGTCCTTCTTGATTCCATCCACATCTGGTCTTGCAGGGGCATCCATGGGTATCATGGCACCTCTCGGTGAGTTTGTCAATGTACCAGCTCACTTGATTATCACAGCCTTCCAAGCGGCTTCAGGTGTGCTGAACTTAGTGGCACCAACCTCAGGTATTGTAATGGGAGCCTTGGCTTTAGGTCGTGTTGAAATCGGAACTTGGTATAAATTTGTAGGTAAATTGATTGCAGCTATTGTACTTGCATCAATTGCTATTCTTGTCATTGCGACATTCTTCTAATCGAAATTCTGGGTCAGATTTTATCATGAATACAGATAAATTTGGCTCAGTTTTTCCTTTTATGATAGAATAGTGCTAGAAAATATATCATATCTTATTATGTTGAAAGGGGACACAATGAGAACAAGTTTTATTCAAGCACATCATCAAGAGGCTTGTGTAGAGGCGATTAAGGAACTGGTAGCTTTTCCGTCTGTCCTGCATGAAGGTCAAAACCAAACACCATTTGGTCAGGCGATTCAGGATGTTCTGGAGCACACGTTGGCTTTGACGGAAAAAATGGGTTTTAAAACTTATTTAGACCCTGCTGGCTATTATGGCTATGCTGAAATTGGGCAAGGCGAAGAATTATTAGCAATCCTTTGCCACTTAGATGTGGTACCTGCTGGTGATCTTAGTCAATGGCAGACGTCGCCTTTTGAGGCTGTGGTAGAGGGAGATTACATTATTGGACGTGGGGTTCAGGATGATAAAGGTCCTTCGATGGCGGCCTTATTTGCAGTAAAAGCACTTCTTGATGCGGGAGTCCAATTTAACAAACGGATTCGTTTCATTTTTGGAACAGATGAAGAGACCTTATGGCGGTGTATGAACCGCTACAATCAGTTGGAAGAAGTGGCAACTATGGGCTTTGCGCCAGATTCTTCCTTCCCTTTGACTTATGCTGAAAAAGGATTATTACAGGCCAAACTGCATGGTCCAGGTCACCCTTGTCTGAGTATCGAAGCTGGAACTGCCTATAACGTAGTACCTGCCAAGGCAAGCTATTCTGGTCATTTATTAGCAGGAGTTATTGCGGAATTAGATCAATTAGGCTTTGATTATGAAACCAAAGATGATCAAGTAACGGTTCTTGGTATTTCGCGGCACGCCAAGGATGCTGCTGAGGGGGTCAATGCCATCGTTCGTTTGGCAAAGGCTTTGGAACATTTCGAAAGTCATCCAGCCTTGGACTTTATCGTCAATGCAGTTGGTGAAGATGCCACAGGATTTAAGCTTTTTGGTGATGTGACTGATGAACCATCAGGGACACTCAGTTTCAATATTGCAGGTCTAACCATTAGCGCAAAAAAATCAGAAATTCGCTTGGACATTCGTATTCCTGTCACTGCGGATAAAGAAGCCCTAGTTTCTACTTTACAAGCCAAAGCGCAATCATGTGGTTTGACCTATGAAGAGTACGACTACCTTGCTTCCTTGTATGTGCCATTAGACAGCCAGCTGGTATCTACGCTCATGTCTGTTTATCAAGATAAGACAGGAGATTTAACAAGCGAGCCAATCTCGTCAGGTGGGGCTACCTTTGCTCGGACTATGCCAAACTGTGTGGCCTTTGGTGCATGTTTCCCAGATACAGAACAAACAGAGCATCAGGAAAATGAACGCATGCCATTAGAAGACTTATATAAAACAATGGATATTTATGCTGAGGCAGTCTATCGCCTAGCTGCGGAATAGCCATTATCAGTATTGAATAGTAAATTACAGTTTAAAAGCTCTTAGTGAAATATCTAAGAGCTTTTCTTATGAAGAATATCATTAAAAAGATGAGATAGAAATGTGTCACTGTTCACAAGTAGTGTACAAAAATATATGAAAGTGTGACTTATTATATGCTGTTTTAGAAATAGACCCCATCTGCATATAGAATAAGTCAAGTTAGACTATTCTACAATAAAACGCTTACATGTTATGTTTTCGTTTATGAGTATAAAGGGAAGTTATTGATATTTATTTGAAAAATTATCTTTAAAATTAAGTATGTTATTTGTGAACAAAAATTTTTATAATTTACTAAAGAAAAATGGAGGAGTAAACTGTTTCAAGTGCTCGAAGCAAGCTTGTGCCCCCTCGACATCTTCACAAATGATGAGACAGACATCGTCACCGCAGACGGTCGCTACAATTTGAGGAATCTCCATGGCATCCAAAATAGAACCGAATGAGTTGGCCAATCCAGGTAGGGTCTTGAGCACCACTTGATGTTGGATAGGTTTTAGCATGACCAAAGCATCTTCCATATAGAGTCGCAGTCGTTTTTCCCAGCGAGTAGGAGCAATGGGGTTGATGACATAGTGAGAAGAATCATCTTCGTTGACTTTGACAAGATTGAGCATCTTGATGTCACGGGAGAGGGTAGATTGGGTGACGGAGACTCCGTTGACCTCTAGTAATTCTTGCAATTCCTGCTGGGTATGTATTTTCTTCTCCATGATTAGAGACAGGATCAGCTGATGGCGGCTTTCAATCTTGTTCATAGGGCCCTCCTTGAGATGTAAGGAAAATAAAATCTGAACTCAGAATAATTTGGTGATAACAGCCTATTGAATAAACATTGCATCCCCAAAACTAAAGAAGCGGTAGCGTTCTTCAACAGCATGTTTATAGGCATCTAAGGTAAATTCTCTACCTGCAAAGGCAGAAACTAGCATAACCAAAGTAGATTTTGGCAGGTGGAAATTGGTTGAGAAGGCATCAACGATTCGGAAGGTGTAGCCAGGTTTGATGAAGATATTTGTCCAACCAGAATCAGCTTCCAAACGGCCATCAAATTTATTACCGATGGTTTCGAGGGTGCGGATGGATGTCGTGCCGACTGCGATGATACGACCACCGCTATCTTTGACCTGATTGAGGGTTTGAGCAGCTTCTGCTGATAGGTTATAGAATTCCGAGTGCATTTCATGCTCATCAACGTTATCAACAGAGACTGGTCGGAAGGTCCCAAGCCCAACGTGAAGAGTCAAATAGACTAGCTTCACTCCTTTAGCTTCGATTTTTTCGAGTAACTCTTGGGTGAAATGTAGTCCAGCAGTTGGGGCTGCGGCAGAACCGTTTTCCTTGGCATAGACTGTCTGATAGCGCTCACGATCTTCCAATTTTTCATGAATGTAAGGTGGAAGTGGCATTTCGCCTAGACTTTCCAAGACTTCAAGGAAGATACCTTCATAGGAGAATTCAACAATTCTTCCACCGTGTTCTAATTCTTCTACGATAGTAGCAGTTAATCGTCCGTCACCAAAAGCGACTGTGGTACCGACCTTCAGACGTTTTGCTGGTTTGGCAAGTACTTCCCACTGATCACCTTGGGTATTTTTTAAAAGCAAAAGCTCAACATGTCCCATAGTTTCAGGCTTGTAGCCATAGAGACGGGCAGGCAGAACACGTGTATTGTTCATGACCAGAGCATCACAGGGCTTCAGCTGGTCGATGATATGGTCAAAGTGACTGTCAACCATGCTCCGTTTTTCGCGGTCGAGGATCAATAGTTTAGAGCTGTCGCGCTTTTCAAGGGGAACTTGAGCGATAAGCTCTTCGGGTAAATCAAAATCAAAATCTGCAGTATTCATATTCACTCCTTAGACTAAAATAAAATATAGGTAAAATAAATCAATAGGGCAAATGGCAAAGCCACCAATAGACTACCAATCAGGTAGAAAATAAACTTTAGGACCTTTGATTTAGAAATAAAATAGCCAGTAAGGCAGAACAGAATACCAATAAAAAATAAGTAAAAAAGCACATCTGTCATAAATGTATTATATCATAGTTAGACACTTAAGTCTTGATGGATGGGAAGAGAATTAAAATTATTCGTGCTGATGTAATACTCTATAAGTATAAATTCTTGACAAAAATCGGTCTATACCATATAATAAAGAAAAACAAGAAATGGTATAGACCAAAGAGGTGTGTTATGAAAATTCATGTAGTAAACAATCAAGTTGAAGGAGCAACTGTAGCATTAGACATTTTGAGAGAAAAATTGAACGGAGGTGCCAAGGTATTAGGTTTGGCAACAGGCTCCAGTCCGTTAGAATTTTACAGATTGATTCGTGAGTCGGATTTAGACTTTTCGGATGTGACATCTGTAAACTTGGATGAGTACGTTGGTTTAGGTGAGGAGAGCGACCAATCCTATATTCATTTTATGAAGGAAAATCTTTTCAATGCCAAACCGTTTAAACAATCTTATTTACCGAATGGTTTGGCGACAGATGTAGTTGCTGAAACAGAACGTTACAATAAAATTTTAGCTGAACATCCGGTCGATTTCCAAATTTTGGGTATCGGTCGCAACGGCCATATCGGTTTCAACGAACCAGGTGCTCCATTTGATGGTCAGACCCATCTGGTTGAATTGGCGCCATCAACCATTGAAGCCAATGCGCGCTTCTTTGACAATCCAGAAGATGTACCAAAACAAGCTATCTCCATGGGCATCGCCAACATTATGGCAGCCAAGACCATTGTTCTCATGGCCTATGGTCAGGAAAAAGCTGACGCCATTAAGGCGACTGTGGAAGGAGCAGTGACAGAAGATGTCCCAGCAAGCGTCCTCCAAAACCACGACAATGTCATCCTTATCCTCGACCAAGCGGCAGCAAGTAAATTAGTGTAGTATGTTGTAAACGATTATTCTTAGACATAAAGTTGGTTGTAACAGTGCAATAAGTATAATGTCTGAATGAATCTAGGTTCTTTTTCCATTATGAATTTGACAAAAATTGTGAAAAGGCATGTAACTTATATTTTTAAGGGCATGCCTTTTGCTATTCTGATAATCAATATCAGTTGTTATATATTGAATGGATTATAACATTAAGTTGGATGTGAGAGAAAATTTCGACAAGAGGTACTACTAAATTGCTGTCCTTTATCATGTTGAAAATTGATAGGAACAAGTGAAATGGGCAAAATAGTATCATTTTCTCTACGTTTTGTATAACGTTTTCATTTTTTTTAGGTAGTTTTATGGTTTTTATATAATCTTTTTCTAAAGTTGGTTTTTGAGTTATTTTTTTGTGCTATACTGTTACTACGTTTCCGATAGGAGGAAGCAAATATCTATACAAAGGAGGAGGCTGGGCAAAAAGCCCAGGACCACTACTCAGAGTTCGTGTCAACATCTCAGCGCAGTGGTTGATTGGCAGATTTGTTCGTGTTTTACACTCCAAATCTGACCATTACGACTGATGCGAACAGAGTTCGCTTCATTTCCAACCTCTAACAGTCACTACTCTGACTTAACGACTGTTGCGAACTTCGTTCGCTATATCTCCAACCTCCAAAGGTTCCCCGAACCTTTGGAGCTATACGGGGGTGGGAGTTTAAAAGGTCTGGGAGACCTTTTAAAGTGGGAGATATAAGCTGACGGCAGTCAGCTCACATAAATTGATGTCTGGGAATAGACTGTTTCAGCTCAACAACTGGAAATAAGGACTTGTTGACGAACTCTTTTTTAACTAGTCGAGTTCCCACTCTCATTGTAACAAAACGTAAGTATAAAGTTGGCGCATGTGCTATGGCACTTGCAGTGCTAATGACCACTGCAGGTGGTGCAGTTGTAAATGCAGAGCAACGACTTAATTCACCAGTTGGTTTTGAGCAACGTGACGAAGTACTTCTAGAGCTGAAAGAATCAACCCAACCTTTTGGTCAAGGTGTTCAACATTTAGAGCCTATCAACCCACCTGTGACTCAAATGGCTCCTTCTGTACAAAAATCATCATGGTTTGGTTCATTTTGGGGAGGTGTACAAAAATTGTGGAATGCATTATGTTGTTCTGTGGGATTAACTTGGTGTAAAGTTAAATAAGTAATCTAGAGTTATAATCTTGTAATATTTAGTCAATTAATTTGAAAATCCTTCATACTTCACTAACTTTCTTAAATTATTTAATTTTCTATATATTACCCTCTTAAAAATCTTTTTCATCTATACATTCATAACTTTAATACTATCACTCAAAATAGTATGCCCTCTATGAAAATAGAGGGTTTTAAACATTTTTTGCGAATGAGATGTTGACACGAATTCCATATTTCTTGAGTCTCGGTTGTAATTTTTCTTAGATAAATTAAAGAGTGAAAAGTTTAGGATGTAATTGTTCTAAACTTTTTATATTGCATTGATAAAAAAATACAGTCTTTGTGTAACAGGTATATTCTTGTATTTTTTTGTGAAAAAAGAAATAAATTGACAAAATTATGGTAAAATGTAGGTTGATTTAAAATTAATCATCTAATGAATGGAATGAGTTCGAAGTAAGTCAAGATTGACTAGACATTGTATTTAAAGCAATTCGCAGGAATAAGAGATGGAAGGAGATAGTACATGCAACATCCAGTTGTACGATTTATCTGTAGAACCCTGTTCTATTTTTTTATATTGTTACTACTTTTGTATCTGTATAGTTATTTAGACATTGGACAGGGAGGATTTATCTATAATGAGTTTTAAAGAGGAGAGTATAAAAAAGATTAGCAGTATGTTAGAGCGGGTAGAGCATTTTGCGACAGAAAATCCTGACTACCCTGTTTACCATTATCTAGGACAGTTGTACAGTTATGGGGATTTAAAGGCAGATTCAGATTCTTTAGCAGCCCATATTGATAGTTTGGATTTACCAGCAAACTCTCCTGTTCTTGTTTTTGGCGGACAGGAGTACCAGATGTTGGCAATCTTTGTTGCCTTAACCAAGGCTGGCCATCCATATATCCCTGTAGATAGTCATTCTGCTTTGGATCGGATTGAAGCTATTCTGGAAATAGCAGAGCCGAGTTTGGTGTTTGCGGTAGCAGACTTTCCGCTAGAGACAAGTTTGCCAGTGCTTGGTTTGTCTGAAGTTGAAGCCATTTTTGAGAAGAAGTCAACTTATCAGTTGATGCATCCTGTAAGTGGAGATGATACCTACTATATTATCTTCACTTCTGGGACAACGGGTAAACCAAAAGGGGTGCAAATTTCGCATGACAATTTGCTCAGCTTCACCAACTGGATGATAAGGGATAAGGAGTTTGCGCTACCAGAGCGACCGCAAATGTTGGCTCAACCTTCCTATTCGTTTGACTTGTCGGTTATGTATTGGGCTCCGACGCTTGCCCTTGGTGGGACCTTATTTGCCCTACCGAAAGAGTTGACTTTGGATTTTAAGACCTTATTTGCAGCTATTCAAACTTTGCCATTTAAGATTTGGACTTCGACACCATCATTTGTAGATATGGCTTTGCTATCTCGTGAGTTCGATGGGAAACATTTACCAAATTTGACGCATTTCTATTTTGACGGAGAGGAGTTAACTGTAAAAACAGCTCAGAAGCTCCGCGAACGTTTTCCAAAAGCTGTGATTGTTAACGCTTATGGACCGACCGAAGCTACAGTCGCCTTATCAGCAGTTGCTATAACTAATGAGATGTTAGTGAATTATAAACGTTTGCCGATTGGTTATACCAAACCAGACTCACCAACTTTTATTTTGGATGAGGATGGTCAAGTAGTACCGAATGGTCAACAGGGAGAAATTGTTGTATCAGGTCCTGCTGTCTCTAAAGGATATTTGAATAATCCTGAGAGAACCGAGGCGGCATTTTTCCAGTTTGACGGCTTACAGGCCTATCATACTGGGGATTTGGGTGTAATGACAGATGAAGGTCTGTTACTCTATGGTGGGCGTATGGATTTCCAAATTAAATATAATGGTTATCGTATCGAGTTGGAAGAAGTTGCCCAACACTTAAATAAATCAACCTATATTGAGGCTGCGGTAGCTGTTCCACGTTATAATGCTGACCATAAAGTGCAAAATCTGTTAGCTTATGTTGTCCCTAAAGCAGGGATTATGGAGCAGTTCGATCGAGAGTTGGAGTTAACCAAGGTCATCAAGCAGGAGTTAAAAGAACGGATGATGGATTATATGATGCCTTCGAAGTTTATTTATCGAGACAGTCTTCCTTTGACTGCAAATGGGAAGATTGATATTAAGGGATTGATCGCTGAGGTGAATGCTCAATGATGGAGTTTTTCAAACAGCTACCTCAGTTAGAGCCTTATGGGAATCCATTGTACTTTTTCTATCTAGTCTTGGCGCTAGTACCAATTTTTATAGGACTCCTTTTTAAAAAACGTTTCCCCTTGTATGAAACAGGTGTTAGTTTAGCCTTCATTGTCTTGATGTTTACAGGTACAAAGACAATGCAATTGCTGTCTTTATTGGCCTATATTATTTGGCAGACAATGTTGATTTTTTTCTACAAACATTATCGTCAACGGGCAAATCAAAGCTGGGTCTTCTATTTAATCGTGTGTTTAGCTGTTTTTCCGTTGACTTGGGTAAAGTTGGCACCGACTTTTAGTCAGCATGGGGCAATTTTCGGTTTTTTAGGTATTTCTTATTTAACGTTTCGGTCGGTCGGAATGGTGATTGAAATGCGGGACGGTTTACTAACGGAATTTAGTTTGGGAAATTTTTTACGATTTTTGCTATTTATGCCAACTATTTCGAGTGGTCCTATTGATCGTTATAGACGGTTTACGGAAGATTACAAACAAATTCCTGAGCGAACTGAGTTATTAAATATGCTCGATCAGACTGTGCATTATATTATGATGGGCTTCTTATATAAGTTTATTCTAGCCTATTTTATCGGGCATACTTTACTGGAGCCTTTAAAGGCAGTCGCCTTGGATCAAGGTGGATGGTTTAACTTACCTACTATTGGAGTTATGTATCTCTATGGTTTTGAATTATTCTTTGACTTTGCAGGCTATTCCATGTTTGCCATAGGTATTTCCAATCTTATGGGTATTCGTTGCCCAATTAACTTTGATCAACCGTTCAAATCGCGTGATCTTAAGGAATTTTGGAATCGATGGCATATCAGCTTATCTTTTTGGTTCCGTGATTTCGTCTTCATGCGTCTGGTTAAGACTTTGTTAAAACATAAGGTTTTCAAAAATCGAAATACGGTATCTAATGTTGCCTATCTGCTAAATATGCTCTTGATGGGCTTGTGGCATGGTGTAACATGGTATTATATTGCATATGGGCTCTTTCATGCTTTGGGGTTGATCATCAATGATGCTTGGATTCGTAAGAAGAAATCAATTAATTTAGCTCGAAAAAAAGCTGGGCAAGGACCACTGCCGGATAATCGTTGGACGAGTTTCGCTGGTATGTTTGTGACCTTCCATACGGTCATGTTCTCTTTCTTGATATTTTCAGGATTTTTAGATAAATTGTGGTTCAAGTAGACAATAGGTAACGATTGTATGAATCGTAGAAAGGAGTATAAAATGGATGTAAAAGAAACAATATTGAATATTATCGAAGAATTATTTATGGAAGATGTATCTGAAATGATGGATGAAGACCTATTTGATGCGGGTGTTTTGGATAGTATGGGGACCGTAGAACTTATTGTGGAGTTAGAAAGTCGTTTTAATATTACAGTTCCAGTTTCAGAGTTTGGTCGTGAAGATTGGAATACAGCTAACAAAATCATTTCTGGTGTTGTGGAGTTGATGCATGCGTAAGCAATTGTGGCAGATTTTTGGGCCTGTGATTTGTGCAACGTTTTTAGTTATTCTCACCTTGTTGTTTTTCCCGAGTTCTTCTCGGTCAAATTTCAAAGAAGAAAAACAAGATGCAGTAGCATTGTCTTATATTAGTTTTAAGAGCAAATATAAGAAAAATAGAGCTCTGGGAGACAAAAATCATCGCTTTGTTCCTTTCTTTGGGTCAAGTGAATGGTCACGTTTTGATAGTATGCATCCGTCAGTGTTGGCAGATGCCTATCAGAGAGAGTATACTCCCTATTTGTTAGGACAACGTGGTGCAGCTTCGCTGACACAATATTTTGGCATGCAACAGATTGGGGCACATTTAAAAAATAGTCAGGCTATCTATGTTGTTTCTCCTCAATGGTTTTCACCCAAAGGGGCATCATCCAAGGCATTTGAACAATATTTTAGTAGTGATCAAGCCACTCATTTTCTGCAAACAAGTGCTGAGGATGACTATGATAGATATGCAGCAAAGCGTTTCTTAGAGCTTAAATCAGACTGTAGTTTGACAGGAATGTTTCAAAAAGTAGCTAGTGGTAAGGAATTGTCGAAATGGGATAGAGAGCAGTTGACCTGGCAAGCCTATTTATTAGAAAAGCAAGATGCCTTATTTAGTCGCTTTGCTGATTCTGGTAGTAATTTAGGATTGGTAGAAACGGAAGCGATGAAACTTCCAGAGCCTTTTTCCTATGACCGCTTGAGTAAAGTGGCTAATGAGGACGGGAGTCGTTCTACTCAATCAAATGATTTCCAAATTGATGATAGGTTTTATAGAAATCGTCTTCAGTCAAAAATCAAAAAACTCAAACAATCCCAGACAAAAATATCTTATCTGCAATCACTGGAGTACAATGATTTTCAGCTGGTTTTGAATGAATTTGCTAAACATCAGACTGATGTGCTATTTGTAATTCCCCCAGTTAATGAACGTTGGATGAACTACACTGGTCTCAATAAAGATATGTATCGGGCAACAGTAGCAAAGATTAAGTACCAGTTGACCAGTCAAGGTTTCAATCATATTGCTGATTTGTCGGAGCAGGGGGGGATAGATTATTTTATGCAAGATACAATCCACATCGGTTGGCAAGGCTGGCTGGAGCTTGATAAGTATATCCACCCATTCTTGACAGAACAACAAGCACCTGTTCATTATCAGTTAAAAAAAGAATTTTTAACTTCCGAATGGGCTGCATATAAGGGAGATTTAAACTTATTTTTGAAATAGTTAGATACAGTTATAATAAAAAGCAAGAAGGCTTTGAATTAGGAAGTCTCCTTGCTTTTTTTGTTCTTTTACTGTAATAAACTGAATGATTATATATCTTCCCCCAACAAACTGTGGTTGGCTTTGCGGAAGCGAATAACATGATAGGCAACCATAGCGTGTGAGAGCAGGTTTAAGATAACAAATAGTAGGATATTTGAATGACCATCCAGCAATAAGGCAACATTTCCCATTAGTAAAATGAGAGCATAGATGAACAGCCCTTTCCTACCAACTTGATGGACTTGTTGATTATAGAAGGAGGTCGAAAGGATACCACTATAGAAGATAAGGTTTCCTACAATCAGCATGGGCAAGGCCGAAAATCATTATGATGACTAGGGAAAAGCTCCATTGCCACTGTGAAGAAATTCAAGCCAAGAACAATCACCAAGTGAGCGTATAGCAGAACAGTCGCATCTGCCTTGCGGTGATGGATAGGTTTGCGAAATGTAAAACATAAAGGAGAAAGCCATTGTCAAGAAGAAGAGAACACTAGTGAGTAGATGTGTCTGAATCGGATAATTCTTCAAAATCGCAATGACTGTTTCACCAAAGGTGATAATAGTAATCAGCTGGCAGCGTTCTACCATGTGTGGGAAGTTGATGGGGTCATGACTCATTCTCTTTTGGAAGAAGAAGGAAATCAAGAAGGGAATAATATAGACAATCAGCATCCGTTCATCATTGGTCCATAGCTTGAAGATGACCAACAAAGTTGCACCGGCAAAGACAGCAATATAAGTCGCCAGCATCTGCAAGGTTGCTTTGATGTCCTCATTAAAGCCAATCCGTCTTCCTCTTAAGTAATATTGTAGGAGAATAATGACATAAGACAAGGTTAAAAAGGTGTTAAATGGCAGAGCTGTTTGTGCAAAATCGTTGCTAAAATTAAGTGACATATTTCCAATCAGATACATGGATGGAATAATGGTGAAAATATCCAGAAAATCCCGTTCGCCATATTTATTGAGATAGATGGTTTCATTCATTCACAAGGTCATAATAATCAAGTTTGCAGTGATAAATGTTGTAGCTTCCTTGAAACCGATGTGGTTCCCGTGTAGCAAGCCAGTCAGTGAAGAAGTAGCTAATACAAAGACCAAATCATAAAATAATTCATAGTTGGATACGCGTTTTGCGATAATTTCAGACATAGAAATCTCCTTTAAAAAAATCTGAAATATTATACCATACGAAAAGGGAGACTGTCATCTCCCCTTGTCTGTTAGAGCGTCCAGTCCAAGTCTGGTCCGACTGGGACAATACCTGTTGGGTTAATGGTTTTGTGGCTACCGTAGTAGTGCTGCTTGATATGGTCAAAGTCAACCGTCTCCGCAATACCAGAGTGGTTGTAAATCCGCTTGGTATAATCCCACAAGTTTGGATAATCAACCAAGGCCTTGATATTGCATTTGAAATGCCCAAAGTAAACAGGGTCGAATCGTACCAAAGTGGTAAAGAGTCGAATATCGGCCTCTGTCAGCTGGTTGCCAACCAGATAGTTCTTATCAGCTAAATGCTCTTCTAGTTTATCCAAGGCAGCAAAGAGATTTTTGACTTCTTTTTCATAGACTTTCTGATTGGTTGAAAAGCCTGCCTTGTAGACACCGTTGTTGATGTTTGGATAGACAAAGTCATTCATAGCATCAATCTCAGCCTGCAAGTCTGCTGGATAATAATCATCCTGATTGCCCGTGATGTCATTGAAGGCGGTATTGAACATCCGCATAATCTCGGCAGACTCGTTGCTGACGATGGTATTGGTTTTCTTATCCCACAAGACAGGCACGGTCACCCGACCAGAATAGTGTGGATCAGCCTTCAAATATACCTGATAGAGATAATCGCTGTTAAAGAGGGTATCCTTGATAACACCAGGACCATCTTCAAATGTCCAGCCATTTTCTAACATGAGAGGATGAACGACAGACAAGGAAATATGGTCTTCCAAGCCCTTCAATTTTCTCATAATCAAGGTCCGACTAGCCCAAGGACAAGCCAGAGAAATATAGAGGTGGTAGCGACCAGACTCGGCCTTGAAACCGCCTTTTCCTGTCGGACCTGCCTGTCCATCTGGAGTAATCCAGTTGCGAAATTGCGTGACACTCCGAACAAATTTACCGCCTGTTGACTTGGTATCATACCACTGATCTACCCATTTGCCATCTTGTAAAAGTCCCATGAATTTTCTCCCTTACTGAAAAAATGGGAAATCCAATAGGATGATTGGATTTCCTTTGTAAAAAAATATATCACTAACTAGTATTATAAACCTTTTTCAAAAAGAGTCAAGCTATATGATTTGTGATACAATAGTCCCATGAGATTGGACAAATGTTTAGAGAAAGCCAAAGTTGGCTCGCGTAAGCAAGTTAAAAAACTTTTCAGAGCCCAGCAAATCAAGATTAACGGACAAGCAGCTCAAAGCCTAAGCCAGATTGTTGACCCAGAGTTACAAACTATCCAAGTTTCGGGTAAAAAAGTTGCCTTAGAGGGTTCTGCCTATTATTTGCTCCATAAACCAGCAGGAGTCGTTTCTGCTGTGACAGACCAGGAGCATCAGACTGTCATCGACTTGATTTCTCTGAAAGACCGTAGGGAAGGGCTCTATCCAGTCGGTCGCCTAGACAGGGACACCGAAGGTCTAGTCCTCATCACCAACAACGGACCTCTGGGTTACCGCATGCTCCACCCCAGTCACCATGTGGACAAGGTCTACTATGTGGAGGTCAACGGCCCCTTGGGTCTGGATGCCCCGACATTTTTTGCCTCAGGAGTTACCTTTTTGGACGGCACTCGTTGCCAGCCCGCAGATTTGACTGTCTTGGAGGCTTCTTTGGACCATAGCAGAGCGACCATCAAGCTGGCAGAAGGGAAATTTCATCAGGTCAAAAAGATGTTTTTAGCCTATGGTGTCAAGGTCACTTATCTCAAGCGGATTTCCTTTGGTGGTTTTGAACTGGGGGATTTGGAACGAGGTGCATACAGACAACTCACACCAAATGAAATGGAACATTTATTCACTTATTTTGACTAGAGGAGGATATATAATGAGCATTTATGATTTTACAGTACAAAAACAAGATGGAACAGATCAGTCCATGGCTGAGTATCAAGGACAAGTTTTACTTATAGTCAATACAGCGCCAGGTTGTGGATTGGCACCACAATACAAGGAACTACAGGAGCTATATGATAGCTATAAAGACAAAGGTTTTGTAGTGTTGGATTTCCCTTGTAATCAATTTTTAAATCAGGCTCCCGGTTCTGCTGAAGACATCAATCAGACCTGTAGCTTGAATTATGGTACAACTTTTCCTCGTTTTGCTAAAATTGCTGTGAATGGATCTGAAGCTAGTCCGCTATATCGCTATCTTAAGAAAGAAAAATCAACCTTATTAGGAGGTCGAATTGAGTGGAATTTTACCAAGTTTTTGGTGGATAGACAAGGGCGTGTGGTCAAACGATATTTACCAACAACTAGTCCATTAAAACTTAAAGAGGATATTGAACTTTACCTAGAAAAATAACAAGAAGGCTGGAGTCATCTAGCCTTCTTGTTTTAGTAACCACAGAAAATAGGGAGCGCCGATAAGGGAGACGATGATGCCGGTTGGGATGCCTGTTCCGACAAGTAGTACTCGTCCTATGGTATCCGCTAGAAGTAGAATGAAGCTTCCTATTATCATAGTAGCTGGAATGATGACACGATGGTCATTTCCTAACCATTTGCGCACAATGTGACCAGCAATGAGACCAACGAAGGTGATATTACCAACTAAAATGACACTAAGAGAGGCTAGGGCGGTAGCCGATACCAAGGTAGTCCGCCTTTCACGTTGTAAGTGGAGTCCCAAAGCCATGGCTGTCTGGTCGTTTAGATTCATAATATTGAGTGAGCGACTTCGACTAAACGTTGCCATCCACACCAATAGAAGAAGAGGAGTATAGATTGCGATAGTTTTCCAATCTCCACCATTTACTCGACCGCTGAGCCACTGGACAATGTATTCCATCTTAAAGTCATCTAATTGGCTGATGATGCTGACCATGATACCAGACAGCATGCTCGAAATTCCAACTCCCGTGATAATTAAGCGTGCAGGATGGATGCCGTACAGCTTCTTACGTGCAATCCAGTAAACTAGAAAAATGGTTAATCCACCGCCCATCATAGCAAATAGAGGCATGAGACTCAATAAGACAGGGCTGATTTTTGAAGAGAGACCGACAAATAGTGCCACAACAAGACCAGCTCCTGCGTTGATTCCTAATATTCCAGAATCTGCCAGAGGATTGCGGGTCAAAGTTTGTAGCAACAAACCCGCCAAAGCCAGAGAAGCCCCTCCGATAATGGAGGCGATTATTCTAGGTAAGCGAATTCGCCCAATGATCAGTAGAGTCGATGAACTGGCACGCCCACTCATGATGTCGATGAGATCCGAAAAGGATGAATTGCTATAGCCGATAGATAAGGAAAGTAGGAAAATGATAAATAAAAGGATCAGCAGGAATGCGAATATTTTTAGATAGTTGTGATGTCTTATCAAAAGTGTTTCTCCTTTCTAATCAACCATAGGAAGCAAGGGAGACCAATGATACTGATGACTGCGCTAATGGGAGTTTCAACAGGTGGATTGATAGAACGACAAACCAAATCTACCCAGATGAGGAAACTAGCCCCTGCAAAGGCAGTTAATGGCAAGAGTAGCTTGTAATTTTTCCCTGTAAACATTCGGATAAAGTGAGGAATAATGAGCCCGATAAAAGAAAGTGAGCCCACAAGAGCTACCGCAGAAGCTGAGAGTAGAAGGACAATTCCCAACAAAACCAAGGTCATCAGTAAGGTTCGTTGACCTAGATTTTTAGCAACGGTTTCGTTGAGACTCAGGATGGTCAGCTGATGCGAAAAGAGTTGAGCAAGGATGAGGCCGATGATGATAAGAGGAGCGATGATGGCCAGCATCTTCCAGTTTACCTGTACCAATCCCCCTGCTTGCCAGCCAATCACTGCAGTTGATAAATCAAAGTAGATAGTAATAGCCTGACCAATAGCAGAAAATAGACTTGCTACCATGGCGCCAGATAAAATTAAACGTAGTTGATTGTAGCCTTTTTGCACCTGATAAGCTAGACCAAAGACTAGACCGGCTGCCAGACAGGAGCCCAGTAAACATATTAATAAAATTTGACTGTAGTGCAAACCGCCGAATAGAGCATAGGCAACAATGAGAGCAAGTCCTGCTCCAGCATTGATTCCTAATAAGCCAGGATCGGCAATCGGATTGCGTGTAATTCCTTGCATCATTGCCCCAGCTTGGGCCATGGCAGCTCCCACCAAGATGGCGGCTACCATTCTAGGCAAGCGTAAATCGATGATAACATCCTGAGCGGAAGAATCTGTCAGTGGATGCTTTAGGGTTTCTATCAGTTGTTGGTGGCTATAAGAAATAGCTCCAAAGCGTAAACTAAGATAGACTCCAGCTATGAAAGAAAGACAGATGATGAAAAAAACAAGCCAAATATTCTTTGGCTTTGTTTTGGGATAACGAGAACTTACTAGTTTGTTCATATATCCAGTCCTTTTACTGAAGTTTTTGAATTTCTGAGACAAAGGCGTCAATTTGTAAATCTAAAGACATCGGATCGGAGAAGTAGAAGAGGTTATAGTCTATCTCGATGACGTGACCATTCTTTACAGCAGGTAGATTTTTCCAAATATCACTTTCTTTGAGAGAGGCAGCTGCTTCTTTTGTTTTATCATTGACGTTAACAAGGACATAGTCGCCAACATATTCTGGAAGAGCTTCTTGAGATACCCCAAACCAGCCTTCTTTATTGATGATGTCTTCTTGAACCTTTGCAGGAGCGGCAAAACCGAGAGCGCGATAGATTAATTCTCCACCACGACCAAAGTTATTACCATAAAGGAAGATGTTCTTATCGAAGAAGTCCATGACGGTAAATGTTGAACTTGTATCAATCAATCCTTTCAATTCCTCTTTCGCAGTAGCAACTTTCTTATCCCATTGATCTAACCAGGCTTGCGCTTCCTTTTCTTTTCCAAAAATCTGACCAATATCTGTCAGCATTTTCAAGTAGTCACTCTTTCCATAAGTGATTTCAATAACTGGAGCAATTTCTTTCAGTGTTTCTAAGTTATCATCACCAGCAAATACTAGAATGACATCTGGCTTTTGTGCGGCAATCGCTTCTGTATCTGCCGTTGTCAATTGTGGAACATCCTTTAGTTTGTCTCCAAAGACGGGACTATTTTTCTCTAAATCTAGACTATAGCTAGATACATCAATTCCTAATTGTAAGAGATAGCCTGTGTAAGAGTAAGCAAAGTTGACAACTTTTTTAGGATTTTTAGGAATGTCACCGTGGTAAGTAATGCCTTCAATCTTTGGCATGCTAGACAGTTCTACGTCTGTTGAAGAGGAAGAGGTAGAACAAGCTGTTAAGAAAATCAGCCCAACAAATAAACTAAAAATAGCTAAAAACTTTTTCATTTTTTCTCCTTATTATTTTTTTAAATCGTAAGTTAGCAAAATAGGGTAATCTTGACCAGCAACCTGCATCAATTGAGGTTCAATGCTAAAAATGTCCCTCAGTATCTCAGTTGTCATCATATTGGACACAGACCCATGGTAGCGAATATCTCCCTCTTTCATGGCAATCATATAATCTGAAAATCGAGCTGATAAATTGACATCGTGAAGGACCATCACAATGGTTTTCTGTCGGCTTTGATTCAGTTCTTTTAAAAGTTCTAAGACTTCCAATTGATGATTGAGATCAAGATAGGTTGTTGGTTCATCTAAGAAAATGGTATCCGTATCTTGGGCAAGTGCCATCGCAATCCAAACCCGTTGCCTCTGACCACCTGATAAATCATCAACTGGTAACCTAGCGTAGGGAGCGGTCTGGGTGACTTCCAAGGCCCAGTTGATTTTCTCTCTATCCTGATCAGTGAGATGTCCCAGTCCATTTTGATGCGGAAAGCGACCATAGGAGACCAGTTCATAAACGGAAATCCCTTCTGTCGCTTCTAAGACCTGAGGGAGCAGGGCCAATTTTTTTGCGACTTCTTTGGTTGGTAGTTGTGAAATGGCTTGTCCATCTAAATAGATAGCCCCTTCTTGAACAGGGATAATCCTTGTCAACGCCTTAAGCAAGGTCGATTTTCCACAGCCATTGGCACCAATGATCGTCGTTATACTTCCTTTTGGAATACTTGTTGATAATTCATCAATAATAATCCGATTGTCGTAAGAGACTTGGATATTTTCCGCTTGAATCGAAGACACAAACTCCTCCTTACCAGAATATGATTTATTAATAATTTGTTCCGACCAGTATTATATCAAAAAAATCCACCAAAACAAAGAGTTTTCTGAAAATTTTAATTTAATGAGAATCGTTATAAAAAAGTCCTTGTCTGTGAACAAGGACCGTATGTTACAAATATTGTTTTGCTACTTCCAAATCACCGTCATAGGCGGCCTTTTCGCCGTTTACAATCTGGTAGGCGTCAGCTCCTTTGCCTGCGATGATGACGGCATCTTGAGAAGAAGTCGTCTGGCTCATAGCTGTGCGAATGGCTTCTTCCCGGTCCAAGATAAGGTCGCTTGGACGGGTCATGTGGGCGCGGATTTGTTCAGCGATAGTAGCAGGATCTTCACGGTTGGGATCATCAGCTGTCAGAATGACCTCAATCTGTGGATAGTCATTGAGTAGAAGTCCGAAGTCCTTGCGGCGACTTTCTCCTTTGTTACCTGGAGCTCCTAAAATCAAGATGACCTTGCCTGTCTGGTGTTCCAAGACGACATCAATCAGCTTCTTGACACTGTCGCCATTGTGGGCGTAGTCCACGAAGACCTTGGCTCCGTTTTGCTGGGTCAGGACTTCCATACGACCAGGGACATTGGTTTGGGCAATCCCTGTGTGAATATCTTCCAGACTTGCTCCCAAACGGAGACAGGCCAGTCCTGCTGCGATGGCATTTTCTTGGTTGAAGGCACCAATCAGCTGGATGTCGTAATGGCCAGCCAATTTGCCAGTCGCTGTGAAGTCAAAACCTGCTGATTGGCTAATCTGGTTGTCAGAAGTCGGTCCATAAAAGTCATGGTCTTTGGAGCTGACTTGCTCTTTCACGACTTCAAAATGGTCCATTCCAGCATTGACAATAACCGCTCTGCTATTGTCCATCAACAGACGCTTATGGTAGAAGTAGTCCTCGAAGGTCGGGTGCTCAATGGGGCCGATGTGGTCGGGGCTGATGTTGAGAAAAACGCCGACATCAAAGGTCAGCCTGTAAACCCGCTTGACCAGATAGGCCTGGCTAGACACCTCCATAATTAAGTGAGTCATGCCGTTCTTGACCGCCTCCGCCATCATGGCAAAGAGGTCCAGGCTTTCAGGCGTGGTTAGGGCAGACTTGAAGAAGGTCTTGCCGTCCAGAGTGGTGTTCATGGTCGAAAGCATGGCAGGCTTGTGGCTCTGTTTGAGAATGTTAAAAGCAAAATAAGCCGCCGTTGTTTTACCCTTGGTGCCGGTGAAGGCCAGGAGTTTGAGCTGTTTCTGGGGATGACCATGAAATTCCATGGCAATCAGGCTCATAGCCTGCTTGATGTCGTGGACGATGATAGCAGGAATGCCGACCTCATAGTCGATTTCAGACACGTAAAAAGCCAGCCCAACCTCGATAGCCTTTTCCAAAAATTCCTTCTTAAAGGCCAAACCCTTGGCAAAAAAGAGGGTCGTTGGGCTAACAGTCCGGCTGTCATAGCTGAGGGCGTCAAACTGGATATCCGTCCATGTGCTGTCAGTCTGGTTATTTTGCTTGATATGGCAGAAGTTAGTATCCGCCTTCAATATTTCTAATACACGTTCAATTGTAATCATGTTTCTATTGTAAAACTATCTAGTGGTTTTTACAAGTCGGGACCTCTGTAATTAGTGGGTATTTTGACCGTAAATTTGAATGAATATGACATTTCGTTCTGACGCAAATTTGTGCTATAATAGGAGGGATTGAAAAAGGAGAAGTTTATGTTTTATTCTTATCTACGAACACTATTAACATTCTTGTTGTGGGCCATCAATGGCAATATTCACTATCATGATAGAGAGAAGATTTTGCCACAGGAGGAAAATTATATTCTTATCGCTCCGCATAAAACCTTCTGGGATCCAGTCTTTCTTGGCTACGCAGCTGCTCCCAAGCAGTTCATCTTTATGGCTAAAAAAGAACTCTTCAAGGACCGCGGTTTTGGCTGGTGGATTTCAAAATGTGGAGCCTTTCCAATTGACCGTGACAATCCTGGCATGGCAGCCATCAAGTATCCAGTTAACATGTTGAAAAAGAGTGACCGTTCGCTGGTCATGTTTCCATCTGGAAGTCGTCATTCATCTGAGCTAAAAGGTGGTGTGGCGGTCATTGCCAAGTCAGCAAAAGTCAAACTCATGCCAGCAACCTACGTAGGTCCCATGACTATCAAGGGGCTCTTAGCTGGTGAGCGAATCGATGTGGCTTTTGGAAATCCTATCGATGTTTCGGACATCAAGCGTATGGATGATGCAGGTACAGTAGAAGTAACTAGCCGTATCGAGGCTGAATTCAAACGCTTAGATGACCATGCGACTTCTTTCCAAACCAAGAAAAAGCCAAATATCTTGACCTATATCTACCGTATCCCAGTTCTTTTGCTGGTTGCTCTTATCTTGGGATTGACCTATGCCTTTAGCTATATTGCTAGCTTCTTTTGGCAACCAAGTACTCAGTTGGATAAAAAATAAGTAAATGAAACTCGCAGCTTGCGGTTTTTTTTTGTATCTTTTACGAACTATATAGGTGGAGGTAATTTATGGATAAGATTAAAACTTATATAGAAATGCTTAAAGAATACAAGTGGCAGATTGCTCTACCCGCAGCTGCTGGTTTACTTATGGCGACGTTCTTAATCTTCAGTCAACCAGCCAAGTCTGATCAGACAGGACTGACAGATTTTCCACAGCTAGAGCAAACTTCTAGCAGCTCTGAG
Organism: Streptococcus suis 10581; assembly: GCA_000440235.1. Taxonomy (GTDB): domain Bacteria; phylum Bacillota; class Bacilli; order Lactobacillales; family Streptococcaceae; genus Streptococcus; species Streptococcus suis_F. The sequence continues at coordinate 7,654 of ALKQ01000022.1, read as the reverse complement.
TTGGTCGAGGAAACCAGTGCAGAAGCAAGCGAAGAGCTCAGCCAGCTGGTCGTCGATGTCAAAGGAGCAGTAGCAAAGCCAGGACTCTACACTTTAGAAGCTGGTGCGCGTGTTAATGATGCAGTTGAAGCAGCTGGCGGCTTGACCAGTCAGGCAGACCCCAAGTCTATCAATCTGGCTCAGAAGCTCAGCGACGAAGCGGTGGTCTATGTGGCCGGTAAGGATGAAAATATCTCGGTGGTTGCCAGTACGACTGCCAGCTCTGCTATGTCCCAAGAAGAAAAAAACACCAGTCTAGTCAATCTGAATACGGCGACCGAGGCTGACTTGCAGACCATTTCTGGTATTGGTGCCAAGCGAGCGACGGACATTATCGCCTATCGTGAGGCCAACGGTGGCTTCAAGTCGGTGGATGACCTCAACAATGTGTCGGGCATCGGCGACAAGACTATGGAAAGCATTCGACCTTATGTTACGGTCGATTAAGCTCCCCTGTCAGCCCATTCACCTGGCTCTTTTGGCGGTGGCAGCCTACTTTGTAGTCCACTCTTTTTCCCTCTTGACAATGGGCCTGCTCAGTTTGTTGTTGCTGGTCTTTGGATTTCGGCAAGGTAAGGCAGTTTTCATCAAAACGCTGCCGCTTTTAGCCCTGTGCGGTATGTTTTTCGGATGCCAGAAGGTCCAATGGGAGCTGGCAGACCAGTCAGCCCCAGAGCAAGTCACAACTGTGCAGATTATTCCAGATACCATTGAAGTCAACGGGGACAGTCTGTCTTTTCGCGGTCGGGCTGACGGACAAACCTATCAGGTGTTTTACAAATTAGCCAGTAAGGAGGAGCAGGCTTATTTTCAAAAGCTGACAGGTTTGGTCCAGCTTGAAGTGGAAGCAGAGGTCAGCCAGCCAGCTGGTCAGCGGAATTTCAAGGGCTTTGACTATCAGGCCTACCTGAAAACACAGGGTATTTATCGGACGGTCAAGATTATGGCAATCAAGAAGATTGTCCCAGTCCAGTCTTGGAATGTTTTTGACTGGCTATCAAGCTGGCGGAGGCAGGCCTTGGTCTATGTCAAAACCAATTTCCCAGCTCCTATGAGCCACTATATGACAGGGCTTTTGTTTGGGGAGCTGGATAGTGATTTTGATCAGATGAGTGACCTCTATTCTAGTCTAGGTATCATTCATCTCTTTGCCCTGTCTGGCATGCAAGTTGGATTTTTCATCGACAAGTTTCGCTGGATTTTACTGCGTTTGGGCTTGACCAAAGAAACAGTGGATCAGTTACAAATTCCCTTTTCCCTTGTCTATGCGGGCTTGACAGGCTTTTCGGTGTCAGTGGTGCGGTCTTTGGTTCAAAAAATTCTGGGTAATCTGGGCTTGCGGAAGCTGGATAACTTTGCGGTGACAGTCTTTGTCTGTCTGCTGATCCTGCCCCGATTTTTGCTGACAGCTGGTGGTGTCCTGACCTTTACCTATGCTTTCTTGCTGACGGTTTTTGATTTTGAAGACTTGGGGCAGGTCAAAAAGGCTGCGGTGGAGAGTCTCAGTATTTCGCTGGGAATTTTGCCAGTGCTCATGACCTATTTCTATGCCTTTCAGCCCCTGTCTATCCTCTTGACCTTTGTCTTTTCTTTTATATTTGATGTCCTGCTTTTGCCAGGTTTGTCGGTCACTTTCCTTTTGTCGCCTCTGGTCAAGATTACTTGGGTTAACGGATTTTTCGTCTTTATGGAGAAAATCATTGTCTGGGTGGCAGATTTGGGATTGCGACCTTGGATACTGGGCAAGCCGTCTGGGCTGGTCCTCTTGTTTTTGCTGGTCAGCCTCTTCTTACTTTATGATTTCCACAGGAAGAAAAACTGGCTCCTAGGACTAAGCCTAGTCCTTGCTCTGCTATTTTTCATAACCAAACACCCGCTGGAGAACGAGGTGACGGTGGTGGACATCGGGCAGGGGGACAGCATCTTTTTGCGGGATATGCGGGGGCGGACGGTCTTGATTGATGTGGGCGGTCGGGTCGATTTTGCGGCCAAGGAAATGTGGCAGGAGCGGTCTTCGCAGGCAAATGCAGAGCGGACTTTGATTCCCTATCTGCATAGTCGGGGCGTGGACAGGATTGATAGTTTGGTCCTGACGCACACCGATACAGACCATGTGGGCGATGTGCTGGAAGTGGCTAAGCAGGTAAAAATTGGACGGATTTACGTGTCGCAGGGAAGTCTGACAGTGCCTGACTTTGTAGCGACTTTGAAAGAAATCAATGCTCCTATCCATGTGGTAAAAGTGGGCGACCGCCTACCAATTTTTGACTCTTACCTGGAAGTCCTTTATCCAGACGGGACAGGAGACGGTGGTAATAATGACTCAATTGTTCTCTACGGTCGCTTGTTGGAAACCAACTTTCTCTTTACAGGAGATTTGGAGCAAGGGGAGTTGGACTTGATAGCAACCTATCCCAACCTGCCTGTCGATGTCCTCAAGGCTGGTCACCATGGCTCCAAAGGTTCTTCCTATCCTGAATTTTTAGACCATATCGGTGCCAAGATTGCACTGGTATCAGCTGGAGAAAACAATCGTTACAAACACCCCCACCAGGAAACCTTGGACCGTTTTGACAGCCGGAATATCCAAGTCTATCGCACAGACCAGCAAGGAGCTATTCGCTTTCGAGGCTGGAAGAAGTGGCGAATTGAAACGGTGAGGGAGTGAAGTTTGAACGATTTGATACAAAATAATAGTTTTTATTGGTTTCCTGACGGTTATTGTTGGGAAATCTTTCGTTGTGATAAATTTGTCAGCGTTTTCTTTGTGTTGCATTCTTATTTATTGTATAATTGTAGTAGATTTTTTATTTGGCTCAAAAAGGAGACTATATTTTAATGAATTTGCATTTTTTACAAAAGAAGCAGCATTTTGGAATCCGTAAGTTTTCCATCGGTGTCGTATCTGTTGCCTTAGCAATTAGCTTTAGTGTTGCTGGAGGGCAGGCTGTGGCTGCCCAAGAGGTAAGCCAAACTCCTGTTAGTAGCCAGCAAACTAGTCAGGCAGTGACAGATCAAGCAAATCAACTGCAGGAAACCAATAAGGTAACTGTTCAAATTCCAGAAACTGTTGGTTCCTCATTAAACCAAGCCACACAGGAGAACACAGCTCAAGAAAGCCAGCTTGTGGAAGTAGAACCAGCTATTCAGAAGGAAGTGGTTTCTCAAGACATTTCAGCACCCCAAGCAGCACTTTCAGCAGAAGCAGGGCAAGAACAGACTGCAGAAGAGCAGTCAAATACAGCTGGTGATGAGAGCACTCTCACAGTCGAAAATTCTCATCAGATTATTGAGCAAGTAGAATCAAAATCTATTCAAACGGCACAAGAACCAGCAGGTTCAACGGACGAGGTTACTCAACCAGTTCAGCCAACTGAGACAGCAACAGTAGAAGAAGTTGTTCAGCCTGTGTTACGTTCAGCACGAAGAGCACGCAGTGTGGCGGTTACGGAAGTAGCTAAATTACCACTTGATGCCCAAGGTCAACTGATGCCTTCAGTTAATGGTGAGACAGTTCATCATTACCAAGTAGTTTATTCTGATGGCAGTAGTCAGATAGTCCCTGCGACGGCTCAGCCAATTACAAGCCAGACCAGTGAAACAGTTGCTCAACAGGTCGCTTCGCTGAAAGATGACTTTGCGGCTGTGACCTACGAATCACTCTATCCTCATTTGTCTCATCAAGAAAATTTTTTTGAAAAAATAGACTTAGAAAAGGCTATTCGTCAGGAAAATGGTGGAAGTAATTTACCAGCTGACCAGCTACAAACTCTCAAGCAGACAGCCTATATGGATATGCTAGATATGAGAGAGAATTTTGAGCGAGTAAAGGCTAAGATTGAAACGACTCTGACAGGTATTTTTGAGAAATCAAGTCAGGTCAATGTAGAGGATATCCGTCGTAATAAGGAGAAGGTTTTAGCAGGGCTTTCCTATCTGGATCGTCAATATTCCTTTGAATTTGGTCAATATCAGGCAAAGGATTTGATATTACATTATCCCCAGGTGTTCGGTGGTGGAGGCACCCCTTTAAATACACTTAGTATTTTGAACACTTTAACCTATCGTGATTTGACTTTGGGTCAGTCAGCGACTACTTACCAAACCAAACTAGCTCCAATTACAAGTCAGGCCGATATTTTTTCCTTTGTTGAGAAGGGCGTTAGCCTATTTGAACCGAGCAAAACAAGTGAACAATGGTTTAAGGAAACCAGTAAGGCCCATCTGGCAGAGTCCCAATCTCCTTATGGTAATTCCTCGCTCTATCAGAAATTAAAAAGTCAGGCACGTCTGAATAATCACTTTATTCCCCTCTTGACCCTACCTACTGATCTTGTATATGCCATTAGCACTTCAAATACCGTTAACTATGGTTTGACGGAATCCTATGTACGATCAGGTGACCAGACAAGTTTGGCAACTTTTAAGGCTAACCTACAATCCTATGCTGATGATCAAGAAAGCTTTTTGAAATTCTGGAATCGAATCAGTCTGAACAGGGATACTCTTGCCAATCATACTCCCATTATTGTGGTTGATAGTCCGCAGAAATTAGGGACAGCAAATCAGCGAGTACAAGAACTCTATTCCCCTAAATTTGGTTCAAAGGTTCTAGAGGGGGTCAAGAAATTTATCAGACCGCTTAACTTGTACCAGAATTTTTTACAAGCAGATGGTCAAGCAAATGGCAATACTTCAATCAACCTCTACCTGAAAAAATCTCTAACAGAGGCTGGGCAGGCTGTTTACACCCACGAATTAACCCATATGTTAGATAAGACCGTGTGGTTAAATGGTAATGGTAGACGAGATGGTCAATTGCATGAAGTTTTTGCCAGAGGGATGTTTGAGTCCCTGAATGTTACCCAGACGCCTTATCAAGACCCTAGCTTTATTCTAAATACAGCCTATCAATTGGGGGACAACCGAACACAAAATGCTAGTCCAGAACGCTTTCAAACGAGCGAGGATCTCAAGACCTATATGCAAGGTGTCTTGGATGTGATTTACACTCTGGACTATGCAGAGGCCCAGTCTATCTTGAAGAAGACGCCGGAAGAAAGAGCTGTTCTGCTCAATCAATTGAGCCTCGTTGCAAGTGCGAATGGAGGTCAGACAGACCAGGCTCAACCGATCTCGAGAGACCTAGCCGCTGGTTTACAATCTGTCCATGATTTTGTTGATCATCAACTGATTTCAGGTCGTTACAAGTTTGATGGTCTCAATACCACAGGAACAGCTCGGATCAATTCTTATTACACCATTCCTCTCTTTGAACCGATTTATGCAGGTTTGCAAAACAATGCAGGTACTGTAGGTGATATTAGTTTTAAACGAAATGCTTATGACATTCTTGGTGAGTATGGCTATGAAAATGGAATGGTAGCCTATGTGTCTGGACAGCACGCCAATGATCAGGCTGCTTTGAATGCCATTATGCCAGAATATGGAGGAAACCTAGCAACCTTTAAAAAGGCTATGTTTGAGCGTCGTATTGGTAAAATTGATCAACTGAATCCGACTGCTGAAGCGGCAGATTTCTCAGCTATCCAAAGTTTAATGGACCAGGCAGTGGCCAAGGATTTGGCCCAGTTGCAGACTAATCAGGCAAGAAACACGTTTTTGTCACAAAATGTCAATGCGGTCAGAGAGTTGAAAAATCAGATTTTCCAAGCTTATTTGAAGGATACAAACGACTTCCGTACAAGTATTTATCAAGAAGTTCAGGCGCGTGATCTATATGTCACCAACGGTGCTGAAACATCTACCGAGGGTCAGGGAACAGAAACAAATCCATATCAGAGCTTGTCTTATGCTATTTCCCAAGCTAAAGATGGTGATACAATCAAATTGGTAAGTGATGTTCAACATCGTCAAGAAACGCCTTTCCTTATCAATAAGGCAGTCACAATTGATGGTCAAGGGCATCGCCTCACCTTCCGAGGTCCAAATGTAGAATTGGGGAATGATGTAACCTTTGCCAACATGACGCTGAATATGATTGTAGATGCCAGTCAACAAGCAACAATCTATGCCAATGGTTACCATTTGACCTTTGATAGGGTTTCTACAACCATAAGTCAAGCTCAAAGCAATCTCCGTCCAAGCCTGGTTGCCGGCTCTCGTACGGGCGATCCAGCAGGAAGTCATGGTCAAATCACCATTACTAACGGAAGTTCAGATACACGATTTAACACAATCTACGCAGGAAATGCTGATTCGACAAGTAGCATTCCGGTGACGATTTCGATTTTGTCGGATTTTGTTAGTGCCGATAATGGAATTATTCTTTCTGGTGCCAATGGGGCTCTTGTTGAGGGCCCAGTTGCAGTCATTTCAAAATCTAGCAGTTTGAAATCCATAGATGGAAGTGCGAGTTTAGACAATACTGTTACAATTGATACTGCGCGTGTTTATGGCCTTAACTTACAAAATATCCAAAGTCTTTCACTGGTTAATCGGGCAGATGTGACCTTGTCTGAACAAGTATCTGAGATTTCAACTGGTGTAGAACTTGCATCTGGTACGCAGTTGATCATTGCCAATGCTCCAGTAACTCTGGGAAATCTATCTGGTCAAGGAAAAGTCATTGTCCCAGCTACAGCTAGCCTAGCAGTAACAGGTAGCATTGAAGGTACTGTTGAAGTACTTGTTAGAGGATTCGAGCATAATCTAAGTCCTCATGTTGATAAGGTATTTGTGACTGCTGAAGGTGGCTTTGCAGATACTGTTCGAATTGCCTTGGAAAACCAATCGGATCGTTTTAGCTTGAGCAATGAGGGAATCTCCTATCGTTTAACAGATCCGACTCAGACACCGCAGAACCTCCAAATCAACCTTCGTTTCAAAGATGGTGAAACGGTTGTTAAGGAAGAAAGTGTGACCTTGCAAGCAGGCTCTTCTGTGACAGATTTGGAAAACCGCCTGCCTCGACCAGCTCTAGGTCATTATGTGATTGCTTCTCGCTTCGACTGGTCACAATTAGACAATCTCCAAACTTCTCAGATAATTGATATTCCATTGGAATTGATTACGCCTGCCTTACCAGTTAAAGTATTCGATAAAACTGCGGTTACAGCCCTTGAATTGGTAACCCCACCGACTAAGACAGACTATCGCCCAGCTGAAACAGTGGACTTGTCAGGTCTTCAAGTGAGACTGATGGATAATCAAGGTCTGTCCAAAACCATTATTCCAGACCAATTTGGTGAGTACGGTGTGGAATTGGTGCCTGTTACCCTGACCCCACAAGTTACTCGTCTTCAAGTCCGTAAAGATACTCATGAGGTGGCTATTCCAATTCAGGTTATCCCATGGAAAGCAGATGTTTATGCAGTTACTGTTGGGGAGAAGCATGTTTATGAGACGGATGATAATCTGACTGCGGTAGAAACTGCCCTTTTAGCTAAGGTTCAGGTTGATGCCCAAGCAGGTTCTGTTGAAAAGAGCTTTGTAAACCCTCTTCCAACTACTCTTGGCGAACACAGCGTACCAGTCCTTGTCAAATATGATGATGGTAGTCAGAAGTGGGTTGAGATTGCGGTGGAGGTTGTCCCTGCTAACCTCCAAATCAACCTTCGTTTCAAAGAAGGTGAAAGACTTGTCAAAGAAGAAA
>ALKQ01000021.1 GCA_000440235.1 Streptococcus suis 10581 | reverse complement strand
CAGACTATCGCCCAGCTGAAACAGTGGACTTGTCAGGTCTTCAAGTGAAGCTGGTGGACAATCAAGGTCTGTCCAAAACCATTACTCCAGACCAATTTGGTGAGTACGGTGTGGAATTGGTGCCTGTTACCCTGACCCCACAAGTTACTCGTCTTCAAGTCCGTAAAGATACTCATGAGGTGGCTATTCCAATTCAGGTTATCCCATGGAAAGCAGATGTTTATGCAGTTACTGTTGGGGAGAAGCATGTTTATGAGACGGATGATAATCTGACTGCGGTAGAAACTGCCCTTTTAGCTAAGGTTCAGGTTGATGCCCAAGCAGGTCCTGTTGAAAAAGGTCTTGTAACCCCTCTTCCAACTACTCTTGGCGAACACAGCGTACCAGTCCTTGTCAGATTTGATGATGGTAGTCAGAAGCGGGTTGAGGTTGTGGTTGAGGTTGTCCCTGCTAACCTCCAAATCAACCTTCGTTTCAAAGAAGGTGAAAGACTTGTCAAAGAAGAAGGCGTGACCTTGCAAGCAGGCTCTTCTGTGACAGATTTGGCAAACCGCCTGCCTCAACCAGCCCTAGGTTATTATGTGATTGCTTCTCGCTTCGACTGGTCACAATTAGACAATCTCCAAACTTCGAAGACAGTTGATATCCCATTGAAATTGGTGACACCGACCTTCGATAAAACTGCAGTTACAGGTCTTGAATTGGTAATCCTGCCGACTAAGACAGACTATCGCCCAGCTGAAACAGTGGACTTGTCAGGTCTTCAAGTGAAGCTGGTGGACAATCAAGGTCTATCCAAAACCATTACTCCAGACCAATTTGGTGAGTACGGTGTGGAATTGGTGCCTGTTACCCTGACACCACAAGTGACCAGTTTTCAAGTTCGTAAGGACAATCATGAGTTGACTATCCCAATTCAGGTTATCCCATGGAAAGCAGATGTCTATTCAGTTCATGTTGGAGATAAGCATGTTTATGAAACTGATGACGACTTGTCTGTGGTTGGAAATGCTCTTTTGGCTAAGGCTCAGGTTGATGCCCAGGCAGGTCCTGTTGAAAAACGTCTTGTAAATCCTCTTCCAACTACTCTTGGCGAACACAGCGTACCAGTCCTTGTCCGATTTGATGATGGTAGTCAGAAGCGGGTGTCTGTTCAGGTTGTTGTCCAACAAACAGCTCATGGGGAAGGTGTCACACATGAATTGCCAATCGGTGTTCTTCCTAAATCGGATCGCTACCAGCCACAAGTAACTGGAGAAGCCCGTGTCCTTCCAACCAGCAGTACTGAGGAAATAAAGGCTGAAATTGTTAAGCAAATTAGTCTTCCAACTGAAGCAGGTCAAGTTGTTTATGAACTTGTAAGTAC
>ALKQ01000020.1 GCA_000440235.1 Streptococcus suis 10581 | reverse complement strand
AGCTTGAAGTGCCTCTTCATATTCTCACAATAAAAAATGGAGAAGTTGTCAAACACAGCTTGCCAGAAGGCGTTCTTCCTAAATCGGATCGCTACCAGCCACAAGTAACTGGAGAAGCCCGTGTCCTTCCAGCAAGCAGTAGTGATGACGCAACGGCTGAAATTGTTAAGCAAATTAGTCTTCCAACTGAAGCAGGTCAAGTTGTTTATGAACTTGTAAGTAACCTTCCACAGACAAACGGTGACTATCCGATCACGGTTCGTGTCATTTATGACGACCTCAGCCAAGAAGAGCTTGAAGTGCCTCTTCATATTCTCACAATAAAAAATGGAGAAGTTGTCAAACACAGCTTGCCAGAAGGTGTTCTTCCTAAATCGGATCGCTACCAGCCACAAGTAACTAGCGAAGCCTGTGTCCTTCCAAACAGCAGTACTGAGGAAATAAAGGCTGAAATTGTTAAGCAAATCAGTCTTCCAACTGAAGCAGGTCAAGTTGTTTATGAACTTGTAAGTAACCTTCCACAGACAAATGGTGACTATCCAATCACGGTTCGTGTCATTTATGATGATCGCAGCCAAGACGAAATAGTAGTACCACTTCATATTTTCAAAATGGAAAACGGTAAAGGTGTTACACATGAATTGCCAATCGGTGTTCTTCCTAAATCGGATCGCTACCAGCCACAAGTAACTAGCGAAGCCCGTGTCCTTCCAACCAGCAGTCCTGAGGAAATAAAGGCTGAAATTGTTAAGCAGATCAGTCTTCTAACTGAAGCAGGTCAAGTTGTTTATGAACTTGTAAGTAACCTTCCACAGACAAATGGTGACTATCCAATCACGGTTCGTGTCATTTATGATGATCGCAGCCAAGACGAGATAGTAGTACCACTTCATATTTTCAAAATGGAAAACGGCAAGGGAGTCACACATGAATTGCCAGTCGGCGTTCTTCCTCTGTTGGAAACAACCAAGGACGATGGAGTTACACCTGAATTGCCAGTCGGTGTTCTTCCGTCATTAGAAGTAGCTTTAGAGAAGGGGTTAGGAGAAAATAGTCCGAAGCCAGTCGCAAAAGAAATGGCAGTCTCTGTGAGTGTCGTGGGACAGCAAAAATTCGCTAAAGGACAGTTACCTAAAACAGGGGATAGGAATAATCTTTTACTGGTTGGCGTAATGCTTGCAATCTTTAGTTTAATTTCCTGGATGCCGGGTAAGAAAACTCACCAAGTAGAAGAGAAGTAGTAATCATTCATTCTTTTGCTCTATCAGCATGGGAAGAAAGATTTGTTTTCCCTTAAATGCTACCAATCGAATGTTATCCTAATTTTAAAGGCAGAAGCTAAATGTATTAGTTTCTGCTTTTTTAGGCTTAACAAGAGAGTTGAATGATAGATTTTTATTGAGTATTATCAATGAGTTTGTTTTCTAATTCTATTTCAAATGGTATAATTTATTAAGAATTAGAGGTATATATGTTAGTAATTGAACAGATTGAAAAATTAAAAAAAGAGAAACTAGAGCTTCTGACCGTTTTATGCGGTGAAGACATCGGACAATACCAAATAGCGAAAGACTTACTTCTGAGGAAGCTTGATTTCGAACCTGCAGACCTTAGTTTTGCCTATTTTGACATGTCAGAAGCTGATTATAGTCAGGTGGATTTGGATTTGGTTTCTCTCCCATTTTTTTCAGACGAAAAAGTTGTCATACTGGATTATTTTTCTGATTTGACCACAGACAAGAAGCGGCATTTGACGGACGATGAGCTTAAACAGTTTGAGGCTTATTTGGAAAATCCTGTCGAAACAACACGTTTGATTATCCTAGCTCCAGGAAAGTTAGATAGCAAACGACGCCTGGTTAAACTCCTAAAGCGAGATGGACTAGTATTAGAAGCCAATCCTCTGAAGGAGATGGATTTGAAAAATCATTTCCAAAAGGAGATAATGCGTCTTGGATTGCAGATGGGAGGAGAGGTTTTTCAATATCTTTTAGAAAAGTCCAATTTTGATTTTGCAGAAATCAGTAAGAACCTAGTCTTTCTTCAATCTTATAAGGGAAAAGAGACGATTGAAATTTCAGATATTGATGCGGCTATCCCCAAGACACTACAGGATAATATCTTTGATTTAACACAGTTAATTCTACAATCCAAGGTAGACGAGGCTCGCAACTTAGTTCGTGACTTGCGGTTGCAAGGGGAGGAAGAGGTTAAGTTGATTGCCATCATGTTAACCCAATTTCGAACCTATCTACAAGTGCAAATCCTAGTAGAGCAAGGCCGAGGGGAACAGCAGATAGTAGCTGAGTTATCAACTATTATGGGGCGTAAGGTGAATCCATACCAAGTAAAGTATGCTTTGCGCGATTCACGCCATCTGTCCATTGGATTTTTGAAAAAAGTTGTTCGATTATTGATAGAAACGGATTATCAAATCAAGACAGGACGGTTTGATAAGGATTACTTGTTTGATCTTACATTGTTAAAAATTGCAACGACTTAAGTGTCTGATTAGTATTTTCAGACAAATAAATTGAAAAGGCTCTCACATTGGAGTAGAATAGAACTATCACTTAGTATAGGAGAAAACGAAAATGGCAATTATTTTACCAGACCTTCCATACGCATACGATGCCTTGGAACCACATATTGACGCAGAAACAATGACCCTGCACCATGACAAGCACCATGCAACTTATGTTGCAAATGCCAATGCTGCCCTTGAAAAACACCCAGAAATCGGTGAAGACTTGGTAGCACTTTTGTCAGATGTGGAGCAAATTCCAGCTGATATCCGTCAAGCCCTTATCAACAACGGTGGCGGTCACCTTAACCACGCTCTTTTCTGGGAATTGCTTTCACCTGAAAAAACAGAAATTTCAGCAGAATTGGCAGCAGATATTGATGCAACCTTTGGTTCATTTGATACCTTCAAAGATGCCTTTACAACTGCAGCAACAACTCGCTTCGGTTCAGGTTGGGCTTTCTTGGTTGTCAACAAAGAAGGCAAGTTAGAGGTTATCTCAACAGCTAACCAAGACACACCTATCATGCAAGGTTTGAAACCAATCTTGGCACTGGATGTTTGGGAGCATGCTTACTACCTTAACTACCGTAACGTCCGTCCAAACTACATCAAAGCCTTCTTTGAAGTGATTAACTGGGACAAGGTTAACGAACTTTATAAAGCAGCTAAATAAGAGCAGTTCTCTTCCGTTTGGAAGAGATTTTTTAGTTGCGAAGAGTACTTTGGAGAGAACTGTGTAAGGGAAGAGGGATGATTTTTCGTATTATGGATAAAAATAACAAGATATTTTCAGAAAAATGATGTAAAAGTAAGAATAAACGAATATTTTTATAATTTTTTGTTATAAATGACTGATTTGATATTGAAAAGCCGTAAAAAAAGGATTATTATAGATATGTCAATATGAAAAAAATAGAAGGAGCATTGTTTTGCTTATGAAAAAGAATATTCGGTTGAAAAGCAGTGTACTAGCTCTTGTAGCTGGTTTTAGTGTCATTACAACACAGGCTGTTTTAGCAGATGAATTAGCTGTTCAAATTATGGGAGTTAATGATTTCCATGGTGCGCTTGATACGACAGGGACAGCGCGATTGGAGGGGGAAACAGTTCGGAATGCAGGAACTGCCGCTTTGCTTGATGCTTACATGGATGATTCGCAAGCAGAATTTGAAGAAACAGCAGCAGAAACAGAAACACCTGCAGAGTCTATCCGTGTTCAAGCCGGAGATATGGTTGGTGCAAGTCCATCGAATTCTGGACTTTTACAAGATGAACCAACTGTAAAAGTCTTTAACAAAATGGATGTTGAATACGGGACTTTGGGGAACCATGAGTTTGATGAGGGACTTGATGAGTATAACCGTATCATGACTGGCGAAGCTCCAAAAGAAGGCCAGTTTAATGAGATTGTAGATAATTATACTCATGAAGCAGCCAAACAGGAGATTGTTATCGCCAACGTTATTGACAAAGAGACGGGTGAAATTCCGTATGGCTGGAAACCGTATGCTATTAAGACTATTCCTGTAAATGATAAAGAAGCAAATATTGGCTTTATTGGTGTAGTTACGACAGAAATTCCTAATCTTGTTTTGAAGAAAAACTATGAGCAGTACACTTTTTTGAATGCGGCAGAGACGATTGCGAAATATGCGCGTGAGTTAGCTGAAAAGGGTGTAAATGCGATAGTTGTACTGGCTCACGTTCCAGCTACAAGCAAGGATGGTGTGGCTGCTGGTGAAGCTGCAGATATGATTGCTAAGCTAAATGAAATCTATCCTGAACACTCAGTTGACCTTGTATTTGCCGGTCACAACCATGTCTATACAAACGGTACAACAGGCAAAACCTTGATTGTACAAGCTACCTCACAAGGTAAGGCTTATGCAGATGTTAGAGCTGTTTATGATACAGATATTGCCGACTTTAAAGAAGTTCCGACTGCGAAAATTATTGCAGTGGCACCAGGGCAGAAAACACCAAGTCCAGAAATTCAGGCGATTGTAGACGAAGCAAATACCATCGTTAAAAAAGTAACAGAGCAAAAAATTGGTACGGCTAGTCAAGCGACAGATATTTCTCGCGAGGTAAATGAATTTAAAGAAAGTGCTGTGGGCAATTTAGTAACATCGGCTCAATTAGCTATTGCTAAGAAATCAGGTTATGATGTTGACTTTGCAATGACCAACAATGGCGGGATTCGGGCAGATTTGAAGGTCCAAGAGGATGGAACGGTTACTTGGGGAGCAGCACAAGCTGTTCAACCATTTGGGAATATCCTACAAGTCGTTCAAATGACAGGTGAGCAGATTTATACAGCCTTAAATCAACAATACGATGAAGGCGAAAAATATTTCCTTCAAATGTCTGGAATTAAATATATCTACACGAAAGCAGATAATCCAACGGAAGAAAATCCTTACAAGGTTGTTAAAGCCTTCAAAGAAGATGGAACAGAGATTGTTCCGACAGAAACCTATACACTTGTCATCAATGACTTCCTATTTGGCGGTGGGGATGGCTTCTCGATTTTCAAAGAAGCTAAACTGATTGGCGCTATCAATCCAGATACAGAAGTATTTGTTGAGTATTTGACTGATTTAGAAAAAGCAGGTCAAACGATTAGTGCAACTATTACAGGTAGAAAAGCATTTGTAGAGGAGTACGTAGAAGAACCAAAAGCAGAAGAAAAAGGAGATGCTGCTGGGACAACTACCGATACGAAAAGACCTGAAAAAGCAAACGACGGTGGCGGTAGTGTAGCAAATCAGAAAGCAAACGAGCAACCGGCACCATCTGGAAGTGTGGCTCCTATTTCAAATAAGAAAGCTGAAAAAGCATCAGGAAACCAAACACTTCCAAATACCGGTCAAGAAGCCCTAGGCTCCCTTCTTATTAGCTTGGGTGGCTTAGTTTCACTCGGAATGGCTGTTTCAATGAGACGTAAGGAAGGGGAGTAGGAATCAAGCATAAAAACGACAAACTTTCGAAGTACATTCTAGAATTACTTCTTTTTAGAGATTATCATGAGAGAAATACATAAAAACAATTGTGTTTCATCTTAGAGTAGGTTCTGCTTTTTGTAAAAATTCGAAAAAACTTATATAACCTTGCTCTTGCAATCTGCTCTCTTCTGGGGTACAATAGAGAAGCAGACTTCCCTTAGTTAAATGGATATAACAAATTCCTCCTAAGAATTAGTTGCAGGTTCGATTCCTGCAGGGGAGATGAAAATATAACAAAAACCCTTGATACACAAGGGTTTTTAACTTTCTTGCCCCAAATTAGCCCCAAATTTTTCCATTAAATTTCTGACTTTGTCGAATGATTCTTCTTGTTTGGCCTTGAATAGGTGCGAATATGTTTTCAATGTTTCAGTTGCATCCTTGTGTCCTACTAACTTGGCAATGGTCACAACGTCCACGTCATGATAGATTAACCAGCTAACGTAAGTATGACGTAAGCCGTGTACATTAAATGTTTGACGTGTCTTTTTCTTTAAAATTTTATTTTCGCCAGTCCCTGTCAATTTGGTAAACAATCTTTTATCTGGATTGTCTATATATCCAACTTTCATGTACTCGTCGTATGCTTTCAGCCACTCACTATCAAATGGCACATCTCGTTCTGATTGCGGATTCTTAGTAGGTCCCCAACCTTTCTTCTTTCCGTAAACCTTGTAAGTCCTGCGGATTCGTAAACACATATTTTCGCGGTCAACGATAGGCTCTGTAATGCCTGCTGCTTCCGAGAAACGAAGTCCGGTTTTTCCGATAGTGTACAGGAAGAAGTGGGACTGGTACTTAATTGTCTTTCGATAATCTGTGATTACTTGTTCGTATTCATCTAGCTCTATGTATTTATCCTCCTCTTTCTTGGATTCTACATCGGAGAAAATCTTGACAATTTCGGTAAAATCTTTTTTTAAAATTCCCTGGTGGATAGCAACTTTAATTGCTGCCCTTATATGCGAATTGAACCTTTTGACACTATCTTTTACATAACATTTTGCCAATTCGTTTATAATGTTTTGATAGGAAGTGGCATTTATTTTTGAGAGTTTTGTTTCGTGAAAGTATATAGTAATCAGTTTAAGGGTGTATTCATACTTACCAAACGTTTCTGGTCCGACATGAGGCTTCTTGTGGACAAGCATCCATTTTTCAAAGTACTCAGCAAGGGTAATGTTCTTATCTTCCACAATGCCGCTAGACAGCTCTATTTCAGCCTGTGATGCCGCCTGAACAGCCTCTGCCTTGGTTCTATATCCAGACTTAGATTTCTGCTTATATGAGCCGTCTGGGGCTTTATAGGAGATACGGTATTCCCATCCGTTATCCCTTTTTCTAAAATATGCCATTGATTTCCCCTTTCTATTTTGATAAAATGGGTATAGTAAAGAGACCTACTGCAAAGTAGGTTTTTACTATACGGAATTACCCTACACTCAAGCTTTGGTCGGCGGAGAGTGTGGGGATTTTTTTGTTTTTTTGTAAAATAGCAAAAAAGCAGCCATGAAAAACATGACTGCCGTACGGTATGGGACTAAATCCCGAATGTAAACTTTATGAGGCTTTACCTCTAATACAGTCATATTTTATACTTTTTTTTGATTTTTGTAAAGTATTTTTGTTTAAGGTAATTTCCCTGCTTCTTTGATAAGTTTTTTGTTTTGTTGTTTTACTTTGCGTTCTAACTTTTTCAAGTCTTCTGCTGGAGGGAGTTCTTCTGGTTTGATACCACGTTGTCCAAGCATGTTTCGGATAGTTGTATTATTCAAAACGTGTTCATCTGTGATGGATTTTTCGCCATGGAGGTTGTTTTCTTCAACATTGTAATTTGTCATCTCGGTCGCTAGATTTTTTGCTGCGATGGTCAGAGTTGGTAAGAAGTCAGCTAGTGGACGGTTGCTTTTGACACCAAGACGTTCTTTCATTTCCTGCGTGCTATGTCCTCCAAATAGTGCCGTGTCGCCCTTTGACCGAATACGTCCAAATCCTTTGTCGTCAACACCTCTTTCATAAATGTTTTGTGATAGGCGTTTTTCAGATTCTTTGAGTTTACCTCGAGCTTCTGTGCGTTCAATATAGTGGAGTCGTTCCTCAATCAATTCTTGCTTTCTGGTCTGGACTGCAAAATAGGACTGAGCAAAGGCAATCTCTTCTTTGTTAGTGTCTCCGTTTATGGCAATAAGGTAACAAGCGTAACGAGTAAGCATATAATCGGTTACTGGACGTTGTCCGCCCTTGGCTATGGTTATCATTTTCGTGACCTCACGAAAATGATCTGACACCTTGGTGTCACTGGTTTCTACGGAGTTCATCGCTCTTTGGATAGCTTTATGAAAATTCTCCCAACGTTCGTAACCAAGCAGGGGCATAAGGTCACGGGCATACCAGTAATCAATGAATTCATTTTCGGTTTGATTGACTATGCTATCGAATTTTTCTTTGGTTCTATAAATTTTTGATTGTTCCATGTTTCCTCCCTACCTCTCCCTATACACCTCCACAACCTCGCCGATGGTAAGGAGAGTGTGGGGATTTTTTATTTGTTCAAAATTAAAGGAATGAGTATTCCTAAAATAGCAACTGCTGTTCCTATAGACCATAAAATAAGCTCTCGCTTATCTTTACGAGCTTGTTCTAGAGATTCTATTTTTTCATTGGCTAACTCAACTTTAAGATTAGCAAATAAATTCTCTAACTTATTTTCAAAATTATCAAATTTTAAATCTACTTGTTTGGTCAATGCATCAAATTTTAAATCCGATTTTTCCGAGCTATGCTGAATATCAGTGCTGATTTTATCGAACTTCAAATCAATTTCAGATTTTGTGTATGTTTCTTGCGGCATAATAGAATCCTCCTGTTGTTTTCTTGATTCTATTATATCATGTGTAGTCTGTACTGGTACAGATAAGTTGTTCGGATTGGTTATTTTCATTGGGATTACTTTTTCGAGTGTCATTATTTCGCTTTCTCCTCGAACGTGATGTATGTACTATAGGTATCCAAGATTCTTTCCATATTGTCTAAAGCTCGTAATTCAAGAACTATCATTAACTCTCCTTCCTGATCGATTGGAAAGATTGTTGAGAAGGTTCCGAATGCAAGCCCATAGCCGTCTTGGTATTTTATCATGTCGCCGGACTGGACGTTGAGAGTGACATTGTTCAGCAGGTGCAATTCTTCAGGTTTGTTGCCAGCAATGTAATATAGTACAATCACGTAGTCTTTATTGGGTACGAGGTTAAAAAAGAATACTTTAAAAGTTACCCCAAAATCTACTGGAAATTTTGATATATCGTAAGCGACACCAAGCGGTGTATTAGCATCATCGCTATGATACAGTTTCACATCTTGAATTTTTTCAATAAATTCTTTCTTCATGACATTTTTATTCCTTGCGTTATTGTCAAATCAAAGTATTAAACTCCTCAATCACCACAGGGGTCGTTTCTCCCTATACACCTCTACGACTTCTCCAATAGTTCGGAAGTCGGTGTCTGCTGTGATTGGGATGTTGTCATAGTCTGGGTTCAGGCTGTGAAGATAGGCACCTTGGTCTGTGATGCGGAGTTGTTTGATATAGGCGTCGCCGTTATAGGCAAATACTCCGATGTCGCCGTCAGATAGGTCTACGGATAGTTTGACGAATATATAATCGCCTGAGTGGTATTCTGGTTCCATGGAATCTCCGTAGATAGGGACAACGAAGTCAGCGTCCACTTCAATAGGTAATTCGATTGTTTCAACCTTTACATCATTCAGATATTGACCTGTGCCAGCGGAAGCGGGTTGGTCGTAATAGTTGTAGGTGTGGTAGGTGGCTTGCAGTTCGTTTACTGTATTCTTACTGTATGCTACTGTATTTTGTTTATCTAGGAGCTCGCTAGAGTAGCGTAGCACGTTTTTCTGGTTTGGTTCGGTTAATTGTACCACCTTGTCTGAAATCTGCTCTATGAGGCTGTTAGGGGCTGTGGTGGGGATGGTAGGCGGAAAGAAGTCATCAATACTTACTTTAAAAATATCCGTCAGTTCGAATAAAGTATCCTGACCTGGTTTTCTGTCACCTTTTTCATACCTACTTATTGTTTGCTTTGTTGTTTCTAAACGTTGAGCAAGGTCGGTCTGTGTCATACCTGCCAATTTTCTGAAGTCTTTAATTTTTTGACCGATATATACATTTAATTCCATAATGTTTTTCCTTTACTCTTTTGTTATTAAATGTAGTATAACAAAAAAATCACCGAAAAGGAAACATTTTTGTGTTTTTCGCAAAAAAAGTGTTGACAAGTCACCAAACTGGTGATATAATAAAGTCAAGGTTAAGGAATTAGCCTAATAACACAGGAGGTACAGCCGATGGCAAGACACGAAAAAAAGCCTAAACGCAGAGAAATCGAATTTGACATTCAATTCTTCTGGTTTAGACTTCGAGTAAAATACTTAATCGAGTGGTAGCTTGATTAAGTAGGGGGGCAGGAGTCTCCCTCCCTCGTAAGAGGGATAGGTATAGTGTACCACATTGGCTGTACTTCCCGCAAGGAGTATCTTATGAGTTGGAAAAAAATTCTCTTTGGTAGTTATGAAAAGACCTTTGTCAGTCAGGATGGCAGGGCAAAGACGACTATCTCTATCAAGGGTGGATTATTGCTTAATCTGTTGGCACTGGTCGGGCTGGTTGGCTTGATTTGGTGGCTGATTGGTTTATTTACATAGAGAGGAGTGATGATTATTGCAAACATTGTTGTATGGTTTGCGTAAAGAAAGAAATTTAACGCAAGAAGAAATGGCTGACAAAATTGGTATTTCTGAAAATGCGTATCGTCAGAAAGAAAAAGGGCAACGACCTTTTACACAAGACGAAATGTTTTTCTTGGGTAAGTTTTTTAACAAACCTATTCAAGAAATTTTTTTACCAAGAAAGTCACCAAAACGGTAACAAACACACCAGCTCTGCTATTTCCCCAATGGTCAGTCTTTGGTCAAACTTTATACAATACTTGTATAAAAAGTTCTTGACTTCTTCAAGAACTTTAACTAACAGGTGGAAGGAGGGGTGACCATGACGTCTATACATGTGTCTTTGTCGGTTGAGATGAAGAAGCGGTTGGGGGTGGAGTGCCAGCGTCTGGGGCTGTCGATGGCGGCCTATGTGCGGTTGGTGCTGGCGGAGAAGTTGAGAGAGGAGTAGGGCGGTACAGCTCTGCATTTATGGAAAGGAGAAGGGGATGAACGAACTAGAAAGAACAGCCCTCAATGAAATACTGAGGACTGTGACGTATATTGCTGAAAGGGTGGATAGACTTGGAGAACAGTTATATCCACATCTTACAGAAACAGATAAAAAAGAGGTGCTGGCATTGATTAACGATGCACTTTCGAAAGGAAGGGGTATCTCTGATAATGACCTTGACGGTGTCAAGGTCCAGTCAAATGCTCCTCAAGGGATAGAAGGCGTTAGATAAACAACGTTTCTAATTTCTTTAGCTCTAGATGATATTCGGGAGAAATATGGCTATAAGCCTTGTCGAAAAAAGTATTCAAGTCAGCGACTACATAGAGTTCTGACAGTTTCCGACACTCTGCTAGAAAACCTAGTCTTTTTTGAAAAACTGGTAGCATCATTGCAGCGATGTAAGTATTCAACCTGCGATTTCCAGTTGGATTATCTTTTAAGTAGTCCAAAGGTAATTGTTTAAGGTCTACAGGTTCGCTTTCTTGAAGCTGTAATTCGCTGTACTCAAGCGTGAAGTCTGTGAAAGATTTAATTATCGAATTTGCAGAATTAGACCACTCTTGAGCAAAACCTTGTAGGAAAAGGTGAGAAGCTACCTCACACAAGACTTCTTCAAGCCAAAACATCGGCGTATTAGAAGGCGATTTATAGTAAGCGTGTAATAGCTCGTGACCTAACTGGTAAATAACTTGAGAATGCTCATTGATTTCTTGTAAGTGTAAGAAAATCAAATGGTCTTCTGGAAAAGACAATGGGCAGTCGATAAATGGAGCGAAGATAATCGATATGTTTTCGTCTTTGAGATTAGGGAAAATGTCTTGCGCAACACTTGCTAGATGGTCAAATATAGCTGAGTACATAGCAGAGTTAAATGGCTCTGGCAGTGGGCGGACAGATTGATAAAACATCTTCCAGTTTGTCGCAGGAACAAAATACTTTTTCATAACAGTTCTCCAATCGTTTTTATTTTAATTATAGCAAATTTTATCACATTAGAAAGGAGTTTTATGAACGAAATTATAAACGTTAATGTGAATGACAATCAAGAGCCTGTTGTGTCTGGTCGGCAGTTGCATGAGGCTTTGGGTGTCAATTCAAATTATACAACCTGGTTTGACCGAATGACCGAGTATGGTTTTGTCGAAGGTCAAGACTTTCTTCCAAATTTGGAAAAAAGTACGGGAGGTCGTCGAGCGGTTGACCACGTTATCAAGTTGGACATGGCCAAGGAAATTGCTATGATCCAACGGACTGAGCGAGGCAAGCAGGTACGGCAGTACTTTATCCAGGTCGAAAAGGACTTTAACAGTCCAGAGAAGATTATGGCTCGCGCTCTGCTATTGGCCGATAAGAAGGTGCATCAGTTGGAAGCACAGATTGAGGCGGACAAGCCTAAGGTGCTGTTTGCAGATGCTGTGAGTGCTAGTCACTCATCTATCTTGGTTGGTGATTTAGCAAAACTAATCAGTCAAAACGGTTTTAAAATCGGTGCCAATCGCTTGTTTGCTTGGTTGCGCGAGAATGGCTATCTGATTAAGCGCAAGGGCAGTGATTGGAACATGCCAACGCAGAAGTCTATGGAACTAGGTTTGTTTGAAATCAAAGAGACGACTATCACACATGCTGACGGTCATATCTCGATTAGCAAAACTGTAAAAGTTACTGGCAAAGGTCAGCAGTATTTTATCAATAAATTCTTGGCTGATGATGTTGCTTGAAAAACAAAAAAACCACTGCGGGAACAGTGGCTTACTAAAAAAATCACTTAAATTATAACACAGAAAGGAAAAATTAGCTATGGATATAGCAGAATATCATAAATCGATGATTGAAGCCATAGCAAATGACTTGTTTGATAAAGTCTCAGAACTGATAGAGATGCATAACAAGGATGTGTGGCTTACCCAACAGGAATTGATGGACCGAGAAGGTATTTCGTGGCAGGAAGTGAAAAAAATGGAACGCTTCGGCTTGCAGTCTATCAAGCAAGGGAAGTACAAGAAGTACTGTCTTGCAGATGTTAACGAAGTAAAACACTTGATGAAGAAATAAGGCGCTGGGGAGTGCTTAAATAAAAAAACAACTAGGAGTTTAGAATGACAGAAACAATTTTTGACGCTATTGCAAGTGTATCAGTATTTGCTCTGCCGATTTTGACGGCAGCAGTAGTAGAACAGCGGAAGGCGGAAAAGCAACGCAAGAAACGTGAAGCTAAATTGCTTAGGGAACAACTGACAGCCCTGGCTTGTGAACGAGCTGTCGAAGCCGATCGGTTAGCGCAGAAATCTAGTGCTCAACAAACACTTGCCAATTGGGAACCAATCCAGTTTGCTGATGAGGTACCAACTCGGACGCCTAGAAAGTGGGGCAGACATGCTTAGTAAGTTGTTTAGAACAAATCAAGTCGATAGCTATGGCATTGACCTACCAGCTAAGACAATTGATCGACTTGAGCGTGAAAATGCCATTCTTCGTGGTATGGTAAATGATCTTGATAAAGAAAATTGCGAATACAGACGAGTCAATCAACAGTTGGTTGATGAAAATGCACGTCTGCAACGTATCGCAGAAAAAGAAGAAATTTTAGGAGGTGCCTATGGTTAGAAATAAAATGTCAAATCTAGCCGATACCTTATTCGCTCAATTGGAATATTTGGATGATAGGGAACTATCAGAAAATGAACTGAAAATCGAAATCGAACGGTCCAAAGCCATGGTTTCAGTGGCTGGCCAAATAGTGTCGGTTGGCAAATTGGCTATTGATGCAAAAAAAATGGAAGCAGAGACTGGCAACAGCGCCGGCATTGCCCTTTTGGAGTAACTCATGGGTAAGAAAATCTATACAGATGAGATGAAGGTTTTCATTTTCGAAAATTACAAGGGCAAAACCTCTCAAGAAGTAGCAGACTTGGTAAATAAACACTTTGGGACATCTTTCACAGCTCTTCAGATGAAACGATTCCGAGGAAATAATAAATTAAACTCAGGTTTGACAGGTCACTTTAAAAAAGGTCTAATCCCGCATAATAAAGGCAAGAAATTTCCGAACATGCCACCAAACAGCGGCCAATTCAAAAAGGGAAGAATTCCGAATAGCTATCATCCAGTCGGAACAGTCAATATGACCACAGATGGCTATTTAAAGATTAAAATCGCGGATCCAAATGTTTGGGAGCGGGTGCACCTGCTGGTTTGGAGAGAACATCACGGACCGGTACCAGAAGGGCATATAATAGTCTTTTTGGATGGCGACAAAACTAACGTTGACATCTCAAACCTGGCTTGTGTTAATCGGTCGGATATAGCCCAAATGAACAAGAATAGGTATTTTGATAGCGATCCAGAAACTACGAAGGCAGCGATTGGCCTAGTACAATTGCAAAGAAAGGTGAAGGAAATTACAAATGGCAACACTATATGAACTAACTGGAATCTTTAAGCAGATTGCAGAAATGGAAGGTATTGATGAAGAAACCAAGCTGGATACGCTTGAATCTATTGACTGGACGGAACAATTTGAAGAAAAGGTTGAAAACACTGTCAAGGTCATCAAGAACAAAGAAGCTGAGAAGAAACAGCTCAAAGAAGAAATTGACCGTCTGACTGCTCGTTACAAATCAATTGATAATGACATCACACGACTCAAAACAGGGCTGCAAGGTGCATTTGAAATCACAGGACATGACAAAGTTAAGACTTTGCTTTTCACTGTAACTCTGGCTAAAAATCAACCATCCGTTGTAGTTGATGAAGAGTTATTACCGAAAAAGTATTTTGTGATTACGAAAAAACCTGACAAAAATGCTATCAAAGAATTGTTGAATGCAGGCAAGAAGGTCAAAGGCGCAGTATTGCAAGAGAGTAGAAGTTTGAGGATTAGATAATGGAATTGATGAATAAAACTAGGATTACAGAATCCTTAGCGGTTGTTATTGGCCCACAGTCAGTAGATGTATTGACGACGGAAGGATTTCAATTTGATGTTGCAATCAGATTTGTAAAAATTGATGAAACAAATCTGGACCAAGGAAATGAGCAACCGGTATTTACTCCAGAATATAAATTGGAGACTGTGGCTAAGTACAAGGAAAAACCAATCTTCGAGGACGAAGATGACCTCAAGAACTTTGAAAAACAATCCAAAGAAATAAGAACACTATTTGCATTTGCAAAAGCGAATAAACAAAATTGGTTCAATACTGCGTTATTTGAAGGTGTGTTGACAGAGAAGGTTGGTGTTTGATGAAAATACTTGCGATTGACCCATCAAGCAACCGAATTGAGACATCCACAACAGGAATAGTCTTGCTGGATAATGCAGGTCTAGTGAGCTATTGGATAGTTCCGTTCGGTGCCAGGAATTTTAGCAAGTGGTTTCGTGAAGTTGGTCGTGACCTGGAATACGATGTTGCTATCGTGGAAGAATACCAGGTACGTGACAATGATTATTCTCGCGATAACTCGGTTGCTGAAACCGTGGAAGCTGTTCAAGCCTGCTTTCCCAACGTGGAACTCGTTCGCAACGCTGGCTATGTGTCAGATATTCCTGATCAGTTACTCAGGGAGCTTGGTCTTTGGACTTTTGACAAATCACATCATCAGGATGTGAGGGCTGCTGCTCGTTTGGCACTATTCTGGGCACAGCGAAAAGACATCGAGGAGGTTATTCAAGACATTGGAAATCGAATTACGCAAATGGCAAGCTGAGGCCGTGAAACGAAGTAATCGTGATTGTCCAGGAATTTTTTTGGAAGGTCTTGGTGGTCGTGGGAAAACTATCTGTGCCTTTGAGATTGCCAAGCACAAGGGTGCCAAGAAGGTCTTGGTCCTAAACAATCGACTGTCAATCCTGAATGGCTGGATTGACACTCACAACAAGCTCTACTCACAAGATTTTCAGCTAGAAGCCATGACAGACAAGCGAATGCAGAATATCGTGGCAAACGGAGAGGTCCTGGAGTTTGATGTCTTAATCGTTGATGAGTGGCAGAATATGTCCAGTGATGCTAACTATAAAGCTTACAAGAAAATCCGACGTGACTATTCAATCGGCTTGTCTGCAACTCCAATCCGAAAGAAAGGTCAAAACTTCTATCCGCTAGAAAAAACAATCTTTGGCCAGGCGGAGCCAAACAATAAATTTGATTGGCAGAAGCAGCACGGCAAGATGAAGTATGACCGATTCAGTTATTCCAAAGAAAAGTGGGAAGACTTCCGTGACTATGAAAGTTATGTATCAGGATTGCCAAATTTCTTTCGTTGGGAAGAGATTGAGGAAATCGAAGGAGCTGAGGAAAACAATGGATTTGAAGTCATCTTTGAGCCGATGTGGTGTCTGCCAGCAAATCCAGAGGAACTAGCCCAACTGCGACGGTTGAACATTGTCGGAAAGAATGGTAAGTATGCCATGGCCAAGCAATCATTTGGTCGCAAGACTTTCGAACGGTATTTGACTCAGACAGGATTTGACGTGGATTTCCCAAAGCTTAAAGCGGTAAATGCAGATACACCAATGTTACTTCAACTAGACCTTCTCTTGGCCAAGCAATCGGAAATGTTAATTGTCAGTAAGTCCAAGCAGATTGTCGAGGTCATCTATGAGCGACATCCTGAAATTGGTATTTGGACAGGTGACAAGAAGGAAGGTCATGATAGGACCAACATGGTCGCCACTAGCCAAGTATTAGGAGTTGGGGTCGATGGGCTCCAGCACCGTTTTAAAACAATTGTAGTTCTGGATCCGTCCCAGCCTAGTGACGGAGATTATGACGACTATCGGCAACTTCTTTGGCGGATTACTGGTAGTCGTCAGCAGCACGACGTTAGGGTCGTAGAATTTTATTTTTAAAACAAAAGGAGCAAAAAAAATGAGTACAATAAAAAAATGGCAGACAATGCCTACCAAAAATGATGAAACTAAATTGAATGACCTAGCTAAAAAGCTTGGTGTATAGCAGTTAAATAGCCGTAGTAAAAAAATGTCCTTTGACAATTGAATATGGGTGCGTTGGGAAGTATGACGTTTTGTGATAAAAAAGAGTTTTTTATTGCATTTTGTGATAAAAAATGGCACAATATAGGGGAAGTGAATAAGTTTTCGCACATTAAGTGCCAAAAAGAAAGCCCCTACGTGTCGTCCAAACAGTGTAGGGGCTTTTTCTAGTTTTCACTAGCCGTTTAGTATTATATCACAGGATAAAAGACTTTTTTTCAAAAAAATAAAAAATGTGACACAAAACTATTGACTTATGTGACACAATAATATATAATTTAGTATGTAAGGTTGAGATAACCTAACAAATCCAACGGAAAGGACTTACCAAGAATGGCTAAACGTAAAAGAAAAAAGCGATTTGAACTAAAAGAAATCACGGTGACACTCGATTTCGTAATAGTAAAAATCACTTTCAAACTCTTTTAGAGATAGTGGAGCGAAAGCTCCCTATCCGTTTAGTTGTATTCTAGCAGAAGTAAGGGTAAAATGCAATGGATAACAAAGTGCTTTACCATAAAAAGTTTAAGCGTGCTGAGATAACCGTCACAAAAAACACTCGCAAAGAGATGATTTTATCTGGCATTGCTTGGGCAATCCTCTTAGGTCTTGCTATTTGGTATTTTACTAAGTAGCAGATGTCAGCAAAAATGGGGCGACCTTTGAAAGCGTCTGAACCTCGTGTAAAAAGCATGGGATACCGTATGACTCAAACAGAATTTGAAATGCTGGAGTATTGTGCAAATGTTACAGGAAAAAGCAAGGCAGAAATTCTGTCTGAAGGAATAAAAATGGTATATGACAAGCTAAAAGGGTAAGAAAAAGACCCAGCGTGTGAACAATCGCCAAACCGTTCACGCTGAGTCGAACAACGCACCCATATTCATACGAAAATAGGCACGTTTTGATTATATCATAGCGTACCTGTTTTCAGCAACCCTAAAAACAACAGGTACGCTTTTTGTGTACTCTCAATTCAAAGGAGTATTTTATTATGGCTAAAAATCAAGAACTTATCAATCATATCCACCTAGCGTTCAAAGAAAAAGGACAATCAGAACAACTTATGCAGTGGGATAATCTCATCTCAATCGTTATCAATCGTGACTTTGACGAGCAGAAAGCAAATGTATTCTTTGAAGCTCACGCTTGCTTGTTGTCCGTATTTGCTAATGATTTGATTGAGTTTATGTTAGATATGTTTATGGAGGAAGGAGAAGAAGTTAATGAGTAAGCAAAAAGAAAAGCAGTTTTCGTTAGATACATTACATGACTTGTTGGATAAACACGGAAAATTGACCATTGAAATTTTGTGTGAGGAATTTGACTTCTTCACTCGCAGGAGAATTACCCAGAAACTAAACAATAAGAAACGTGCAGGGGAATTAACGTATGGGGATAATTTCTCAAATATCAAGTTATTAAAACCTCGGTCTTCTAAGAGTGCGGACACTTTAAAACGTAACGAACTAGGAAGGTTGAAAACGTGGTTCTATGTTCAGGAACTTTACGAACTGACAGAGGATTTGAACTCTGGAGAGCTTAAAGCTCGTGAACGGATTAAGGCTCACGAATTACGCAGTAAAGTTTTGAAAAATTTGACCAGCGATGTTGCGGTTGAGTATGCTAAACAATTCGAAGAGAAAGCAGGCATGAAATTGCCTTGGCAAGAAATTTATGATTAAGGAGAATACATGACAGTAAAAGAATCGCCAATATTTGCAACCCTGTGCAGTATTCAGACAGAACTGGTTGCACCGAAAGGACAGTACAATTCTTTCGGGAAATACAACTATCGTAGTGCAGAGGATATTTTGGAAGCACTAAAACCTTTACTCAAAAAGCATGATGCATCCTTGGTATTAAATGACGATATCGAACAGATTGGGGACCGCTACTATGTTCGTGCCACAGTAACATTATTTGCCTGCGGCAGTTCAATCAGTGCCCAAGCGTCAGCAAGGGAAGAAGATACAAAGAAAGGAATGGATGGCAGCCAGATCACCGGAACTGCATCCAGTTACGCTCGAAAATATGCTCTTAACGGGTTGTTTGCCATTGATGATAACAAGGACCCTGATACGGATGAGTTTGCAAACCAAACTGGAAAGCAAGCACAAGTTCAGAAGTCAGCACAAAGTAAGTCTACATCAAATTCGAAACAGAACCAGACCGCATCTGGTAGTGTTAAGTACATCACGGGAGCCCAGGCGAAGAAGCTACGCGAAGACATCAAAAACATCGCGGAAGCTTCAGGCGGTCCGGTTAATACCGTTGGAGTGTGGTTCATTGGTCAGCTTGGCGTTGACAAAATCGAAAGTATTCCAGCCGACCGTTTGAATGAGGCACAAGATCTGATTGCAAAAACAAAGAAAGCTAAGGGAATGGAATAATGGGATATACAGAACTCGGACGAAAACGTCCAATCAAAATTCAAGGTGATACCTATGACGAAATCTTGATTTACAAATATAAAGGCGAAGTTTGGGGCGTGTGTTATAAAGGCGGCGAGATTGATGGCGTTTATAATTACACGAAAAAAGATTACTATTGGTCGAGAATCCTTGGAATGACATTGAAAGAAATTGTTAAGAAAGTCATTCAACCATTAAAAAGATCTTTTCCAGGAGATTACTCAATGATTGATGAACATTTGGTAAGAAAGGCATTGAAGGTGGATAAATTATGATTAACAACGTAGTATTGGTTGGTCGCATGACCCGCGATGCAGAACTTCGTTATACTCCATCAAACCAGGCTGTTGCGACTTTTACCTTGGCTGTCAACCGCAATTTCAAAAACCAAGATGGCGAGCGTGAAGCGGACTTTATCAATGTAGTCATTTGGCGTCAGCAGGCTGAGAACTTGGCTAACTGGGCTAAGAAAGGTGCTCTGATTGGTGTGACAGGTCGTATCCAGACTCGTAATTACGAAAACCAGCAGGGACAACGTGTGTATGTAACCGAAGTTATCGCAGAAAGTTTCCAACTCTTGGAAAGCCGTGGACAACAGTCGAATTCTCAAGACGGATCATTTGGAAATTCAAGTCCTATGTATATCCAAGACGAAGATTTGCCGTTCTAGGAGGTGCTAGATGGGGATGAAGAAAGCGGCTTTGGCTTATCAGAAAAAGGGCTTTTCGGTCATTCCTATAAGCCCTTCTAACAAGCAACCGATGATAAAATTTGCTGATAAACCAGCAATGACCGCACAGGAAATTGAAGATTTTTGGAGTCAGTATCCGGATAGTAATATTGCTGTCCGGACTGACAAATTCTTCGTAATCGACATCGACCTGCACGGAAAACATAATGGATATGAAAGTCTGGCCAACTGGGAACATCTCAACTTGATTACCCCGACTTTGCAAGCAAAAACTGCCAGCGGTGGCAAGCATATCTTTTACTTTAAGCATCCGGATGTGTCCATGACACAGATGATTGGTTTTTTACCTGGTGTCGATGTCAAGGCCCATCCAAATAATTATGTTCTGGTCGCTCCGTCAAAAACACCAAATGGGGAGTATGCCTGGGACTTGGAAAAGTCGAAAGAAGGCGGGACCATGGTCACTGCTAGTCGAGCACTAGTCATGGCCATTAAGCAGGAGTATCTAAAAAAGAACAACCGAAGCGAACTTGATGACATTTATTATCAAATTCGGAATGGTGCAGGCAAGCGAAATCGGACCACGGAGGTCTTTGAAATGATTGTCAAAGGCTTTGGTGAGGAAGGTAGTCGAAACGATACGGCAGCCAAGTTTGCTGGAACATTATTGGCCAGAAGTGTTGACCCAAACTGTGTTTTGGAATTGGCACGGATTGCGAATAATAACTCTGCTGATCCGCTGAGTGACAGAGAGCTTAGTCGGACAGTAGATAGTATGATTCAAAAACACATGAGGGGAGGTGGCAGTGATTGGTGATGTTGTAAATATCTCAATTAAGCAATTTACCAGGACTAAGAAAAAGGTCCTTGACGAAAACGGAGAAAAGGTTGAGATTGATGCCATTGTGTCAGACAGTCCTCGAAACGTGCTGTTGGCCATGAAGAGTGATAACAAGCTCAATGACTTCCTCCGGCACAATGAATTTACTGGAGAACATGAGATTGTGGCTGATGTCAAATTGGATGCTATCAGCATGAGGAAAGGTCAGCTGCCCTCCGCATTTGAATCTTATCTAAGTGTTTACTTAGAAAATCATTTCAAGGTTGTGTTCAAGACCAGGGCTTTGCAAGATGGCATTGAGGCATTCTTTGCTGAAAAAACCTATAATCCTGTCCAGGAATACATGGAACATGCCTATGATAGTTGGGACCATAAGGAACGCTTGAATCAAGTCTTTCAGACTTGGCTTGGTGCTGAGGACAGTATCTATGTTCAGAAAATCGCAGAAATGTTCTTTGTAGGGGCTGTGTCCAAGGTCTTCAATCCATGGGTAAAGTTTGACTACACTCTTGACCTGGTCGGTGGCCAAGGTGCTGGTAAGACAACATTCCTGCAAAAGATTGCAGTTGATTGGTACACGGATTCGGCTAAGGATTTCATGGACAAGGACAACTACGAGATTATGCTAAAATCCCTGATCGTCAATGACGACGAGATGGTGGCCAGCAGGAAGACAACGTTCGATGAACTCAAGGCTTTTGTAACCAAGACTGATTTGACATTCCGTAGGTCCTATGGTCGACGTGCTGAAAAGTTTCCCAAGAACTTTGTGATTGCTCGGACTAGCAACAAGGTCGAGTATCTGGGTGATAAAACTGGTGAGCGTCGTTTCCTACCGGTCTTGGTGGATGCAGCTAAACAATTCGTCAAGCCTTTCGACATGACGGACAATGATGTCCTGCAGTTGTGGGGTGAGGCAGTTGCAATTTACAAAAAAGGCTTCACGTTGACCTTCGATGAAGAATTCGAAGATGAGCTGGCGGTCTATAAAGAACGCTTCACTTATCGCGATGAGGCAGAAAACCAAATCTATGATTATTTGGATATGCTAGTTCCGGAAGAATGGGATAGCATGTCCGTAGTTCAACAACATCAGTACACATGGGCTTATTTCAACAATGGTGTATATCGGAATGATGCCGGTTTTATTTACGAAGGTGTCAAACCGCAAGAAAGTGTGTCATCGAAGCAGATCCTGAAGAATGTTTTTGACATCGATGTCGCCAAAGGAGATAAATTAGCTCGAAAGATTAAGCTGATCATGGACAACAACCAGGATTGGGAGTACAAAGTTAAGAAGGTAAATGGCAAAGCAATTCGAGGATATTTCCGGAAATAATATGCAGAAAAAGTGATGTAACCGAAAACGTGTTTTGATGTAACTTTTAGCCAAAAGGTTACATCAAGTTACATCAAGGTTACACCAATGATGTAACCGTTGAAAAACTCAATCGTATCAAGGGTTTAAAGGTGTTTTTTTTAGAAAAAATAAAAAAAGTGGTGTAACCGCCCTAAACCCTTGGTAATATTGTGTTTATAAGGCATCTCTACTGTTAGTTACATCATTTATATAAATATTTAAGTTAATAAAAATAGCAAGTGCTATAAAGCCCGGTATAATAGGATTCTTGATTTTTATAAAAAAAGTTTTTGGAAAAGTGATGTAACCTTGTAACCGCGAAACTTTATGCAAAAAAATGAATAAAAAGGAGTAAAAATGGCATATACAGTAACAGTATTATTTGATCACATGTTAGAAGATGAAACGCATTACTTCGAAAATGAATCTGATGCTTTGAAATGTAAAGCTGGTCTGGAGGCGAGGTATCGAGGTCAGCGGTTGTATAGCGTTAGGATGGAGGAAGTTGAGTGAAAGAAACGGTAAAATTCACAGCAAGTATGATTATAGTGTTACTTGCTACTCTAGGATTTATCTGCATGATTTACCAAGCAGGGTATCAAGCCGCTAAAAATGAACAACAACCAGTGATTGTTTACCAGGTAGATAATGCAGGCGGTGTGATGGTGGGGCAAATTACAGACAAGGAAATCATAGAGGGACGCTACACGGTCACGGCTCATGCCTATGGTAAGTTCTTAGTCACAAAAGAACAGTATGAGGCTATCAAAGTTGGTGACCCAATCCCTGATTATTTGAAAGGATGGAAACAATGAATAAGCAAGAAGCGATTGAGATTATTGAGCAATCAAAAATAAAAATAGCTAACAGAGGGAGGGTAATATTTAAAGCAGGCGAAATTATAGTAGAAAATGTACAGGTCGATTATGTACCACTTGAAGTTGTTGTGAACACGATTGACCAAATCCATGAACCACAGAAGGTTGTGGTGCCGAAGTTTATCGCTGATAGTATCGAATATTGCAAAAATGAAGAAGGGTATGGATTGCTCCGTGCAATGGATTACTGCGATGAATACAATGATACTGGCGAATGGTTAGAGCGCCCAGAAAACCAAGAAACATTCGCCTGCGCTTGGCTCTTCGGCTTCGAGATTGAGCAGGAGAAACTGTATACGGTGGAGATACCTGACCCAAATCGCCCAGATATTGCCACATTCTTGTATAAAGAAAACGGAAAGGTATTTATTGGAACTGATATCTTTTTGGATGAGGTACCCAACTATAAATGGAAAAATGAACCAGAAAACCAATTAACCGAATCCGAAATCAAAGAGGATTTTGACTGGGCTTGGCAGTTTGCGAAAGAGGTGGAGTAGAATAATGACACCAGATGAGTTTTTAAAAATGACAATAACTGACATTTTAGCAATGCTGAAAGAAGAAGGTAGTGATTCGATGGAGGCTAAACTAACAAATGACGATGGTTTAGGGGTATTGGTCAAGATTAGTTATGAGCCTGTGGAGGTGGAGTGACGGAAAAAGATATCTATATCCCTTACCTCAAGGATAGACCTGACGGAGTTATGTGGAAAGAATCAGATTACCACAAACAGAAAGAACTTGAAAAGAAGAACCCAATATTTAAGCGAGGAGTCAGAAAATGATACCGAAAATTGAGAGTTGCGAAGAATGCGGGTGCAAGTACGTAGATGGGACGACAGACTATGACAGTATCTTCCAGACAGGTTACTGTGGCGATTGTTTGGTTGAACGTGTAGAAAGAGGCGAAGAATGGTAGTACCGAAGTTTAGGGCGTGGGATACTTTCCGCAATAAGTGGGTCAAGTATTTTTACATAACAGAAAATGGACTAATCTATAACATAGAGCAACCTCACGGGGATTTAATTGGTGCGATACCGATTGAAAAATCTGGTCTGGTTGTCATGCAATCCACAGGGCTGTTTGATAAAAACGGCAAGGAGGTATATATCGGTGACATTGTAAAGTGCACTTGTGGTTGTTCTCACGAAGTAATTTTCCTTAAAGAGTATGGCGGACGTTATATCGGCGGAATGCCTGCTATATACTTATCTGATATTAGAGAGGGTTATGCGTGGACTGAAGATGAGGAAGTCATCGGCAACATCTATGAAAATCCTGAATTGGTGGAGGGAATCAATGGCTAACGAAAAAAGAGCCGTTTGGCTCTAGTCGAAAATGTAGTTGTAAAGTTGGACGACTTTTTGAAAAGTCCAAGTGTCTAGCTGGGTGATTTTGCTAGCGTTTCGTGCCCTGAAATCAAAGGTGTAGAGCTGCATTGGATTGACAGCCCCATCTACCTTGTCAGAATGGATAGGGACAGATAAGCCACGGCTTTCTAGTGCTTTTGCCCCGTGAGTGATAGGGCAGACGGCAACAAATCCTGTCATCTGGCTGTACTTGTGACTGGAGACGACAAGTGCTGGTCTACGTTTCTGGATTTCTTTTCCAAGTGATGGGTCAAAGTCAATCCAGATGATATCTTGTTTTTGTGGTATGTAATTATCCTTCATTGTCAAGTAAGACCACTCCTTCAAAGTCGTTATCCATGACGAACGGTTCCATGCTATCAAATGGATTTGGGATTTTAGGTGCAAGCACGATGACATCATCAATGCCCTTGTAGACAATGAACTCCTTGCCTTCATCAACGTTCAATTCTTTTGGGATGGTGATGGCAAGCGAGTTACCAACTTTACGTGTTTTAACAGTATTCATGATATGTCCTCCTGTTTGTGTATACACTAAGTATATACAAAATAAAGGAGGAAGTCAAATGGAAAGAGAGGTTTAACCTAATCTAAGGCCTTCTGATCAAGAATAACAAAAAAGCCAAGGCACTCTCTGCCCTGGCTGTGGTAAATAACTCACATACATTATACCACAAAGGAGACGAGAGTGAACAAGGCTAAAGAGCTCTTGAATGAGCTACAAAATCTTGATATGGATATTCAAAGCCGTATAGATGAAATCAATGAGCTTGAGGCAGGTTTGCTCTCAAGCCCCAAGTGGACGGCAGACAAGGTCAAGGGTGGTCAGGCTAAAAAGGTTGATGATGTCTATACCCAGCTGATCGTGATGAAAGAGGCGATTGAACAAGATACCAATGAAGTTATTAACAGGAAACTTGAGTTAGGTAGATTGATTAACAAGCTGAAAAATCCAAAGAGCAGGTCAGTCCTCAGAATGACTTACATTACTAAGATGTATGTTGATGATGTTTGTGACAAAATGGGTATCAGTAGAACCACTTTCTATACTTGGAGGAATACGGCTATCTGTGAGTTGAATGATGTTTTGGAACAAATGGAACTAAATTGAACTTTACAAAACCGTACTGAACAAATCAATACTTGTTAGCACAGTTTTTATATTCTGCTAGAATGGTAGTATCAAGAAATAAGGGTAAGGCAGTAAGCCTTCTCTGATATGGAGAGTTGGCAGAGTTGGTCGAATGCGCCCGTTTGCTAGACGGGTGGCCGCCTACGTGCGGTCCGTGGGTTCAAATCCCACACTCTCCATTTGGGAATACAAGGTGGACTCCTCTGCTCGGTTGAAAGTCCTAGGTTCCGAAGGCAGTTTTGTCGCAGGTTCGATTCCTGCTGTTCCCGTGTCAAGAGCAAGTAACCCTTGAGAGGTCCTTGGCTCGGAGGTCTGGTCAATCGCATATCGGACCAAGACCTAATATGCATTAGTCACACAACGAAGTGTGGCTTTTTATTTTTGATTGGAGGTGATGGAAAATTGCTAAGTTAACGATAAAACAACGAAAATTTATTGATGAGTACATCATCTGTGGAAATGCGACGGAGGCGGCGATAAAAGCTGGGTATAGCCCAAAAACAGCTGGAATGGTTGGTTCTGAAAACCTTAAAAAACCTTATATAAAATCTGCCATAGATGAGCGATTGAAACAACTTGAAAGCAGTAAAATAGCAACTGCAATCGAGGTTCTGCAAGTTCTCACTTCTATTCTTCGGCAGGAGCTGACGGAAGAGGTTGTCACACTTAACCCTGTAACAGGCGAGTACGTTACTGTGCAGAAGAAACCTAGTATCGCAGAAGTTATCAAAGCTGCTGGCGAGTTATTGAAACGTTACCCTATCCAAGAACAACTCGAGAAAATCAAACAGGAGAACGAGTTGCTACGTCTTAAAATTGAAACTATCAAGGGCGTTCAATCGGATACACACTTGATGGAAAAATTATTGGAGATAATCGATGGTCAGGATTAATAAGTTATCCGAAAAGCAAAAGGACATCATTAGACGTCCTTTTAATTATGAATTAGAAGTCAACGAAGGTACACCTCGTAGCGGAAAGACCACAGCCGGTCATTTTCGGTACGCCAGATACTTAATTCAAAGCGAAGACGAGAACCATCTAATTGCCGCATACAATCAAGAACAAGCTTACCGACTTTTTATCGATGGCGACGGTACCGGTCTTATGCATATCTTCAACGGGAATTGCTGGATCAAACACGATGACCGCGGCGATCATTTGCTGATTGACACTCCGAAAGGACAGAAGCGGGTTTACTATAAAGGTGGAGGCAAAGTCAACTCTGTTGGTGCTATTACAGGTATGTCTTTGGGTTCTGTAGTCTTTTGTGAGATTAACCTCTTGCACATGGACTTTATACAAGAGTGTTTCAGGCGGACTTGGGCAGCTAAACTGCGTTATCATTTGGCAGACTTGAACCCCCCAGCTCCGCAACACCCAGTCATCAAAGATGTGTTCGATGTGCAGAACACTCGCTGGACTCATTGGACCATGGACGATAATCCTATTTTGTCGGAGGAGCGGAAACAATCAATCATCAACAACTTACGCAAAAATCCATATCTTTACAAACGAGATGTGCTTGGTCAGCGTGTCATGCCGCAAGGCGTTATCTACGGCCTGTTTGACATGGACAAGAATATCAAGGATACCTTGATAGGCGAACCTGTCGAGATGTATTTCTGTGGGGATGGTGGTCAGTCGGATGCGACTTCTATGTCTTGTAATATCGTGACTAGAATCCGAGAAAATGGCAGAATTAGTTTCCGTCTTAATCGCGTTGCCCATTATTATCATAGCGGTGCTGATACAGGACAAGTAAAAGCCATGTCAACGTATGCCGTGGAATTGAAGGCATTTATTCAATGGTGTGTTGCTAAGTATCAAATGCATTATACAGAGGTTTGGATTGACCCTGCATGTAAGTCTTTGAGGGAAGAATTACACAAGGTTGGTATCATAACCCGAACGGCGATGAATAATTCTCACGATGTGTCTAGCAAATCAAAAGGTATTGAAGTCGGTATTGAACGTGGGCAGAATATTATATCTGACGAACGCTTTGTCCTTGTAGAACATAACGAAGAAGAGTACGACCACTACTATTTTTTGAAAGAGATAGGTTTGTACAGTCGTGATGATAATGGTAAGCCTATTGATAAAGACAATCACGCAATGGACGAATTTCGCTACAGTGTAAATGTGTTTGTCACACGCTATGTCAATTTTATTTAGAGGACGATAAATGGGAATTGTACAATCTATAAAAAACATTTTTTTGAGGAGTAAATACATGGTAACAACAGATACGTTAACCAGCATAGTGGACCATCCGAAAATTGCTGTTAGTCACGATGAGTATGCACGTATCCAAAGTAATTTGACCTACTATGAGAGTAAATGGGATGATGTTATTTATCAAAATACAGCAGGGGAGAAGAAAAAGCGCTCTGCCCAACATTTGCCGATAGCTAAGACCGTTTCTAAGAAACTGGCAAGTTTGGTTTATAACGAACAAGCTGAAATCACGGTTAACAACGCCGAAACAAATAACTTTATTCAGGAAGTTTTGTTAAACGATCGATTTAACAAGAATTTCGAACGCTATCTTGAAAGCGGACTGGCTTTAGGGGGTCTGGCTATGAGGCCTTACATAGCGGGAAATAGAATTCGTGTCGCTTTTATTCAAGCACCAGTCTTCTTACCCTTGCAGTCAAATACCCAAGATGTATCGAGCGCGGCTATCGTTACCAAAACAACAAAAAGAAAAGGTAAGTCCAAACTCTATTACACCCTGATAGAATTTCATGAATGGGACGAGGAAGACTATTATGTTTCAAATGAGCTTTATCGTTCTGAGACTCCTAAAATTGTGGGAGACCGTGTTCCTTTGTCAGAGTTATACGAAGATTTAAAGGAAAGAGTACTTGTTAAAAACGTTAGTCGCCCATTATTTACTTACCTAAAAACGCCCGGAATGAACAACAAAGATATTGATAGTCCGCTTGGTTTGTCCATCTTTGATAACGCTAAGACTACAATCGACTTTCTGAATACTACCTATGACGAGTTTATGTGGGAAGTTAAGATGGGTCAGCGTAGAATAGCAGTGCCCGATAGTATGATCAAGATGAACGTCCAGACCGAAGACGGAGACATTCGTTTTGTCCAACGCTTTGAAGCAGAGCAGAATGTCTATCAGATGTTGGGGACTGAAGAAAAAGGAATTGGTATTACAGACCTTACTACTCCGATTCGTGCAGATGATTACATAAAAGCAATCAATGAAGGTCTGAGTTTGTTAGAAATGCAAGTAGGTGTCTCAACTGGCATGTTTACCTTTGACGGAAAAAGTATGAAAACTGCCACCGAAATCGTCTCGGAAAACTCAGACACTTATCAATTAAGAAACAGCATAGTTGCATTGGTGGAACAGTCTATAAAAGAATTAGTCGTGTCTATCTGCGAACTGGCTAAAGGTGCAGAACTTTACGACGGTGATATTCCCGAACTGAAAGATATTGAAGTTAACCTTGATGACGGTATCTTTACAGACCGAAATGCTGAGCTTGATTATTGGACGAAGGCCCTTGCAAGTGGCATCGTCAGCAAAGAATATGCAATGAAAAAAGTTCTAGGCCTAGCTGATAATGAGCTAAAGGAGATTATCCGACAGATTAATCAAGAGAAGCCTAGCTCTAGCGAAGTAGACGAGGAACTCTACGATGAGTAAGTTACCGTTTGACCAAGGAGATGAACAGTTCACCTTAGAGATGAATCAAGTTGCCGATGTCTACCATCAGCTATCCATTGATTTGTTCATCAATGTTATTCGCAGATTGAAGAAAAGAGGTACGGCAGACTTACAAAGAGAGCCGTATATTTGGCAACTTGAAAAAATAAACGACCTGCACATGTTGACAGAAAGCAATGTGAAATTGATAGCCAGTCGTGCGGAGGTCGCTGAGAGCGTCCTACGTGACGTTATTTCGAATGAAGGCTACAAGGTATACAAAGATACTCATGAGCAATTAAAACGCGATACAGGTCAAAATATAGAGCCTCAGCGCTATGTTGTAAAGGAAGCACTGGAATCTTACGCCAATCAGACAACGCAAGAACTTGGAAATCTAATCAATACTCGTTTACCTCAAAGTGTGCAGAACGTTTATAAGTCTATCATTGAACAGACAGTCGCAAGCGTGGTATCAGGTAGTAAGTCCGCAGAACAGGCACTGAACGATACTCTAACAAAATGGAGTGACAAAGGCTTCTATGGTTTTACTGATAAAGCAGGTCGGCGTTGGCGTGCAGATACTTATGCAAAGACTATAATAAAAACGACAGCGCTAAGAGTTTATCGAGATATGAGAGAACGTCCTGCAGAGGAGTTTGGGGTTGAAACATTCTACTACTCGATGAAATCTAGCGCTAGAGCTATGTGTTCTCCACTGCAACACCAGATTGTCACAAAAGGTCCTGCGTTTGAAGCAGATGGAACTAGGGTGCTAAGCCTACTAGATT
This sequence comes from Streptococcus suis 10581, assembly GCA_000440235.1. Classification (GTDB taxonomy): domain Bacteria; phylum Bacillota; class Bacilli; order Lactobacillales; family Streptococcaceae; genus Streptococcus; species Streptococcus suis_F. The sequence goes on along the minus strand of ALKQ01000020.1, from coordinate 32,067 downwards.
ACGGTTATGGAACTGCAGGAGGTTGTCTTGGTATAAACTGCGGCCACTACTTAACACCGTTTATTGTCGGGGTCAACCAGAAACCAGATTTGCCGAATCATCTCAAAGGTATCTCCCAGAAACAAGCAGAGGACAATGCTAGAGCAGAAGCTCAGCAACGAGCCTTTGAAAGAGAAATACGCAAGAATAAAGAAAAATTGCGTATTGCTCGTGAAATCGGTGACAAGGAGCTTATTCAAAAATATAAATTAAGAGGATTGACTCTAGAGGGTCAATATAAAACATATCTTGATGACCACAGATTTTTGTATCGTAATATTAACCGGGAAGGTTATATCAGAAATGCGGAAACGTATAAAAATACCTACGAAGTTCTTGACAATCGGTTGAAAAAAGAGTATTCTGGTATACTACAAAATTTAGGGGATAGAGCACCCAAGTCTTATAGTGATTTCAAGTCGTTAAGTAGCTCTGAAAGGGAGTCTCTGAGATATGACAATAGGATTGTCAGCTACTTCAAGGGAGAAATTCAGGAAAAACTGACTGAGAAGCAGAAGCAACAGGCGGTAGAAGCTTACTTTAATTTCAAAAAAGATGGGATAGTATTTGGAGACCATGCGATAGCCCGCTACATAGAGCGTATGAGACGCAAAAACGGAACGTTCGTATACAACTATGAGACAGTTAGAGCTGCTTTTTCTCTACCTCCTAACTATGTATCAGAGCAGAATGGCAGACTTGCAAGGTACTATAACAGTATCCTCTATATCACAGAACCTGATACGGGTATTGTAGTAACAATGATGAAGACAAGACGAATGAAAGGATTTGCACCGTATGAAGCACAGTGAAAAAGCATTATCTATGCTAGAAGAGGCGATTAGTGGTAAACTTGAAGATTTTTGGGACTTTTCATTTGATTTCAATGCCTTACTGGGGGAAGATGAAGAGTTCGCGGAGGGGTGGGACAAAGAAAATCCTGAAATGTTTGATTTATTTTGTGATTATGAATTCTTCATGTTCCTTGAAGAACACGACACAAACGATACTCAAGGTTTTATAGAGTTCCTTAAACCGTATTACGAAAAAGCAAAACAATTAGTAAAATCCTAGCACCTAGAGAAATCAGGTGCTTTTTTGTTGCAGAAAAAATAGAAAGGAGGTGCACAATGAATAAACGTATGAAGAAGAAACGTGAACTGATTGAACAAGTTCAGGGAACTAAAGAAGCTGTTGATATTGCATTGAACATCATTAACAGTCTACTTGATGAAAACGCCAAACAGGCAAATGAAATTGCCGAGCTACGTTCAACCGTCGAACGCAATGCACAGGCTACGAATTCGAGATTTGACAAAATCGAGAAGCAAGTGGCCAATAGTAATACTAAGAAGCCGTTTTGGAAACGGTAAGGAGGTGGTCACTCATCTTGACAGCAGGAAAGACTGCTATAAACAACTGTAAATTACTGTAAACCGTGTCGAATTCGATGCGGTTTTCTTTATGCCTTTATCCGCAGGCGTTAAAGAACGGAAATATAAGCGACCAATCGCTGAGCATTGGAGGATAGCCGAATGGCAGAAGAACAAACAGTAGACCGCGCTACCGAAAACGTGGAAGAAGTAGCTGAAAAGACTTTCAGCCAAGAAGATGTCAATCGTGTGGGTAAAAAAGAGCACAAAAGTGGGTATGCTAAAGCAATTAAAGACCTAGGCTTTGCTGATGTAGAATCCGCCAAAGAAGCTCTGAAAGCTTATGAAGATTGGCAAGAGTCGCAAAAAACTGAAGCAGATAAGCAGACAGAACTACTTGCTTCAAAAGATAGGGAATTGGCATCAGTTTTAGATGCGAATAAACGACTTGAAGCCAAACTGTCAGCTTTGACTCAAGGTGTTAATGCTGACTCTGTTGACGATGTTATTGCTTTATCGGAACGTTTAGTCAATGAAGATACGACGATCGATGAAGCAATTAAGCAAGTTGTCGGTAAATATCCTCAATTTGCAACTGCTCCAAATACTACCGAGAAGAAACCTACTTTTACGGTGGTAGATAACCCGAGTGCAAGCGCAAAGACAGATGTGTCAAAAGACCAATTTAAGGAAATGACATATATGGAGCGCCTTGAACTCAAGCAAACAAACCCTAAATTATATGAACAACTGAAAGGAAACTAATATGGCAACAGGATTAACAAAAATGGAACAAATGCTAGACCCTGAGGTTCTAGCGGATATGATTGATGCAGAAATCGGGAAAGCTATCCGATTTGCACCACTTGCAGAAGTAGACACAACCTTACAAGGTCAACCAGGTACAACTTTGACCGTGCCAAAATGGGACTACATTGGCGATGCGGAAGAAGTCGCCGAGGGTGAACCAATTCCAGTTACTCAACTTGGTTTTACAAAAACCAAAATGACCATCAAGAAGATTGGTAAATCTGTAGAAATCACAGACGAAGCGATTCTCTCTGGCTATGGCGACCCAGTAGGTCAAGCGGCTAAACAAATCGTTCAAGCTATTGACCATAAAGTAGACGCGGACGTTTTGGTAGCTCTTCAAGGATCTACTCAGACCGTTACGGCAAGTATCACGGTCGATGGTCTGTCTAAAGCGCTTGATATTTTCAATGACGAAGATGATACACCAACCGTTTTAGTTTTGAACCCTGCAGATGCTTCTGCATTACGACTTGATGCAGGCAAGACATGGCTATCTGCAACGGAACTTGGTGCAAGTCGTATCGTTTCTGGGGTGTATGGTGAAATTCTAGGGGTGCAGATTGTACGTTCTCGTAAATGTCCAAAAGGGACAGGTTTCTTGGTCCGTGAAGGTGCTCTGAAAATTATGTTGAAACGTGAAACCATGGTGGAAACTGACCGTGATAAGAAGCGCTTGATTAACGCTATTATTGCGAACAAACATTACGGTGTATACCTTTATAAGGCTGAAAAGGCAGTTAAAATCACGTTCGCTCCTTCTGTGTAAGAAAGGAGATGACGGATGCCTAAATACACTGTAAAGAAAGCTTATATAGATAAGGATACATGTCTTCTATGTGAAATCGGAGACGTTGTAGAACTGACAAAAAAGCGCGCCGATGAAATTAACGAGGCAGGAAAGCTCTATTTCGGAAATGAGGTAGAGCTTGTCAATGCCCTCAAAGTTGGTAAAACAGAATCGGTTTCTGAGTGATATAGCTAGAAAGGGTGAAGGACATGAATTTCTTAACCTTTGAAGAAGTTGTTGAAATTCTCGGCTCTGACAGGGTCGCTCACGAGAGCTATAGTCGCTTTATTTCTAAAGCTGAGGAAGTTGTTGATCAGTTGACAAATCGATACTATCAACAACATAAACTAGAAGATGACCCTGTAAAATTTAGAGCCAAGCAGTTTAAAAAAGCCATCTGTATGCAACTGATTTACTTTTCCGATATGGAAACAGATACCTTTGAAGGATTAAACCGTGAACCGGAACATATCAGTATTGGCCGTACTTCTATTTCAAAATCCGGAAAGACAGGAACTGGTAATTCTAGGACAGTACCATTGGTGGCGCAAGATGTCTACGGTTGTTTAACAGGGACCGGCTTGCTCTATAGGGGGATTTGATATGAGAATGCCAAAGCCACCTATAGAAATCTTGAATGAAACTGTCGGCTATTTGGAGTATATCGGAGAAGGCGATTATAACAAACGAGAGTATGGTGATGAACAGACAATTCACCATGTGCGAATCGACCGCTCATCGAAATATTCTTGGAACGGAAAGAGCAAGGAAATCCAGTATAAAGCAGTTGTGCTATGTTACCAAGGATTGACTACTCCGTTACCTAATTTCAAAGAACAGTCAATACTTCGTTTTGATGGAGTTGACCATGTTATCGTCAATGTTATTCCAAATAAGGAACCATTTAAAGACGCGCTGTATTCAGTAGAATTGGAGGTACTGTAGTGTCTATTTCGATTCAAATTGATTTGAAGGGGGCAAAAAAGAAACTGAGCGACCACAATATTCGTAGAGGGCACATTGCGATGTCTAGCCAAATTTTGCTAGATAGTGACCTATACGTACCTAACCGAGAGGGACATTTGAGACCTTCTGGTCATATGTCTCGTGACGGGAAAGAGGTATCATGGAATACGGTATACGCTAGAGCACAGTTCTACGGTAAAAATGGAATTGTTACTTTCAGGAAGTATACAACGCCAGGCACTGGAAAACGTTGGGACGAAAAAGCTAAAGCAATCCACATGACGGATTGGGTTCAGCGTTTTGTGAAAGGAGCAGGTTTCTAATGGACTTTCTTAATCAACTTAAAAAACATATTAACGAAAACCTGAATTTGCCCTTTCAAATGAAAATAGGGTATTTAGATGACCAAGAAAGTTTGGTTGTCTATACTCTGCCAGGCAGCTCGGTGAAAAGGGTATACTACGATGGTACGAGAGAATTAACACTTAATATCGAGATTGCAATTAAGTCTAAACAAGGTCAATTAGCTGAGGAATCTCTTTGGCAGATAGCGAGTCTTTTGGAGGTTCTAGAAGACCTGCCTAGCGCTAACGGGAGCTTTGAATTAGAAGATATAGAGGTGACGAGTCGTCCGTTTATGAATGAGGTTCATGAGCAAGGGTGGCTTGTCTTTTTATTAAACGCAAAAGTAAATATAACACAATTAAAGGAGAATTAATCATATGGCAAAGCATAAGAACGCACTGCGTGGGCATTTTATTGCACCGTTTACATCCATTGACGCCAAACCAAGCATAGACGCATGGCTTGAATTGGCTAGATGGATTTCTGATGTAACGGATGATACAGACGAAAAAGTTGATGAACAGGCCTATTACGACAGTGATGGGACAGAGGAAACGGTCGTTACTGGTGTAAAAGTTGCCTATTCATTTGAAGGGTTGTACGACCCCGAAGACAAGGCGCAGAAGCATATCGCTGATTTGAAACTCAAATTAGGAAACGACCGTCTTGTCTGGCACAAAGTCGTATCTGCTGATAAGAAGAAAGAGTGGGTCGGACTTGCGACTGTAACCGAAATTATTGCAGGTTCTGGGGCAGCTTCTGAGTACGAGAAGTTTGGATGTAAGATTTCCTATAACTCTATTCCGGAAGAGTCTGTGCCAGTAGGTGGCTAGAGGGGTCTTGTACCTCTCTTTTTGTTTATTGAAAAGGAGAAGATATGGCAAACGGTATCAGTGTTGATGTTGTTCGTAGCGGTTTTCCAGTCAGTATTGGGCCGGTAGAACTTTGGTTTGATACTTCCGATGAATTTTTAGTGACTTTCTTCGATTTGGAACAGGAAGCTCAAAAACGGTTGGCAGAGTTTGAAAAATCAATCGTCGAAGCGAATTTGGATAATAGCTTAGAAGAAGGTATTACTAAGGACACCTTGATTGGAGCTATCGACCTAGAGAAAAAACTACTTGAAATTCAGTATGATCTACTCTTTGGTGACGGGACATTCAAGAAATTATATGCAGAATTTCCAGACCATCAAGCATTAGATTTAACGCTTGAAAAGGTAGCTACATTGATTGAAGCGAAATTGTCTGAGTTGAAAATTGAGCGTGAAAACATTGTAAAAGAACGTATCAACAAATATAAGAAAAAATCTAAAACTGCTAAGAAGTAGGTGGTCAAATGAGATTAAATGACCCTCTTTATGACAGTTTCGAATTTGATGGTGTCGTTTATCCGTTAGACCTATCTTTTAATAAAGTCTTAGATACATTTGATTGTCTACGAGATGATTTGTTGTCTGACTTGGATAAAGTCCAGTCTTGTGTCGGTATTATTACAGGTAATTTTGATGTTGAGTTTTCTCTTGCAATTGATTTGTGGCTACACATTCGTAAGCATTTTATTGATAGTCAAGAAGACGACGAAGTGCAGTATGACAGGCAAGGGAATCCGATGCCTCAAATCAAGAATGAGGAAACAGGTCCGCGTCTAATAGATTTAGAGAAAGACGCAGAATACATCTATGCTAGTTTTTTACAAGCTTATGGAATTAATTTGTTGAAAGTTCAGAATCAACTATCGTGGCAAGAATTTAAAGCTCTACTTAATTCCTTACCAGATAATACGGTTATGCAACAAATCGTGCAAATTCGCGCATGGAAACCAAGTAGCGGTGAAAGTTCTGACTATAGACAGAAAATGAGACAGCTACAAGCTAAATATCGATTAGATGACGGAGAGGAGGAAGAAGATGGCAGCTGATGGAAAGGTAACCATACTAGTTGATGTTGATGGTAAGCAAGTCAAGGTCTTAAATAATGAACTGGATAAGGTTGCGGAAAAAGGCAAAAAAGGCTCTACTTCCCTCAAGAACTTCGCTTTGGGCGGAGCGGTTTTCTCTTTAGCTAAAAAAGGTGTCGATTTACTGGTTAGCTCGCTTGATGGAGCTATTAAACGATTTGATACATTGGAAAAATTCCCTCGAGTTATGAAAGCGATGGGCCATAGTGCAGAAGATGTTGCTAGTTCAACAGACAAGCTCGCAAATGGCATTGACGGGCTACCTACAACTCTGGATGAGGTTGTGGGTACAGCTCAACGATTGACGTCTATTACGGGAAATCTTCGGAAATCTACAGATACTACACTAGCCTTGAATAACGCATTCCTTGCCTCAGGCGCTTCAAGTGCAGATGCAAGTCGTGGTCTAGACCAGTTTAGCCAGATGTTATCTGCGGGGACAGTGGACTTGCAATCATGGAAGACGTTGCAAGAAACAATGCCGTATGCTCTACAAAAGACTGCTGAAAGTTTTGGATTTGCAGGAAGATCCGCACAACGTGACTTTTATGCAGCTTTGAAGAGCGGACAAATTACCTTTGATCAATTTTCAAACAGATTAGTTGAATTAGACAAGGGGGTAGGAGGTTTTGCGGAGTTAGCTCGAGAAAACAGTAAAGGGATTGCTACATCGTTTAATAACTTAAAAAACGCAGTTGTCCGTGGTGTAGCTGGGACAATTAAAGCTTTAGATGATTTATCTAAAGAAGTATCAGGAAAAACTATCGCAGAGCACTTCGATAGCATGAAGGTAGTGATTACTGCTGCTTTCAAAGTTGTAAACGGTGCAATCAAGTCTTCTACTCCTGTATTCATTTTTTTGTTTGGTGTTTTGGATAAAGGTATTGATACAGCACAAGCCTTGACCCCCGTATTGATAACTTTAGGCTCAGCTATTTTGGCGATGAGGGCAGCTAATACGGTTATTAGCGGTATCGAGAAGTTGCGGGTACTGCTTATCCAAACAAGCGCAGCCGCTGGTATGCAAGCCACAACTATGAAATCTCTCCTTGCGGTGCAAGCAGTTAGCAAAACACAGACAATGGCAGAAACTGTAGCTAGAATGCAACAATTAGGCGTGTTGAAAATGTCTGCTCTAGCCCATGCTTTGAAAACAAAAGCGATGACTGCGGAGCAAGTTGTCACTGTACTATCTACTGCTGCAACTAATGCCAACACTACAGCCGAAATGTTGAAATATAAGGCTATGTCAGCGGGTGTTCTAGTTCATGGTCTGTTAACGGGAGCTATTAGTATTCAAACTTTTGCAACCATTGCAAGCACCGCAGCTGTAACGGCGTTTAATGTTGCTCTTACTGCTTTAACAGGTCCTATAGGCTGGGTAATCGCAGGTATCGGATTGTTAGTCGGTGCTGGTGTTGCGTTATGGCAATGGCTGACAAGGGAATCAGAAGAGTCTAAGCGTCTGTCTAAAGCGCAAGAGGAGTTGGCAGAAAGCACAGACAATCTAAAGAAATCTGTTAAAGATAGTGCAGTAGCACGAAAAGATAGCCTACAAGACGTGGAAGCTAATCGTGAATCGTATAAAAAACTTTCTGCGGAAATTGTCGCTCTTTCACAAAAAGAGAATAAGTCTGCCGCCGATAAGAAGAATTTGCAGAAGAAGATTCAGACACTTAATGACTCTGTGGAAGGTTTGAACTTGGCCTACGATAAAAACACGGATTCGTTGTCGCACAATGCCGAACAGATTAACGCTCGTATATCTGCAATGGAGGCTGAGAGTACATGGGAAACTAGCCAAAAAAACTTGCTGGATATTGAGCAACAACGTGCTGATATTGGAGCGCAATTAGCTGAGATTGCCAAGTTGCGTACGGAGTGGAACAACGCTTCTGATGTTTCAGACGCTAAGCGACGAGAAGAGTTGAAAAAGCTGAACGAACAGGAACTTGAACTACAAGCAACTCAGGCTGCTTTACAGACTGAGTACGAGCAAACTTCTGCAGTCCAGCAAGCAGCAGCCGAAGCAATGGCTGCTGCAGCCGAAAATGGTACAAATCGACAAGTCATTGCTTATGAAAATATGTCAGAAGCACAAAAAACAGCTATTGATAATATGCGTTCTAAGTATGGCGAGCTACTTGAAACAACGACAGGTATGTTTGACGCAATCGAGCAAAAATCGGCTATATCGATTGAACAAATCAATGCTAATTTAGAGACGAACCGTGCCGCTATTGAACAGTGGTCCTCTAACCTTGCTATTTTGGCAGAACGTGGTGTTGACCAGGGAGTCTTAGAGCAGTTACGTCAAATGGGTCCAGAAGGCGCTGCGCAAACTCAGGTTTTTGTTAATGCGACCGATGAAGAGTTGGCGGTCTTGCAAGAGAATTTTAGAACTAACGCAGAAGCGGCTAAAAACGCTATGGGAAGCGTTATGGACTCTGCCGGTGTAGAGATACCAGATAAGGTAAAAGGTCTAGTAACCAATATAACAAGCGGCTTGCAAGCTGAACTAGCAAATGCCAATTTTGCTTCGTTGGGCGAAGAAGTCCTTAACGGTGCGGCAGTAGGAATAGAAAATGGCTCTGCTAAAGCTGTAGAAGCCACGAAGTCTGTGGGGACAAAAATACAACAAGGGTTCAAGGAAAATCTAGGTATTCACTCGCCTTCAAGAGTGTTTACCGAGTTTGGTGGGCATATCACGGAAGGTCTTGCGAATGGTATCACTAACGGCACTAATTCTCCAGTTGGCAAAGTGAAGAATCTAGCAGTTAAATTGAGAGAACCTTTTTCAGGAATCAGCGGTAGATTTTCGGAAATTGGAGCAATGGCGATGCAAGGTTTGGCAGGCGGTATCCAAGCTAATGCTGGAGTTGCTATCGCTGCCGCTAATTCTGTGGCAAGTCGAGTAACTTCTACGATTAAGCGTGCTTTAGATATTCACTCTCCGTCTCGTGTCATGAGAGATGAAGTCGGGCGATTTATTCCTCAAGGTATCGCGGTCGGTATCGAAGCAGATAAAGATGTCCTTGAACGTACAATGGCTAAACTGAAACAGTCAGTTACGATTACTGCACCAGAAGTGTCACTAGGATTGGATAAGAGCTTGGCTAGTCAAGTGACGGTAAGAAGTAGTAGCAAGCATACTGTGACCGAAAAAATCGAACATGTGTTTGATAAATCTAAAGAACAAGTCAATCGTGCATTGGAGATTGCAGAAGAAGCTTTGCAAAGACCTGTTTACATGGTGCTTGAGGATGGAACTTTGGTAGGCAGGTTGGGAGAAAAACTCTCTCACTATCAGAGTCCAGCAGATAAAATCGATATGATGTTAAGGAGGATTTAATGACAAATTTATCAGTTGTTTTTAATGGCTATGATTTATCGCAAGTCATGCGCATTACTGATATTAAACGTTCTATCGGCAATAGTAGGAGTGTCTCAACAAATGACGCTCCAGCTATTGGTGTTAACGTACATGATATAAAAATAGGTCCTAAAACTATCAAAGTCGGTTTTACTCTTAAAGGGACAAATTTAGAAAGTGTTAAGCACGAATTAGCCGGTGTATTTCGAACTGACGAGGTGGCGCGCTTAACCTTTTCTGATGAACCCGATAAATATTATCTGGCGTTAGTTACTGGTGAGATTGAACCAGACAATATTCGTAGTTGGTATCAAAAGGGGGAAATAGAATTTCTAATCCCTGACGGCGTCGCTCATTCGACTGCCTATAAACGTTTTGACAATCCAAGAGAAGAGAATGGGAAACTGGTCTTTGATTTAGTGAATAACGGCAATGTACCCGCTCCTCCTGTCATTACGGTAAAACACAACTCCGAAAACGGCTATATCGGCATCGTAAACCTAAACACCGCTCTAGAAATCGGAGACAGAGAAGAAGCGGATACGGAGACGTACAAGCGTTCGGAAATTCTTTTCGATTATGTCTCTAACAATGGTATTGTCAAAGGCTTTGCGCAGGGTCAAAAAAATACAGCTATTCTCAATGATTTATCGCAATCGTTGGACACTCAACTGTATATAAAAAATGAGTTTGGTCGCCCGCACTTAGCTATGGGGAGTCGAGGTGCTGGTTCTGGCCCGCATCATGCAGGTTCTATTACTTGGGGAATTCCGCTGGACAGTAGTAGTGATAGAGGTGCTTTGAATGAGTATATTTGGTGGAGGCAAATCTTCTGGGCAGGAAGTGTCATGCAAAAAGGTTTTATCAAATTAACGGTTTCTGATACAGAGGGCCGTTTTTTGTATGGTGTCGAAACATTCAAACGTGGAAACGGTGTAGACTCGGAATTTAATCTGCTTGTCTCAGATGGGCGTAGTGGATACAAGATTTTGAGGAGTTGGCCGTTTAAATGCACGCATTTAGATAGCGACAATCCATTCAATGCAGAGAGAGGTTGGGCGGATATTCTAAGACGTGATGATATGTTACAAGTTCATTGGTGGGGTTCGTATCCTCAATTCTATGTGCCTGAAATCAAAGGTCGGAAATCTGCCAAGATTCACGTCGCTTTAGGCGCTTTGGGAAGTCACCCACATATCCATCACATGTATTTAGACAGTATAGTCTATCGCAAGGATTTTGTGACCGGAACTGTGGATGTTCCTAATCGTTTTCAGATTGGTTCTACCGTAGTGTTGGATGTCGAAAAAGACTTGGTTACAATTGACGGACTACCCGCAAATCATCAGGTTGTAGATGGGTCTGGCTGGGATTTGGTTATTCCGCCTGGTAAGTCTAAATTAGAGATTTTGTTGTCTAGCTTTATTCAAAAGACTCCGACCGTCTCTGTAAATATAGAAGAAAGGCACCTATAGATGATTTTAACGATTCATGATAACAATTTACAAAAAGTTGCCTTTATTGATAACAATAAACAGGGGACTTTGAATTTTTACAACGATAAGTGGACGCGTTATCTGAGTAAAGCAAGTAGCCTTTTTGAATTTACTGTATTTAAACAAACTATCCAGACGGATGTTGTCCCTTATCAAACCACAAATGCACTGAATGATCGGTCTTTCGTTTCGTTTGTGTACAAAGGACGGACATATCTCTTTAATGTCATGACTATTGAAGAGACTGAACATACCATTACCTGTACTTGTAAAGATTTGAACTTGGAATTGACTAACGAATACACCAATCCATTCAAATCTGACAAAGCTCGTACATTCAAAGAATATTGCGATGTTATGGGCTTGTTGGAATTTGCGACTTTACGAATTGGTGTTAACGAAATTTCAGACCAAAAACGCACACTTGGATGGGAAGGTCAAGATACCAAGTTGAACCGTATTCTATCGCTGGCCAATAAGTTTGATGCAGAGGTCGACTTTGAGGTTAAACTGAACGCTAACGGGACTATCAAAGATTTTATCTTGAACGTCTATCGAGAACACGATGATAAACATCAAGGTGTTGGAAAAGTTCGGTCCGACATTATTTTGAAAAAAGGCAAAAATATTCGTTCTATTAAGCGTAAGATTGATAAAACGGATTTGATTGTCAATGCCATTAGACCGACTGCACAAGGCGAAAACGGTCAAGAAATAACCATCGCAGGGTTAGGACCTTGGGAAGTAAAAAATGAAAATGGAGTGGTGGAGTTTTTCCAACAAGGAGATATGCTCTACGCTCCTATTTCTATGCAGAAATACCCATCCACATGGACGGGTTCTACTGGCAATCGTGATAAATATACTCGCAAAGATATTACTGTGGATACTAAAAGCAAGGAAACACTTAGGACACAGGCTTACAAAGAGTTAATGCGTTCAGCTTATCCGTCGGTTACTTATGAAATTGATGGTTATGTTGATTTGGAGATAGGAGATACCGCCAAGGTCTACAACGGAGATTTCTATCCCGCTTTGTTGCTAGAAGTGCGCGTTTCAGAACAAACTATTAGTTTCACTAAGCCAAGTACGAATAAGACTGTATTTGACAATGTCAGAGCGCTTAAAAGCAAGTTGTCAAGTGGTATTCAGGAGCGTTGGCAAGAACTATTCGAAGCTTCTAAACCCTACCTTATCAAACTGGCTACTGATAATGGCGTTATTTTCAAGAATGGAATTGGTCAATCCATTGTGACACCCACTCTTTACAAGGGCGGTAGACCAATAACTGCCAACGTGACTTGGCGCTGGTCTTTGGATGGCGCTGTGAAAACGGGGATGACCTACACAGTCCGTGGTGCAGATGTTACAGATACATCTACTTTGACGGTGGCAGCATACATAGGTAACGATGAGGTAGCGGTTGATGAGCTGACGTTTGTAAACGTATTGGATGGTCGAGATGGTGGAGTCGGGCCCAAAGGAGACCCTGGACAAAGAGGGGCTGATGGACTTCCAGGTCGTGACGGAGTGGGTATTCGTTCAACGACCGTCACTTATGCTAGTTCAACAAATGGGACCACGGCGCCGACGACTGGTTGGACTGCGGCAGTTCCGACTGTTGCCCCTGGCAATTATCTTTGGACTAAGACGGTATGGACTTATACAGACGGCAACACGGAGACTGGCTACACTGTCTCTCGTATTGGTCGTGACGGAAACACTGGCCGTGATGGTATCGCTGGTAAGGACGGAGTAGGTATTCGTTCAACGACGATTACTTACGGAAAATCGACATCTGGCACAATTCAGCCAACGTCATGGACATCTCAGGTACCAAGCGTCCCTAACGGTCAATTTTTGTGGACAAAAACCGTTTGGGCATATACGGATAATACTTCAGAAACTGGTTACTCAGTGGCTAAGATGGGGGAAATAGGTCCTACAGGCGCAAAGGGGGACCGAGGGGCTACAGGTCCACAAGGACTACAGGGGCCTGCAGGTCCGCAAGGTCCACGGGGAATCCAAGGCCTTCAGGGGCCTAAGGGAGACCAGGGGATAGCTGGTCCTAAAGGTGCTGATGGTCGCACGCAATATACACATATTGCTTATGCGGATAATGCAACTGGCGGAGGATTTAGTCAGACAGATCATACAAAAGCTTACATCGGCATGTATCAAGATTTTAATGCCACAGATAGCACCAATCCTAGCTCTTATCGTTGGTCTCCATGGAAAGGTAAGGATGGAAAAGATGGTGTTCCTGGACCTAAGGGGGAAGACGGTCGAACTCCGTACATTCATTGGGCTTATTCTGATAATGCAGACGGCACAGGTCTGACCACGTCGGATAATGGTCAGCGGTATATTGGCCACTATTCAGACTATACCCAAGCTGATAGTACAGATAAGACAAAGTATCGCTGGGCTGATAGATGGGCGAAGATTGAGGTTGGTGGACGGAACATTTTACGGAACGCCACTTTCTCGAACCCGAAAGAGCGCTCTGAGACATTTACGGTTGGAGGTACTACCTACAAGAATATAGAGATTCCTAATTGGGGTAGTATGTACAACAGTGGAATCACAAATCCAACAATATCTTATCATGCGTTTTATCGTGAATCATTTAATGGCACCGGACCAGTTATTGAATTTAATGAGTCTAATGGTCAGCGCAACTGGAAAGCACTTTACCAAACATTGCAAGCAAGCGACCTTAGAGTGGGTAAATATACTTTCTCCGCAGACATTTTTGCTACTGGTGTTGGTACTAAAATTTGGTTTGGTATCTATTATTTCAATAAAAGGGGACAGCAGTATTTCCATTCTGGGCTAACGACAATCGATATATCTACGATTAACAAGTGGCATAGAGTATCTGGCAATCTAAAATTAAATGATGATATTGATTTCAACAGAGAAGTCAGAATCTATATCTACGCTTACAACTTTACTACAAATTCCATCCTATATTTGACCAAGCCGCAACTAGAGGAAGGAACAGTTGCGACAACGTTTGGCGAAGCGCAGGCCGATGTTGAAAAACGTATCGACGCAAAAGCCGACCAAGCATTGACCCAAGAGCAGCTCAATGCACTAAACGAGCGGGCGCAGACACTTGATGCAGAGCTTAAAGCAAAGGCATCTATGGATGCGCTTAGTGACCTCGAGAAAGCTTATCAATCATTTGTAAAAGCAAATGCTGATAGCCAAGCCAAAGCAGAAGCGGATTTGGCGGAGGCGGGCAGACGGATTGAGTTGCTGGTTACGCAGTTTGGCGGTTTTAAAGAGCTGAAAACATTTATTGATACTTATATGTCAAGCTCTAACGAGGGTTTGATTATCGGTAAGAATGATGCAAGTTCAACCATTAAAGTTAGTCATGACCGGATTTCAATGTTCTCTGCAGGTAGAGAAGTTATGTATATTTCACAAGGTGTTATCCATATCGATAACGGTATATTCACCGCTTCGGTACAGATTGGACGGTTCCGCACAGAACAATATCATCTCAACGCTGATATGAATGTCATACGGTATGTTGGGTAGAAAGGAAAATTTGAAAGTATGGTAGTTTTTCGATACTCAGGAAACTGGCGAGGCTATCTTGAAGGTTCATCCTCAACGGTTAGCCAAGACATAGCTGGAAATAGCTCAGTCATTAAGGTCGATGTTTGGATAGGAATGGACACAGGGTGGAACATTGAGTTTGGTAATACTTACGGCAATACCGTCACCGTCACTTGTGATGGTCAATCTCAAACTATTGCCGTAGGTCCTCTATACCTCAATGGCTCCAAAAAGCATTTGGGCTCAGTACAATTTCGAGTAGGTCACAATACTGACGGAACAAAATCAGCAGGAATTAGTTTGAGTTCTAATATGAGTAATATCAGCTATGGAACTTTGAACTTTGGTAACGCCTCAGGGAGCTGGTTTCATGGCTTGACCACTATCCCACGCTCCAGTTCTGTAAGTGTTAGCTCTGGGGTTATTGGTAGTGCACTTACTATCAACATCCACCGTCAAAGTTCTAGTTTTAAGCATACTGTTAGATATGCTTGGGGCAATAAACAAGGAACAATAGCAAGTAATGTAGATATGTCTACAACTTGGACTATCCCACTCGATTTTGCGAACGACATCCCAAACGCAACAAGTGGCACAGGGACAATCTTTGTTGACACCTATTCTGGTAGTACCAAGACAGGCACGCAACAGGTCGCGTTTACAGCCAACGTGCCAACAAGTATGAAACCTACATTTTCTGGCGTTACTCTGACAGACACTAATGGAGTGGCGAGAAGTCTGTTGTCTGGCAACAATTTCTTGCAGATTATTTCTAATATCCAAGTAACATTTAATGGACATGCTGGTACGTATGGTTCAACTATTACAGGATATAAGGCAGAGATAGTAAATAGAAACTTAGTTACAAACTCAAACGGTGGTACGTTGGGTATAATGAACTTTAATGGTTCCGCTACTATCCGTGCATCGGTCGTAGATAGCCGTGGTAGATGGTCGGATACTAGGGATGTCACTATCAACGTTATTGAGTATTTTGCTCCTATTTTGAGCTTTACAGCACAGCGAACGAGACAGACACCCAATATCATTCAGATTGTCAGAAACGCTAAGATAGCACCAATTACGCTATCTGGTAGCCAAAAGAACATCATGACATTGTCATTCAAGGTTGCCCCTCTAGGTAGTACCAGCTATACAGCTGACAATGGTAGTGCGTCTGGCAGTTGGACAACTCAGCACACTCTAAGTAATTCAGCGGCTAATATGGCAGGTAATTATCCAGCTAATAAGTCATTTACTATCATAGGTACGTTGTCTGATAAATTTACAAGTGTTGAATTTTCAGCAACCGTAGCAACCGAAAGTGTTGTGATGAGTTATGACAAAGATGGTAGGGTTGGTGTGGGTAAAATTGCAGAGAATGGGTCTGCGGGGTCATTGGATGTGGCAGGTAATATCTATGCAGGTGGTAAGCAGATACAACAGTATCAATTGACAAATGTCGAAGGTAATACTATTTACGCTTACAATACGGATGTCAATACTCATGTTAACAATGGCACACGTTGGATAAATCCAGGCTGTGCAAACAGTCCTTTTCCTTCAAACTATGGCTGGATTGAAACATACAGAGCTACTACAGATATATTTCAGATTGCTAGGTCTTGGAGTGGCGGATGGAAGGTGTACAGACGACATGCTGGCAATTACAAGTCCTCAAATGGCTCTGCCACATGGTATCCTTGGGTTGAAATAACTCCACAAACAAATCATCCAATGCTGCAAGAAAAACCACTAAAGACATTGACGATGGGATTTCCGTATGGACTTAACGCGACATTGACTCGTAAGGACAACTTAGTCACTATCACACTTAATCGTCGCATTACCAACATTGATGTCTTTGAGTATAGGCAAATGATTGAGACTATCCCGTTAGGGTATCGACCGACAGCTGAGGCTCACATGGTCATTGTACCTAATTCAGGTAGCTTCACAAAATCACCGTCGATATTACATTTCGCATCTGATGGAAAAATTAGGTTAACAAATGGGACTGGGGGTGCTCATGTATATACTGGCACGATTACATACATCACTAACGACCCATATCCAAGTTAGAAAGGAACAGCTATGAGGTTAAAATTTGGAAACAAATCACTGGAATATGCGCAAGGGGAACATCCGAAAACTAGAGTATTACTTATCAATGATGAAGGAGCTATGTATCCCATCTATTTCGATAAAGAAGCTATTGATAAGTCAGATGCAGAACTGTTTGAGTTGGCACTCGAGAAAATCTATCAGGACAATTTCCCAAACAGAGCAGAAGATGAGAAATTCAATGCGATTGGCAAGCGTCTTGCCAAGGTTGATGATATTGCCGAAGAAGCTACAAAGAATCTTGAAAAGGTTAAAGAGCAGGTCACGGTGTCTGCGTCATCCCGTGCTGCATTCTTGCAGGTCGTTATGACATTGTATGGGAAGGGGTTGCTTACGGATGAAGATTTATTGCAAACTGGTCTATTTGATGATGAAGTTGTCGAAGAGGCCTTGGAACTTATTTAAAAATAAAGATTGGAGAACAGATATGATGATTAAACTTTACGCAATTGAAATTTTCGAAGGACGTATCAAATATAAAGATTTGCCTTTTTCAGACATTATCAAAAATAAAATTAAGGCTTATCTCACAAAGATGGTTGAAGATGAGGAAATCTTGGCTGAACTGATTAGCGAGGAGTAGCCTATGGTCGAAGAACCAAATCTTTTTATCCAAATTTTGCATGCAGCAACACCTTTCGCTGGAACATTAGTGACGGCGATTGGCGGGGTTGCCATCGCAAAGATTGGAGCGAACAATAAGAACGAACTAACGGCTATCAATGCTCGTCTAACGACTTTGCAAAAGGTTGCGGATGACAACAAGTCGACTGGTGAAGCGATTAAGCATGATGTCAAAAATCTCAAAACGAGTAGCCGTAGTAGTCGTCGTTATGTCCTCTATCGCGATTTGGACGCTGCCATCGAGCGAGGATGGACAACTCTTGAAGAACGTCGGGAAATCGCCAAGTTGTTTGAATCGTATAAGATTTTAGGCGGCAATGGCGAAATTGAAACTATGTATGGCATATATTGTGAGTTGCCATTGAAGAAGGAGAATTGATATGAATCAACTTACAGAAATTATTATAGGGTCTGCTACAGGTATCTTAGCTATCGTTGGAGGTATGATTGTCCATGAGGTCAAAAAGTATCTGATTGCCAAGGGAGGTAAGCGAGCGGTCGAAATTACAGAGATTCTGGCACGGAACGCCGTCAACGCAGTTGAGCAGATTACCAAATTAGACCAGGACAAGCATGTAGACAAGCTAGATATGGCTAAACGTCGTGTAACAGGTCAACTTGCCAAATACAACATTTACATGACCGAAACACAGTTGGAGACCTTTATCGAATCAGCTGTGAAGCAAATGAACGATGCCTGGAAGGAGACTGACAAATGACAACGGTAAATGAAGTAGTTAATTTTGCCAAAGACCTTGCCAATCGTGGTCAAGGTGTAGACTATGATGGTTGGTACGGCAAGCAGTGTGTAGACCTACCTAACTGGATTTGCGGAAAATTCTTCGGCAAGCCTTTGTGGGGCAATGCCATTGATTTGATAAAGTCAGCCAAGCAGCACGACTTTGAGGTGCATTACATGCCCACCTCAGAACGTCCACGTCCAGGGGCTATCTTTGTCAAGAATTACTGGGCAGGTGACGGTATCAACTATGGGCATACTGGTCTGATTATCGGAGTCAGTGGCAATACTGTCCAAACTATTGAGCAGAACCTAGTTGGTAATCTGTCTGTCGGTGGTCCTGCTCAGTATTCTAGTCAGCAAATTAGCAACCTTGTCGGCTGGTTTTATCCACCTTACAGCGACTCTACTGCAGTGGCAACACAGGCAAGCAGTGGTAATCTCGGTAAGGTCAAAGACGAGCAGGGGACAATGACCGTTAAAGTATCTCTGCTCAATGTCAGAGACAAGCCTGGTGTAGACGGTAAAGTTGTGGCAACGTACACGAATGGCGAGCAGTTTAATTATGATTCGGTCTATATTGCCGATGGATACATTTGGGTATCGTATGTTAGCCATAGCGGTGTACGTCGCTATGTAGCAGCAGGCGAGGAGTCAAATCGGCGCAATGTCGTACCTTATGGTACGTTTAAATAGTTTTTCAACCCAGCGGTCTGCTGGGCTTTTTTTGTTTGCTGAAATAGAGTGGAACCGCACATTAATTCGCACATGGAATTTACTTGGAAAATAGACAAACGCAGTCGTATCAACGGTTTGCATGATTTCGATTTGCACATGGAAAATAAATATATCATGTGTATTATTGTCAAAATAGCCATTTTGTCAATAATGGTTGCGAAGATTTTTCTTGACAAAATATAGGGATGTGTGGAATAATAATTGTGAACAGAAACGGTTTAAACACCTCCTTTCTATGTTCCGACATCGCTTGTCGTTAAACCCATGCCTTGTGGCAATGAGGGGGCGGAGGGACGCGCTCGTTAACAGAAGTATCCCATTGGAAATGCGTCCTGCCAATATCCCGTTGGTAGGATTTTTTTGTGGTAGGTGTAGATGAAGAGTAAGAGATTGAAACTTGGTCAAATTGATTTACAAATGTGTAAAGATTTTGATATTATCCAAGCTATGGATTATGATTTTCAAAGTAAGAAAATCTTGAATAAAGGTCGTGGTTTTGCGATTGTTTTGGTGCAAATCCAAGAATTGACTTTCCTTATTCCCCTGCGTAGTTATATGCCAAAAAGGTATCAGTTAAAGTATAAATTGCGCCCGTCAAACAGGGTAGGGTATGTCGAAGGATTGGATTTAGGGAAATCTCTTATTTTGGAAGATAAGAAATATCTTTTGAATACTAACTTTCGATTGCGAGAGGTGACAGACTACTATAAGTTGATGGATAACGATAAAATGATTATCAATAAACTTATTAAAGTTATTGTTGATTTTAATAAAGCTGTATCGGATAAGGATATTCACAAACTAACAGACCCTAAACGTTTTAAGTTTTCAACCTTTGTCAATTACAAAGAGCGTCTGAAAACTATTTCCGAGAAAGATTATTTAAAATAGTGATAGCGAGGTCAGAAAGGCTCCTGACGCACTCGAGAGAGTACCTGAGATGTTGGATACGCCGCCCAACCGCTATCATTGTATTTCAGAACCCCTCAGCGTTTGCTGGGGGCTTTTTTTGTTACCCGAATTTCAAAAAAATAGCGTTTTTTCAAAATTTGATAGAAAAATACTTACTTTTATCTCGGACATTTCCCAAAATTTCCGTTTTTGCGGACAAAAAAAGACCTTGTCCAGAGGTCTTGAGAAGTTGATTTATGGAGTGTTTTTTTAGTGCGTCTGCCCCAAATTCGCCCCAAAAGTTTTAAAAAATGAGTATAGATAGGTCAAAAATATAACAAAAATAGCTAAAATCAGCGTATTTTTTAAAACATACAACAACGTGTTTTGCTATAAAATTCCTGCAGGGGAGATGGAGAGTATACGAAAAAGCCTAAATGATAGGCTTTTTTGCATTATTGAATTTCCTCAACTGCTGTCCATAAATAGTCTGTTTTCTGTTTATAAGATAAGCTATGGCAAGTACAGGAATAGCATAGGGCAGGATATTAGCACCGAATACTTCATAACTAATGAAGAGAGGAGCCAGTAAGGTATTGGTGGCTGTTCCAAATACGGCACAATACCCAAGAGCTACAACAAGTTCAGTTGGTAGACCTAGTAATCCTGCTAAAACAGCCCCAGAACTTGCTCCAATCGCAAAGAGCGGAGTAACTTCGCCCCCTTGAAAACCTGCAGCCAAACAAAGACAGGTTAGTAGGAGTTTTAGTAGCCAATCGAAAGCAAACACCTGTTCCCCAGCTAAACTGGCATCGATCAAATTGGTTCCTAAACCAGCATAACGACCTTGATGGAAGAAAAATAGTAGAACGGTCAGTCCAACTCCCATGATAGCTATTTTAATGTAAGGATTTGGAAGCCATCGAGTTGAGATGCTTTTTGCTTGCGCCAGAAACCAAGCAAATAAATTACCGACAACTCCAAAGCAGATGGCAATCAGAAGCCATTTAAAACTATCTATAAAATGGAATGAGGTAGTTGCGATGGCATGCGAAAATTTCTCTAATCCCAATAAATGGGAAGTAGTAGAAGCCGTGAAAGCGGCAACTAGACAATAGGGGAGACTAGTCCAAGAATATTGGCCAACGATTAAAACCTCAATGGCAAAGAAACCAGCAGCCAGTGGTGTTTGAAATAGCCCTGCAAAACCTGCGGCCATACCAATCTTTGTTATCATGTCTTTGGGCAAGTGTGTGAAACCATGTTTTTTTAACCAGTGTGAGAGACTGGCTCCAAGTTGGACAGCTACCCCCTCGCGGCCAACGGAAGCGCCAAAAAGATGACTGAGCCAAGTTGTAGAGATGATGAGCGGAATGAGAACTGGAGAAATTTGCACTAGCTCCCCTTGTCCAGCTTTGAAGACTAAGCCCATGCCTGCTTGGACTTCCCTCCCCCATTTTTGATAAATGAAAACAATCAACACACCTGCAAGTGGCAGAAAGGGGATGAGATATGTAAAATATTCAGACCGTAGGTCTCCAATCCCTAGTAGAATTTTCCCAAAAAGTGTGGTGATAATTCCTGCACCGACTCCAATTAAGCTGGAAAAGAAAAGGAGTTGGATGGCTTGTTTCATCTTATTGCTCATGATTCGCTAACTTGGAAGATTGATAGGTTCTTGATTGCGCCATAATATCGCTGAAGGTTGCTTGAATGGCAGAGCGGTAATCATCCTTTTGAACTAATTTTCCAACTCTTTCAAGGACAGCATTTTCTCGGCTGGTATCCAAAACAGGCTTACCTGTTGCTCGTTTATAGGCTGTAACTTGGTCGACCAACTCCATTCGTTTTTCAAGTAGTTCAACCAATTGGCTATCAATCGTGTTAATCTGTTCGCGGATGCAATCCAAATTCATCTTATAAACCTCCGTATATTGTTTCAGTTGGTTTTTAGTATAGCAAAAAACAAGGCGGAAAACCAGCCTTGTTAAGAATGTTTACCAACTTGCTTTTTTAACCCCAGGGAGTTGACCAAGATGGGCTAATTCACGGAAGGTAATCCGACTCACACCGAATTTTCGCATATAAGCATGCGGACGGCCATCAGTCCGGTCGCGGTATTTCAGTCGATTTGGATTTGAGTCGCGAGGCAATTTTCGAAGTGCTTGATAGTCACCTTTTTCTTTGAGACTTTTACGTAAATCCGCATAGCGCTCGATTAACTCCAACTGTCTCTGATAGCGTGCCATTTTTGATTTTTTAGCCATAAAATTCTCCTTTTCAAAAAAACTTAACCAGTTAATTATATATCAAAACTATTAAGATTGCAAGCAATAGGTGTACAATCTTAATAAAAGGCTAAAAGAAAACAGACTAGACCTATTGATAAGCCAGTCTGTTTGTCAGTTAATTCATTGTATCTAGTTTAGCAACAAGGTCTGTCGCGAATTCCTCAAGGTTAACAATATCCTCATCTTCAGCGGCAAGGTCTACCTTAACATTTTCGGCACCCTTAGTTGCACCACGTGAACCCAACATGACATCAAAGTCATCTACTGCACTACAGAAGTCATCATAGAAGGTATCGCCAGAACCACAAACACCGTAGACCTTACCAGTCAAATCTAAGTCAGCTAGGTCAGCATAGAAATCAACAATTTCATCTGGAAGCTCACCGTCTCCACCATAAGAATAGGTGTAGCTGGCTACCACGATGAGGTCTGCATCCAAGATTTCTTCAGTTTCAATAGTCGTACATTCGTGAACCTGTACTTCCAAACCTAATTCTTCTAGCTTACTGGCGACGATATCAGCAATTTCTTCTGTGTTACCAGTCATACTAGCGTAAACAATTTTTGCTAGTGCCATAATTTCCTCCAAATTACATAGTAATCTTATTATACCATACTCCCATCATTTTCAAAAGGGGAAGTTTATGCTAAAATGATGAAAAGGAGTTGCTATGACAATTTACAGTAAAATTATTGAAAAAATTCACGAATACGACACGATTATTATTCACCGACATAAACGACCAGATCCGGATGCCATTGGTAGTCAAGTTGGCTTGCAGAAACTCTTACAGAAGAATTTTCCTGAAAAAACCATCAAGGTAACCGGTTTTGAGGAACCAAATCTTGCTTGGATGGCAGGAATGGATGTAGTTGCAGACCAAGATTATCAAGGGGCCTTGGTTATCGTAACGGATACTGCCAATACAGCCCGTGTGGATGATGACCGCTACACTCAGGGTGAATTCCTGATTAAAATCGACCACCATCCAAATGAAGAGCCATACGGTGACCTGCTCTGGGTCAATACTGAGGCTAGCTCATGCAGTGAAATGATTGCAGAATTGGCCCTTCAAAGTCAGTTGGAATTGGACGGGGAAACCGCTCGTCTGCTATATGCTGGTATTGTTGGCGATACGGGACGTTTTCTTTATCCGGCGACTAGTTCACGCACTTTTGAAATTGTTGCTCGACTTCGTCAGGAAGATTTTGACTTCGCAAGGATGTCTCGCCAGATGGATACCATTGATTTCAAAATCGCCAAGTTGACAGGTTACGTCTACGACAACTTGGAAGTCGATGAACATGGAGCGGCACGTGTTATTTTGACACAAGACATTCTCAAAAAATACGGGGTGACCGATGCGGATACTTCCTTTATCGTCGGTGCACCAGGACGGATTGGAATCGTTCAATCTTGGGGGATTTTTGTGGAACAAGCTGACGGAAATTACAGGGTTCGCTTACGCAGCAAGTACATTCCGATAAACGAGATTGCCAAGCGCCACGATGGCGGTGGCCACCCACTAGCCAGCGGTGCTAACTCTTATTCCCTTTCCGAAAATGAGCAAATCTATCAAGAAATTCAAGAGGGCGTGAGGAATGCAAGCAAGTAGCCGTTCCCTTCGTCTAATGGGAACCATCATAGAAACTAAAATATGGCATCCAGATGCAGAACCGATTTTGGATCAGGTAGAAGAGTTGCTTTATCTCTACAAGGATCGGTTTTCTGCCAATGACTTGACCTCTGAATTGATGGAGGTCAACCTCAATGCGGGTGTTCAGGCGGTTCCTGTTGCCGATGACCTGTATAAATTGATTAAATTGGGCAAAGAACACAGTCTGGCTCAGGGATCTTTTTTGAATATTACCATTGGTCCCCTTGTACAAAGCTGGCGGATTGGATTTAGCGATGCCAAACTTCCAACCCAAGAAATGATCAGTGAAAAACTCCAGCTCATCAATCCAAGGGACATCGAATTAGATGATGAGGAGCAGACAGTCTATTTGAAAAAAGAAGGTATGGCGATTGATCTGGGTGCTCTTGCTAAAGGATATGTAGCAGATAAGATTGTTGACTTCTTGAAAAGAATAGGTGTGGAGGCTGGACTGATTAACCTGGGAGGTAATGTCTTAACTTTCGGTCAGGCTCCGCATAATCCAGATGGTTGCTGGCGAATTGGGATTCAGGATCCACAGAAAACACGGGGTGAGAATGCCCTCGTCCTCAAAATAGGAGAAGAATCAGTAGTTACCTCTGGTATTTACGAAAGAACCCTTACTGTGAATGGAAAGACCTATCATCATATTTTGAGTCCCGAGACCGGCTATCCAATGGAGTCGCAGCTGGCTAGTTTGACCATTGTGTCCAAACAATCTGTTGACGGTGAGATTTGGACGACTCGACTGTTTGGTCAAGAAATAACTCGGATTTATAAGATGGTAGAAGAAACTGATGGTATCGAGGCGGTTCTGATTAGGCTAGATGGCAGGATTCTAGTGACCTCAGGGCTTTCTGAGAAAGTTCTTGCTGGTAAAGAAAGAATTTCTGATAGCTTGGGCAGTCCTTCAAGAGGGGGATTTGGCGCCAGAGTAACTTCTGACCTTGTTTCAGGTGCTTCCGTACTATAACTTGAAAAAAATATTAAAAAAATAGGTAAAAAGACTTGCCATAAGAACAAACTTTTGGTAAACTTAAATGGTTATAATCTATGGCTCGGAAAGAGTCCATGGCAGAAAGGAATTTTAAAATGAAAAAAGATATCCATCCAGAATATCGCACTGTTGTCTTCATGGACACAACTACTGGCTACAAGTTCCTTAGCGGTTCAACTAAGAAATCTAACGAGACAGTTGAATTCGAAGGTGAAACTTACCCATTGATCCGTGTGGAAATTTCCTCAGACTCACACCCATTCTATACTGGACGTCAAAAGTTCACTCAAGCAGATGGACGTGTGGACAAGTTCAACAAAAAATACGGTCTCAAATAAAAAAACAGTCCTTAACGGACTGTTTTTTCACGAGCTTGAAAATAAAAGAGCGAGTTATGGTCCAGTGGACCATTTTTTCTTTGACTCTAGAAATAAGAGAGGGCTTTTTCGTGCGTGATTGCCATTGGTTTACATACTCATGGCTTTGGCAAACTTATGGGGTGTGTGAAGGTAAAGCATTATATTTCAGCCTGTTCGAAGGTATGAAGATATACGTATTTTATAATTTGTGCACTAGTAATACTCTTCGAAAATCAAAATTATCCGTTGTCAAGAGCCTTGATGAACTCCAGTTCTATCTTCGACTTCGTTTCCTGGGCTACTTTTGATTTTCGTTGAGTATAAATCGTATCCCCACTGATGTAACTAGATTTTTAGTTTCAATGAGAGATGATTTTTGCTATAATGGAACGAGTAAGAATTTGAAGTGAAAGTATGAGGAAATTGATGAAAAATAGGGGAACAATCGATAGTCGAGTAGACTACTCACTTATTTTACCGGTCTTTTTTTTATTAGTTGTGGGGATTATTTCTCTCTACATTGCGGTTAGTCAAGATTATCCGAATAATGTTGTACAGATGGTTGGTCAACAAATTGCTTGGATAGGAATTGGAACAGTGGCAGCTTTTTTGGTCATGTTCTTTTCCACTAAGTTTCTGTGGCAAATCACACCTTACTTGTACGTACTTGGGCTAGGACTTATGGTATTGCCTTTGTTTTTCTACAGTCCAGACTTAGTAGCGTCAACGGGAGCAAAAAACTGGGTAACGATTGGTGGAATGACTCTTTTCCAACCATCCGAATTTATGAAAATAGCCTACATCATTATGTTGTCAAGGGTGATTGTCACCTTTCACAAACATTATCCAAATCGAAAAATTCGTGAGGATTTTATGTTGATTGGTTATATGACACTGTTTACTATCCCAGTCTTGATTTTGTTGGCCTTACAGAAAGATTTAGGAACCTCCTTAGTATTTGTTGCAATCTTTAGCGGAATGCTTCTATTATCAGGAGTTTCTTGGAAAATTCTATTACCGACTGCCTTAACGGGGATCGTTTTGGTTGGTGGATTTATGCTGATTTTTATTTCTCCTGGTGGAACAACATTCCTCCACAATTTGGGGATGGATACTTATAAAATCAATCGTATTGCAGCCTGGCTTGATCCCTTTAAAAATGCCCAATCAACGACCTACCAGCAAGCTCAAAGTTTGATTGCTATCGGAAGTGGTGGCTTAAAAGGACTAGGTTTCAATAAAACAAATCTTCTTATACCTGTTCGAGAAAGTGATATGATTTTTACGGTGATTGGAGAGGACTTTGGTTTCATTGGTGGGACGGTATTGATTGGACTATACTTGTTGCTCATTTATCGAATGCTGCGGGTAACGTTGAAGTCAAACAATCGATACTACACCTACATATCAACTGGCTATATCATGATGCTCTTGTTCCATGTGTTTGAAAATGTTGGCGCTGCAACGGGTTTGTTACCTTTAACAGGTATTCCTTTGCCGTTTATCTCCCAAGGTGGTTCGTCCATGGTTTCAAATCTGATTGGTGTTGGTCTAGTGCTGTCAATGGGGTATCAGTCACGACTAGCTGATGAGAAGGAAACAAGTCGATCACGTCGCTATAGAAAAATTACGATAAAACGTTAGAAAGTTGGTTTATATGACAAGAGTTGCGGTTGTTTTAGCCGATGGTTTTGAAGAAATCGAAGCATTGGCCCCTGTAGATGTATTCCGTCGAGCTCATTTTGACTGTCAGATTGTTGGTTTAGATAGTTATGAAGTGGAGGGATCGCACGGTATTCGTGTTCAAACTGACCAAGTCTTTGATGGAGACCTGTCTTCCTTTGATCTGATTGTTTTACCAGGAGGAATGCCAGGTTCTGTTCACCTTAGAGATTCAGAGTCACTGATTACGGAATTGCAAAGAGCGGTTGCATCAGGAAAATCAGTAGCAGCAATCTGTGCGGCTCCAATTGTTCTGGATAAGGCTGGTTTGTTAGATAGTCGTCACTATACATGTTTCCCAGGGAAAGAAAAAGACATTCCGTCAGGTATTCATCTGGAAGAGGATGTGGTTGTTGATGGTCCAATTATCACTAGCCGAGGTGCTGGAACAAGTTTGGATTTCGCCTATAAATTGGTTGATTTATTTGGTGGAGATGGGGAAAGCCTAGCTCAAACAATGGTTTATCATCGTTAAAGTAATGAAGAAGATGGAGCTAATGTTTCCTCTTCTTTTTTCTATCAAAATATTAGAAAATATGGTATAATAAAGGGTATTCGTTAGAATGATTTTTGCTCTAAAAATATGTTTCGCTTTTATCCAGATGGATTGGCTTTTCTATTTTTAAGGAGCAACAAATAGAAAATAAGGAAAAGAAATGACAGAAGAAATCAAAGATTTACAAGAGAAGGCTCAAGAATATGATGCCAGTCAGATTCAAGTCTTGGAAGGTCTTGAAGCTGTTCGAATGCGTCCAGGGATGTATATCGGCTCCACATCTAAAGAAGGTCTCCATCACTTGGTTTGGGAAATTGTCGACAACTCAATCGATGAGGCGCTGGCTGGTTTTGCGGATAAAATTGAAGTTTATATTGAGCCAGATAACTCCATCACGGTTATTGATAATGGACGTGGTATTCCGGTAGATATTCAGGAAAAAACTGGTCGTCCAGCGGTAGAAACTGTCTTTACAGTGCTCCATGCAGGTGGTAAATTTGGTGGAGGCGGTTATAAGGTCTCAGGGGGATTGCACGGCGTAGGTTCATCAGTCGTAAACGCCCTATCTACTCAGCTAGACGTCCATGTCTACAAAAATGGTCAGGTATATTTCCAAGAGTATAAACGAGGTGAAGTCGTTGCAGATTTGGAGGTTGTTGGAGAAACAGACCGTTCTGGTACAACTGTACATTTTACACCTGATCCCGAAATTTTTACTGAGACGACTGAGTTCGACTTTGCAAAATTAAATAAGCGGATCCAAGAATTGGCCTTCCTAAATCGTGGTTTAAATCTCTCTATTACGGACAAACGTGAGGGAGTAGAGCAAACAAAGGAATATCACTATGAAGGTGGTATTGCTTCCTACGTTGAGTATCTTAATGAGAACAAGGATGTCATTTTTGAGACCCCTATCTATACAGAAGGGGAAATGGATGATATTACCGTTGAGGTCGCCATGCAATATACGACGAGTTATCATGAAAACGTAGTTAGTTTTGCCAACAATATTCACACACATGAAGGTGGTACCCATGAGCAAGGATTCCGTACAGCTCTGACACGTGTTATCAACGACTACGCCAAGAAAAATAAAATTCTCAAAGAAAATGAGGATAATTTGACTGGTGAAGATGTGCGTGAAGGTTTGACAGCGGTCATTTCTGTTAAGCACCCAGGTCCTCAATTTGAGGGACAAACTAAGACAAAACTTGGGAATAGTGAAGTGGTCAAAATTACCAACCGCCTTTTCTCTGATGCCTTTGCAGAATTTCTTTTGGAAAATCCACAGATTGCTAGACGGATTGTTGAAAAAGGGATTTTGGCAAGCAAGGCTCGTATTGCTGCTAAGCGTGCGCGTGAGGTAACTCGTAAGAAATCGGGTCTTGAGATTTCAAACCTCCCAGGTAAGTTAGCAGACTGTTCCTCAAATGATGCAACGAAGACGGAGCTTTTCATCGTTGAGGGGGACTCAGCCGGTGGTTCAGCTAAATCCGGTCGCGACCGTGAATTTCAGGCTATTTTACCGATTCGTGGTAAGATTTTGAACGTAGAAAAAGCCAGCATGGACAAGATTTTGGCCAACGAAGAAATCCGTAGTCTATTTACAGCTATGGGAACTGGCTTTGGTGCTGATTTCGACGTTAGCAAGGCACGTTATCAAAAATTAGTCATTATGACAGATGCCGATGTCGATGGTGCCCATATTCGGACACTCCTTCTGACATTATTTTACCGCTACATGCGTCCTGTTGTAGAAGCGGGATACGTATATATCGCTCAACCACCTATTTACGGTATCAAGGTTGGAAGTGAGATAAAAGAATATATTCAACCTGGGGTTAATCAAGAGCAAGAATTGCAAGATGCCTTAGAAAGACATAGTACGGGACGGTCCAAGCCAACGATTCAACGTTACAAAGGTTTGGGAGAAATGGATGATCATCAGTTGTGGGAAACTACGATGAATCCTGAAAATCGTCTCATGGCACGCGTTTCAGTTGATGATGCGGCAGAAGCCGATAAGATTTTTGACATGTTAATGGGGGATAAGGTTGAACCTCGTCGAGAGTTTATCGAGGAAAATGCTGTTTATTCAACATTGGATGTCTAAAAACTAAAAAAACAAGTGCATATACTAGAGATTTATGGTATAATTAAGCGATATTTTCTAGTAATTACTATGAGCTAAGGAGATTTACATGCCTACAGGAACAATCATCTTAATCGTTTCGATTGTTATTATTTTAATCATTGCCTATGTAGCTTGCCTGATTGTTCGTAAACGAAATGACAACCTTTTGGTTGCATTGGAAGAACGTAAGGAAGAGCTATTTAACCTTCCAGTTAATGAAGAAGTCGAAGCTGTCAAAGCACTTCATTTGATTGGTCAAAGTCAGGTGTCATTCCGTGAATGGAATCAAAAATGGGTTGATTTGTCGCTCAATTCATTTGCCGACATTGAAAATCATATCTTTGAGGCAGAAGGCTATAACAATGCTTTTCGCTTTGTGAGTGCAAAGAACGCTATCGACAGTATCGAAAGCCAAATTGATTTAATTGAAGAAGACATCGCCTCTATCCGTCATGGTTTGATGGAGTTGAAGGAGCAAGAAGAGAAAAACTCTGGTCGCGTAAAACATGCGTTAAACTTGTTCGATAGTTTGCAGGAAGCTGTTCGTGAAAATCCAGATAGCTACGGTGAGACATTACCAGAACTTGAGAAACAATTGAAAAATATTGAAGTTGAGTTTTCTGAATTTGTGATGCTCAATTCCTCAGGTGACCCGATTGAAGCTTCTGAAATCCTTGATAAGGCTGAAGAGCATATGATTGCTCTCAATCAAATCATGGATCGCATTCCAAGTTTGATTGAACGAGTTACAAAAGATTTCCCAGAGCAATTGGAAGATTTGGAGTCGGGTTATCGTAAACTGGTTGAGCAGAATTATTTGTTCACAGAAGCTAACATCGAGTCACAGTTCCAAAATATTCGCGTTTCAATTCGTGAAAATACTGCTTTGATTGTTTCCTTTGATTTGGATGCCGCAGAAGCTGAAAATGAGGGAATTCAAGCAAAAATTGATCATTTGTATAAAGTCTTCAATCGTGAAATCGAAGCGAATAAGGAAGCTGTTAAGATTAGTAAAAACTTGCCAAAATTCTTGGAGCATGTTGTCCAAAATACACAGCTCTTGGATGAGGAAAGCCAACGCCTAAATGCAACTTACTTGCTGGCAGATAGCAAACTTTCACGTATCAATCAGCTTAAAGCTCGTTTGGAATCGATTGAAATTGTTGTTACAGAAAGTGTGGAAGACATTGAAAATCCACAAGTTGCATATTCTATTTTGGAAGAGCGTTTGGATCATTCATTGGCAAGCTTGAAAGAAATCGAAGAGGAGCAGCTTGTTTTAGCTGACTATCTTAAATCACAAGAATTGTCAGAGAACACAGCGCGTAAGAAAGCTACACTTTATATCAACAAATTGCATACCCTTAAGCGTTATATGGAAAAACGAAACCTTCCAGGAATTCCAGCTGAATTTTTAACAAACTTCTTTAGAACGAGCGATCATGTGGAAGCCTTGATTGCCGAGTTAGACTATAAACGAATCAATATCGAAGTTGTTAACCGTTTGTTGGAAAATGCAACGTATGATATGAATCAATTGGAAGAGTTAGCGTATTTGATTGTGCAAAATGCGACTTTAACAGAGCAGTTGCTACAATACTCTAACCGTTATCGTTCATTCGATGAAAGTGTGCAAAAAGCATTTAACCGTTCATTATCAATTTTTGAAAAGGATTTTGATTACCAAGCAGCATTTGAAGAAATTTCATTTGCTCTGGAAACAGTTGAACCTGGTGTAACAGAGCGTTTTGTACGTTCATACGAAAAAACTCGCGAAGCCATTCGCTACTAGATAAAAAGCCATTTGGCTTTTTATTTTTATACTTTGAAAGGAATATCGGAGATGACAACTGGATTATTAGTTATGGATGTTGATTCAACATTAATTTTGGAAGAAGGAATAGATTTACTTGGAGAAGAGGCCGGTTTAGGAGCGCAAGTTGCAGCAATTACCGAACGTGCTATGCGTGGGGAATTGGATTTTGAAGAAGCCTTACGTGAACGTGTGGCGTTGTTAAAGGGATTGCCTGTTTCTGTGTTTGATCGAATTATCCAAAAAATCCACTTTACGCCTGGAGCAGCAGAATTAGTCTCAGAATTAAAAATGCGAGGCTATAAGGTAGCAGTAGTTTCAGGCGGGTTTCATGAAACAGTCGATCGACTAGCTGCACAGTTAGAGTTAGACTATGTTCGGGCTAATCGATTAGAAGTAGTAGATGGAGTATTGACTGGACAAGTGTTGGGGGAAATTGTAACGAAAGATACTAAAAAAGCATGTTTAGAAGAATGGGCGACAGAAAATGGGCTGAGTCTATCTCAAACGATTGCTATGGGGGATGGAGCAAATGATCTACCAATGATTCAACGAGCAGGAATTGGAGTAGCTTTCTGTGCTAAACCGATTGTCCAAGAACAGGCACTCTACCAAATAAATGAAAAAAATCTCTATAAACTAATAGAGATTTTAGATAGTAAATAATGGGAGCGGGAAAGAACTCGACTGGTCAAAAAAAAAAAAAGGGTTCGTCAACAATTTTTCGTTTTAAGTTGTTGAGCTGAAACAGTCTATC
>ALKQ01000019.1 GCA_000440235.1 Streptococcus suis 10581 | reverse complement strand
CACTTTAAAAGGTCTCCCAGACCTTTTAAACTCCCACCCCCGTATAGCTCCAAAGGTTCGGGGAACCTTTAACAGTCCACTGGACTGTTAAACCCAATCAACCACTGCGCTGAGATGTTGACACGAACCCTGAGAAGCGAGGTTGGTCTTTTTGCCCAGCCTCTTCTATTCTGTTGTCAGTAAAACCCTTTTCAAATCTTGGACGGTTTCGACTATCATGGTGGCCCCAGCCTTTTCAAATTCCTGTTTGCTACCATAGCCGTAAAGAACACCGATGGCGGGAAGTTGGTGCATGCGTGCTCCTTCAATGTCATGTTCCCTATCTCCAATCATCACAGCATGTTTTGGAAATGCTTCTAATTGATTTATAGCGTAGCCGATGACGTCCGCCTTACTGATGCGACTACTATCCAGACTAGCACCGGCAATGACATCAAAGTAGTGAGCGATACCAAAATGTTCTAGAATCTGTTTGGCAAATATTTCTGGCTTTGAGGTAGCAATTACTAGTGTTTTTCCAGCCGTTCTCAATTCTTCAAGCAGAGGGATGATTCCAGGATAGAGTTGATTTTCAAACATTCCTTTTTCTTTAAAATAGACACGGAAAGCATCAACTGCACTTTGTGTATCTTCAGGGCTGAGTTGGTAGAATCGTGAAAAAGATTCATAGAGTGGCGGGCCGATGAATCGGTTTAAATTGGCTGTATCTGGTTCTTCGATTCCCATTTTTTCTAGTGCGTAGGCGACGGAGTTTAAGATTCCTTGTCCAGAATCAGTAAGTGTTCCATCTAAGTCAAATAATATAGTTTGATACATACTTATCTCCTTTCTTTCAGTATAACACAGACGATGAAAAGCAGAAAAGATTTATTGAAAGCTGAATAGGAGCGTGATATACTAATAATATAAAGGAGGTTAGTACCATGCATATTCTCATTGCTCCAGATTCATTTAAAGAGTCTCTTTCAGCTACAAAGGTTGCTGAAGCGATTAAAAAAGGATTTTCTAAGGTTTACCCACAAGCAGGGTATGACTTAATTCCCCTAGGAGATGGTGGCGAAGGGACAGTTGAGAGTCTAATGCAGGCCTTATCCTTGGATGGAACGCAGACTTGGGTGACAGGTCCATTTGGAGATAAAATTAAGGT
Source organism: Streptococcus suis 10581 (assembly GCA_000440235.1). Classification (GTDB taxonomy): domain Bacteria; phylum Bacillota; class Bacilli; order Lactobacillales; family Streptococcaceae; genus Streptococcus; species Streptococcus suis_F. The sequence goes on along the minus strand of ALKQ01000019.1, from coordinate 3,492 downwards.
TTCCTATGCGGTTAAAGATGATCTTGCAGTTTTTGAAATGGCTGAGATTGTAGGGCTGGCAAGTATCCCGCATGAAAGAAGGAGTCCTCTCTTTATTAAGACACAAGGGGTTGGGGAGCTGATTGTGGAGCTCGTTCAAAATGGTGTTAAACGCATATTTATAGGAGTAGGTGGCTCTGCCAGTCATGATGGTGGTATCGGAATGGCGGCAGGTTTAGGAGTGAAATTTTATAATCGAGCGGGAAAAGAAGTAGAGGCAATTGGAGCTCATATCGGGGAGATTGTCAGCTTTTCCACAGAGGATATGTTGGTAGATCTATCTCAGGTCAGGATTGATTTGGTAACGGATGTGGAGAATCCGCTTTGCGGACCAGCGGGTGCCACATTTATTTTTGCAGGTCAGAAAGGTCTTGCCTCTGCCGAATTTGAACTAGTAGACAAGAAAATGGAGTCCTTTTATAAATTGGTTAATCCAATGCTACTCGATTTAGCAGGAGCGGGTGCTGGAGGAGGTATGGCAGCAGGTCTAGTCCAATTTGCTGGTGCTCGCATTCAAAAAGGCATCGACTTTGTCTTGGATCAGTTGGACTTTGATCATCGCGTCGCTAAAGCGGATCTGGTTGTGGTCGGAGAAGGGCGTATGGATGCCCAAAGCTTAGCAGGGAAGACTCCGATAGGAGTGGCTAGACGGACTCCAGCAGGGATTCCCATCATTGCAATTTGTGGTAGCCTCAAAGACGATCTTCCCGAGTTTCCTTTTGAAAATATCTGCGCCGCTTTTCCCATCATTGCAAGCGTTGAAAGTTTGGAGGACACGCTTCAAAAAGCAGAAAAAAACCTGGTCCGCACGGCAGAACAGGTGGCAAGAATTCTTCAGTTAGGAGGTCAACAAAGATGGAATTAGTGAAATATGTAGCCGTTATCTTATTCATTATTATTTGTATTCTAAAGCTAGTATCCCTTATGAGACTTTCTAAAAATGAAAGGGGGACAGAAACAAATGTAATAAAGGCAAACGGAGCAATGTTCTTTTTCAATGAAAAAAATGAAAGAGGCAGATTGCTAGGAATCCTTTGTCTAACCTGTATTATTTTTGCTTTAATATTTATACTGCTTTATCGATAAATAAGTCTAACCAAATAATTTTTTCCAGAAGGAAGGTTTTGCATCTTCCTTTTTTTCTTCTGGTTTTGAGATAAGATTTGGAAATATGGATTCTAAGCTAACTTCTTCATTATCCACAGCGTGATTTGTGTGAAAGACAAGTGCGTAGGGAGATTGCCCTATTTTTTCATCGATGATAGCGGTAGTAATGCCGAAGTTCTGAGCAATTTTTAGTAGTGAAATTTGTTGCTTGTCAGACAGGGCTGGCGAGAGTTTGAGGAATAGAGGAGAGTAGCTGTTTGCTAGTTTTTGGCAAATTGTATCGAACTTATTTCCGACGACTTCACTACTCAAATCGTCAAAGGAAACGAGCAGGACAACCCGTTCGCGATAGGTTCCCATGTATAGACGTTGTTCATCTGGATTCAATCGTGTTTCGCCAGAGGCTTTCTGTAGTATGGTAGTATTTAAATCGTTCATGATTTCAGTATAACATACTCAGTTAACTTTGAAAAGGAAGGCGTTTACATTATTTCTTTCAGTAAAATAACCTGTTTTTTCTTGAAAAATCCCTTCTTTTAGGGTATGATAGCTATGTAACAATTTTAAACTCAAAGGAGAGTAATATAATGTCAATTATTACTGATGTTTACGCTCGCGAAGTCCTTGACTCACGCGGTAACCCTACACTTGAAGTTGAAGTTTATACTGAATCAGGTGCTTTCGGACGTGGTATGGTTCCTTCAGGAGCTTCTACTGGTGAGCACGAAGCAGTTGAGCTTCGCGACGGTGACAAATCTCGTTACCTTGGTCTTGGTACTCAAAAAGCTGTTGACAACGTGAACAACGTGATTGCTGACGCTATCATCGGTTTTGACGTTCGTGATCAACAAGCTATCGACCGCGCTATGATCGCTCTTGACGGTACTCCTAACAAAGGTAAATTGGGTGCAAACGCAATCCTCGGTGTTTCTATCGCTGTTGCGCGTGCTGCTGCTGATTACCTTGAAGTGCCACTTTACACTTACCTTGGTGGATTCAACACTAAAGTATTGCCAACTCCAATGATGAACATCATCAACGGTGGTTCTCACTCAGACGCTCCAATCGCTTTCCAAGAATTCATGATCTTGCCAGTTGGCGCTCCTTCATTCAAAGAAGGTCTTCGTTGGGGTGCTGAAGTATTCCACGCTTTGAAGAAAATCTTGAAAGCTCGTGGTTTGGTAACAGCTGTTGGTGACGAAGGTGGTTTCGCTCCTAAGTTCGAAGGAACTGAAGACGGTGTTGAAACAATCATCGAAGCTATCGAGGCTGCTGGTTACGAAGCTGGCGAAAACGGCATCATGATCGGTTTCGACTGTGCGTCATCTGAATTCTACGACAAAGAGCGTAAAGTTTACGACTACACTAAATTCGAAGGTGAAGGCGCTGCTGTTCGTACATCTGCAGAACAAATCGACTACCTTGAAGAATTGGTTAACAAATACCCAATCATCACTATCGAAGATGGTATGGATGAGAACGACTGGGATGGCTGGAAAGCTCTTACTGAGCGTCTTGGCAAACGCGTTCAATTGGTTGGTGACGACTTCTTCGTAACAAACACTGACTACCTTGCACGTGGTATCAAAGAAGGTGCTGCTAACTCAATCCTTATCAAAGTTAACCAAATCGGTACTCTTACTGAAACATTTGAAGCTATCGAAATGGCTAAAGAAGCTGGCTACACTGCCGTTGTATCACACCGTTCAGGTGAAACTGAAGATTCAACAATCGCTGACATCGCAGTTGCAACTAACGCAGGCCAAATCAAGACTGGTTCATTGTCACGTACAGACCGTATCGCTAAATACAACCAATTGCTTCGTATCGAAGATCAATTGGGTGAAGTTGCAGTCTACAAAGGCTTGAACTCATTCTACAACTTGAAAAAATAAATTAGTACAGTGTACTAATTTATCCCCGAGCTAGCATAGCGAGGGTCATAGTAAGAACAAGTCCGAAAATCTTTGGACTTGTTTTCAATGTCTGGGAGACTGTTTTATCCCCGAGCTAGAATAGCGAAGGTTATAATCATGACCACCCGTCAAACGGGTGGTTTGAACAAGGGCTATAAGCCCACATCACCAGCCAGCGCCTAAAGACGCTGGCTTTCACTTTGTTCAAGCCTCACTGCTTTTGACTCGTCACTAGCCTCTTAAAGAGGCATTCGTACTACTTGCCATTATCCCTAAAGGGATCTTCATACTCTTTTACACTTAACTTATCAAGTGCTATATCATGTTTTTCCTGTTCTTGTATATATTTCTTAATTGTGGCTTCATTAAGTCCAACCGTACTTACATAATATCCCTCTGCCCAGAAATGATGATTGCCAAATTTATATTT
>ALKQ01000018.1 GCA_000440235.1 Streptococcus suis 10581 | reverse complement strand
CACTTAACCTTGGAGGAATACTGACTAACATGTGAACATGGTCTGGCATCAGATGACCTTCGATAATTTCTACGCCTTTATAAATACACAAACATCGGAATATTTCTCCCAAACTACTTCGATATTGATTATAGATGATTTTTCGTCTATACTTAGGTGTGAAGACAATGTGGTATTTACACAGCCACTTTGTATGTGATAAACTATGTGCCTTTTGCGCCATATTTTTCTCCTTTCGCTTTACAATAGGCTTGAACACCTTTATTGTATCGCGTTTGGAGTTTTTTTTGGTATAACCTTCATCGCGCACCCGCATAGCGGGTGGTTTATTTGTCACGCACCTTACGGAGCGTGACGGACTAAAAGTCACATAATAAGAACAAGTCCGAAGATTTTCGGACTTGTTTTCAATGTCTGGGAGACTGTTTTATCCCCGAGCTAGCATAGCGAGGGATTAGTAAAACTCTCTAGGTTTTCCTAGGGAATTTTCTTTGCCTTGATATTGATAAAATGGTATTCTAAAAAGGCAGATCAAATTAAGTATTCTCATGTTGAAAAGAGATGGAGAGTGGGATGATAGAGTGGATATTTTTTGATTTGGGTTCGACGCTTTTAGATGAAGAGGCTACTTATGGTTATTATATAGACAAGTATGTGAAGAAGTTAGAGTCTATGGATATAGAGGTTTCATCAGATTCTTATGGGGACCTCTAAAAACTCTCTAAATTTCCCAAAAATGAGATAATAGAATAAAAAGTAATAAGGAGAACTGTCATGTATTTATTCACAGACGATGAAAAAATCTTGTCAAAACTATCAGAGAAAGGCAATCCCTTAGAACGTTTGGATGCCGTTATGAATTGGAGGGGACCTCTAAAAACTCCCAAAATTGCGAATTTGGAGTTACGAAAACCTTGTTAAATCAACATTTTAAATTTTAGAAAATTAGTTTTTAGAGGTCCCATGGAATATCTTTCTTCCATTGTTGTCAGAGTTATTCAGTCGTAAAGATAAAGTCATCAGTCGTGGCGGTCGTCCTCACCTAGACTATCTCATGATGTTCAAAGTACTCTTGCTTCAACGTCTTCATAACCTATCTGACGATGCCATGGAATACCAACTGCTGGATCGTCTATCTTTTCGTCGGTTTGTTGGCTGTCATGAAGACACTGTTTCGGATGTGAAAACCATCTGGCTCTATCGTGAGAAATTAACCAAGTCAGGTCGTGAAAAGGAGTTGTTCGATTTGTTCTATGCCCATCTCACAGATGAAGGGTTGATTGTCCATTCAGGTCAGATTGTGGATGCTTCCTTTGTCGAATGCCCGAAACAACGCCATTCACGTGAGGACAATCAGAAAATCAAGAACGGCGAAAAGATAGAAGGTTGGAATAAGACTAAACGGAGCCAAAAAGACGTAGATGCGACTTGGACACGCAAAGGTGGTGTCCGCTATTTTGGCTATAAAAACCATATTTGTGTCGATAGAAAATCAAAACTGATCAAAAATTATGAGGTCACAACAGCTAGTGTACACGACTCCAATGTCCTAGCACCTCTTTGTGAAGCCAATGAAGCGGTTTTTGATGACAGTGCTTATGTTGGAAAATCAGTACCAGAAGGTTGTCACCACCACACGATTCGTCGTGCTTTTAGAAATAAACCGTTGACTGAGACTGATAAGGTCATTAATCGACATATTGCCAAAGTCCGTTGTCGCGTTGAGCATGTTTTTGGCTTCATTGAAACGAGCATGAAAGGTAGCATCTGTCGAGTAATTGGGAAGGCACGAGCTAAAACCGATGTGACCTTAACCAACCTGCTCTACAATATCTGTCGTTTTGAGCAAATCAAACGACTGGGATTGCCATCATGGGTTTAGTGTGCCCAAAAATAGGAAGATAAGCAAAAAGTCAGCTTCGAAAGCGAAGCTTACTGGAAATAATGCCTACAAATAGGGCTTACTTAACAACTACTTGAAGTTTTTAGAGGTGCCCGAAAAAGATAATTACAGTAAAGATAAATTATCGAAGCAAGTAATATATAACTATCAAAATATTTCCTTTGAAAATTTTGATAGTTTGTTTAAAAACGTTGAGAAAATTATCCAATATAATTTCCTGAAACGAGTATTAAAAAAATAAAGGAAACGAGGAAAATTTATTATTACAATATATAATTATCCTTGTTATAATTGCTAGAGAAGCCACTATTATTAAAAAACGAGCAATTCCAATTTGGAGTTGCTCGTTTTTCACGCTTTACAATTATAATAACAACAAAACAACTAGCAAGCTAGAGTTGGCCGTAGATCATTTTATGCTAGAAATTATTCAATACTACTCGCCCAAGACTTAGCCACATAACGTGACAGGCTTGAAATGGCGAAATTGATGACAAAGTAGATGAGAGCAACCATGAGATAGAGAGCAAAAACTTGCTCCGCCTCAAAGTAGCGTCCCATGAGGATTTGACTTGAACCGAAGAGTTCTTGCAGGGCGATAACGGAGTAGAGGAAACTAGTGTCCTTGATGACCGTCACAATCTGTGAGATGATGGCTGGCAACATCTTGCGAATGGCTTGCGGCATGATGATATAGACCATGATTTGTACCGGGGTAAATCCCTGTGACAAGCCAGCTTCAGTCTGACCTGGTCCGATAGCGTTGAGGCCACCACGGATAATCTCGGCCATGGCTGCCGTGGTAAAAATAGTAAAAGCAGTGATGCCAGCAGGCGTTGACTTCATTTGGAAGACCAAGAAGACCGTGAAAATCCAAAGCAAGTTAGGCACGTTTCGTACAAACTCGATATAGATTGTCGCAATCCACTTGAATAGTGGATTTTTACCATTTCGCATAATGGCCAAAATCATCCCAAACAGGACAGAAAAGACCACGGAAATGCTGGAGATATAGAGGGTTAACTTCAAACCACTCCACAAGAGTTGGAAGGTTGAAGGTTTGAGTAATTCTAAAACATAATTCATCGTTCAACCTCTTTCTAGTGTGAAAAAGCTGACTTATTCTTTTCTTCAATGCGACGTCCCCAGCTTGCAACAGGGAAGCACATGATGAAGTAAAGGAAAGCAGCACCAGCAAAGGCTGGGATGTAGTTGGCATTCATAGCAGACCAAGATTTTGTCATAAACATAATATCAGCTCCAGAAATGATGGCAACAGTAGCCGTATTCTTAATCAAGTTTACTACTTGGTTGGTCAAAGGTGGAAGAATGGTCGGAATGGCCTGTGGTAAAATGATAATCCGCATGGTTTCAGCTTGAGTAAATCCTTGTGAGAGTGCGGCTTCAGTCTGCCCAGTAGGCACAGCCTCAATCCCTGCACGAATGACCTCTGCGATATAGGCACCGTGATAGAGTCCGACGCAGATAACAGCTGTCCAGTAGATGGACGGCATGAGAACATAGTTTGAAATCAGTGGAAGTCCATAATAAACAATCATGAACTGAACCAAAAGCGGCGTGTTCTGATAGTATTCAACATAGACACGTGCGATGATTTTTAAAACTTTATTTTTACTTGAAGAGAGACTACCAAAGACAATTCCTAAAAACATGGCCATGATAAAGGCCCCGACAGAAATGGCTAAGGTAAAGAGAAAGCCTTGGAAAAAGGTTGGGAAATCCTTGAAATAACTGACCCAATTCTCCCAAGCGTAAGGACTAGTTGTTAAAACTGTCATATTGTTTCACCTTTCTATTCGTCAGTTTCTGTTACTGGTTCTAGACCATTGGCATCATAGATAGATTGAAGACTACCATCAGCTGCCCATTCTTCTACCAGACTGTTTAAGTAGTCGTTAAGCTCCGTATTGGATAATTTAGTCACGATACCATAGTCTGAAGCTGAGAAGCTAAAGTCCATGAGTTCAGATTTTGAGCTGATATACCCAGAAAGGATAGATTGGTCTACAGAAAATGCGTCTGTACGGTGAGCACGTAGCGAGACAGAGAGTTCTGGATAAGAACCAAGCTCTGCAAAATTGACTGAGATACCATACTTGTCTGCCAATTCAGAGATGAGGGTACGTGTAATGGAGCCTTGAGCCACACCGATTGTCTTTCCATCTAGGTCGGTAAAGGTCTTAATCCCGCTATCCTTATTGACCAAGAAGCCAACGGCATCTGTGTGGTAAGGACTTGTGAAATTGTAGAGCAATTTACGTTCTTCTGTGATGGTAAAGGTTGCGATGACCATATCCACTTGACCGTTATCCAAGAGTGGACCTCGAGTTTGTGCCGTAACGGGAGTAAATTCGATATCTACACCTAATTCATCTGCAATTTTACGAGCAATGTCAATCTCCATTCCCTCGAATTCACCAGTATCAGGGTTCTTGTAGCCAAAGTTTGGGACGTCCTGTTTCACTCCGACGCGGAGCACGCCTCTATCGATGATAGCTTGAACTTGATTACTATTGGTAATGGATGCGGGTGTTTCTGTTTGAGCTACTGGTTGTTTTGCGAAAACGAGAAGAATAAGTCCGAAGACCAATAATCTAATTGCAAAGAAAATGTTGATTTTTTTCTTATCCATAGACTTCCTCCTAGAGTTTTACTTTGTCAGATTCGTGGTTGATAATCTTGCTGAGGAATTGTTGGGCACGAGGCTCTGTCGGATTGTCAAAGAAGCCATTCACATCTGTTGTATCAACTAAAACTTCTCCCTCAGCCATGAAGATGATGCGATCAGCTACTTCACGAGCAAAGCCCATTTCGTGTGTTACGACAATCATGTTCATCCCGTCACGTGCCAATTTTTGCATAACTGCAAGTACATCGCCGATAGTTTCTGGGTCCAAGGCAGATGTTGGTTCATCGAAGAGTAGAAGCTCAGGTTTCATAGCTAAGCCGCGAGCGATGGCGACACGTTGTTTTTGGCCTCCGGATAGCATAGCAGGGTAGGAATCCTTCCGATCCCAGAGGTTAACAAACTCAAGATACTTTTGAGCAGTTTTTTCAGCTGTAGCCTTATCGATTCCCAAAACCTTAATCGGTGCTAAAGTAACATTTTCTAACACGGTTTTGTGTGGGTAAAGGTTGAAATGCTGGAAAACCATGCCAACTTCTTTGCGAAGTGATACGAGCTCTTTGATAGAAGTAGAGGAAATATCATGTCCATTGACGATGAGCGTTCCTTCATCAATTGCTTCTAAACCGTTAATCGTGCGAATGAGAGTAGATTTTCCGGATCCGGAAGGTCCAAGGAGAACGACAACCTGTCCAGGTTCGAATTCCAAGTTGATATTGCGTAGGGCGTGGTAGTCGCCATAGTATTTGTTGACATCTTTAAATTCTACTAAAGCCATAAAATTCTCCTTGCATAGTGTTTTTTAGGTATTCCCATCTTAGCATTGCCTATATACAATGTCAAGTAAATTCTGACAATTTAATGTGCCGTATGTTACAAAATGTGACATAGCTGTGTCAGATGGTTTTGAAATATGAATTTTTTAGGTAAGTTTGATATAATAGAAGAAACAAAACAAAGGTAAGATACTAATGAAAAAAATATTAATTGTAGATGATGAAAAACCAATCTCAGATATTATTAAGTTTAATATGACTCGTGAGGGATATGAAGTTGTGACAGCTTTCGATGGACGTGAAGCCTTGGAAGTGTTTGAGGCTGAGTTTCCTGACATTGTCATTTTGGACTTGATGCTGCCAGAATTGGACGGACTAGAGGTTGCTCGAACGATTCGTAAGACCAGCAATGTTCCAATCTTGATGTTATCTGCTAAAGATAGCGAATTTGATAAGGTTATCGGGCTTGAAATCGGGGCGGATGATTATGTGACCAAACCCTTCTCTAATCGCGAATTACAGGCGCGTGTTAAGGCTCTTCTTCGTCGTAGTGAATTGGCAGAGACGCAGACAAATATTGAGTCAACAGGAACTCCAGAGTTGGTGATTGGCGATTTGATCATTCTGCCTGATGCGTTTGTCGCTAAGAAGCATGGCAAAGAGCTGGAGCTGACCCATCGTGAGTTTGAATTGCTCCACCATCTGGCCAAACACTTAGGTCAGGTTATGACTCGAGAACATCTATTGGAAACAGTTTGGGGTTATGATTACTTTGGTGATGTCCGCACGGTGGATGTAACGATTCGTCGTCTGCGTGAGAAGATTGAAGATACACCAAGCAGACCAGAATACATTCTTACTCGTCGCGGAGTGGGATATTTTATAAAAGGAAATGATTAATCAATTACGTTATTTAATGACCACAGCAGAATTTTGGTTTGTTGTCATTTTGATCGGTTTTCTAATTGCTCTGACGGTCCTTTTGATTGAAAACTATCGGGATAATAAGCAAATTAAACAACTCAATCAAAAAGTCAATGCCTTAATTGAGGGGAATTATGCAGATGTGTTAGACATGAGGGGAAGTCCTGAAATCACAGACATGGCGAATTCCCTCAATGATCTGTCCGAGGTCATCCGCTTAACTCATGATAATTTAGAACAAGAAAAGACACGTCTGACGTCCATCCTGTCCTATATGAGTGACGGTGTTATTGCTACAGACCGTATCGGACGGATTATCATGATTAACGATATGGCCCAGAAACAGTTGGGGTTATCTAACCCAAAGCAGGAGCAGTATCACCTGCTAGAGGTTTTAGATTTATCAGACCGTTATACATTGAGAGATTTGTTGGCTCAGACACCTGAGATTGTGATTGATCACACCAATGAAAACGAAGAATTTTTGACTTTACGCGCTAATTTTGCCACGATTCGTAGTGAGAGTGGCCTGATTTCTGGCTTGGTTGTCGTCTTGCATGATATGACCGAGCAGGCCAAGGAAGAACGGGAACGTAGGCTGTTTGTTTCAAATGTGAGTCATGAATTGCGTACGCCATTGACTTCCGTCAAATCCTATCTAGAGGCTCTGGATGAGGGAGCGCTGACGGAGTCTGTTGCACCGAGTTTTGTTAAGGTATCCTTAGATGAGACCAACCGCATGATGCGGATGATTACAGACCTCCTTAGCTTATCGCGTATTGATAATCAAGTTGGTCAGATAGATGTCGAACTGATAAACTTTACTGCTTTTGTGACCTTTATTCTTAACCGTTTTGACCAAATGAAAAATGCTGATTCAGATAAGGTCTATACGATTGTTCGTGACTATCAAATCAGTCCTATTTGGGTTGAGATTGATACAGATAAGATGACTCAGGTTTTGGATAATATCTTAAATAATGCCATTAAATATTCGCCAGACGGCGGGACAATTACCTTCAGCATGAAGACCACAGATAGCCAGTTGATTGTATCCGTCTCAGACGAAGGTCTGGGGATTCCGAAAGCAGATTTACCTAGAATTTTTGACCGATTTTATCGCGTAGACAAGGCGCGATCTCGTGCCCAAGGTGGTACAGGTCTTGGTTTAGCTATTGCAAAAGAAATCGTAAAACAACATAAGGGCTTTATCTGGGCTAAAAGCGAATATGGTCATGGCTCAACGTTTACAATTGTCTTGCCGTACAGCAAGGACATCGCACTAGATGAGTGGGATGATTCAGATGAGGAAGAATAGGAGAATATGATCGGAAAAGGTTTTAATTATAGTATTTTAGCTTCGGGATCCAGCGGGAATTGTTTTTACCTAGAAACAGATAAAAAGAAAATTTTAGTGGATGCTGGCTTATCAGGGAAAAAGATTACCAGTCTTTTGGCGGAAATTGATCGAAAGCCTGAGGATATTGATGCTATCCTGGTAACGCATGAACATAGCGATCACATCCATGGTATCGGTGTTTTAGCACGTAAGTATGGCATGGACATTTATGCCAATGAATTGACCTGGCAGGCTATGGAGAGCAAATTGGGCAAGATTGATGTGGCTCAAAAACATATCTTCGAATTGGGTGCTATGAAGACTTTTGGCGACCTAGATATTGAGTCCTTTGGTGTCAGTCATGATGCGGCCTGTCCGCAATTTTACCGTTTTATGAAGGATGACAAATCCTTTGTTATGTTAACGGATACAGGCTATGTCAGTGACCGCATGGTTGGAATTGTAGAAAATGCCGATGCTTATTTGATTGAATCCAACCATGATATTGAAATTTTGCGCTCGGGTTCTTACTCTTGGAACCTCAAACAACGGATTTTGTCAGATAAGGGCCATCTTTGTAATGAAGACGGTGCTGACGCCATGATTCGCTCGTTGGGAAATCGGACCAAAAAGATTTACCTAGGGCATTTGTCAAAGGAAAACAATATCAAGGAATTGGCTCACATGACCATGGTTAATCAGTTGGCGCAGGCTGATTTAGGAGTTGGAGTGGATTTCCAAGTCTATGACACATCGCCAGATACAGCGACTCCCTTGACCAAGATTTGACAAATTCATTGAACTTGTTTAGAATAAATATATAAAATACGTGAGGTGAAGTTACATGAATAATTAAGCTACTTATTAGTTGTTCTTAAAACTTGTAGTGAGGTTCTATGAACCAATTACACAAGGGATAAGACTGCTCATAAGGGCTTACTATTCATGTGACTTTTTCCATAGGAAAAGGTCATGTTTTGCATGGCTTTTTTCTTGTTCATTGAGTAGAATAGGGGCCCTTTTTGTGAAGAAAAGAGGTCTATATGGAAATGATAAAATGTATTCAATTAGAGAAGGAATTTGCGGGACGTAGTTTGTTTACAATCCAGCAGTTGAGCCTTCAAGCTGGTCAAAAGGTTGGTTTGGTTGGAAACAATGGTGTTGGCAAGTCTACTTTTTTGAAAATCTTACAGGGACTGGATAGGGATTTTGCTGGTCAGATTGAGGTAAAAGCAGACTGGGCCTATGTACCCCAGTTACAGGAAAGGAGCTCGCTTTCAGGTGGGGAACAGGTTTGGAAGTCTATTCAAGAGGCTTTTGCCCAAAGACCACAGTTGTTAATCATGGATGAACCGACTGCCAATCTGGATCAAGAACACCAGGAAAAGCTAATCAAACAAATCAAACGCTATCGCGGGAGTCTACTGGTTGTAAGTCATGATCGGCATTTTCTCAATCAAATAGCCAGTCACATTTGGCATTTAGAAGAAGGAAGTATTCAGGTCTATACAGGGAATTACGAGGCGTTTGTAGAAAGTCGCCGGGCTAGGCGAGAAGGACAGCAGCAGGCCTATGAAGCCTATCAGAAAAAAGTCGCTCAACTAAAAAAAGCCCAGCAAGAGCGTCAGGCAAAGGCTCAGAAGATGGGGAAGAGAGGGAGTGGGATAGAAGTCAACCAATTATAAAAACTTCGTCATCCCACCCCCGCACAGTTGATTAGGTCAGATTTGGAGTGTAAGAAATGAACAAATCTGCCAATCAACCACTGCGCTGAGATGTTGACGCGAACTTTGAGAAGTGAATGTGGACATTTATTATAAACATCGTCTGAGTGGAAAGTCAGTGCTATGATGGGTTCCTATGATAGTCAATCCAAGTCAATGGCTAAGTCTGCTAAACAGTTAGAGAAAAGGATTGAGAGGTTGGAAAAGGTTAGTCAGCCCAGAAGGGAGGCTCATATTAAAATGGAATCAAAAGGGGCCTTAGATACTGATTTACACAGACTATTTCTTTTGCAAGCAGGTCAAGTTTTGATGGATGAAGTGTATCTATTTGATTTTCCTCAACTTGGCATGACCTTTGGGGATAAGCTAGCTTTGGTTGGGTCAAATGGTACTGGGAAAACAAGTTTTGTTAGGAAATTGATTTCAAAAGAATTAGAAGGCTATTACAATCCAAAATTAAAAATTGCTTATTTTGCACAGGATTTGATAAACCTTGATGAAGAAAAGACTGCTTTGGAAAATGTTAGTTGTACCTCTCTTCAAGATAAGATGACGATTCTCAATTTATTAGGTATGTTAGGACTTTCTTACGATAAGGCTCAGCAGAAGGTAGCAAATCTGTCTGGTGGTGAGCGTGTTCGTCTCTCCTTAGCTAAGGTATTGTTGGCGGATGCCAATCTCTTGATTTTGGATGAACCGACAAATTTTCTAGATATGGCAGCTATTGAGGCTTTGGAATCATTCTTGAAAGAATATGAAGGAAGTGTCCTCTTGGTTTCCCATGATCAACAGTTTGTGGAAACATCTGTTCACAGTCGATGGGAGATAGTGCAAGCTTGTCTCGTGAAGAAATCATAAGGAAATATTTTCTGAAAAAGAGGCTCTGTCTAAAAAATATTTTTTGCCTGTGGTATAATAAGAAGGATATTTCTAGAATGAGGTCTTTGAAGTGAAAAAAAGAAAGAACAAGCCTTTGGAACACGATGGAAATTTTATTTCCCTTCGTTTAAATATTTTATTTTCTATCGTGATTTTCCTTTTCCTAGTTTTGATATTGCGTCTGGCAGATATGCAGATCATCAATCATGATTTTTATAGTAATAAGCTGTCTACTGCCAGTCAGAAAATCATCAGCAATGGCTCTATCCGTGGGCAGATTTACGATGCGCAAGGAAAACCTTTGGTTGAAAACGAGATTCAGCAGGTTGTCTCCTTCACACGTTCCAACAAAATGTCTGCTCAAGAAATGAAAGAAGTAGCTAACAAACTCTTGCAGTGGGTCAATGTGTCGAACGTAACAATTACTCAACGTGACAAGGCTGATTATTATTTGGCGGATGAAGAAGTTTATCGTCAGGTAGTCGAGGCTTTGCCAGAAGATAAAAAATACGATTCTGATGGCAACTACCTGAGTGAATCGACAATTTATTCTAATGCGGTTGATAGTATCCCTGCTGAAGCATTGCAATATTCTGAGCAAGATAGCAAGGCAATTGAGCTATTTAAGCAGATGAATGGAGCTACTTACTTCTCTACTGTTAATTTGGTAACAGATACTCTAACTGCTGAACAGGTTGCTCATATCGTAGCCAATGAAAGTCAACTTCCAGGCATTTCAACGACTAACAACTGGCAACGGACGATTTTACCAACTTCCCTCAGCTCTATTATTGGTACAGTAACGAGTGAACAGGCTGGTTTGCCTGCTGAAGATGCGGAATACTATCTCTCCAAGGGCTACTCATCAAATGACCGTGTGGGAACTGCCTACCTCGAGAAACAATATGAAGAAGTATTGCAAGGTCAACGAGAGAAAAAACAAATCAACCTAGATCGAAATGGCAATGTCGAAAGTATTGAGACAATCCAAGAAGGACAGCAGGGAAATAATATTAAACTGACTATTGATTTAGCCTTTCAAGATGGAGTCAATGCTATTTTGAAAAAATACTTTGAAAGTGAGCTGGCTACTGGTAGTGCACTTTACTCGGAAGGAGTTTATGCAGTCGCATTGGAACCTTCAACAGGTGCGGTGCTTGCCATGTCTGGATACAGTCATGAAAAAGGAGCAGGTAGCATAACAGAAGATGCCCTCGGTACTATTACAAGTGTTTTCACACCAGGTTCCATCGTCAAAGGAGCGACAATCAGCTCTGGTTGGGAAAATGGAGTTATCAGTGGCAATCAAGTGCAGTTAGACGAACCAATCTATTTTGCAGGTTCAGCACCAATTACATCTTGGTATGGGGCCTATGGTAGTTTTAATATTGATGCGACAGAGGCTCTAGAATATTCTTCTAACGTCTACATGGTTAAGATTGCTTTGGGACTACTTGGTCAGACCTACTCAGCTAACATGTATTTGAATGATGGCGATACATTGACAAATGCCATGACTAAGCTTCGTTCGACTTTTGCAGAGTATGGTTTAGGTGCGTCAACAGGTATTGACCTTCCACTCGAATCTACAGGATTTTTACCGGAAGAGTATTCGACAGCCAACTTTATTACCAACGCTTTTGGACAGTTTGATAACTATACACCGATGCAGATGGCACAGTATGTAGCGACCATTGCGAATAACGGGACACGGATTTCTCCACACCTCGTTGAGGGAATTTATGGGAATAATGCCCAAGGTGGTTTGGGAGAATTAATTGAAACCGTATCTGGTAAGGAGATGAATCAGGTTAATATTTCCGCTGAGGATATGTCTCTTCTTCGTCAAGGTTTCTACCAAGTTGTCAATGGTAGTGGGCGCTTTAATACAGGTAGTGCTATCGGTCGTGGTGCGGCCGTGACCATCAGTGCCAAGACTGGTACAGCCGAAACCTATACAACGACAGCTTCTGGTGATGTAGTTACTGCGGTCAATACCAACGTTGTTGCTTATGCGCCTAGTGATAATCCTCAAATTGCGGTAGCAGTTGTCCTACCAAACTTGACCAATCAAAGTTCAACAACTACTAAGACAATTACTCAAGAAATTATCAATCTATATCAATCACTTCACCCAATGAATTAAGGAGGCTTATGCTTTACCCTACACCTATTGCCAAGTTAATTGATAGCTATTCTAAATTGCCAGGTATCGGTATAAAAACGGCTACCCGTTTAGCTTTTTATACTATTGGCATGGAGGATGATGTCGTTAATGAGTTTGCAAAAAATTTATTGGCAGCCAAGCGAGACCTATCTTATTGCTCTATTTGTGGTAATTTGACAGATCAGGACCCCTGTGCCATTTGCCAGGACTCAACGCGAGACCAATCTACTATTTTGATTGTAGAGGATAGTCGAGATGTTACAGCCTTGGAAAATATTCAAGAATACCACGGTCTTTATCATGTCTTGCATGGCTTGATTTCTCCCATGAATGGTATCGGTCCAGATGATATTAACCTGAAAACTCTGTTGACCCGACTGATGGAAAACGAGGTGACAGAGGTGATTGTAGCGACCAATGCAACAGCAGATGGAGAAGCTACATCTATGTATATATCACGTGTCCTCAAACCTGCGGGAATCAAAGTAACCCGACTAGCTCGTGGCTTAGCGGTAGGCAGTGATATTGAATATGCAGATGAAGTGACCCTGTTGAGGGCTATTGAAAACCGCACAGAGCTATAGCAGTTCTGTAGTTAGATACGTTCCTAATTTTAAGATAGGATAGATATGATTTGTTAAATTATGCTATACTAAGAGTAATAGCGTTGGTACAGGAAGGAAAATATATGTCAAAAGAAACCTTGATTTTACTATATGGTGGGCGTTCTGCAGAACGCGAAGTATCCGTTTTATCAGCTGAAAGCGTCATGCGTGCCATCAATTATGATAAATTTTTTGTCAAAACCTATTTCATTAGCCAGACAGGGGACTTTATTAAGACGCAAGAGTTTTCTCAAACACCGTCTGCCGATGAAAAACTCATGACAAACGCGACGATTGTTGAAGAGCAAAAAATCCGTCCGAGCGATATTTATGAAGAAAAGGCAGTTGTTTTCCCTGTTCTTCATGGCCCAATGGGTGAAGACGGATCTATTCAAGGCTTCTTGGAAGTGCTTCGTATGCCTTATGTTGGCACTAATATCTTGTCTTCAAGCGTTGCTATGGACAAAATCACTACCAAGCGCGTACTTGAATCAGCAGGAATCTCCCAAGTACCTTATGTGGCAGTTATCGAGGGTGAAAATATCGACGATAAGATCGCAGAGATTGAAGGAAAATTGACTTATCCAGTCTTTGTAAAACCAGCTAATATGGGGTCAAGTGTCGGTATCTCAAAAGCTGAGGATTTAGCTGGCTTGCGTAAGGCGCTTGATCTGGCCTTCAAGTATGATAGCCGTGTCCTCGTTGAGCAGGGAGTTAATGCGCGTGAGATTGAGGTCGGTCTTTTGGGAAATGCTGACGTGAAAACAACGCTTCCGGGTGAGGTAGTGAAGGACGTCGCTTTCTATGACTACGATGCTAAATACATCGACAACAAGATTACCATGGAAATCCCAGCTAAGATTGATGAGTCTATCATGGATATCATGCGTGATAATGCTGCCAAGGCCTTCCGTGCTATCGGTGGCTGTGGACTTTCTCGCTGTGATTTCTTCCTGACAGAAGACGGCGACATCTTCCTGAATGAGCTCAATACCATGCCAGGATTTACCCAGTGGTCTATGTATCCACTCCTTTGGGATAATATGGGCCTAGCTTACCCAGACTTGATTGAAGAGCTTGTTCGTTTGGCTAAGGAAATGTTTGAAAAACGCGAAAGTCATCTCATTTAATTATTATCAAGAGGCTGGGAAAAAAGACCAACCTCGCTTTTCAGGGTTCGTGTCAACATCTCAGCGCAGTGGTTGATTGGCATATTTGTTCGTGTTTTACACTCCAAATCTGACCATTACGACTGATGCGAACAGAGTTCGCTTCATCTCCAACCTCAAACTGTCTCCCAGACAGTTTGAGCTGTGCGGGGGCGGGAAGACGAACTCTTTTTTTGACCAGTCGAGTTCTTTCCCGTTCCCTTTTTCTTGCGAAGGTTTGCAAAAAGGAATAAAATGGAACAAGTTCTGGAGGTGTTTATGTATCAAACGACAGTAAAAGGGGAAGGTCTGTTTCAGGCTCTTTCTCAAGGTTATGGCGAACCGGTTCGGACCTTCGGTGTTACCGAACAGGGAGAAACGCCTGTCAGTCTTGTCAATATTGGCTTAGCTGCCTGTATCACCATGTGTGTGCAGGGCTACTATGCCAGTCAAGAAGACAATAAAACCATGCCTGTTCAAGTTTCTTCTCAGCTGGAAGATAGACAATTCGAAGTGTCTGTCCGACTTGCTGAAAAAGTTTCGGAAGAAAAGCGAGCTGCCATCGTAGCTTATGTGGAACAGAAATGCAAGGTAAAAGCACTTTTGAGTGACGATATTAGTTTCGCCATTCATTTTGGACTTTTGGAAGAGGTGTAGGCATG
The DNA here is from genome assembly GCA_000440235.1 of Streptococcus suis 10581. Lineage (GTDB taxonomy): Bacteria > Bacillota > Bacilli > Lactobacillales > Streptococcaceae > Streptococcus > Streptococcus suis_F. Next base: position 1,795 of record ALKQ01000018.1, on the reverse strand, counting down.
TTTTTAGCAATTGAAGAAATGCGGCAGAACAAGCTGCGTTATGGCTTGATTTTAGGATTATTAATCCTGATTTCCTACCTGGTCTTTTTCTTGACGGGTTTGGCTTATGGTCTCATGCAGGAAAATAGAACAGCTGTTGACAAGTGGAAGGCGGACTACGTCTTGCTTAATTCAGAAAGCAATCGCCTGATTACAGCATCAAAAATTGATACGAGCCTGCTTGATCAGGTGGATGCTAGTGACAAGGCCTTGATTCGCCAACAAGCTGGAGTTGCCTATGTGGACGAGAATGCCACCTCAGACGAAAAAGAAAAGGTAAACATCTTTGCCGTTGAGTCTGATAGTTTTATCGTCCCAAATATTGTAGAAGGTCGTTTGTATGAAAAAACGGGAGAAGTCCTTGTAGACAAAACCTTGTCAGAGGTAGAAGGTTTTGGGCTTGGAGATCAAATCTATCTATCTGGTTCTGATGAAAAAGTGACCATTGTAGGTTATACAGACAATGCCTACTTTGGAGTGGCGCCTGTTGTATATATGGACTTTACGGCATTTGCAGAATTGATGCAGGCTGATAAACAACAAGCTGCAACGAGTAATCTTGCCAGTGCCATTGTCGTTCGTGGAGATGTCGCTTCTCTACCAGATGAGCTGGAAAAAGTTGCCATTGCAGACTTTATTGAAAATCTGCCAGGGTATAAGGCGCAAAATATGACCTTTGGCTTTATGATAGGATTCTTGATTGTCATCTCAGCCATTGTTATTGGTATTTTTATCTTTGTGTTGACAACACAGAAATCACCGATTTTTGGCTTGATGAAAATTCAAGGTCTTTCAAATGGCTATATTTCAGGTTCTGTATTGGCTCAAACCTTCCTACTTGCTGGTGTGGGAACAGTCCTTGGATTAGTTGGGACTTATTTGTCATCCCTTGTCTTGCCAAGCGCTGTTCCATTTGAGAATAACTGGACCTTCTATATTGCAATCGGTTTGGCTCTGGTTGTATTTGCCCTATTGGGTGCTAGTTTCTCTGTAGGTTCTATCTTTAAAGTGGATCCATTACGAAATTTATCTTAGGAGGTTCTTATGAAAACACTTATTTTTGAAAATATTAGTAAGACCTTCCAAGATGGCAGCCAAACCATTACGGCTCTTAAATCAACAAATTTTAGCATTGAAGAAGGCGAATTTGTTGCCATCATTGGACCATCTGGTTCTGGGAAGTCAACATTTTTGACCTTGGCAGGTGGTTTACAAACACCGACAACGGGTCGTGTTTTAATCAATCAGTCGGACTATTCTGATTTACCTGAGAAAAAACGTGCCAAATTGCGCTATAAGGACATAGGTTTTGTCTTGCAGGCTTCCAATTTGATTCCATTTTTAACAGTCGAAAAACAATTAACCTTGGTTGATAAGGTCAATAAGAAAGCTGAACCGAGCAAGCGAAACGAACTCCTATCTGAATTGGGTGTGAACCATCTCAAAAACAAGTTCCCTAAGGATTTGTCAGGCGGAGAACGTCAGCGTGTAGCTATTGCCCGTGCACTTTATAACGATCCAGCTTTGATTCTAGCTGATGAACCAACAGCCAGTCTAGACAGTAATCGCGCTTTTGAAGTGGTTGAGTTACTAGCTAAGGAAGCCAAAGAACGAAACAAATCCATCATCATGGTAACACATGACCAGCGCATGATTGAAAAATGCGACAAGGTATATGAGATGAAAGATGGTGTCCTCACTCAAGTTCGATAAAAAGTGGTATAATGGGAGCGGGAAAGAACTCAAACGTTCAAAG
>ALKQ01000017.1 GCA_000440235.1 Streptococcus suis 10581 | reverse complement strand
TCTATTCCCAGACTGTTTCACTCCCACCCCCGCACAGCTCAAACTGTCTGGGAGACAGTTTGAGGTTGGAAATAAAGCGAACACAGTTCGCATCAGTAGTTAGGACAGATTTGGAGTGTAATTACGAACAGCTGAAATTTACTTCGCAAATCCTATCTCCCACCTTTAATAGTCCACTGGACTATTAAAGCCAATCAACCACTGCGCTGAGATGTTGACGCAAATTTTGAGAAGCGGTGTGGGGATGAACCTAGCCTTTAGTTTATTGGAGAAAACAATGAAATTAACCCTACACGAAGTCGCTCAGGTCTTGGGCGCAAAAAATGATATTAGTCTTTATCCTGATAGAGCCCTTAACAAGGTGGAGTTCGACAGTCGCCTGATTACAGAAGGGGATCTTTTTGTTCCCCTCAAGGGAGCGCGTGACGGTCATGACTTTATTCCTGTTGCTTTTGAAAATGGCTGCGCAGTAACCCTGTCTGAAATCAGCCTTGATGTTCCTCATATTCTAGTAGAGGACTGCTTGGCTGTGCTTCAACAATTAGCGGCCTACTACCTAGAGAAAACAGGGGTAGAAGTCATTGCTGTGACAGGATCAAACGGTAAAACGACCACCAAGGACATGATTCACGATGTTCTGGCGACGACTTACAAGACTTACAAGACACAAGGCAACTACAACAACGAAATTGGTCTACCTTACACCGTCCTCCACATGCCTGATGATACAGAAAAACTGGTCTTGGAAATGGGCCAAGACCACTTGGGAGACATTCATCTTCTATCCGAAATTGCCAAACCAAGTCTGTCGGTTATTACTCTATTTGGCGAAGCCCATTTGGAATTTTTCGGCTCACGAGCAGAGATTGCCAAAGGAAAATTACAGATTGCAGATGGAATGGAGCCAGGTAGTAAACTCTTGATCCCAGCAGATCCGATTGTGGATAGCTTTTTGCCAAGTCATGTAGAACTCATTCGTTTCGGTGAGCAGGCTGATTTGCAGGTGACTAGTCTGGTCGAGTCAAAAGATAGCCTGACCTTCACCGTCAATTTTATGGACGGCGACATTTTCCTCCCAGTAACGGGTAAGTACAATGCCACCAATGCCATGGTAGCAAGCTACGTGGGTAAGACCTTGGGTGTGCCAGATGAGGCAATCAAGTCAGCCCTAGCTGGTCTGAACTTGACCCGCAACCGCACCGAGTGGAAGAAGGCAGCAAACGGAGCAGATATTCTCAGTGATGTCTACAACGCCAATCCAACGGCTATGCGATTGATTTTGGAAACCTTCTCTAGCATTCCTGCAAACGAAGGCGGCAAGAAAATCGCCGTTTTAGCAGATATGAAAGAACTGGGGAGCCAGTCCGTCGATCTCCACAATCAGATGATTCTGAGCCTGTCGCCTGATGTGTTGGATACCGTTATTTTCTATGGTCAAGATATTGAAGGTCTGGCCCAGTTGGCTAGTCAGATGTTCCCGATTGGAAAAGTCTATTTCTTTAGGAAAAATGCAGAGCAGGACCAATTTGAAGATCTGGTTAAACAGGTTAGGGAAAGTCTAGGGAAAGAGGACCAAATCCTCTTTAAAGGCTCTAATTCCATGAATCTTGGGAAAGTGGTGGAAGCAATAGAAAAGTAGAGAGGCAAGACCTCTCTTTTTTAGCAAGTCTTGTCAAAACACCGAAAAGTTGATATACTAACTTTTTGGGAAAGAGAGGAATTTAATAAGATGAGTGATTTTTTTAGCAATCAGATTTCTGAAGCACCGAACCTGAACGTATTGGAACACCTGTTTCTCATGATTATTTGGTTTTTCATATTCCATCTTTGTTTTCGTTGTTATCAAAAAAGATGGTTTCATATTGTTTTTTGGTGGCTTCAATTTATACAGATTGTCTCCCTTTATACTTGGTATATCGTAGCTGATTTTCCTCTTTCTGAGAGTCTTCCTTTTTATCATTGTCGCTTGGCCATGCTCTTTATTCTTTGGGTGAAGCCTGGACCTTTGAAACGTTATTTTGCCTATCTGGGTCTTTTTGGATCGCTTGCGGCCTTTATTCATCCAGTATTTGACCCATTTGCATTTCCACATCTGACCTTCTTTACTTTTGTTATTGGTCACTATGCTTTGACTGTTAATTGTATGTTGTACCTGTTATCTGATTTAGAAGGGGAAATGTTGAAGGGAAAAGAGGTAGTGAAATATACGCTTATTATGAATATGCTGATTCTAGGAGTAGCTCTTTTAACTGGCGGAAATTATGGATTTTTGAGACAGACACCTTTAGTGAACAGTACCAATCTTCCTTTGAATTTCTTCTTGGTAACCTGCCTACTCTGCTTCTCTATTTTGAGTATACAAGCTATGTTAATTGCCTATTTGAAAAAAGAAAGCAAACAAATGAATTCGCATATATTAAAAAAATAAGACTTGAAATTAGTTTTTCAAGTCTTATTTTTAGTTTTTAAATGCGCCTTGTTTGTAGCTAATCCAGAAAAAGACAGGGATAAAAATGAGCATTAATCCAGAATAGATTGGCAATGTGTGACTGTTTAGGGGGTGGATTTCAATCAGACCATGTAGGAAATGGGAGCTGATGAAGAAACCGAAAACGGAATAAATAATAAGAGCCAGTCGAGCTTTTGACAGTGGCAAACAGGCACGAATGACAGCCAGTAGACCTGTTGAACCAAGAACATAATAAGAGAGGGTTTGCATGTCATGCAAGTTTAAGTATCCAAATACTTGCATTAAATGGAAAATAAGGACACTGAGAACAACCATGAGAGCATTTGGGAGGGCTAAGAGAAGAGATTTTCTGAGAAAATGTTTTTCTACAGGGCGGATATTTCGTTCAAAAGTTAGGATAAAAGGAGGAAAACCTTCGACAAATTGACCAATGAGGGTCATTTGTACTTGGATAAATGGGAAAACTAATAAATATTCTGCTTTACCTAGGGCAATACTAGCGATACAGATAAGGCCAAGTAAGAAAGAGTAGATTGTTTTGATAAGAAAGATGGGAGCAATGTGGGAGATGTTGTTAACAACGCGTCGTCCCTCAAAGAGAATCTCAGAAATATCGCGAAATTCAGAATCTAGGAGGACCAGATTAGTGATTTGTCTGGTAGCCGGATCGCCTTCAGCCATAACAATGGAACAATCAGCTTCACGTAGTGCAAGAATATCATTGACACCATCACCGGTCATTGCAGTAGTATGTCCCTGTGCTTTGAGAGTTTGGATGAGCAATTTTTTCTGATGTGGGGATACGCGACCGAAAATAGCGGTTGTTTCAGCTCTGGCAATTAGTTCTTCGTCGTCTACTTTGGAACAATCGATATAGCTATCGAAGTCAGCAAATCCAGCTTCCCTGGCAATGTGTGAGACCGTCACAGGATTGTCACCAGAGATTATTTTTAGTGTCACTTCTTGCGAGCGAAGATAGGCCAGTGTTTCTGCGGCGTCTTCTCGGATTGGATCGGCAATTTCTAATAGAGCTAGAGGTTCAATATTCTCAGGTAGCTGATTTTGAGAAGAAGGAAGGGACTGTTGGCTAAGTGCGAGGATCAGGACACGGGAACCACGAGCCTGTGCCTCAGAAACAGAAGGAGGATTTTGTGTTAGTAACATTTCTGGTGCCCCTAGAAAAATGTGACCAATGTTTTCTATTGTCATTGCCCCCCATTTTCTATCACTAGAAAATGGGATGATGTGACTAGCTTTATAGTGGTGCTCTAAATCACCATATTCTTTTCGAATGGCCTGAGCTGTTGAATTAGTATCCTCACTTGTCTGGATATAGGTAGTGAGTATCTGTTGGATAGTGTCAAGTGAATAATGGTTGGTTAAGGGGAGCAGGTTTTCGACGGTCATTTTCCCCTGAGTAATCGTTCCGGTCTTATCCAAACAAAGAACATCAACTCGGGCAAGTGTTTCGACGGAATACATTTCTTGTACGAGGACATTTTTCATTCCCAGTTTGATAACGGCAGTTAAGAGAGAAGTGATGGTCAGCAGAGCAATTCCCTTTGGTAACATACCTAGTAGGGCAGTAGAGCTGGTAATAACTGAGTCTTTTAAGGGAAGAAGTTTGATGAAAAAGGCTTCTAGAAAAAGAGCAAGTCCGAATGGAATGATAATTTTTCCTGTAAATTTAGCAATTTTATCCATATTGTAAAGAATACGAGAGACGATAGGTTTGTGAGTTTTCGCCTCAAGCATGAGCTTATTGGCATAGTTTTCTGCGCTAACATGGATGACTTTTGCGTAAATCTGTCCGCTAACTAGATAGCTACCAGACAATAATTCAGCCCCAGTATTTTTCACAATCAAGTCGCTTTCACCGGTTAACATGGCCTCGTTTGCCTCGGCTATACCTTCTAAAACAATAGCATCACTAGGAACTTGTTCGCCAGCAGACAGCAAGAGAACATCATCTAAAACAATATCTTCTGGTGCAAGAGAGATTGTCTCACTGTCACGAACAACTCGGATAAAATCCTTGTTCATCAGGTTGAGTTTGTCAATCATTCGTCGTGCTCGCCATTCTGTCAGCATTCCTGAAACAGCGTTGAGGACAATAACTCCGAAGAAGAAAAGGTTGGACCATGCCTGTACAGCTAGTAAGGCTAAGAAAATGGCAAAATTGAGTGCGTTAAAAGATGTAAACACATTTCGTCTGAAGATTTCCCAATTACTGGCACTGGTCTTTGTCTTAAAATGATTGGTTTGCTGGTTTTGAATACGTTCTTGTACTTCCTTGGTTGATAAAACTTTTATTTGTTTGCTCATTATTTTATCTTTCTTTTCTAGTATATAGAATACATCTCATACTTATTGTAACACATTTATAATACAATAGTATAGGTCTGTAGACCTATTCTTCAATAGTTTGAAAAATTCCCTTATTTCCGATATAATAAGAGAGTTGTCTAGTAAAGAATAAGGATGAATCCAATGTAAATCGAATAGGATAAGAGCTCAGCTCTGCTATGTATCAAAAAAAAGAATAAGAAAAAGAAAAGGAAACATTATGTCACTACAAGAAGAAATCAAGAAACGCCGCACCTTTGCGATTATCTCTCACCCGGACGCGGGTAAGACCACTATTACTGAGCAGTTGCTCTATTTTGGTGGCGAAATTCGTGAGGCTGGTACGGTAAAGGGGAAAAAGACTGGTAACTTTGCCAAGTCTGACTGGATGGATATCGAGAAGCAGCGTGGTATCTCTGTTACCTCGTCTGTTATGCAGTTTGACTACGCGGGCAAGCGGGTCAATATCCTAGATACACCAGGGCACGAGGACTTCTCTGAGGATACCTATCGGACCTTGATGGCGGTGGATGCGGCTGTCATGGTGGTGGACTCTGCCAAGGGTATCGAGGCCCAGACTAAAAAACTCTTTGAGGTTGTGAAACACCGCAATATCCCAGTCTTTACCTTCATCAACAAGTTGGACCGTGACGGTCGTGAGCCCCTGGATTTGCTGCAGGAATTGGAAGAAGTCTTGGGCATTGCTAGCTACCCGATGAACTGGCCGATTGGTATGGGGAAATCCTTCGAGGGACTCTATGACCTCCATAACAAACGCTTGGAACTCTACCGTAGTGATGAGCGTTTTGCAAGCTTGGACGAGGGTGACAAACTCTTTGGTTCTAACCCATTTTATGCACAAGTTCTCGATGATATTGAACTTCTGGCGGAAGCTGGGAATGAATTTTCAGAACAGGCGATTTTGGACGGCGACTTGACACCTGTTTTCTTCGGCTCAGCCCTGACCAACTTTGGTGTGCAGACCTTCCTTGATACCTTCTTGGAATTTGCTCCAGAGCCACATGGACACAAGACGACAACTGGTGATGTCATTGATCCACTCAACAAAGACTTTTCAGGCTTTGTTTTCAAAATCCAAGCTAACATGGACCCTCGTCACCGCGACCGCATTGCCTTTGTCCGTGTGGTTTCGGGCGAATTTGAACGCGGCATGGCGGTCAACCTGCCTCGTACAGGCAAGGGGGCTAAGTTGTCCAACGTGACGCAGTTCATGGCAGAAAGCCGTGAGAATGTGGAAAATGCAGTAGCGGGGGACATTATCGGGGTTTACGATACAGGGACCTATCAGGTAGGAGATACCTTGACCGTAGGCAAGAACAAGTTTGAGTTCGAACCGCTACCGACCTTTACCCCTGAAATTTTCATGAAAGTGTCTGCTAAAAATGTCATGAAACAAAAATCCTTCCACAAGGGAATCGAGCAGCTGGTGCAAGAAGGAGCTATCCAGCTCTACAAGAACTACCAGACAGGCGAGTATATGCTTGGTGCCGTTGGTCAGCTCCAGTTTGAAGTTTTCAAACACCGCATGGAAGGCGAGTACAATGCTGAAGTGGTTATGACCCCAATGGGTAAAAAGACAGTCCGTTGGATCAAGCCAGAAGACCTGGATGAACGGATGTCTTCAAGCCGTAATATTCTCGCCAAAGATCGCTTTGACCAACCAGTCTTCCTCTTTGAAAACGACTTCGCCCTCCGCTGGTTTGCGGACAAGTATCCAGATGTGGCGCTGGAAGAGAAGATGTAGCAAACATCTGGGAGATGTTTGCTATCGGGAGATGGGAACTGACGGTAGTCCGATTACAGCTGTTCAGCTTTGAAAATCAAGTTAAAACTTCGTTAAGTCGCTTCGATGAACCTTAAGTTCAATCTTCAGCTCCTTGCCTAGTTTTATTCTTGATTTTCTTTGCGTATTAAAGTTAGTATTCAGCTTTGAAAATCAAGCTAAAACTTCGTTAAGTTGCTTCGATGAACCTCAAGTTCAATCTTCGACTAATTCAATCTAAGACCATAAGAAGTCAGGCAAGTCCTGGCTTTTTTTAATTTTGTTATCATTGCAAAAAAAGTATTATTATAATATACTATAGTTATATAAATGGAAATGGATTGGAGGTCTTATCCCATGTTTTACTACCTTAGAAAGTGTAAGTCGGAGGTGCTGGCTTATGTCTTGGTAGCTCTTGTCTATGCTCTGATTTTGGCAGCAACAGGTTTTGTCTATGCTAGGGTTTCAGAGGCGGCTCTGTCCGGTGACCAAAAGGCATTTGTGACCAGTTCACTCATAGCGGTGGGCTTTTTCATCTGCGATACCTACTTTGACTACCTGCCTCGTTATCTCAAGGCCAAGTTGGTTAATCGTGTCATGGAAAGGACTCGCAATCAGCTGGTGGCTGTCTACGCAGCTGGCGATGATTCAGGAAATGATGACAAAAAGAGTGCTGACAAGATTCACATTTTGGTCAACCACTTGGATGTCTTGGAAAATGGTTATCTAACACCGCTCTTGTCCATGTTGACCAGTCTTCTTGTCTTTACCTTTTCACTAATTGGTGCCCTTTATTTGCAAGGGACCATGACGCTGATTATGCTGGCTTTGTGCTTCATTCCTTTCCTAGCACCCCTGATCAATAATCGCATCCTTGCTCATGCCACTCAGGATAGTCAGTCGGAGAAGAATGCCTATCTCAAGCTCTTTAGTGAGTTTGTTCATTCTCTGACCTTTATCCGAATCAGCACCATTACGCCGATTTTTGAGGAGAAACTCCAAGCATCCAGTCAGGAATATGCTAGGCGAGCCAACCATTTTTCCAAAAAACAATCTCAGACCTACGCCGTGTCCTACGGTTTGAGTAGTGTGGTTTATTCGGGTTCCTGGGTTATTGGTGGTATCTTTGTCTTTCAAGGCCTGCTGAAGATTTCAGACTTGATTGCCATGACCACCCTCATGGGAACGGTGGCGGGGCCTATCCAGACCATGTCTGGACTGGTGACGGATTACCTGGCCAGTCGGACTGTTGTGGCAGATTTGACGGCGATTTTGCAGGGGCAATTCCAGGAAAATGAAGCCAAGGAAGAACTGACTGAAACCATTGACAGCATCAGCTTGGAAACGATTACCTATGAGCAGCACAATCACCGTCTCTTTGATAGGTTTTCCTATCGTTTTCTTACCGATAGAAAATATGCCATTCTAGGCAAAAGCGGCAGTGGGAAGACGACCTTACTCCGTCTGCTGCTGGGTGTTCAGAAAGCAGATGAGGGACGGGTCTTGGTCAACCAGACCAATCTTGCGGACCTAGAACAGACCTCTGTTTTTGGAAAAATCTACTATCTTCCTCAAAAAACGGCTATTTTCTCAGCTAGTATTGGGGAAAATCTGAGCCTGTTTGGTCCCTTGGATCAGAGAAAGGCGCTGACTTGCTTGAGCAGGGTTGGTCTGCTAGACTGGTTTGAACGACAGGAAAATGGTTTCGCCACCCTGCTATCCTCTGCCCAGCAATTATCGGGAGGGGAGGAGCGGCGGTTTGATATAGCTAGAGCCCTCTATCGTGATGCGGAAGTCTTGTTATTTGATGAGCCAACGACGGGCTTAGATACTAGAAATGAAAGTTTAATTGCGGAAACCTTGTCCAAGATTGAGGATAAGTTGGTCATCGTCGTCACCCATTCGCAGAATGAAGAATTTCTAGGCTTGTTTGACGAGAGGCTTGTATTATAGGCTGGTTTTTACTTTGTTTCCTGTAAGTTTTTCGGTACAATAATAGAAAATTAGAAAAAGGAGTTATCGCATGGGGTTATTTTCAGGTTTAATGGGCAATGCTTCCCAAAAGGACAATAACAAGGTAGAACAAGATCTGGCGGACATTTTGCTAGACACCGAACGAGTAGAAATGGCTTTCAGCCTGGTACGCGATTTGATTGTTTTCACAGAACACCGCTTGATTTTGGTGGACAAGCAGGGCATGTCGGGCAAGAAGGTGTCTTACAAATCAATTCCTTATCGGTCGATTTCACGCTTTACGGTCGAAACCTCCGGTCATTTTGATATGGACGCGGAGCTCAAGATTTGGATTTCTTCTGCGGCAGATCCAGCGGAAACCCTCCAATTCAAGAGTGATAAGAGTGTCATTCAAATTCAACAGGCACTTGCAGCAGCGGTATTGTTGAAATAATTTTCTGAAGAAGGGGAGCGAAAGCTCCTTTTTTCATGAAAACGCATTTTTTAAATTTTCAAGGCAAAAGCCAACCTTTATGCTTAGAATGTGTTATACTAGGTAAGTTGCAAGTCTGATACTGGTTAGTTCGCTGCCAGTGGAAATAATTGTTACAAAAAAGTGAGATAAGGTAGCTTCGCACTGCCTTTTAGAAAAGAGAAAACATTGAAATTTACTGAATTAAATCTATCAGAAGACATTTTGCTTGCCGTTGAGAAGGCTGGTTTTGAAACGCCGTCACCTATCCAGGAGCAGACTATTCCTCTCGCTCTTGAGGGTAAAGATGTGATTGGTCAAGCCCAGACGGGTACTGGTAAAACAGCTGCCTTTGGTCTGCCCACCCTCAATAAGATTGACATCAACAATCAAGCTGTCCAAGCCTTGATTATTGCCCCAACGCGTGAGTTGGCGGTGCAAAGTCAAGAAGAACTCTTCAAATTTGGTCGTGAAAAGGGTGTGAAAGTCCGCTCTGTTTACGGTGGTTCTAGCATTGAAAAACAAATCAAGGCCCTTCGCTCTGGTGCCCACATTGTTGTTGGTACACCAGGTCGTCTCTTGGACTTGATTAAGAGAAAAGCCCTCAAGCTTGACGGCGTTGAAACCCTTATTCTTGATGAGGCAGATGAAATGCTCAACATGGGCTTCTTGGACGATATTGAAGCCATCATCGAACGTGTGCCAGCAAGTCGCCAGACCCTTCTATTTTCTGCGACCATGCCTGAGCCAATCAAGCGTATTGGTGTCAAGTTCATGAAAGAGCCTGAGCACGTTAAGATTGCGGCCAAGGAATTGACCAACGTCAACGTGGACCAATACTATATCCGTGTCAAAGAACATGAAAAATTTGACACCATGACTCGCCTTATGGACGTTGACCAGCCAGAATTGTCAATCGTCTTCGGTCGTACCAAACGCCGTGTCGATGAATTGACTCGTGGACTCAAACTGCGTGGTTTCCGTGCAGAAGGTATCCACGGAGATTTGGACCAGAATAAGCGTCTTCGTGTTATTCGTGACTTTAAAAATGACCAGATTGATGTCCTTGTTGCGACGGACGTAGCGGCGCGTGGTTTGGATATTTCTGGTGTGACACATGTCTACAACTACGATATTCCACAAGACCCAGAAAGCTATGTTCACCGTATCGGTCGTACAGGTCGTGCGGGTCAATCAGGTCAATCTATTACCTTTGTTTCGCCAAATGAGATGGGCTACTTGGCCATTATCGAAGAGTTGACCAAGAAGCGTATGAAGGGGCTCAAGCCTGCGACAGCTGAAGAGGCTTTTGAAGCTAAGAAAAAAGTTGCTCTGAAAAAGATTGAGCGTGACTTCGCAGACGAGACCATTCGTGGAAACTTTGATAAGTTTAAGAAAGATGCAATCAAGCTGGCGACTGAATTTACCCCTGAAGAGCTTGCTCTCTACGTACTCAGTTTAACCGTACAAGATCCAGATAGCTTGCCAGAAGTGGAAATCGCGCGTGAAAAACCACTGCCATTCAAGTTTGCACCTGGTCAAGCCAAGGGCAAAGGTGGCCGTGGTGGTCGCGACCGTGATCGTAGTGGTCGTCGTGATGGTGACCGCAACCGAGATCGTGGAGGACGCCGTGGAGACCGCAACCGTCGCGATGACAAGTTCAAGCGTGACAACCGCCGTCAAGATAATAAAAAACCACATCAACGCACATCAAGTGAAAAGAAAACAGGCTTTGTGATTCGCAATAAAGGGGAGAGATAAGCCGTATTTGACAGACCATAAAGAGTGGTCTGTTTTTTTGAAATCTATTTAGAAAATAATCGAAATAGTTCTTGACAAACAATAAAAACAGAGTATAATTCTATTTAGAAATATTTCTAAATACTGACGATGAATTTTTTACTATCTCAATTCTCTTCATGAGCATGCTTCATTTCTCATGGGTCTTATAGGTATAGGAGGGAATAAAATGGTTGTTGAAGTAAATGGAATTCAGAAAACAATTGGTTCAAAAAGTATCATTAATAATGTTTCTATAAAAATTGAGCGAGGTCAGGTCTTTGCATTACTTGGGCCAAATGGTGCTGGAAAAACGACATTAATTCGAATTATTTTAGGGTTATTACACCCTGATAAGGGAACGGTTAAACTATTTGATATGATACTGACGGAAAATTCCAGAACAGAGTTGTTGCAACGTATTGGTGTTCAAAATGATGGCAATCTCTACGAAAACCTAACTGTTCAGGAGAACCTGGCTATTTGGGGAGAAATTTATGGTATGGACAATAGTCAGATTGACTCTAGAATAAGTATTTTAAAAAAGTTATTTCGGTTAGAACAGTATCTAGACATGGTTATAGGGAGTCTTAGTAAAGGGAACAGACAAAAAGTTATGCTCGCTAGAGCTATGTTGCATAATCCAGAAGTATTGATATTGGATGAACCTACGACCGGTTTGGATCCAGAGGCCATTGATGAATTTTATAGTTTTATCAAACAGTTGAAAAAAGAAGGTATTACAATTATTATGTGCACTCACTATCTTTATGGAATGGATGGAGTGGTAGATAGTATAGGTATCCTAAAAAACGGTTGTATCTTGCAAAGTGGTGACTTAGATGCACTTCAAAAAACAGAAAAAATAGTTCAATTTCAAGGACATTTTCATCCAAATGACTTGGAAGAACTGTCCTATCTTGGGGCTATATTGAAATGTTCGAATACTGAGTTCCATATTAAGGTAGATAGACTTGACAATATTCCAGAAATTGTAAAAAAATTATCAGTTAAAGAAAATGCTATTTACGGTATTCATCAGGAAACCGAATCTTTAAAAGATATATACTTTAGAATTGTTGGAGGTACTCATCATGAAGAGCTATCAAATTAAAGTAATTGTTAAAAAAGATTTAATTGAGTTACTAAAAGATAAGGGATTGTTATTGAGTCTGTTCCTTCCTCCGATCATTATTAGCATATTGCTTCCCTCTCTGATATTGGTCTTTGGTGCTAATGGAGGTGTCACCACTAGTATTGCTGGATTAAGTGATTTTTTAGAACACTTTCAAATTTTGAAGTATCCAAGCTATGTGACTTCTGCAAATGTACCATATTATGCTATTTTTACCTATTTCTTTTTACCGTTATTCATGTTGGTTCCAATCATGGCTTCTTCCATATTGGCAGTAAGTAGTCTTATTGGTGAGAAGGAGAACAAGACCATGGAGGGGTTGTTATATACTCCCTTATCTCCTAAGAACTTAATTTTGGGTAAGGCTCTTGCATGCGCAATACCAGCATTTTTAGTAACGATTACGTCAGTTATCATCTATTCAACGATGGTTAATATATTAGGTTGGAGCAACTTTGGGCATATTATCTTACCGAATCTTACTTGGTTGTTAGTAGTTTTCGTCATTTCCCCATTGCTTATTTTATTGTCAATTCTGCTCATTATTGGAAGTTCACAATATTTCAAAAATAGCAAATCTGCACAAGGAATTGCGATGATAATAGTGTTTCCGATTTTAGGGATGTTGATATCCCAATCGTCAGGAGTTTTAATATTAGGAATTTTTGAAACGATTGTTTTCATATCCATCTTACTGTTCGTAGTAATTGTGACGTTTATTGTTGTCGTTAAGAGATTTAATTTTGAAAAATTTATTTTGAATAATTAATAATGATTAAACTAAAGAAATATAGGCTTCAAGTTTTATTGAAGAGTAATTGCTACTAGAAAGAAGGAGGAAATGATAGTATGGGGCTTTCTGAAACTTTGAAGGCAATTTCTGCTCCTATTCGTAGGCAAATTCTAGATAGTCTTAAGTCGGGGCCGAAGTCTGCTGGGGAAATTGTAGAACAATTTCAATTAACAGGAGCAACAGTTTCTCATCATTTATCCACTTTGAAAAAAGCTGGATTAATCTTGGAGGAAAAGCAGAAAAATTTTATTTATTATCGTCTAAACTATACGGTCTTTGAAGAAGTCTTGGTTTGGATTGCAAGTTTTGGAGGGCAACAAGATGAAGAAAATTGACATAAAAACATTATTAGCAACTTCTAGTATATTTCTACTAATAGCTGTATTGATGATTTATTACTATAAAGCATTGCCAGATACCCTGGTGACACATTTTGGCGTAAATGGTGAGCCAAATGGCTCTATGGCCAAGTATATGATGATTTTGACACCGCTATCATTTTTTTGTGTTCACCTATTCATTTGTGTACTTTATGATGTGAAAGGGATAGGGAAAACACCAGTCATTCGAGTGGTCAAATGGCTTTTTCCGCTACTGGCTCTCATCATTCAAGTTTCTTTACTCTGGTATAATTTAGGAGGAGAACTGGATTATCGGAGGCTTGTCATTGGACTGCTGGCTGTATATTATATGGTGATAGGGAATTATTTACCCAAAGAGGAATTGGATAGCAAGATCAACGAAATAGAACGAAAGGGAAGAAAGCAGTCAGGCTATCTCTTGATGATTGGTGGGTTGTTGCAGTTAGTAAGTTTGTTGGGTTCACCAACTCTATCTATCCTTGTAATGATATTGGTTGGTATTTCTGTTGTAAGTCTTAGTATCTATTATGCTTATCTGCATTTTAAAACCGCTTCATAATTGGAGCGGTTTTTGTTATACTAGAAGTAGTAAAATAGGAGGTAAGACCATGGGCATTTTGACAATGGATAAAGCCTTTGTATTCTAAAAAAAATACAAAGGAGAAAGACATGATTACTTACAAACAAAATCCTCAACTTGATTTTCAAGCAGTCCTAGACCTCTATGCTTCTGTGGACTGGACAGGATATACCAGCCGTCCAGAAATGTTAGAGAAGTCCTTGGAACATAGCCTACTGGTTCTCGCTGCCTTTGACAGTGACCGTCTAGTGGGTCTCTTGCGAGCAGTTGGTGACGGCTATTCAATCGTTTTTATTCAGGACATCTTGGTCCTACCAACCTATCAGCGACAAGGGATTGGGCGTCATCTTTTGGAGCAGGCCGTTACCCACTTTCCGGGTATTTATCAGCTTCATCTCTTGACGGACAATACTGAGAAAACACGGTCTTTTTATGAGGAACTTGGCTTTACAGCTGTTGAAAGCTTGGACTGTGTTGCTTATACTTATTTAAAATAAGGAACAATTTAGAAAGGGAGAGGCTGGGAGACCAGCCTTTTGCTTCGAGCAAATGATTTGAATTATAAATCAAAAATAGTATAATACAACTATCAATAACTAGTGATAAAAGGGGCAAAACAATGGCAACTCTATTAATTGTAAAGGCCCACCCCCTCGATGCACAAAAGTCCTACGCCTTGCGAGCCTTGGAAGAGTTTCAAACTCGTTACGCCAGTTTGCACCCAGAGGATAAGATAGAAGTAGTGGATGTCTTTGAAGACCAGATTCCAGCTTTGGATAAGCCTTTGTTAGAATCTATGGGAGCGGTTAAAAAAGGTATAGAAATCAGTCCTGAACAAGCAGAGCAGTTGGACCGCTATAATGCCTTGACCCAGCAATTTCTTGCAGCTGATAAGATTGTCGTCGTCAATCCTCTCTGGAATCTCAATGTGCCAAGTCAGTTGGTATCTTGGGTCAATACCATCAATGTAGCAGGCCTGACCTTTAAGTATGGTCCAGAAGGCTCTATCGGCTTGGTCAAGGACAAAAAGCTCCTGCACATCCAGTCCAATGGTGGTGTTTATGCAGGTCAAGATCCAGCTGCCCAGTACATCAAGTCTATCTTTGAATTTTTAGGCTTTGAAGACCTTCACCAGGTCTTTATCGAAGGGCAATCTGCCGATCCAAGCCAGGCTGAAGCTATCTATGCTGAGGCAATGACCAAGATTGATACGATTTTGGAGACATTTTAAGTCAAAACCTCGCCCTATGTGGAGCGAGGTTTTTTTGTCATTTCTGCAATATAATCTAATTTACTCTGCCGACTGCGTTTCTTAAACAAAGCCTCGGCAGACATGGCTTCCTGCTTGCTGGCAAAGGCTTCCTGATAGAGCAGGCTGACAGGCAAGCGTGCGCGGGTGTACTTGGCCCCTTTTCCACGATTATGGGTAGCAAGCCGTTTCTCCACATCAGTCGTATAACCAGTATATAGACTCCCGTCGGCACATTCCAAGACATACAAGTAGGCCTTATTTTCCATAATAAATCTCACGAATGGCAGGAGTATAGTCGCCATTTTCCTCATGGACAACCAGAGGTGGCAGAATGTGCAGACCGTCCACCGAGCCGTCCTTGATAGCCTCAATTAGCAACATATTGGCCTCCTTGCTGGCCTTGGGATAGACAAACTGGATGCGTTTGGGCGCCAATTTGTAGGTTCTCAGCGTGTCCAAAATATCTAAAAATCGGTCAGGTCTGTGAACCATGGCCAAGCGACCATTGGACTTGAGCACCTGTTGGGCCACCTGACAAATGCTGTCTAGGTTGGTCGCGATTTCGTGTCTGGCCAGAAGATAATGCTCGCTTTCATTGAGGTTTGAACCCTCGTCCACCTTGAAGTAGGGAGGATTGCAGAGCATCAAATCAACCTTGGAGCGTAAATCATACTGGGGTAGATTTGCCAAGTCGTCATTGATAATCGAAACCTGTTCCTCCAGACCATTGAGGGCAATGGAGCGGCGGTTCATATCCGCCAAGCGTTCCTGTAATTCAACCTGAATAATCTGTGCCTTGGTGCGTGTAGAGGCAAATAGCCCCACCGCCCCATTTCCGCTACAAAGGTCAACAATCAACCCCTTCTGAGCAGGCATTTTTGGAAACCGCGAGAGTAGGACACTGTCAATCGAGTAGCTAAATACCTCCCGATTTTGAATAATCTGAACATCTGTCGAGAAGAGCTGGTCAATCCGCTCCCCGTCTAGTAAATCAATTTTTTGCATAGGTTTATTATACCATCTTTGAATGAAAATCACTGTATATTTTGAAACAAAAAGAGAGCGAATACTTCGCCCTCAATCCTTAAACAAAAAATTCTACCCAAGCCCCAACAAGCAAGAATGCGATGCAGAGATAGATTTGCCAATTTGCCCTCAACATCCATTCTTTAGACCAAAAGGCACTACGGGCAGTACCGACAGTAGCAAATAGCAAAAGTCCAAACCAGAGGCTAGGCCCCTTGTCCAACCATTCTCCAATGCTACCTAATAACAACAATATCATTAAATAAAAATTCAAACTCCGATAATATTCTTTATTAAATTCCTTAAACATATAAAATCCTCACAGTACAAAGAAGGAAACGATTATCCAACTGACAATAAAACTAATGACTAAGTATAGTTGCCATGTTTTTTTAATCCAGCTACGTGACTTAAAGAAAGCTAGATAACCAGCATAAAGTCCGACTCCAAGCTTGAGAAAATGGATAAACCAAAACGGTCCATTTACAGCAGCATAAATCACTTGTAGGATACAGGCAAGAGACAAGTAAAATTCCCAGGTCCGATAAAATGCTGTATTGAAGTTCTTAAACATAGTAAGCTCCTTTCTATTTACCCAAAATAAATTTCAGATAGATAATCACGACGATCAATCCGATATAGAAGATGTAACCCATGCGAGTGAGCTCCTTTTCTTCTTTGAAGAAGAATACCCGAATGGCATTGATAAAAATAATCAGACAGGCTAGTAGGCTATACCATGCAGGCGTTTGGGAAGGATCTAGCAATATGTCTGATAGAAAAAAACAAGTCCAAAAAACCAGAGAATAGAAGGCGCTATAACGATAGAAATGCTTGTTAAACTGGAATTTCATAACCACTCCCCTCTCTTTCTTTTATTATATCAATTCAGTTGCGGATTTTCAATTATTTATATGCAAACGACAGTAAGTTTTGTTATAAAGAAAAACTATAACAAAGCTTGCTGTTTTTCTATAAGTATTTTTGGATATTTTTCACACCAAATATCCCATTTCATGCTAGACTAGTTAATAAGTTAGAATGGAGTAGATGTTATGACAGATTATAAGATTGATACGATTTTGGCACATACTGGCATTAATAACGATGAAAAAACTGGTGCCTTGATTTCCCCTATCCACCTTTCGACGACCTATCAACACCCTGAGTTTGGTCAATCGACAGGTTATGACTACACGAGAACAAAAAATCCGACACGTGCCAGTCTAGAGACGACTTTGGCAGCTATTGAAAAGGCTGACTATGCCCTAGCAACGAGCTCGGGAATGGCTGCTCTGGTCTTACTTTTTAATGGTTTTCCTGTAGGGAGTCAAGTGGTAGCGGCGCGTGATTTGTACGGTGGTTCCTTCCGCTGGTTCAATGAGCAAGAGAGTATCGGTAGATTCCAATTTACCTATGCAAACACCGAGGAGGAGCTGATTGCAGCCATCACCGAAGAGACAGACTATGTTTATCTGGAGACACCGACTAACCCACTCATGGTGGAGTTTGACATCGCTAAGGTTTCGGCTATCGCCCATGCCAAAGGTGCTAAGGTGATTGTCGATAACACTTTTTACAGCCCTATTTATCAAAATCCACTTGTTCTAGGAGCGGACGTTGTCCTACATTCAGCAACCAAGTACCTGTCAGGGCATAATGATGTACTAGCTGGCGCTTTGATGACCAATGATCAAGACCTATATGATAAGCTCTTTTATGACCAAAATACATCGGGTCCAACCCTATCTCCACTGGATTCTTACTTACTCATGCGTGGACTCAAAACCCTCTCGCTTCGAATGGAACGGGCAACACAAAATGCACAGAAAATTGTAGCGTATTTGGAGAAGAGTCCAGCAGTCAAGCAAGTTTACTACACAGGAAAAGGTGGGATGATTTCGGTTAAGGTGGTAGATGAAAGTCGGATTCCCCATATTCTCAACACCCTGAAAGTCTTTACCTTTGCAGAAAGTTTGGGAGGAGTGGAAAGCTTGATTACCTACCCAGCCACTCAGACCCACGCAGACATTCCAGCAGAAACCCGTCATTCTTATGGATTGACAGATGACTTGCTTCGTTTATCTATTGGTATAGAGGATGCGGAAGACTTGATTGTAGATTTAAAGACAGCCTTGGAGGGATAAGATATGACACAGTATAATTTTATAGATAGTCCGAATCGCCTATCCCAGCATGCGGAAAAATGGAGAAAAGTAGAGACGGATAAAGAACTCTTACCCTTGTGGATAGCAGATATGGACTTTGAGCCTCTACCAGAAATTCGCCAAGTTATCCGTGACTACGCAGATCATCATGTTTTTGGTTATCCTTATGCTAGTGACAGCCTCTATCAGTCTATTATTGACTGGGAAGATAGACAGCATGGCTACAAGATTGAAAGAGAGTCCATCCTGCTCATCGAAGGAGTTGTTCCTGCCTTATCTGTGGCTATTCAAGCTTTGACAGAAGAAGGGGATGCAGTCCTAATTAATACGCCTGTCTATCCACCCTTTGCGCGGACTGTAAAATTAAACAATCGTCAGCTAGTCACCAATTCACTAGTTGATGTGGATGGTATTTTTAGGATTGATTTTGACCAGCTTGAAAAGGACATTGTAGAGAATCAAGTGAAACTCTATATTTTCTGTAATCCCCACAACCCAGGTGGTAGAGTTTGGACAAGAGAGGAAGTGTTGGCCATTGGACGTCTTTGTCAGAAACATGGTGTTATCCTTGTCTCAGATGAAATACATCAAGATTTGACCTTGTATGGTCACAAGCATTATTCCTTTAACACGGTGGATAAAAATTTCAAAGATTTTTCAATTATCTTATCATCTGCGACCAAGACCTTCAATATCGCTGGTACAAAAAATAGCTTTGCAATCATTGAAAATCCAAGCATTCGCAAGACTTTCGCTAAGCGTCAATTGATAAATAATCAGCACGAGATTCCAACGATTGGCTTGTTAACCACAGAAGCTGCTTTCACTTATGGAGATGAGTGGTTGAAGGAGTTGAAGGTTATTTTGGAGAGAAATATAGACTTTGTTGAGGAGTATTTGACAACCCATACAAGGATCAAGGTCATGAAGCCCCAGGGAACCTACCTCATCTGGCTTGATTTTTCTGCTTATGAGTTAGAGCATGCGGAGCTCTTTGATATTCTTCATTGTAAAGCGAAGTTGATTTTGAATGATGGTTTGACCTTTGGTAAGGAAGGTAAGCATCATGCACGTCTGAATGTAGCAGCACCATTCAACATGATTGAAGAAGCCTGTCAGCGACTTGGTAAGGTTTTTGGATAAAGAAATAAGGACTAGGTGTGACTAAACTCACCTAATCCTTATTTTTTTGTGTTTTTCTAAATTCTGTCGGGCTCATATGGAAATAATTTTTGAAGGCTGCACTGAAGGTGAGAGGGTCTTGGTATCCGACAGAATAGGCGATTTCAGTGATACTCCGAGAAGCATCTTCTAATAGTTGACAAGAACGATTCATTTTTACTTGTAAAATATAATCTTTGATAGAGTAGCCAGTTTCCTGCTTAAAAATTTTATAGAGATAGCTTCGGCTTAAAGCTAGAAAATCTGCTATTTCAGCAACTTTAATTGGATGGGCATAGTGGTTATGGATCATCTTGATGGCTTGCTGAACATAGTGCTTGGTTTGTGTTTCAGGCTTAATTAATGTTTCACTGGGAAATTCCTCGATGAGTGCTGCTAAGAGTTGGTTGAGGTAGCCAATTAAGACCAATTCTGTGATAGAGGGGATGGGATGCATCTGAACATGGTTAATCTGATGCATGTAGCCTAGAATTGGTGACTCTAGATTGGAGTGGAGGTAGTAGTTTTCTAGCAGTTGACTTTGATTAAGTAGGTCTTTTGCTCGTAAACCACTAAAACCAACCCATATATAGGTCCACGGGTCTATATCATCAGCTTGATAGAAAATAGAAACATCCTTTGGAAGAATAAACAAATCGCCGGCAGCAAGATAGCTTGTTTTTCCGTCAACAAGAATTTTTCCTCTTCCTTTTGTAATAAAATGCAGGACAAAATTATCACGGATAGTAGGACCGAAGGAATAGCCCTTGTCACATTGTTCGGCTCCATAATGGTCAACGTTTAAGTCAAAATTATGACTATCAAATTCATTATAGATATTCAGAATATTCATTTCAATCCTCCTAGGAAACATTATACCATGTTTTAAAAACAAAAGATTATTAAGTAAAGCGTTTACATTTTGTACAATAAGACCATAAAGAAGAGATGGGGGAGATGAATGTGATTGAGATTCATGAAACAAAACAGATTTTTCACCTAAAAACAAGAGAATTCTCTTATATCATCCAAGTGTTGGAAACAGGAGATCTAGTTCATCGTTATTTTGGGAAAAAAATCGAAAAATTTAGCGATGGAAACAAAATAACATATTTAGATCGATCGTTTTCTCCGAGTCCAATTACTGGGGATAGAACATACTCATTGGATGTCCTCCCACTCGAATATTCCAGCAATGGTCTAGGAGATTTTAGAACCTCAGCATTAGATGTTCGAAATGAATTTGGAACGACCCTAGATTTAAAATTTAAATCGTATAGAACCTATAAAGGAAAAAATGAGTTAAATGGTTTACCAGCAAGTTTTGGAAATCAAGAAGAAGTAGAGAGTCTTGAAATTGATCTTTATGATCAGTTGACAGATGTTACCGTAACACTTCAGTATTCTGTTTTTGAAGAAGCTTCCTATCTCGCACGGTCAGCTACAATTCAAACTGGCAAATATCCATGCAAACTAGAGAAGGTCTTGTCTGCAACGCTTGATTTTCCACATCAAGATTTCATTGTTCACAGCTTGGCAGGACGTTATGCCTATGAAAAAGAGTGGACACAGACCCCGTTGACAAAAGGTCAGTATTCGATTGGTAGCATTCGAGGTGCTTCGAGTCACTCAAGAACACCCTTCTTAGCACTAGCCTCACCCGATGCAAGTGAGGACAAGGGCGATGTTTATGCAGCCCACCTTGTCTATAGCGGCAACTTTACAGCATTTGTCGAAACGACAGCCATGGAAACCAGTCGATTGGGACTAGGATTGGAAAGTCACTATTTCTCATGGCAATTGGATAAGGATGACCGGTTTCAAACTCCAGAAGTTCTCTTATCATACACTGATAAAGGATTTACTGGCATGACACAAAATAGTCATCACTTTATCACAAAACACCTCATTCGATCATCGTTTGTAAACAAACCAAGACCCATTTTAATCAACAACTGGGAAGCAACCTATTTTGAATTTACAGAAGAAAAGATTTTACAGTTAGCTCAGGTTGCAAGTCGAGCTGGTATTGAATTGTTTGTTCTGGATGATGGTTGGTTTGGTAAACGAAACAATGATGAAAGTTCATTGGGCGATTGGAAAGTCAATTTGGATAAGTTGCCAAATGGTTTGAATGGTTTAGCAGAGCGAATAAATGAGCTTGGCATGAAATTCGGATTGTGGTTTGAACCAGAGATGATTTCTATTGATAGCGATCTTTATCGTGAGCATCCTGATTGGGCAATTCGCACAGAAGGACGCTTACCAATCTACAGCCGAGAACAATTAGTTTTGGATTTGACCAAGCAGGAAGTCTGTGACTACATCATTGATAGCGTCTCTTCCATATTAGAATCAGCCAATATTTCTTATGTAAAATGGGATATGAACCGTAATATCACCAATATCCCTGAAGGTTTAGCAAATGACCAGCGCTTTGAGTTCCACCATCGTTACATGCTAGGTCTCTACCGTGTATTAGACCACCTTACAAAGCGGTTCCCGGATATTCTTTTCGAATCCTGTGCAGGCGGTGGAGGTCGTAATGATTTGGGAATCATGTATTACATGCCGCAAGCTTGGGCAAGTGATGATACAGATGCGATTGAGCGCTTATCTATTCAAGAAGGTACTAGTTTGATTTATCCCCCTTCCTCAATTGGAGCACACGTTTCTGCCGTTCCAAACCATCAGGTTGGTCGGATCACACCTCTTTCTACACGAGGCAATGTGGCTATGATGGGAGGAGCATTTGGTTACGAGCTGGATTTAACGAAACTTTCGGAAAAGGAATTGGATGAAATCAGTCAGCAAATCGAAACCTATCACTCCATTCGTGAAACTATACAATTCGGTCAGCTCTACCGTCTGAAAAAGACGACCAATACCTGGGCTGCCAATTATGTTAGTCAAGATAAGAATCAAGCGGTCTTTACATTTGTAAAAATTCTTGCCAAGCCAGAAGCGCCTTTGCTTCATGTTCGGTTGAAGGGGCTAGACCCAGATGCCTTGTATGAATGCCCACAATTAGGAGAGACATTCTACGGGGATGAACTGATGAACATTGGACTCACCATGCCCCATGTTCAAAAAGATTATTTTAGTGTACAATATATTTTTAACAAAATCTAGGAGGATTTTATATATGAAAATGAAAACATTTTTAAAATGTGCATCGGTTTGTGCTTTTGCCAGCTTTTTGGTTGCTTGTGGGAATGCAAGTAGTAGCGATAAGGTAGAAATAGAATATTTCTCACAAAAACCAGAAATGCAAGCTACCCTTCAGGAAATTATTGATGATTTCGAAAAAGAAAATCCTACGATAGATGTTAAATTTTCAAATGTACCAGATGCAGGAACTGTTTTGAAAACCCGTATGGCCAACAATGAAGCGCCAGATGTGATTAACATATATCCACAAAATGCGGACTTCAAAGCATACGCAGCGGATGGACGTTTCCTAGAAATTGGTGATGATGCAGGATTAAATCATTTGAAAGATGGTGCTGTAACGCCTTATCTTGTTAACGAAAAAAATTACACCCTTCCTTTGACAGCAAATGCCTATGGTATTTACTATAATAAGGATAAGTTCAAAGAATTGGGGCTCGAAGTTCCAACTACCTATGCAGAATTTGTGGCTTTGGTAGACAAAATCAAGTCTGATGGCAGTGCAGCACCGTTTGCTCTTTCATTGAACGATGCTTGGTCATTGAACGGCTACCATCAGTTAGCTTGGGTAACTGTTGCGGGTGGATTTGATGGTGCAGAAGATATTCTGATTCGTAGTGCAAAGGGAGCGATTCAAGATGATGCGACAACAAAAGCTGTCTTAGAACGCTTGCAACTGTTGACAGATAATGGTCAAAAAGGTGCAACAGGTGCGCTCTATGCAGATGCAGTGGCAGCCTTTGCAGCAGGTGATGCTCTCATGCTTCCACAAGGTACATGGGCAGCTACAGCTGTAAACCAACAAGAACCAGAATTTGAATATGGTATGTTTACATTCCCTGGTGATAAAGAAGGTGGCGACTATACCATCGGTGCAGCTGACCTTGCTCTATCTATTTCAGCAGATACAGAGCACCCAGAAGAGTCTAAAAAATTCCTAGAATACCTCTCTCGTCCAGAAGTTATCCAGAAATACTATGATGTAGATGGCTCACCAACTTCAGTTGAAGGTGTAGATACAGAAGGTAAGTTTGAAGAAACCGCTGGAGTTACACAATATGCCTTTACTGATAAACACGTAGTTTGGTTGCAATCTGAATGGGAATCAGAAGATGAGTTCTGGAATATTACAGTAGAAGCAGTGAAAAATCCAAATTCAGGCGAACTTGTGAAGAAATTGAATGCCTTCTTTGACCCAATGAAAAAATAATTCAAGAAAACTATAAGGAGGGCTAGAACAGCCTAGCTCTTCTTTATAGTTGCTTAGGGTCAGTTTGAATCCCCCCCTAACCACTCCATTCAAACTGTCCCTAAGCAACTATACATTATAGAAAAAAGGAGTACCATGATGAATCAAAAAGGATTTATTGCCAAATATTGGCCCTATCTATTTGTTGCCATACCAATTGGTCTACAGTTAATCTTTTTCTTCTATCCCTTATTAACGGGAATCTATTATAGTCTGACGGATTGGAATGGATTGACATCAGATTTCAGCTTGATTGGCGTTCAAAACTATCTAGATATCTTGAAGAATCCTGATTTTTATACGTCTATGACTTTTACCATTATCTTCACCATTGGTTTGGTCATTGGAGAAATTGTTATAGGGATTTGGTTGGCTAGTCTCCTCAATCGTAAGATCAAAGCTGTTGGATTCTTTAGAACCTGGTATTTCTTCCCTGCAGTTCTTTCAACCGTTACTTTAGGCTTGATTTTTGTCCAATTGTTCAACTATGGTTTCACACAAATTGGAGAATTACTACATATTGATTGGTTGATGGAAAACTTATTGGTACAAGAAAATACTGTTATTCCAGCCGTACTCTTTGTTGCTCTCTGGCAAGGGCTGGCGATGCCAGTCATCATCTTCTTGTCTGGTTTACAAAGTATTCCAGAAGATGTGAAAGAAGCAGCAGCGATTGATGGAGCTACTCGTTCTCAACAATTCTTCAACATTGAACTTCCATTCTTATTACCATCTATCAGTATGGTGTTCATCTTGGCAATGAAGTCAGGTTTGACAGCATTCGACCTTATCTTTGCATTGACAAGTGGTGGCCCAGATGGCAAAACAGAATCCTTGGGTTTACTCGTTTACAACTATGCCTTTGTAGACAATAAATTCTCTTATGCTAATGCTTTGGCTGTAGTACTCTTCATCTTCATTATTGTCATCTCATTGATTCAGATGAGAATTTCGAAGAAATTTGAAATTTAGGAGGACTGTCATGAATACTCAAAAACAGAAAAATTGGTGGGTCTATCTCGTGCTCTTCAGCGGTATTCTCTTCATGTTTATTCCGCTACTCGTGACGATTATAAGTTCGTTCAAACCAACAAAGGAAATCACGAGCAACTTCTTTGGTCTTCCTGAAAATTTCACCTTAAATAACTATGAACGCCTGTTTAATGATGGGATTGTACAATATTTTGGCAATTCAGCCTTGATTACGATTGTAGCAGTTGGCTTGATTCTACTTGTTATTCCAATGGCAGCTTTCGCCGTAGCCCGTCAAATGAAACGCCAGACAGTGTTTAACTTTATCTACTTTTTCTTGATTATTGGGATTTTTGTACCTTTCCAAGTGATTATGCTCCCAATGACCAAATTAATGTCAAGCCTTGGTTTAAACAATATTGTCGGTTTGATTATTCTTTATTTGACCTATGCAGTTCCTCAGGCCCTCTTCCTCTATGTCGGCTATATTAAGACCATTGTTCCTGAAGAAATGGATGAGGCGGCAGCTATTGATGGCTGTGATAAATTTACTATGTATTGGAAAATTATTTTCCCACTCATGAAACCCATGCACGCAACCGTTTTGATTATCAATGCCCTCTGGGTCTGGAACGATTTCCTCTTGCCTTTACTAGTATTGAACCGTGATCAAAGCATGTGGACTTTACCTCTTTTCCAATACAACTATCAAGGTATGTATTTCAGTGACTATGGTCCATCATTTGCATCCTATGTGGTGGGGATTATCCCAATCTTATTGGTATACCTTGTCTTCCAGAAACATATTATTTCAGGTATGACAAGTGGTTCTGTCAAATAATTACAAAGGTTGACTTGTTCAACCTTTTCAAAAAAATAAAAAAGAAAAGGCTTACAAAGGAGAATGTCTATGAAAATTAAAAACCAAGCTATGTTGATTACTTATTCGGATAGTTTAGGCAAGAATCTTAAGGATTTGAAAAAAGTTCTTGAGGGGCCTTTAAAGGATGTTGTGGGAGGTATCCATATTCTGCCGTTTTTCCCATCATCTGGGGATCGTGGGTTTGCACCAATGGATTATACCAAAGTAGATCCTGCATTTGGAGATTGGTCTGATATTGAAGCACTAAGCAAAGACTACTATCTGATGTTCGATTTTATGATTAATCATATCTCGGCAAAATCTCCATATTTCCTTGATTTCCTTGAAAAGAAAGATGAATCAGCTTATGCGGATTTGTTTATTCGCTATAAAAACTTTTGGCCAAATGGTGAGCCAACGCAAGAAGATATTGATTTAATCTATAAGCGTAAACCTCGTGCTCCATATCGAATTGCAACATTTGCTGATGGTAGCGAGGAGAAGGTATGGTGTACCTTTGATGAGCAACAGATTGACTTGGACGTGACTACAGAGACAACCCGTCGTTTCATCCAAGAAAATTTGGAACAGTTGGCAGAGCATGGTGCTTCGATCATTCGTTTGGACGCCTTCGCTTATGCAAATAAAAAAATCGGAACTAACTGTTTCTTTGTGGAGCCTGATATTTGGGAAATGCTCCATTTTCCACGTCAGTTATTGGCACCAAAAGATGTGGAAATCTTGCCTGAAATCCATGAACACTACACCATTCAGCAAAAAATTGCCGAGCAAGATTATTATGTTTATGACTTTGCCTTGCCAATGCTGGTTCTCCACGCTTTGTATTCTGGTCATGTCAATCGTCTGGTACACTGGATGGAGATTTGCCCTCGCAAGCAATTTACAACCCTAGATACACATGATGGAATCGGTGTTGTGGACGTTAAGGATTTGCTGACGGATGAGGAGACAGAGGAAACGCGTGAAGCCTTGTATGCACAAGGTGCAAATGTCAAGAAAATTTATAGTACAGAAGCCTACAATAATTTGGATATTTATCAGATTAACTGTACTTATTATTCTGCCCTTGGCAATAACGATCAAGCTTACCTATTAGCGCGTGTTCTCCAATGTTTTGCACCAGGTATTCCACAGATTTACTATGTTGGTTTACTTGCAGGCGAAAATGATATTGAACTTTTAGAATCAAGTAAGGAAGGCCGCAATATCAATCGCCATTACTATGATTTGGAAGAAATTGAGCAGGAAGTACAACGACCTGTGGTACAATCCTTGTTCAAACTCCTTAAATTCCGCAATACAAGTCCAGCTTTCGACGGAGAGTTCTCTGTTAAGATGCTGGATGAAACAAGTATGGAAATTTTCTGGAATAATCAAGATGCAGGGGTGTCTGCCCGTCTAACAGCAAATCTAAAAGAAAAATCCTTTGAAATTGTTGAAATAGAAGAGGGAAAAATTACCACAATTGAGTTATAATATGATTATATAGAAAAAGGGGGACACCTCTTTTTCTTGCGTAAATTAGATTGTACAGAAAGGATCAATCAAATGTCAGAAATACAAAAAACAGATTGGTGGAAGAAGTCCGTCATTTACCAAATTTACCCTCGTAGTTTTCAAGATTCAAATGGAGATGGAATTGGAGATATTCGAGGGATTATCAGCCGATTAGATTATCTCCATGATCTTGGAATTGATGCTATTTGGCTAAGTCCTGTTTATCAGTCCCCCATGGATGACAATGGTTACGACATTAGTGATTACCAAGGAATTGCTCCAGAATTTGGGACCATGGAAGATATGGAAGAATTGATTGCAGAAGGCCATAAGCGCAATATCAAAATAATCATGGATTTGGTGCTCAATCATACCTCGGATGAACATTTCTGGTTTCAAGAAGCCCTCAAAGGACCAGATAATCCCTATTATGACTATTATGTTTGGGCTGATGAGCCGAATGAATTACGCTCGACCTTCTCAGGCTCTGCTTGGGAATACGTTCCACATCTGAACAAATACTATCTCCACCAATTCTCTGTTAAGCAGCCAGATCTGAACTGGAAAAATCCTGCTCTGAAACAAGAAATCTGGGACATGATCAATTTTTGGATTGAAAAAGGTGTCGGCGGTTTCAGGCTAGATGTGATTGATTTGATTGGAAAGGAACCGGAAAAATTAATTACAGCCGATGGACCGACTCTCCATCCTCTTATTCAGGAATTAAATGAGAAAACCTTTGGTGCATACGACTTAGTGACTGTTGGGGAAACCTGGAGTGCCAATCCAGAAAATGCTCAGTTATATTCGCATCCTGACCGAAAAGAATTTTCGATGATTTTCCAATTTGAACATGTCGGACTTGATCAGCAGGAAGGGAAAGAAAAGTGGGATTTGGCACCGCTAGATCCAGCACGTTTGCATAAGGTTCTATCCAAATGGCAGACTGAACTGGTTGGTAAAGGTTGGAACTCACTTTTCTGGAATAACCACGATTTACCTCGTGCCATTTCTCGCTTCGGTGATGATCGACCTGCATTTCGTGAACTAAGTGGTAAAATGTTAGCTATTTATCTTCATTTTATGTCAGGGACACCTTATATCTACCAAGGTGAGGAAATCGGTATGATTAATACACCGATTACGGATGTTAGCCAAGCGGATGATATTGAAACACGTCGTATGTATGCGGAGCGGATTGAAAATGGCTTCACCAAGGAGGAATTGATTACTTCTATAAATGCCAAAGGTCGTGATAATGCTCGTCGTCCAATGCAATGGACAGCAGAAGAAGGTGCAGGCTTCAGTACAGGTCAAGCCTGGCTAGCTTTGGGAGATACTGTCAAAGACATCAACGTTGAAAAAGCACTTGCAGACAAACAATCGCTTTTCTATACCTATCAAAAATTAATTGCTCTTCGGAAAGAGTATCCTTGTATGTCTGAAGGAAAATATGAAGTGATGGAGACAGGAAATAGCTCGGTAATGGCCTACCGTAAATATGATGAACAAGATGATTTCATCATTTTAGTCAATTTCACAAGTGAAGAGCAAGCCTTCGATGTATCAAGTGAAGGGTATTCCATGTTTATGCATAATTACGAAAATGGTGTCAATTTGGATGAGAATGTTCTGAGACCTTTCGAGGCGATAGTTTTTAAAAAATAAGTTACTCAGTTTTTCTTTTCCCATGCTTTTTTCATGAATTTTTGGTAAAATAGAAAAAACAAAAAAGAGAGGTTTTATCATCATGGGTAAATTCCAAGTCATTTCACACCCACTCATTCAGCATAAGTTGTCTATCCTTCGTCGTACATCTACTTCAACAAAGGATTTTCGTGAGTTGGTTAATGAAATCGCGATGCTGATGGGTTACGAAGTTTTGCGTGACTTGCCACTTGAAGATGTGGAGATTGAAACACCAATCACTAAAACAGTTCAGAAACAAATTGCAGGTAAAAAATTAGCTATCGTACCAATTCTTCGTGCAGGTGTTGGTATGGTTGATGGTTTGCTAAGCTTGGTACCAGCAGCTAAAGTTGGTCACATCGGTATGTACCGCGATGAAGAAACCCTTCAACCCGTTGAGTATCTTGTGAAATTACCAGAAGATATTGATCAACGTCATATTTTTGTAGTTGACCCAATGCTTGCTACAGGTGGTTCAGCTATTCTTGCAGTTGATTCATTGAAAAAACGTGGTGCTTCAAATATCAAATTTGTTGCTCTTGTTTCAGCTCCAGAAGGTGTAAAAGCTCTTCAAGAAGCACATCCAGATATTGATATCTATACGGCAGCCTTGGATGAAAAACTCAATGAAAAAGGCTACATCGTACCAGGTTTGGGAGATGCAGGTGACCGCTTGTTCGGTACAAAATAATTAAGAAATCAGCTCTGCTGGTTTCTTTTTCATTTCCTGAAATCGTGTTTTTTATTTGACCAATTTTGACTATTCATATATAATGAGTACAGAAAATCTCGAAAAGGAGTAATTTTATGATTCCAGTAGTTATTGAACAAACTAGCCGTGGTGAGCGTTCTTATGATATTTACTCACGCCTTTTGAAAGACCGCATTATCATGTTGACAGGACCAGTTGAGGACAACATGGCAAACTCTATCATTGCACAATTGCTTTTCCTTGATGCCCAAGACCCTACAAAGGATATTTACCTCTATGTTAATACGCCAGGAGGATCGGTGTCAGCAGGTCTTGCCATTGTAGACACGATGAATTTCATTAAAGCTGACGTTCAAACCATCGTTATGGGAACAGCTGCGAGCATGGGAACCATCATTGCATCAAGCGGTGCCAAGGGCAAACGTTTCATGTTGCCAAATGCAGAGTACATGATTCACCAGCCAATGGGCGGAACAGGTGGTGGCACTCAGCAAACAGACATGGCTATTGCAGCAGAACACCTATTAAAAACACGTAATAAGCTAGAAAAAATCTTGGCAGACAACTCAGGTAAGACAGTCAAGCAAATCCACAAGGATGCAGAACGTGATTACTGGATGTCAGCAGAAGAAACCTTGGCTTACGGATTTATTGACCAGATTATGGACAATACGAAAGCCAAATAACTGTATTACTTGAAAGAGGTGATTGATTCATCTCTTTTTTATTTGAACATTCTCTAGCTTTTCATTTTTATATTAAAATTGTATAATAAACAGAGAGCTATTTAAGAGGAGAAGTCATGTTTGAGAAACAGTCACGGACAAGTTTAACGATTTATTTACACTACAATCGAGATGCAAGGAAACTCAGTCAATATGGTGATATGATTTACCATTCCAAACGATTGCGTTATGTATCTGTATATATCAATCAAGAACAGCAAGAAGAGATAGTTGCAAAATTGAAGAAGGAAAAGTTTGTCAAAAAAGTAGTTCCTTCTTACATAAAAGAAATTGACCAAAATTTTGTAGGTAATCTATGGAGAGATGAAGAACCATCAGTCGTAGGATAGTCGGAATTAGCAGGTATGTATTCCCTGCTAATTTTTTATTTTTAAAATTTTTTCTTTTTTTGTTGACAATTTTCAGATAATTCAGTATATTAGATACATCGTAAAATTTAAGAAAGATTTAAGGGGTTTTCATGAAAACAAGAAAATTTGCAGTAGCGCTTGCTACATTTGCCTCTGCAGCTCTACTCGCTGCATGTGGTAATGTTTCGACAACCAATACTTCAGCCGCAGGTTCTTCTGTAGGTGATACATTTAAAATCGGCTACAACTTGGAGTTGTCAGGTGCTGTTTCATCTTATGGTCAAACAGAGGAAAAAGGTGCCAACCTTGCCGTGAAAGAAATCAATGCTGCGGGTGGTATTGACGGCAAAAAAATCGAAGTGATCACAAAAGACAACAAGTCTGAAACAGCAGAGGCAGCTACTGTCGCAACAAGCTTAGCAAGTGAAGGGGCAAACGTTGTGATTGGCCCAGCTACATCAGGAGCTTCAGCAGCCTCTATTCCAGCATTGACATCTGCTGGTGTTCCTATGATTACTCCTTCAGGAACTCAAACAAACTTGGTTGTGAACGATAAAGGTGAGGTCCAAGAATACTTCTTCCGTACAACCTTTACAGATGGGTATCAAGGTCAAATTATGGCTAAATACGCTACTGAGAACTTGTCAGCTAAGAAAGTTGTTCTTTACTTTGACAACTCTTCTGATTATGGTAAGGGTGTAGCAGAGGCGTTCAAGAAAGCATACACAGGAGAAATCGTTTCAGAAATCACATTTGCTTCTGGCGATAAAGATTTCCAAGCTGCTCTGACAAAATTGAAAGATAAGGAATTTGATGCTATCATCATGCCTGGTTACTACAATGAAACAGGTACAATTGTGAAGCAAGCACGCGGTTTGGGTATTGACAAGCCAATACTTGGTTCAGATGGTTTTGACTCACCACAATTCACTGAATTGGCAACTGCATCAGCAGCATCAAATGTTTACTACCTTTCTGCATTTGTAACATCAGCAAGTGAAAAAGCCAAAGCATTCTATGATGCATATAAGAAAGAATACAATGAAGAACCATCAATGTTCTCAGCTCTAGCTTACGACTCAGTTTACATGGCAGCAGAAGCAGCAAAAGGTGCAGCTGATTCAGCAGCAGTGAAGGCTAATCTTGCAGCTCTGAAAGACTTTGAAGGTGTGACTGGTACAATGTCTGTTGACAAAGAGCACAATGTCGTTAAATCAGTTTATGTTGTTGGTTTAACAAACGGAGAAGAATCATCTGTAGATACTATCTCTATTGACTAATAGTGGATGAAAAGAGGGACTTCCCTCTTTTTCACTTGTCAGAATGTATAGAATAGTAGACATGCGGATATAAAATTTGGTTAAAATTTCTGTAATATTAATGATTAAACTCCCTATCTAACTTGCTTATTTTCAGAAAATTTTGTATAATGTAACAATGCTATTGAGCTCGAAAAATATTTAGAAAGATTGGTGAACCTATGCTTCAACAACTTGTCAATGGTTTGATTCTTGGTTCTGTTTATGCCCTTTTGGCCCTTGGTTATACCATGGTGTACGGAATTATCAAACTCATTAACTTCGCCCATGGTGATTTGTATATGATGGGTGCTTTTATGGGGTACTTCCTATTAAATAATTTAACTTTTATTGCAGATGGTGGAATGCGTTTCTTTGTTGCTCTCATTTTAGCGATGGTAGGGACGGCTATTCTCGGTGTCGTTATAGAGTTTTTAGCCTATCGTCCTTTGCGTAATTCAACGCGTATAGCAGCTTTGATTACGGCTATAGGTGTATCCTTCTTCTTGGAATACACTATGGTCAAATTCTTTACAGCAGACGTAAAAGCCTTTCCACAAGCAATCGAAGCTGTGACTTTTAACCTTGGTCCAGTTTCTGTTACCAATATCCAGTTGATTATTCTTGGTGTATCGCTTGTGTTGATGGTCGCTCTTCAATTAATTGTCAAACGTACAAAAATGGGGAAAGCCATGCGTGCGGTCTCTGTAGATAGCGATGCAGCTCAGCTTATGGGGATCAATGTAAAAACCGTACAATCAGCTTTACTTTTGCTCTTGGGTCAGCTCTTGCGGGTGCTGCGGGTGTTCTCCTAGGTCTCTACTATAACCAGATAGAGCCTTTGATGGGGATGACGCCAGGTCTGAAAGCCTTTGTTGCGGCAGTATTGGGCGGTATCGGTATTATTCCAGGTGCAGCACTTGGTGGATTTGTTATCGGTATTATTGAAACATTTACATATGTAATCGGTTTGGATACTTTCCGTGATGCGATTGTTTATGCTGTATTGATCATCATCCTCCTTGTTCGTCCAAGTGGTATTCTTGGTAAAAATGTGAAAGAGAAGGTGTAACCATGAAGCAAAATTTAAAAGTTAATGCAATTTGGTTGGCTATCTTATTGGCTGGTTTTGGACTTATTCAAGGTCTTGTATCAGCAGGGATTCTGAATTTTTACTACATCCAGATTGTTCAGCAAATCGGTATTCAAATTATCTTGGCAGTTGGTTTAAACTTGATTGTTGGTTTCTCAGGTCAATTTTCACTTGGTCATGCTGGTTTTATGGCTATTGGTGCTTATGCAGTAGGTATCTTTGGGAAAATGATGCCATCTTATGGTGGTTTTGCTATTGCCTTGTTTGTTGGTATGTTGGTTGCTGGTGGTGTAGCCCTCTTAGTAGGTCTTCCAACATTGCGTTTGAAAGGTGACTACCTTGCCATTGCGACCCTTGGTGTTGCAGAGATTATTCGTATTTTAATTATCAATGGTGGTAGTGTAACGAATGGTGCAGCAGGTATTATGTCTATTCCACTCTTTACAAGCTGGCCTTTAGTTTATATTTTTGTAATCATCACAACCTTGGTGACAGTTAACTTTTTGCGCAGTCCGATGGGACGTGCTACAATTTCTGTTCGTGAGGATGAAATTGCGGCAGAATCTGTAGGTGTCAATCCAACATTTGTTAAGGTTTCAGCCTTTGTATTTGGTGCTATGACGGCAGCCATTGCAGGTGGTCTCCATGCAGGATACGTTGGGACAATTGTTCCGAAAGACTTTGCCTTTATGACCTCCGTTAACGTTTTGATTATCATTGTATTGGGTGGTTTGGGCTCTATCACAGGTACCTTTGTAGCAGCCATTGTACTTGGTATTTTGAACGTATTCCTCAAGAGTTACTCTGATATTTCAATGATTATCTATTCATTAGCTCTTATTCTCTTGATGATTTTCCGTCCTGGAGGTCTTTTGGGAACGAAGGAATTCAGCGTAGCGGCTCTACTCAAGAAGAAGGAGGTTAAGTAATGGCATTACTTGAAGTAAAAGATTTAACCAAGAACTTCGGTGGCCTGACTGCCGTTGGTGACGTGACCATGGAACTTCATGAAGGGGAATTGGTTGGTCTTATCGGTCCAAACGGTGCTGGTAAAACGACTCTTTTCAACCTCTTAACAGGTGTTTATGAGCCAAGCGAGGGGACAATTTCTCTTGCAGGGACTATTTTGAACGGTAAAGCACCATCAAAAATTGCTTCGCTTGGTCTTGGTCGTACTTTCCAGAACATTCGTTTGTTCAAAAATATGACCGTTTTGGAAAATGTTTTGATTGGTCTTGGCAACCATGGTAAATCAGAAGTATTTGCAAGTTTCTTCCGTCTTCCAGCATTCTATAAGAATGAAGAAGCGTTGAAAACAAAAGCGATTGAACTTTTGAAAATCTTCGATTTGGATGGAGATGCAGATACATTAGCTAAAAATCTTCCTTACGGTCAACAACGACGTTTGGAAATCGTTCGTGCCCTTGCGACTGAACCAAAAATTCTTTTCTTGGATGAACCAGCGGCTGGTATGAACCCACAAGAAACGGCAGAATTGACCCAACTCATCCGTAAAATCAAAGAAGAATTTGGCATTACTATCATCTTGATCGAACACGATATGAGCTTGGTTATGGAAGTAACGGAGCGGATATACGTATTGGAGTACGGTCGTTTGATTGCCCATGGTACACCAGAAGAAATTCGTAATAACAAGCGTGTAATTGAAGCCTACCTTGGAGGTGAAGCTTAATGGCAATGTTAGAAGTAAAAAATCTTTCCGTTAACTACGGTGTTATCGAAGCTGTTAAAGATGTTAGCTTTGAGGTTAATGAAGGTGAAGTTGTAACACTTATCGGCGCTAATGGTGCTGGTAAAACCTCTATCCTTCGTACTATTTCAGGACTTGTTCGTCCATCAGCTGGAACGATTTCTTTCCTTGGAAATGAGATTCAAAAAGTTCCTGCTCGTAAAATCGTTGCAGACGGTTTGTCACAAGTTCCAGAAGGTCGACATGTCTTTGCAGGCTTGACTGTTATGGAAAACTTGGAAATGGGTGCCTTCCTTCGTAACAATCGTGAAGAAAACCAAGCAAACTTGAAAAAAATCTTTGCGCGCTTCCCACGTTTGGAGGAGCGTAAGAATCAAGATGCCGCTACCCTTTCAGGTGGGGAGCAACAGATGTTGGCCATGGGACGTGCCCTAATGAGCCAACCAAAGCTCCTGCTCCTTGATGAACCATCAATGGGCTTGGCTCCGATCTTTATCCAAGAAATTTTTGATATTATCCAAGATATTCAAAAACAAGGAACAACTGTCCTCTTGATTGAGCAAAATGCCAACAAAGCCCTTGCTATCGCAGATCGTGGCTATGTTCTAGAAACAGGAAAAGTTGTCCTCTCAGGAACAGGAAAAGAACTCCTCGCCTCAGAAGAAGTCAAAAAAGCATATCTGGGTGGCTAAAACAACCCTGACGGGTTGTTTTAGGTAGGAAATAGGAAAACCAGTAACGCAAGTTGCTGGTTTGTCCCCCGATGCTGACACCTCATTTTAGGTTGGAAATGAGAACCGCTGGTAAGCGGTTTTCTTTATAAGTGGGTTACCCCACGTTTTAAGTTGGAGATGAGAAACGCCGAGAGGCGTTTTTCTTTATATCAAGATTGGGCTGTTTTAATCGGGAGATAGGAACACCAGCAATATGCATTACTTGGTCCTCCAACTTTAACGTTTTTCTTTTTATCTCTTACTTGCTAATTTCTGGATAATATGATAGCATTGTATCTCCATCAGAAGTATTTTTAGAATGTCTATACCGAGGTATAAAAATGTTTAACAAAGAATTTGGTCTTATGTTTTATGTGGATGATGTAGCTGCTGAGAAGACTTTTTGGACGGCTGCTGGTTTCACAATCTTCAATGAATCAGAGATAATGGGTTACGAAACCTTTGATATGAAGTCACATCCAGAAGCAACAACGACCATTACTGTTTATGCAAATGAATTTATCCACCAAGTATCGCCAGAAGTGATTGATATGAAGCCAAGTCTCTTGTTTGAGACAGATGATATTGACGGTCTTCAGGCACGAATCGCTGGTCTGACAGATACTTGCAGTCCGGTCAATGCGGAACCTTTCCCTAACTTTAACTTTGCAAGTCCAAGTGGCCATTACTTTGCGGTTAAAGGATAGAAAAATTAGTTAGCTTTGGAACAATCAGCGGTTTTCTATCGCTGATTTTCATTTCTTTTCATTAAATATTGAAATCGTTTTCGGATTTGTGGTATAATAAAGTATGATTTACCAAAGGAGGAAGTCCTATGTCAGTTAAAGATTTTATGACCCGTAAAGTTGTTTACATTTCACCAGATACAACCATTGCATACGCTACAGATATTATGCGTGAACAGGATTTGCACCGTCTACCTGTTATTGAAAATGATAAGTTGGTTGGTTTGGTCACTGAGGGAACGATCGCAGAAGCTAGTCCATCGAAGGCAACTAGCCTATCTATTTACGAGATGAACTACCTTTTGAATAAGACTAAGGTCAAGGATGTGATGATTAAGAACGTCATTACCGTTTCTGGCTATGCCAGTCTAGAAGATGCAGTCTATCTCATGTACAAAAACAAGGTCGGTATCTTACCAGTCGTGGATAATGGTCAACTCTATGGAGTTATTACTGATCGTGATATTTTTGCAGCTTTTCTTCATGTCTCAGGTTATGGAGAAGAAGGAGTACGCGCTCGGTTCCTTGTTGAAAATAAGGCAGGGGAGTTAGAAAAAATTATTCGATTGGTGGCAGATAAGGATTATAATATTGTATCTACTGTGCAACTTGCTACCAAGTCTGGAAAAGTTGTCATCGAAGTGCAGATTGACGGAAAAGTTGACGTTGAAGAAGTTCGAACTCTTTTCGAGGGTGCAGGTATCCAAGTGGATAGCTTGGTTCCGACTGTTGCTAAAAATATTTAAAAACCGAGATTTCTCGGTTTTTTTCTTTAGCTATCATTCTAGTATTTTAGGGGAATGTGATATAATAAAGTATATCACGTATGAGGAGGCTCTATGGGGCACAAATATAAAAAGTATAAGAAATATGGTAAAAATAATTCAGGACTTGTGGCCCTCCTTGTTTTATTGGCAATCGGTTTTGTCATGAGTTTCTGGTATATCTTATTGCCCATTGGGCTCTTAATTGGCTATTTTTACAAGAGAGAGGCTATCCAGCGTTTTTTGAATGGAGATTCTATAAAACGCTTGCAGGTATTAGCGCTATCTATTCGTTCGGGCTATGAAAAGCATCAAGAGCTCTTGGCGGAAAAGGGCGAGGATAAGGTTGTGTTACAGTTGCGAAACAGACTGTTAGGACAATTATTTGAATTAGATCAGCTCTATCAAAAAGTTGGAAAATATCTGAATGGATATGAAAGTAAAGAAGTTGTAGATACCTTGCAACTAAAATATCATTTAAAACTGCCAGAAGCTAAAACAGAAAAAAATACTGACACACAGGTTTCTACTGGTGGTAATGCTGTGATGGATGAACAAGGCATGATAGCGGATTTAGCTCCTGAAATTCTAGAAACCTATTGTAATATTCAAAGAGACAATCTTGTTATTCTTGAAAAGCTGGAAAAGGCGACAGATAAGCGGGAAGAATTGACAGCTATCCATGAGGCCAATATGAATCGGTTTAACGATATTTTACAGGGGTATTTGAAAATCAAAAAATCACCGAAAGATTATTTTAACGCAGAAGAACGATTGGTGCAGGCAAAATCAGCCATGGAAATGTTTGATAAGGATTTGGATGATACCATCAAACAATTTAACGAAGCGGATATGAAAGATTTTGAAGTCAGTCTGCGTATGATGAAAAGAGAAGAGGAATAGAGAAGATGTCAGGATTTAATTTCGATATTGATCAGATTGCTAATAATAGTTTATCAACCAAAGATAAGACAACAGAGCTTATTCAAGCGACTCCGACTGGAGATAATTCGAAAGTGTCTTTCTTGGCACAGTTGACACCGGAACAACAAACAGGTATTCGTGCCAAGGCTCCCCAATTAGTGGATAATTTCTTAGCTAATCAAAATGCCCTCTTGGATTTTGGTAAGGAAGCGGTAGAAGAAGTAAATGCCACGGTCAATCACATTTTGTCAGAACAGAAGAAGATTGAAATTCCACAGGTGGATGAGCTTTTGGCCAATACCAACCGTGAATTGAATGGTTTTGTGGCTAAGTATAAGGACATTTCCACAACTGCTGAATTAGAAAAGAAACCAGGTTTCTTCCAACGCCTGTTCAAGCAGACCAAAAATGATTTGCAGGAATTTTATTTTGATTCGCAGACCATTGAAAAGAAAATGGATAGCATGGCAGCCAGTGTGGTCAAGCAGGAAGAGGTGTTGGCGCGCAATATTGTTTCTGCAGAGCTTTTGATTGAAAATAATACCAAGTCTATCGAGAATTTGGTGGGGGTCATCGCCTTTATTGAAGCGACTGGTCAAGAGGCTGCCCAGCGAGCAAAAGCAGAGCAAGAACGCTTGGCAGGTCTGCAACCAACTACGGTAGATTATCAAGTAGCTTCTGAGAAGTTGGCACGTGTAACAGAGGTTGCTAATATCCTCGAACAACAACATTCTGAGTATATGAGTCGCTTGTATGTCGCGTGGACAACGACACCGCAGATGCGTAATCTGGTCAAGGTTTCTTCGGATATGAAACAGCGCCTTGGGATGTTACGTCGCAATACTATTCCAACAATGAAATTGTCCATTGCACAGTTGGGCATCTTACAACAATCTATCAAGTCTAGCCAGACGGCAGATGCGATTGTCAATGCTAATAATGCTGCCCTTCAAATGCTTGCGGATACATCAAAAGAAGCCATCCCGATGATGGAACGCACAGCTCAGAATCCGACCCTTTCAGTAGCATCTGTTACCAAATTGGCAGAAAGTTTGGTTGCCCAAAATAATGGCATTATTGCAGCTATAGATGAAGGGCGTCAGAAACGTCGGGAGTTGGAAGCAGCTATTGTACGGTCAGCAGAGACTATCAATGATTCTGTTAAGCTACGCGATCAAAAAATCATTGCTGCTTTGCTGGAGCAAGGCAAAGAAGCACAGTCTGAGGCAGAGCAACCACTTGAAACCAATCAATAATATAAAACCTGCAGTTCAGCGAAACTGCAGGTTTGTTTAATGGCGTTCTATTGGTTTTTTATCTCGATCTAAAGTAAATCCCTCACCGAGTACTTCATGTGCGTCTGTAATGGTGATAAATGCGTGGGGGTCAATGCGGTGAATAAGCTCCTTCATCTCTTGGAGTTGGCTCTTATATATGACCGAGTAAATCATGTTGACATCGGCTTTGCTGTAGAAACCTTGTGCTTTGATAAAGGTGACACCACGCTCGATTTCACAATCAATAGCCTGAGCCAATTGGTCAGATTTTTGAGAAACAATCATAACACCCTTGCTACCATATCCGCCCTCTGTAACAAAATCAATCATTCTAGAAGCAATTGTCAGCATCATTAAGGTATAGAGTACGGTACGAAGGTCTTTAAAAACAATAACAATCAGAGTTAGGATGAGGATGTCAACTGCAAGAATGATTTGTCCAATGGAGTAAGGTAGGAATTTATGACCTATACGAGCAATAATATCGCTTCCCCCAGTCGTTCCGCCAGCACGGAAGATGGTTCCTAAACCTAGTCCCATAAGAATCCCACCAAGGATACTAACGAGTATCAAATCTTGTTGTAGATTGATTGAAAAATGGATTTTTTCAAAAATGGCCAACCAAAAGGTAACGCTAAAGGTTCCTAAGATACTGAGATAGAGAGTCTTCTTACCGAGTATTTTCCACCCGAGGATGAACAATGGAATATTAATCACAATGTTCATTATCCAAGGTTGAATATGAAAAAGGTAGTAAATAATCAGCGTCAATCCAGTTGCGCCACCCTCGAATAGACGATTGGGCATGATTAAATAATTTAGCCCAAAGGCAAATAGCCCTGCACCAAGCAAAATAAGTAAAATATTTTTCAAACGAACCATAAGCACCTCCGAATATGTGTATATATCAATTTTAAAAGATTTTCTCCTTAAAAACAAGTCAATTTTCAAGTGATTTTTTGGCTAATTTTTGGTAAAATGGAATGAATATCTAAGAACCAGTCTTCATAAGTGAAGTGCTGAACTGTGCATACTGGTACTAAGAGCGAGGGAAAGATGAGAAACGGTTTTTTTATTACATTTGAAGGTCCAGATGGGGCAGGGAAAACGACGGTATTGCAACAGTTATTGCCAGCCTTGCAGGAATTGGGGCCAGAAGTAGTCACAACTAGAGAGCCAGGTGGGGTGGCTATTGCAGAAGAAATTCGCAATATAATTCTCAATCCTGCCAATACAGCGATGGATGATAAGACGGAGCTGTTATTGTTCATTGCAGCACGACGTCAGCATTTGAAAGAGAAGATTCTTCCACCCTTGGCACAGGGGAAATTGCTATTGATTGATCGTTTTATCGATTCC
Organism: Streptococcus suis 10581; assembly: GCA_000440235.1. Lineage (GTDB taxonomy): Bacteria > Bacillota > Bacilli > Lactobacillales > Streptococcaceae > Streptococcus > Streptococcus suis_F. The sequence continues at coordinate 42,928 of ALKQ01000017.1, read as the reverse complement.
TCTATTGCCTATCAAGGATTTGGACGGGGTTTGGATATAGATGACATTCATTGGCTCAACCAGTTTGCAACAGATGGTTTAAAACCAGATTTAACCCTCTATTTTGATATTGATACAGAGGAGGGGCTGGCTCGAATTGCCCGCAATGCTGACCGTGATGTGGATCGCTTGGATATGGAAAAAGCAGATATGCATAGACGGGTGCGTCAAGGCTATCTTAGTATTTTAGAGCAGGAACCAGAGCGGTTTGTAAAGATTGATGCCAGTCAGCCACTAGAGGCTGTTGTTGCAGATGCTCTGGCGGTCATTAAGAAACGGTTTGCAGAAAGAACATGAAGATTGAAGAACTTAGAAACTTACAACCCAATGTATTTCAACGTTTTGTGACAATTTTAGAGCAGAGACGTTTGGCGCATGCCTATCTATTTTCAGGTGACTTTGCTAGTTTTGATATGGCAATTTTTCTCAGTCAATCGTTATTTTGTCAGGAGAAAGAAGGCGTCCTTCCTTGTCAGAAGTGTCGGTCTTGTCGCCTAATTGAAGCAAATGAGTTTTCAGATCTTACTGTTATTGCACCGCAGGGAAATGTTATCAAAACAGACACGATACGTGAATTAGTTAAGAATTTTTCACAATCTGGATTTGAATCCAATAAGCAGGTTTTCATTATTCGTGATGCTGAGAAGATGCATGCTAACGCAGCCAACTCTTTGCTAAAAGTGATTGAAGAACCTCAGTCAGCCATTCATATCTTCTTATTGACCAATCAGGAAGAAGCTGTCCTTCCTACTATCAAGAGTCGGACACAGATTATAGGTTTTCCTAAAAATATTCCGGCCATGGAGCGAATGTTAGAAGAGGAGGGCTTGTTAAAAACACAAGCGAATCTCTTAGCTCAATTGGTTTCAAGTCAAGAAGAAGCGAAAAAGTTAGCAGAAAATAAAAACTTTTTAGATTTGATGGGACAGGCAAAGAAATTTACAGACTTGCTCTTGGTGGAGCCTACACGTGCTTATTTGCAAGTTGGAATCCTAGTGTCTTTAGCTGTGGAAAAAGCTGAGCAGGGGCGTTTGTTTGACCTTCTGAGTCTGATATTATCTGAGAAAATGATGGAGTCGGCAAATGTACGTGAAAAAATGGATGCTGTTCTTAAGGCTAAGAAGATGTGGCAGGCAAACGTAAGTCTACAAAATAGTCTAGAGTATATAACTCTGTAAAATAAAAGAAAGGGAGATAATGGATAAAAAAGAAATTTTTGATGCCCTAGATGATTTTTCGCAGAATCTTCTAACCACGTTGGCAGAAGTAGATGCTATCAAAAAGCATTTACAGGGAGTTATTGATGAAAATACGACCCTCCGCTTGGAAAATTCCAAGTTGCGCGAACGTTTGGAAAAAGATGATAAGACAGGCCATAAATCTTCCAACTTTGGTAAGGAGAATTTGGAGAATATTTACGAAGATGGTTTCCATATTTGTACCTTCTCTTATGGTCAACGTAGGGATAATGATGAACCTTGTATGTTCTGTGTAGAATTATTGAATCGAGATTAGGATGAAAGTACAAAAATCATTTAAGGGACAGACGAGTTTTGGGACTTTATATCTGGTGCCAACGCCTATTGGAAACTTACAGGATATGACATTCCGAGCTGTTCAGATTTTGAAAGAAGTGGATATAATTGCAGCGGAAGATACGAGAAATACAGGCCTTCTACTCAAACATTTTGAAGTAGAAACCAAGCAAATATCCTTTCATGAACACAATGCCCATGAAAAAATTCCAGTTTTGATTGATTGGCTCAAATCTGGTCAGTCCATTGCGCAAGTTTCTGATGCAGGCTTGCCTTCCATTTCGGATCCTGGTCATGACCTGGTAGGGGCAGCGATTGCGGAAGATATTCCTGTTGTAGCACTTCCAGGAGCATCGGCGGGAATTACAGCCTTGATTGCATCTGGTTTGGCACCCCAGCCACATATTTTTTATGGATTTTTACCGAGAAAATCGGGGCAGCAAAAAGAATTTTTCCAAGAAAAAAAGACCTATCCTGAGACGCAGATTTTCTATGAATCTCCATATCGTGTGGCAGATACCTTAGAAAATATGTTGACAGTTTATGGTGATCGTCAGGTAACGGTTGTTCGAGAATTGACCAAGTTATACGAAGAATACCAGAGAGGAAGCATTTCCGAATTACTAGAGTATTTGGAAGAAAATCCACTTAAGGGAGAATGCTTGATTATTGTCGAGGGTGCCGGTGAGGAAGTCTATCCTTCTGCTGACGAAGTGGACTTGAAGGCTGAGGTAGAAAGGGAAATTGCAAGTGGCATAAAACCTAATCAGGCTATCAAAGAAGTGGCCAAACGCTACCAACTCAAAAAACAAGAAGTATACGATATATATCATGGACTAGGCTAATGCTTGGTCTTTTTGTTTTTAGGTATTTTCCGTACCTTTTCTGAGAACTCAGCATATTTTATGGAATTGTCTGAATATTTGTGATATAATGAACAGACTAACTTAATGGAGGGATTTTATGACAATCTACAACTTCTCTGCAGGTCCTGCAGTTTTGCCAAAACCAGTACTTGAACGTGCTCAAGCTGAATTCTTGGACTACAATGGTTCGGGAATGAGTGTTTTGGAGATGTCCCATCGCTCCAAGGACTTCGATGATATTATTAAAGGTGCTGAATCGACCCTGCGTGAATTGATGGCCATTCCAGATAACTACAAGGTGTTGTTCTTACAAGGTGGAGCATCTTTGGAATTTACCATGATTCCTCTCAACTTTGCCCAAGGTAAAAAAGCCTACTATCTTGTCGGTGGCTCATGGGGTAAAAAAGCCTATACTGAGGCTGTGAAGCTGTCTAAAACAATTGACTTTGAACCAATCTTGCTTGGCTCTACAGAAGATATCACCTATGCAGAATTGCCAACCTTCGATAAAAATGATATTGATCCGACTGCTGCCTACGTGCATTTGACAACAAATAACACTATTGAAGGAACAGCAGTTTATGATATTCCTGATACCAATGGCGTGCCAGTCATTGCCGACATGTCTTCAAACATCTTGGCGGCTCGCTACAATGTAGAAGACTTTGCCATGATTTATGCAGGTGCACAGAAAAATATTGGTCCTGCTGGTGTGACGGTGGTGATTGTTCGTGAGGACTTCCTCAATGATCAACCAATGCTTTCAAGCATGTTGGACTACCGTATTCAAGCAGAAAATGACTCTCTTTATAATACGCCACCAGCTTATTCTATCTATATTTCTAAACTCGTCTTTGAATGGGTAAAAGAAATTGGTAGTGTTGATGAGATGGAGAAAATCAACCGTGAAAAATCTGGTTTGCTTTATGACTATATCGATCAGTCTAATTTCTATACAAACCCTGTTCGTAAAAAAGAAGAGCGTTCAGTAGCGAACATTCCTTTTGTCTCACCAAGCGAGGAATTGGATGCTAAATTTGTCAAAGAAGCAACAGTAGCTGGTTTTAAAAACATCAAAGGTCACCGTTCAGTAGGTGGGATGCGGGCGTCGCTCTATAATGCTTTCCCACGTCAAGGTGTGGTTGAATTAATTGAATTCATGAAAAAATTTGCAGCGGAGAATGTTTAATGGAAATTAGATTAGCACATCCAAATGAGATGGAGGCTATTGTCAATATTCTTGAAGATGCTCGTGCATTTCTAGCAACCTCCGGTATCAATCAATGGCAGGGAGAGTATCCAAATAAAGAGGATATCTTTGATGACATTCTTTCTGGCAGAGGTTACGTTGGTCTAGTTGACGGTAAGGTGGCAGCTTATGCCGCCGTTCATCGTGGTCAAGAAGCAGAATATGAGGCCATATATGAAGGAAAATGGCAGCACAATCATCCTGTATATACAACATTTCATAGAATTGCAGCAGCTGACGAATTTCGTGGTCAAGGAATCATACAAACTTTTTTGCAAGGTTTAATTGAAGGTCAAAAAGGACCGGATTTCCGCTGTGATACCCACGAGCAGAATAAGACAATGCAGCACATTCTAAAAAAATTGGGCTATGTCTATTGTGGTAAAGTCCCAATAGATGGAGAACGTCTAGCCTATCAAAAAATCAAGCATAAGAGCGAGCGGAGTCTTTACCAGGAAATCAGTGAAGACGACCGTTGGTTGCTTGGGAATAACTAAAAAAAACGAAAGCAAAGGGACGAGGCAACAGCTCATTACTACTTCTCAAGGTTCGAGTCAACATCTCAGCACAGTGGTTGATTGGGTTTAACAGTCCAGTGGACTGTTAAAGGTTGGAGATAAGATTTGCGAAGCAAATCTCAGCAGTTCGTATTTTATACTCCAAATCTGACCTTTACGACGGATACGAACTGAGTTCGCCTTATTTCCAACCTCCAACAGTCACTACTCTGACTGCTGGAGCTGTGTGGGGGTGGGACTAAAATAGTCCAGTGGACTATTTTAGCCCGAACCTACGATTTGGAAGTGAGACGAACTCTTCTGTAGTTAGGTGAGTTCTTTCCCACTCCCCTTTTTAGGTAAAAATAATGGTATATAGCGTACGTACTTTTAACAATATCAATCAAATTGGTCTTAAGGAATTAGGCAATAAATTCCAGATTGATGGAGACCATGCGGCCAATCCAGATGCCTTTATCATCCGTTCTGAAAACTTGCATGGTTTTGATTTTCCTGAAAATTTGAAAGCCATTGCTCGTGCAGGTGCTGGGACCAACAATATTCCTATTGAGGAAGCGACTGAGAAGGGAATTGTTGTTTTCAATACTCCAGGAGCCAATGCCAATGCCGTAAAAGAAGCGGTGCTTGCCTCTATCCTATTGTCTGCCCGTGACTATATCGGAGCGACAGCTTGGGCAAATACATTGTCAGGAGATGATGTACCTAAGCAGGTTGAAGCAGGTAAGAAGCAGTTTGCAGGGACTGAAATTTCTGGTAAAACTCTTGGTGTCATTGGACTTGGTGCTATCGGTGCTCGTATTGCCAACGACGCTCGCCGTCTGGGCATGAATGTGCTTGGTTATGATCCTTATGTGTCAGTTGAAACAGCCTGGACGATTTCTAGCCATGTCAAACGGGTAGATGATTTGAAAGAAATTTTTGCTAATGCTGACTATATCACAGTCCATGTTCCCTTGACAGACAAGACCCGTGATTTGTTCAATGCGGACAGTTTTGGTCAAATGAAGAAAGGAACGACTTTGATTAACTTCGCCCGTGGTGAGTTGGTCAATAACGCTGACCTGTTTGAAGCTATCGAAGCAGGAGTTATCAAGAACTACATCACTGACTTCGGAACAGAAGAAGTGCTCAACAAAGACAACATTATTGTCTTCCCGCACGTTGGTGGGTCAACAGAAGAAGCGGAGCTTAACTGTGCCATTGCGGCTGGTCAGACCATTCGCCGTTTTATGGAGACAGGTGAAATCATCAACTCAGTTAACTTCCCAAATGTCAAACAGTTCTTGGATGCTCCCTATCGGATTACTCTCATCAACAAAAACATTCCAAACATGGTGGCAAAAATCACCACAGCCGTGTCTGAATTGGGCATCAACATTGACAATATTATCAACAAGTCAAAAGGTGACTATGCTTATACCTTGTTAGACTTGGATGAAGCGGATAAAGTGAAAATTGAGCAGTTGGTTGCTAACTTTGAAGCGACCGATGCGATTGTCAAGGTTCGTGTTATCCAAAATAAAAACTAGTATGTATGTGAAAACGATCTATCAAAGTCCACTTGGGCCTATGTCCCTTGTTGCTAGTGATAGGGGCATGCGAGGTGCCTGGTTTGAGGACCAAAAGTATTTTGAACGAGGACTAACTGAAGAACCAGTTCTAGGCTCGCACCCTATTTTAGACCAGACCAGTCTCTTGCTGGATGCTTATTTTTCAGGTCAAGATGTGGATTTTACTAGCCTGCCTCTTGAAGCTATTGGGACTGAATTTCAGGAAAAAGTCTGGGCTTTATTGAAAGAAATCCCTCATGGTCAGACGACTAGCTATGGGCAACTTGCCCAGCAACTGGGCCTTCGTTCTGGTCAGGCAGTAGGAGGTGCAGTTGGGCGTAATCCTTATTCTATTATTGTTCCTTGTCACCGAGTTCTCAATCAGAAAGGACAGTTGACAGGTTATGCAGGTGGACTGGACAAGAAAATCTGGCTCTTGCAACATGAAAATCCGAGATTTGAGGTGAAGAAATGATCTTATTTTATGAATATCCTAAATGTTCGACTTGTCGGGCAGCAAAAGCAGAGCTGAATAGTTTGGGCTTGGAATTTGAAGCTATTGACATTAAGTCAACACCGCCTAGTGCTGAAGAGCTAAAAGCTTGGATGGAAGCAACAGGTCTTGAATTGAAAAAGTATTTTAATACTTCAGGAAATAGTTACCGCGAACTTGGTCTGAAGGATAAATTTGACAGTTTGACGGTGGATCAAGCATTAGACTTATTAGCTAATGATGGTATGCTGATTAAACGTCCTCTCTTGATTCAAGATGGAAAAATCTTACAGATTGGCTATCGCACAAAATATGAAAATCTCGGCTTATAAGGTCGGGATTTTTTATTGACTATAAAAGTCTAAATAAAAGGCAATAGTTACCAATCATTCAATGAGTATAAATAGACATAATAAACATATATGAAAACTATATATATTTGTATGATTGGAACCAAGAAAATTTCAAAGATTTTTTCAGAACTCTCTGCAAAACTGCTGAAAAAATCGCATTTGCATATATATATATATATATATATATCAGTGGAATTTGTTTGTTTTTTTGCTGTAAACTACTTTTATTTTTTTGAAAAAATTTGGTATAATCAACTGAAACGCCAAATTAGGTGAATGACAACGTAATGACAACGTGATAAAGAATAATGATGAATATAAGTATATGAAATGGAGAAAAGTTATGAAAAAGGTAAGATACTTTTTTAGTTCTTTCTTATTACTTGTTCTATGTCTGGATATTATTCGGTTACCGATAACAATTTTTTCGGAATCAGTTAGTGCTACAACGCCACTAACCATTCGGACTAAGTATATAGAACATCTGAAGGAAGATGGTCAAAAGCTGGCCATTAAGCTAGATACCAGTCAAAAGCAGCTCGATAGGCTAGATGTGATTGTCCAGATTGAAGAGGGAGTAGACATCAGCAAGGGGCTTAGCTTGGTAGTCCAGAATGAGCTGGAACTGGAAAGTCAGCTGGATGAGCAAGGGGTTCCAAAGGAAAAACTTCCACCAGGTTTTGTCAAGGATGAAGACTATCGTGAAGAAGATGTGCCCAAGGAATTTCCTGAGCAGGAAGTTGCCCCAACTGTTGCAACACAGGATTCTCTAGAATCTTCCTTGCCTGTATATGGTCTAGGCTATTACTCCATCAAAATCAAGCCAGAGCCTGAACGCCATATAGAGTGGAAGGTAGATGAAGAGAAGCCTGAGCGGAGATACGAGGAAATTCTGCTACGCTTGAAGATAAAGAAGCCGCTACAAACTGGTCAATTTATGGCTGTTCTGTCATCAGATTATAAGACCATCTTAACAGAAGACTGGAAAACATTTGAAGAATTGGTCAAAAGGAATAGTATAGAGATGGTGACTGATTCCGTAGCCTCCGATACCGAGCAGCCAATTCCAGAAACTTCTGAATCTACTTCTGACAACACGCAGCCTAATCCAGTACCTGAAGGCGAAGAGGTGATACAAGAAGAACAAGCTTTAGCCATTCAAACAGCTAATCTACGCTTGGTATTACGAGAACATGAAGAAGGTGTCTTGCAACCTAGCAAGCCCATCGCAGGTGCGGAGTTTTCTATGATAGCTGTAGGAAATTTTGAAAGCGTTCACAAAGGTCGTACAGATGAACAAGGAGTCTTGGAATGGCGAGATTTGCCCGTAGGTGAGTACCAGATCAGTCAATTGTCAACAGCTCAAGGTTACGAAGTAGAGAAACAGTTGCCAGTCATTCAGTTGCAAGAAAGTGGAGCCGAAAAAATAATCCATGTCACCAATGCTAAAAAGAATGAGTTAGAAGGACAGGTTGGTAGTATGTTGCGCTCTGCTCGGACTAGGAGAGCTATAACAGAAACGAATACGAATAGTACAACTACCATTATCAATAATCCGAATGGAACAACCACTACTGTTACGAAAGAAGAGGAAATCACCAAGTATATTTTTGATCCGATTCGATTGGTTATTCCAGGAACTTCTATGAATTTTAGTCAAAATGGTCAGCTACGGAAGAAAGAGATTAAAACCAATAACAAGGGTGAGGCTACTGCGATTGTTTGGGAATATACGACGACGGTTACCGGAGCAGATCCTAGCTTTGTAAAAAAATTGGTCAATCATTTTTCAACAACCAAGGATTCAGGATTGGGTGAGCCTAGAATATTATCATTATCAAAAGATAATCAAAGCATATCCCAAAATTTTTTAAATATAGCAGATGATAGATTTAAATCTACTTATTCAAATTTACCGATAGAAAATGGTGTATATACATATACGATAGAAACGCCTATTATAGCACCTAGAGATTACTATACTTTAGATTATTACTCTACAATAAAAGTTCAACCTCCACAAAAAAGTAAGTTAACTCAAAACGGAGTTACAACAGAAATAGCACGAGGAGAAATAAAACATATTACTACTACCGGAACGTTGAGTTTACCGGCAGAAGATTGGGGTGGACCACTTAGTAAGGTAAGTGCAGATACTGTTAATGTATCTAATGCAGCAAATGTAGCAGGTGATTATAAGTCAGAAAGTGTTATAAAATGGACGCAATCTAATGTTAATAAAGGAACTGCGCTAGAAAACTTTGATTTTAGCATAGATCTTGATAATTCTCAAAGATTGCACAATGTTGTAGTTTATATTTATGAACCAACAGAAAACGGCTATAGACAAATAAGTGAACAAACATATACAAGTGTTTCTAATGGTAAAGTTACAGCTAGTAATGTTCCTCCAGGGGGGATAGCTGTAGTAGAAACGTTAACTAATATTACTAACAGTAAGACAAATCATACGTTTGTAGGTGCAGAGCTTGAGGCGTTAAAAAAAGATTTGATTATAAAAAAAGAATGGCTTGAAAATGCAACGCCAGTTGATGTTAATTTTACAGTCAAAGGTGGAAATATAAATGAAACATTAACTATTAGAAGTAATCAAAGAGAAGTTGTAAAAAGAGATGTTAATAAATATGAAGTAACTACATCTCCAACTTTTAAAGTTGGTAAAAAAATATTTTATGATGTAAATGAAGTAGAACCGTCAGGTTATAGCCTGGTAGCTGCAGAGCAGGACACCGAGGAACTAATTTACACCTACAAGAACAAAAAGAATACCAGTCGACCTGTTCCGACCAATCCTGGGACCTGTTCGCACTATGGTATCACTTCGGTACAAAATACTGACATCAAGTACTTCCGTTTGAGTGACGGTTGGCAGGGCTTTGGCTCTCCTTTGCAGATGCAATTCAGGATTCCTGCCTATGCAGAAGAGGGAGATTATTTCGAAATTAAAATTCCTCGAGAGCTGATTTTAAAACATGTGTCCAATCCTAACAAGGTTTGGAAGGAAATTGAAGCTAATGGACGCCATGTTGCAAATGTCTACCATGTCGAGCAGGATAAAATTCGATTTATATTAACAGCAGATGCTTATTCCGTAACTGATTATACAGGTAGTTTCTTTATCGGAGATGAGATTCGTGGTGTTACTCACATCAATGGTAATCAGGTTTCAGGTAATCAAACTTATTATGATGGTGTAAACCCTCGTATCGAATACTTCTTTGATCCAAGCAATCCCATAGGGACTAAGGAAGTCCGAAAGGAACTTCAATTTGAAACCTATTACAGTGGTAGTGGCATGGAATGTAGCAAGACAGTGACCAACCAAACGACTGCCAATTATAGTGATGGGAATATTTTGTACCTATCAGGTTCAGTTAACAAATGGATGTCTTATACCGATGCAGATGAGATGGTATGGGATGTAGTCTATAATGCTTCAGGTGGTGACATCTGGGGAAAAAGCAATTGGCATGGGAATAACCGTAAGTTCTTTGAACACTTATCAGAAACAAACGAATTATACCACGGAAATAATCCAAACAGTTTCATCCAGGATATTGATGTTTATTTGATAGAAGGAACGGCAGCTGGTGGCTATCGTCAAGATACCATGCGAAAATTGACTCCTACTCAGGGATTGTTAAGAGGACATGTCCAAGAATATACTCTTCCAGGAACTGATGTAAAAGTGCATCTGACGGGGAGCAGTCAGGACTGGGCACCATCAAAATTTATAGGTGCCAACAATCGTCAGTTTAGGAGTAAGTATAAGATTGAGTTTTATTACGAAGGAAGTAACGTAGCCAGTGTTCACCGAAGAGGGATTCTTGCCAAGGTTCGAACTAAAAAGATGATATCTCCTACGGAAAACTATTTCTTCAATGCAGTTATTGCTAATAGCTACTCAGTTGGTTTAAATCGTAGAACTAAACTAGACTATTTCCGTCGCGAAGCAGATACGCTGGCTTGGGGTGGTGCCTATCCAGTGGACTGGTATTCTCTGAAATTACGCAAAGTGGGGAATGAAAATGGACAGAAACGTCCTCTACAAGGTGCAGTATTTGTACTTAGTCGTGATGGGAAGGTTGTTCAGCGGGTGACATCAGATAGCGAAGGTATTCTAAATATTCGAAATGTGTATGGAGGTACTTATAAACTAAGAGAGGTGTTAGCACCAGTGGGCTATGCCTTGGATCCGACTGAGAAAGAAATTGTTATAAGGAACGCTGACAATATAACAATTGATGGACGTCCGTATAATGCTAATACACCACCAGAAATTGTCAATACCAAATACATTTCTTTGCAGATTGATAAATACACTCAGGGGGAAACGCGTCGGCTGAAAGGAGCTGTCTTCCGTTTACGTAGTAAGGAAAATAATCGCTACAGTGTGACTTTGGGAGAAAATGCATCTTCCGCTACCTTCCTCTTTACAAACCTTGCAAAGGGAACCTATGTCTTAGAAGAATTAACGGCTCCGGTAGGTTATAAAAAAATTACCCCAATCGAGATTGAAGTATATGAAGATGCAGGTGTTTTGAAAATTCGTAAAGTGACTGATACCAATCATATCCAGTCTGGACATGTATTTGAAAGCAATGGTACTTTCCGCATGAATGTTGTCAACGAAGACATCAACCAGGAATTTACCAAGGTCAATACCGAACGACAACCACTTGTAGATGCAATCTTTGAATTGAGAAAGATGAAACAGGATGGCTATGACGTTATTCGAACAGGCATCGCCACCAATGCTGCTGGTAAGTTTCGGTTGAATAATCTACAACCAAATAGCCAGTATGAAGTTTGGGAGACTGTGGCACCTGAAGGTTACGAAAAACCGACAAATGCCGTTGCTAAATTCCGAGTAACAGCAGATGGTCAGATTGAATTCACCGAAAATAGTTCTACTATCATCAATAGAAGACCAGATAATAAGAAGTTTCAATTTAGAGTGGTGAAGGTTGATGCTGTAACCGATCAGCCAATTACAAGCCAGTCACGTATTGGTATTACTGACGCAAATGGCTCAGTTATTGGTGGGCAAGTAGCCACTTTTACAAGCGGAGGAACCTTTACTTTCCATAACCGAAACCAGAATTTTGTTGCTGGAACCTACTATATCAAGGAATTTACGGCACCAAATGGTTACAATATTCTGCCAGAACTGATTCCATTTACCGTCAACAACGATGGAACTTTCCATACAACAAGCCCGAATTTGATCATCAGTAATCAAGGCGGTAACCAGCCAATTACACTGGAAATTCGAGTGAAAAACTATAAGAAAGCCACCTTACGTTTCACCAAACGTATCAAGGGGATTGAGGATGTTCAGGGTGAAATCTCAGGCAATGTAACCTTCCGCTTGACCAAAGACAATGATAGTAGCTTTACTGCTGTGGAAAAAACACAGAGCGGCAATAGCGACTTTGTCATTGAAAATCTTGCTCCAGGTACATATACCTTAGAAGAAGTGACTTCGCCCCAAGGCTATGTGAAGGAAAATGCCAATTATAAGGTGGAAGTCAGCAACGATGGCTCGATTAAATACTATAAACAGATCAATCAGGTATCCGTCATAAAATCCGAGCATTTTAACCGCTATATTGACAACACTACGGATGCCAATATGATTGATGGAAGTGATACGAGCGAACTCATCTTTGATACCAATGTCAATGGTCAGAGCAACATCCAAGCCGAAAGTTATTTGGGCGTTGACTTAGGCAGTACCCAGCGTGTGACCTATATTCGCGTTTTACAAGGACGAGCAGGAAATCATGCCGATCGCATGGCGAAAGCTATTTTGGAATACTCGGAAGATGGAGTGACTTATACGGTCATTCAAAATGGCACAAGCAACCATTTCACTGATCGACTGATTGATTTGGATGTGGCAATCAATGCACGCTACCTTCGTATTCGAAATGCAGAGCTTGTTGTTAATAAATGGATGGCAGTGCAAGAGTTCCAAGTTCAAGCTGATACCCAAACCATTCTATATAACCAAGCTGGACAAAATGAGAAAATCTTGGTCGGCAACATACAAAATCCATCTATCGCCATTGTCAAAGTCAATCCACAGGATGAAGTAATGACAGGTGCAAACCTGACTGCTCGTTTCAAGCTCTATAAAGTTGCTAACGACACGACCTATCAGAATGTTTCAGAACGTATTCAAGACAGTGGATTGGTTCAAGAGTTCACATGGCAGAGTGGTTCTAAGACTGCAAGTTTACTGTCTGCCAAGGAACTTGGACGGTATGCCTTGGTTGAAACGCAGGCACCGACGGGGTACAGACGCTTAAACAATCCAATACTCATGGACTTGTTTGAAACTGGTCAGTCTCACGACGGTAGGAATAAAGCCGTGACACGATTTAGAAAGGTCTACGATACAGAGTCAGACCTGGTCATTGATACGACCAATACAGTTAACGATAATATCATCAAATTGAAGGTAAAAAACTATCCTGAACTGTATCAACTCAAACTTCTAAAACGTGCCCTTAACGGTACTACTGGTCTGGTAGCTCGCTTTGAGCTGTATGATAGCCAAGAGCGGAAGGTCACAGAGGGACGAACAGATCAAGAAAGCAATAGCTATCTGTTTACGAACCTCGCACCAGGAACCTATCGTTTGCGGGAAACGGAATCCCCAAGGGGTTACTATTTACACAGTGATATTCGGGTAACGATTGGCGAGAGGGGAGAGGCAAGCATTGATTCGGGCAATACAGAATTAGTGAGCATTGCTCCTGCCAATAACCAGAATACCATTGAGCTAACTGTAAAAAATAAACCTTATACGGCATTTAGTATCGAAAAAGTAAGCAAACTCGCTTCAACCACTACTTTGATGAATGTCAAGTTGGAAATCAAGGCCAAAGACGGAGTGCTTTCACCTATCTTTAGTGATGAATCTTGGCATAGAGAACACTATCGGGCTGAGATTGATACGGCTAATCGTGCTCTCCGTTGGTGGACAAGTGCAGCAGGAAATGCAGTCTTTAGTCTGCCAGCAGGTACCTACACGGTAACGGAATTGGAAGCACCAGCAGGATATGAACGAATGGAACCGTTTGATATTACCATGTCGGAAGATGGACAGGTGGTAGTTCCGACAAACAATGCACAAGTTGAGGCGGGAGAAAAAGACAATCGTGTTCATATCAAGCTTACCAACGTCTTTAAGCCTAAGATAAAGATTACCAAAGTCGACAGCCGTGACGCCAACCGCAAGCTAGCAGGTGCACGCTTCAAGCTATTTGGTCCTGATGAAAATACGCAGATAGGTCAGGAAGTGACGACAGACACCAACGGTGAAATCACGCTTCCAGGCTTGGAACCAGGTACCTACTATTTGCAAGAAAGTCAGCCACCGACAGGTTATCAGGCTAATGCTCGCAAATACCAGTTGACCATAGGCGATGATGGTGCCGCCCAGTTGGTCAATGGAGATGCTAAGATTGAAATTGGCAATAGCCAAGATCAGGGTGCGGATAAGATTATCCCAATCACCGTTAAAAATGACCGGACACCATTTACAGTCAAAATCCGTAAGCGGGATTACAATGATGTCAATAGAGGTTTAAACGCTCGTTTCCAACTCTATCGAAAAAATGGCAATCAAGAAGAACTACTTTCTGGATTAGTTGGAGATACCATAGTGAATAATCATGAGTTGGTTCTTCCAAATCTATTGCCGAATACCTATATCTTGAAAGAGATAAGGGTACCAGCTGGAAATTATGAAGCGATTCAACCGATTCAATTCACCATCACGGAAGACGGTCGCCTGCAGATTGATGTCAACGATCGTGATTTTGCTTCGGTAGAAACAAGTGGCAATACTCAAGAGCTGATCTTGCTGATTAAAAATATCAAGAAATTCCGCCTGCGCATCAAAAAGCAAGATGCGACCAATGAGCAAACCTTACTAGATGGTGCGAGATTTACTCTTTATCGTGCCCAAGGCAATACAGGTGGTAAGTTAGAACAGCTTGCGACTGGTGTAACAGCCAATGGATTAGCAAACATTGATGTGGGTCCAGGCTACTTTATCCTACAAGAAACCCAAGCACCAACGGGCTATGTCCTCAATGATAAGGAATACATTTTCCAAATCAATCACGACGGAACAGTTGCTTTACATAACAGTGATGATATGACCTCTCTACAGGGGGCAGATACTAACCGTGTGGTTGTCTTTACCATGAAGAACAGACGAAACACAGGACAGTTTAAGCTAGCCAAACGTGCTTATAGCGATAGCGATCATCGTCTCGCTGCGGTGTTTGAATTGAAAGAAGAGAATGGTGCGGCTCCTGTTGCCACCAAGACGACAGCGACCGATGGAGAAGAAATTGTCTTTGACAACCTCCGTATCGGTCAGATTTACCAACTGAAAGAAACCCAAGCCCCTGAAGGCTATCAGCTCAATACGAAAGTTTACCGACTTCGTCTTACCGATAGTGGTCAAGTGGAACTCCTAGACGGAGATGACCTCTTGTCCCTAGATGATAGCAATAGGCAGTTGCTTACTGCTAAAAACCTGAAAAAAGGGGAATATCCTAAGACAGGAGGTTTTGGAGTTCTACCATATATCACATTGGGAGGAGGGATGATGTTACTGGCTCTTGCCGTCGAGCTAGGAAAAGAGAAACGTTGGAAACGCATACGTAAATAGACTAGTCATCAGTTTATCTTTTATTACTTCGTTAACCCGTTTTGCCGTACTTTAGTACAGTCTGTGACTCGTTGCTTAGTAGTAGAAGCAAACTGAAAGACTATAAAAAGAAAAGGAGAAAATAATGAAGAAGTTAACAAAATTATTCTCCCTCTTGACCGTTCTTCTGACGATGTTCGGTCCATTGGGAAATCTTCGACATTTAGTACATGCGAATGATGCGCAGGAAACTAAGGTTGTGGTGCACAAGATTTTGATGAACAAAGACGAATTTACTGCGTTTGATCATGAAACTAAAAAAGATCAGTACAAAGGTAATCAAATTGACCAAATAACTACTTTCTTTGGTAGTAGTGCTAAAGAAATTGCAGATGTCAACTTTAAGGTTTGGAAGAAGGTTGATGCTAAGATTGAAGGGCAAACAAAAACTGGTACTGAACTAGGGATTACTGGTGAAGGTGTTGATGAAAACTATAAGTTATTTGAAGATGCCGGCGATAAAAAGTACGGTAGTGAAGGTGTAAATACCAAAGAAAGTGGTGCAGAATTCACTCTAGGTGAGGGAACTTACATCTTCGTTGAAGATAAGGTAGCATCACCTTACTACAATAAACAAGATGGTGATACCAAAGGTAACGAACTAACAGAAGCAAAAGCTGTTCCTTTCCGTCTCGTTTTGCCAGTTACACTTCCAGACGGAACAGGATATTTCAATAACACAGATAAACCTCTCCATGTTTATCCAAAAAACACAGAGGATAAGCCAGATGTGAAAAAGACTTTCGAGGATAACAGCACGGAAAGAAAACCTGTTGAAATTGGTGAGGAAATCGGCTATAAAATCACTACAAAAATTCCAAAAGGTTCTTCTTACAAAACCATTCTTTGGGAAGACTTGATGGTTGCAGGTTTGGACTTCGTCGTCTCTTCTTTAGAAGTGACAGGTGCAAATCTTAGTTTAGCTGACCTTGAAATTACACAGAGCAAACGAGGCTTTATTGCTAAGGTAAAAGCAGATAGTTTAGCTAAAGTTGAGACCGCTGCTAAAACAGGAGAAGTAACTATTACTTTAAACTACAAAGGTGTATTAAATGATTCTGCTCAAGTTGATACTGCAATCCCTAACAAGGTGAGATTCCATTATGGAAACCGTCCTCGTACCTTCCAAGATGAAAATCCAAAACCAGTCACACCAGATCCAAATGGAAACAAAATTGTTGTAAATAAAACTTGGGGAAATGCAGTTGGTCCACATCCAGAAGTTAAGTTCGATATCTACGAACAAGAGACAGGTAAGAAAGTAGGGACTGTTACTCTTCCAGCGAATCAAACTAGTGCTGAATATTCTACTGGTTTGAAAGCAGGCGTACAATATATTGTTATTGAACAACCAGTTTCAGGTTTCTTACCATCTTATACAGTTAATGGTAATGGAGTTGTTACCGTAACCAACAACCCATCAGACAACCCACCACCAATCGTACCAGAACAACCAAAAGTTATCACTTACGGTAAACGCTTCATCAAAACAGACGATAAAGAGGTAGCTCAAGCGACCAAGTTGCTCGGTGCAGAGTTTGTGGTGTTGAATGCCGAACAAAATAAATATTTGGCATTGAAAACGTCTGACACAAAAGAGAAAGAAGTACAAGACTATAACCGAGCAGAACAAGCCTATTTAACAGCGTTGAAAACAGGTGCTGCTGACGCAGAAAAAGCAACACGTGACGCAGCTTATGAAACACTGAATATGCAGTGGGAGTGGGTGCAAGATGAAAACCAAGCCTTCAAGTTTATCTCTTCTAAAGATGGTAGATTCGAAGTCAAAGGTTTGAAAGAAGGGACTTACTACTTGAAAGAAACCAAGGCTCCAGAAGGATACGCATTGCCAAGTACCACTGTTCCGTTTACCGTTGGACCGAATTCTTGGGGAACAACTGATGAATTGACAGAAGCTAACTTCCAACAAGTGAAAAACAAAAAGGTTACTATTCCACAAACCGGTGGCATTGGTACCCTTGTCTTCACAGTTGTTGGTTTGAGTGTGATGGCATTTGCATTCATCGCTATGAAAAAACGCCAATCTGAAGAGGCATAATATCCGTTGAAAAGGAGGGACAGATGAGACGAATCAGACAGCTAGTATGTTGTTTCATAGCTATTATTTGTGTATTGTCACTGCCCTCGCTTTCACTTCAAGCACAAGATTCCTTTGATGTTCAGGTTCATATTCCGCTTCCTGATGGGATAGATGCCAGTCAAGTTTCGACAGGCTTGGAGGCTTGGTATATCGCTGCAGAAGAGCCAACCTCTTCTGAACAGTTGGCAGATACTTTATATCAAAAAAGTCGGTCCGAGCTAAACCAACTCTATGGAGAGCCAATTTCCTCACTGGCTCTCACTTCAGAAGGTCAGGCCACTTTTCAGGGCTTGACGAAAGGGTGGTATTATGTCCGACAAGTAGGAACTCCTACGAGTCTCGAGGTTGTCCCATTCTTGATGAAAGTTGACGGCAGTGTTGCGCGGATTGAGGCTAAGGTAAGAAGGCCTAGCAAAGAAAAAGGAAGTAAGCCATTTCTAAAGGTATCTACAAGTACTGCCCCCTTATCTGGTGCAGAGTTTGTAGTTCTTGAGGAAGTGAACGGAGAATTGAAGGAAGTGATAGTCGACGGCTTTCCCTATCATGTTACTTCTGGAGCAAACGGTCAGTTTGTTGTAGGACCTCTTCCCTATGGTACTTATTATCTGAAAGAGGTCAAGGCTCCTGCAGGCTATATTCTAGCCCAAGATACAATTCCTTTTGAAATCACTTCGGATTCACATGTGTCTGAAATTGTTAAAATCAAGAATAAACCCGTCACACCTCCCGGTATTGAAATCCCATATACCGGAAATGCAGTGCTGGTGACGGTCGTTTACATCGGAGTCTTGCTTTTCCTCTTGGGCTATCGTTTGGTCACATACAAGAAAGGGGAAAAGACTTAGTCTGCCTTTGGTCCTAGTGTTGACAGAATACACCTGCTTGAATTAAGTGTCAGCAGGTGTATTTTTCCTTGAAAACACCGAGTGTCTCTGGAAAAATATCCTTCAAGATGCTATAATATTACTAGGAACTTCGAATTAATAGATTGAGATTATTCTTAAATTCTATTTATCGGAGGAACACAATTGACAAAATTTCGACATAGCATCAATCCCATGATTGATATCGTGGCAAAAAAGATATTTAATGACCACGAGATTACCATTGATTTCATTGAGACCTTTCTGGGCTTTCGTCCCAAGTCTGTCCAGATTTTAAATGGCACCCTTGCCGATTTGAAGAAAGAACGGGAGGGCTATTTTAGCACCACGGTGGATGTTTTAGCAAGATTGGACGACGGGACTCAGGTTATCATTGAAATTCAGGTGGTTCACCAACACAGCTTTATCAAACGTCTCTGGACTTACTCTTGTCAGCACTTGGTCAAGGATTTGCCCAATGTTCGTGACAAGGTCAAACGAACCCATGACATGTACGACAAGATTTCACCAGTTTATTCCATCGCCTTGGTCGCCACCCAGTATTTTGATGACAAGCACCCATTCATTCCTTTGTCTTGACGGCTGAGGAAAATGGACAGGTGTTGGAAATTCCGTTTGGAGAGCAAGGGGAGATGAAGAGGGAGTGGGAAAGAACTCAACTAGTCAAAAAAGAGTTCGTCTTCCCACCCCCGCACAGTTGATTAGGTCAGATTTGGAGTGTGAAACACGAGCAAATCTGCCAATCAACCACTGCGCTGAGATGTTGACACGAACTCTGAGAAGTGGCTTTGGACTTTTTGCCCAGCCTCATTATTGAATTGAACAAGCTGAGTGAGGGAAAATTGGCTACGAACCAACGCTTGTGGATGGAATTTTTTGCCAATCGTGAATTTAGCCAGCAACAAACAGACGCTATCAGTAGGGCCGAACACCTGCTGGATAGAAATACATGGACAGAGGAGGAAAGGAAGATGATTAATCAACTAGCCTATAGTGCAGCCAATCATTTTGGTGAATTGGAGACTTCTTTCATACTAGGTAGAAAGCGTGGTCAGGAAGAGGGTATGGCTCAAGGACTTCAAAAAGGTATTCAAAAGGGCATTCAAAAAGGTCGAGCAGAAGGTATGCTGGATGGTCAGCTCAAGGTTGCTCGTCAGATGTTAGCAAAGCATTTTGCGGATGAGCTGATAAAGGAACTGACAGGACTAAGTCAGGAAGATTTGGATGGTTTGAAGACCGGAGGATTGGATGCGACAAAAGCTGATTTCTAGAATTGAATGTTGAGCATCCAAAGAGCAACTGAGTGAGACGGACGAATTAAAGAATTTTCTATGGTCATCCGTACTGTTTCAAACGATAGGGATCAGGAATTGCGTTATTTTAGTTGCAATTTTTGTTAGCTTGGAATGATATAGTGCGTAACTATTTTTTCATCAATGTATCACGTTGTAGCACATGGAGGTGATGTTGAATGAGAAAAGGGAAAAAGAAGAATAATCTCTTTTTCTACTTGATTTTTATAATCGGATTTGGAATTTTACTCTACCCCCATATTTCAAATTTCTACTATCGTTATGAGGCGACGCACATTGTAACGGATTTTGACCAAGCCAAGTCAGGCTTAGCCTCAGCTGAAATCAAGCAACGTTTGGATTTAGCTCATGCCTTTAACGAAAGTTTACACAATGTTCTTGCGGAAGATCCCTATAGTCGTTCTCGTCACGAGGCCGGTCGGGCGGAATATGCACGCATGTTGGAAATCCATGAACGGATAGGACATGTCGAGATTCCTAAGATTGAAGTGGATATTCCTATGTATGCTGGGACTTCAGAGGAGGTCTTGCAGAAAGGGATTGGGCATTTAGAGGGGACTTCCCTACCTGTTGGCGGTCAGGATACCCATAGTGTATTGACGGCTCATTCTGGTCTTCCCAAGGCACGCTTGTTTACCGATTTGCATCGTGTAAAGCTAGGAGATGAATTTTATATTCACAATATCGGAGACGTATTGGCTTATGAAGTGGATCAAATCTTGGTAGTTGAGCCGAGTGATTTTTCTCAATTATTGGTCGTTCCAAACCAAGATTATGTAACCTTATTGACTTGTACGCCTTATATGGTGAATACACATCGACTTTTGGTGCGAGGGCACCGCATTCCTTATGTAGAGGAGGAACATCGCAAGGCGTCGGATCAGGCAGAGAAACGAATTTTGATACGCTATCTTTTATACGCCTTAGGCATGCTTGTTGCCATTGGTTTGATTTTTGTCTTGACTAAAAGGAAGAGGAGGACGAAATGATGAAGAACCTGCTGGAATCTAATCGCTTTCTTCAAAAGAAGTTAGTCCTGCGTTTGATTTTTTTGGCGGGGCTGATTATAACACTCTATCCTTTATGTTCACATCTTTACTATCGCTACGAGGCAGATCAGGAAGTGCAGGAGTTTTATCAGGTAGCCAAAGACCTACCGACTCAAGAGGTGTTAAATCGTCTCGAATTGGCTAGGGCCTATAATAAGACCTTGAATCCAAGAAAATTACAAGATCCCTATTCAGAGGAGGAAAAGGCTGGTCTAGCAGAGTATGCTCGGATGTTGGAGGTTAAGGAGAAAATCGGCTATGTCGAGATTCCGAAACTAAATGAAAAAATCCCTGTCTATGCAGGAACATCCGAGGAAGTCTTACAAAAGGGAGTTGGTCACTTGGAAGGTTCTTCCTTGCCTGTCGGTGGTGCCAATAGCCATACGGTCTTGACTGCCCACCGTGGTCTTCCAAAGGCCTCTCTCTTTACCAATTTGGATCAACTCAAGCTGGGCGATCGATTTTATATTCATAATATTGCTGAGATTTTGGCCTATGAAGTAGATCAGATTTTAGTTGTTGAACCTGGTGATTTTGAGCCTGTGTTGGTGGTAGAAGAGAAGGACTATGCCACCCTCTTGACCTGTACTCCTTATATGGTCAATAGCCATCGCTTGTTGGTCAGGGGGCATCGGATTCCCTATGTTCCAGAGGTGCATGAGGAAGAAGAACCAGGTTTCTTTGTCGATAGGATGCTTTTATCCTATCTGGTAGCTGCCCTTCTTCTTATTCTCTTATTGGCAAGTTACCTCCTTTTTCAAAGAAGGAAAGCGACTAGGAGGAGACGGTCATGAAGTTGAAAATTGTTGGCTATCTATTGATGATAGTGGGATTGTTGTTGCCCTTATTATTGTTCAGCAATATGACAGTTCATGAGGTGAGGGAATTTTTTGCCTACCAGAGTTATAAAAAGTCGGAGTCAGGCTTTTCAAAGAAAGAGGAAGAGCTCATCGAACACTATCAGGAAGTAGTGCGGAGTGGTCAACTGGCAACGGTTGATCCCTTTGCTGAGACTAGGAAAGATGAGCAGTCCGTATCTGATTTTGGAGATACCATCATCGGCTATGTAAGTATTCCTAGTCTTGAAATCCGCCAACCTATTCGGGTGGGAGCCAGTGATTCCCATCTTGATCAGGGGGTAGCGGTGGTGTCAGGAACGGACTTGCCTTTCGGAGGTCTGGGTCGTCGTAGTGTACTGGCTGGTCATAGAAGCTGGTACACGGATTTGCGTTTTTTCCGATTGAATGAAATGCGTGAAGGCGATGAGATTTTTGTTGAAATTGGTGAAAAAGTAGTCACCTATCGGGTCAAAAATACAGAAATCATCAAGGCAACCGATTGGCAAAAATTGCTTCCGATTGAAAAACAGGATGTCTTGACCCTGTTGACCTGTGATCCATTGGTTCCGCCCTTTGATTATCGTCTTTTGGTCAATGCCTATCGCCATCATGATAGTAGCGAGCAGGTAGCAGCTTCAGAAGAAAAAACACAGTCTAGTCAAGCAGTGCTGGAATCTTATCGCAAGAAAGGTGTAAGCTTCATCGCCTATCTGACCCTTTTTGGCTGGTTCTTGTTTGTCTATCTTGCCTACAAGTTGGGCAGACTTGTGAGAGAATGTCGAGTTGCTAAAGTACGATAGGTATAGTGTAACAGGAATAAAAGAAAAAAGACTTAGAGAACCACCGTTTCTGATGGCTGTTCTAAGTCTTTTTTTGGTGAACTGTATTATTATAGCTCAATTTCCATCACAATCGGTGTATGGTCCTGACGAGCACCGGAGTCAATCATATCTGACTTACTTACTTTGTCGGCGATGCGGTCGCTGACAAGCCAGTAATCAATTCTCCAGCCTGTGTTGTTGATTTTGCTGGTACGGCTACGTTGAGCCCACCAAGTATAGGCGTTGAGGACATCCCCATGCAAGTGGCGGAAGGTATCAGTGAAACCCTTGGCTAGCAAGTTTGTAAATCCTTCACGTTCTTCATCTGTAAATCCTGGAGATTGACGGTTGCTGGCTGGGTTAGCCAGGTCGATCTCCTTGTGGGCAACGTTGTAGTCACCTGTGGCTAAGACAGGCTTTTGGCTGTCAAGCTGTGATAGGTATTCAGCATACTGCACATCCCAGATTTGGCGGTCAGCAAGCCGTTTCAAGCCATCACCAGCATTTGGCGTATAAACTTGTGTGACATAGAAGTCATCAAATTCCAGCGTGATGATGCGCCCTTCAGAATCCATGGTTGTTGGAGCACCAATCTCAGGGAAGGTAATGGTTGGAGTTAGATGGTTTTTGTAGAGGAAGAGCGTACCAGCATAGCCTTTGCGAGCTGGTTCTACAGATGAACGCCAGGTATTGGCATATCCAGGGAAGTAGCTTTCCAAAATTTCTAGATGCTTTTTAGTCGGTCCCTTATCTGACAATTTTGTTTCCTGAATGGCGATAATGTCGGCATCTTCAGCAACGAGCGTGTCAATTACGGCGCGAGATAGGAGGGCGCGTGGGGATTCTGCAGTCAATGCAGCGTTAAGAGAATCAATGTTCCAAGAAATGAGTTTCATAATTTTCCTTTTCTAGTCTGTTACTGTTTTACATTATACCAAAAATAAAAGTTGCAGGCGAATATGGAAACTTGAAAAAATTTTTATAATTCTTGTATTATAACATTAAAATTGTGATACAATAGAACTAATAAATCGGTGTCAAGGAGGTTATTATGAAAAGAAAATTATTTGTTTTTGCCTGGTTAGCCCTAGTTTTGGAAATGCTAATCTACTACTGGTACCAGTTGCCTGCTTTAAATATTTTGAGTGTGGACTTCTGGATATTTTTCCTTCAATCTGTCGGATTGGTTTGGCTCATACTTTCCATGTTCAGCTCCAAAGGTGCTTTTCAAAAGGTGACCAAGATTTCCGGTCGTCAGAGACAAGTAGATACCTATCAGATTAAAACCTCGCAACTACCAGCTTACTTAAAATGGTTGGGACGAATTTGGGTATTGGTTGTCCTGGGTTTGTTGGGGCTGGGGCTTATTAACTCACGTGTATTTCGTGCTAAGGATTACGCTGCTGTCATAAGCGTTAAGGATGCGGATTTTAAAGCAGATTTTCCTGAAACAGACGTATCCAAATTGGCCCTCCTAGATCGCGCCTCAGCCGAAAAAATCGGTGATACTTATCTAGGGACCATTGACAAGGTCTCCCAGTTTGGCATTTCGGATGATTATCGCCAGATTACTATCGGTCAGCAACCTTTCCGTGTATCTCCCTTGGAGTATAAGTCTTTTTGGAAATGGCTGAGCAACCATCAAGATGGGATTGGTTACTACGTGAAGGTTAATCAGACAACAGGGAAGGCAGAACTTGCCAAGTTGAGCAAAGCCATGCACTATTCAGATTCCGAATTTTTGCTGAATGATACCTTACGTCATCTTCGCCTGCAATACCCGACAACTATTTTTGGGAAACCATCCTTCGAAGTGGATGACCAAGGAAATCCATATTATATTGCAACGATTTACGAGCCAAAATTTGGACTTTCATCAAATGATCCGATTGGTGCTATTGTATTGGATGCAGTAACAGGGGAAAGTAAGAAGTATAGTCTGGAAGATATTCCAGAGTGGGTAGACCGTGTTTATTCGGCAAACAATGTTATCAGCCGTGTAGATGACCACTATACTTATCAAAATGGTTTCTGGAATACCATTTTCAGTCAAACTGGTGTGAAAAATACAACAGACAGCTATAATTATATTTCTATCGGCTCAGATATTTATCTCTACACAGGTATCACCTCAGCAACTGCTGATTCATCCAACCTTGGATTCATTCTTGTCAATATGAGAACTCGTGAAATTACCAACTACAAATTGGCTTCGGCGACTGAAACAGCAGCGCAAGAGTCCGCAGAAGGCGAAGTGCAGGAAAAAGGCTATAAAGCCACTGCTCCAAGCCTAGTTAAGTTGGCAGATACAGCCTACTATCTAGTATCCTTGAAAGATGATGCCGGCTTGGTTAAATCATATGCTCTTGTTGATGCCGAAGATTATCAACAGGTTACTGTTAATAACGATATTGCGCTCTTAATTTCTCAAGTCACAGGAACGGATGCTTCTAGCCTTTCAGGATTGACGGTGACTGAAAATGGAGAAGTTGGTGAACAGACTGAGGTTATCAGTGGAAAAGTAGAAGCTTTAGCGAGTCAAATAATTGGCGGTGCGACAATCTACTATATTGAGTCTGAGGGCAAGATTTATAAAGTCAAAGCAACGGAAGATAGTACAGATCGATTACCATTTATCAAAGTAGGAGATCACTTTAGCGGTCAGTTAGATAAGAAAAATTATCTTAAAAACTTTAAGGTTAATCCAGAATAATCATAAGAAAGAGTGAGGTAGAAAAGCCTTGCTCTTTTGCTTGTCGTCACCCATGCGAGATAGTTCAACTTATGGTATAATGGGGCGTTGTGGTTCTTTGACAGGAATCCGTAGATTGTTCTGTCGAGTATCCATATTCTTATTCTGAAGGAGAATTTTGTGAGTTTATTTAGAAAAAAACAAGCAGTCGGTCACCATAGTCAGATGCGGCGACATTTGGGGCTTGTTGATCTGATATTTTTAGGAATCGGTTCGATGGTTGGAACAGGTATCTTTACGGTAACTGGTTTGGCAGCAGCCCAGTATGCAGGGCCTGCTCTGATCATCTCAATTGTTATTGCAGCAATTTCAGTCGGACTAACAGCCTTGTTTTACGCAGAATTTGCCTCGCGTATACCGACTAACGGTGGTGCCTATGGTTATCTCTACTCGGTTTTTGGTGAATTTCCTGCCTGGATTGCTGGCTGGCTGACAATCATGGAATTCTTGACTGCTGTATCGAGTGTTGCATCTGGTTGGGGAGCTTATTTGAAAGGACTGCTGGCTAATTTTGGTATCGCTATGCCGACAGCTCTGAATGGAACTTTTAACCCCGCTGCAGGTACCTATGTAGACCTCTTACCAGTTCTCGTCTTGATTTTTGTGGTAGGAGTGGTCTTGCTTAATTCTAAGGCAGCTCTTCGTTTCAATTCAGCCTTGGTAGTTTTGAAATTTTCAGCGTTGGCTTTATTTATTTTAGTAGGGTTATTCTTTATCAAACCAGAAAACTGGTCGAACTTCTCTCCTTTTGGTTTTGGTGCCATTTATGGTGGACAGGCGGGAATTATGGCGGGAGCGTCTCTCATGTTCTTTGCCTTCCTGGGATTTGAGTCTATTTCATTAGCGATTGATGAGGTGAAAAAACCTGAGAAGAATGTGCCAAAGGGAATCGTGTTGTCTCTGTCCATTGTAACAATTCTTTATATTGTAGTGACATTAGTATTGACTGGTATGGTTCACTATACTAAGTTGAATGTGGCGGATGCGGTTGCCTTTGCACTTCGAGAAGTTGGATTGGATTGGGCAGCGAGTTATATTTCTATTGTTGCAATCCTAACACTGATCACAGTATGTATTTCGATGACCTACGCCTTATCGAGAATGGTCTATTCCATCAGTCGTGATGGTTTGCTACCGAAATCATTGAGCCGATTGACACAAACAAGCAAGGTTCCTAAAAATGCGACCATTCTTGTGGGGATTTTTGCAGCTATTTGTGCAGGTATTTTCCCACTAGCAAGTATTGCTTCTTTCCTCAATATCTGTACCTTAGCTTATTTGATCATGCTGGCGTTGGGTATTATTCGTCTGCGTCAAGTCGAAGGTTTGCCAAAAGATGGACAATTTAAAACACCTCTTGTTCCCTTGTTACCTATCCTCTCGATTATCATTTGTCTTTCATTTATGTTCCAGTATAGTTTAGATACTTGGTTAGCATTCGGAGTATCCTTGGTTATTGGAATTTTGATTTACTTCTGTTATGGCTATCGTCATTCGGAAGTGAAATAGGTTGCCTCCCTTCGTAATTTGAAGGGATTTTTTGTACAATTTTATATATTTGTGGTGCATTTTTAAATAAAGTAGTATAATATATGTAACAAAAGAGAAAGGAGTTTTCTTATGACTAATAGTGATATTCGTGCAAGGGCTACTCTTATTCGAGAGAATACGGAGGGAATGTTAGCCTTATTTATGGCTCCAGTTTTGATTTCATTTCTGTCAGGCATGCTTGACTATGGCTTGAAACAAATCTGGGGAAGAGCTAGTATTGTTTTTTGGGGATCTACCATTGTAAAAGATGGGGTAACATGGAGTCACAATTATATATCGCTTGACCCGTCAATCATCTTTGATTTTATTGTCCAGTGTTTGATTGTGACGGCGTGTTTTCAACTCATAAGAGTCGTAAGAAAGCAGCGAGACAAGGTCAGCTTTTCAGAGTGTTTTAGTCTACTGGATGGGAAGAATTTTTTACCTATTCTGGTCACGACCTTTTTGAAAATGCTCGTTATTTATATAGCTGGTTTCCCAGTTGTCATTGGGATGGCTTTACTTAGTATTTCATTTTTCAGTACAGTTTTCATTGTTGGGGCTCCGGTTGGCTATCAACCTGATTTCTCAGGATTTTTTAGCTCCTCCTATTTTCAAATAGGAGTAATCTTAGTCGTGATTGGCTTGGTTTGTGGTCTATTAGTAGATTATGGTCTCAGTCAGGTTCAATTTCTTCTTTATGATCATTTGGAAAATAATATTTATTCTTCTCCGTTTAAATTATTCAAACAAAGCTGGCAATTGATGAAAGGTAATAAGTGGCGTCGATTCATGCTTGACTTGTCATTTATTGGTTGGTTCATCGGTATTTTACTGACTTTTGGTTTGTTGGCCTTGTATGTTTATCCTTATTATTGGACCTGCCAAGCCCTGTTTTATGAGGATTTGATTGCCAAAAATCCAAAGCTGCTATCGACTGAAAATACGATTTGGTCTTCGGAATATAGCTAGAAATTTGCTGATACAACCTAATAAAATTAGATAGAAAAATACAGACAAAGCCTATACTGTCATACGAATCAGTTGGTATTGTCTGTATTTTTAGTTTAGTTGAATGGCTATATTCAATGAAAATCAAAAAGTCTAGGCGATGTAGATGCAAATAGAACTTAAGTTAATCAAATCAAGTCAGCACGGTACAATGTAGATTTTCGAAGAGTATTATTTGGTGGGTGCGGCACTTGTGCGACTTGTAAAGTATAGTTCATAGACCAACCAAGTGATTATACCGGCTTGGATAAGGAGGCTAATGATCGAGCCCTCTACACCAAAAGCCCCACCGGATAACCAGTCTGGACCAGAGGTTTCTACTGCGATAAAGGCTTGGCCAGCTTGTGTCCCACTCACTGGAAAGGCAAAGACATTTCCTTGGAAACAATTCCAGGCAGCATGTAGACCACCTATTACCCAAAGATTACCGGTTTTTAACATGACTAAGCAGGCTAAAATGGCAAAGAGCGTTAGGTCGAGAAGGGGAATGAGGGAAGTCCCGTCGTTACCAAGATGGAGAAAGGTAAAAAAGAGGGAGGAAACAAGGATACCGACAGGGATATTGTGCTTGGCAGCTAGGGATGAAAACATCCAACCTCTAGTCAATAATTCCTCTGTTGTGCCTTGAATGGACCAAGTAAGTACGAGGATAAGAAATTCTCCTACTAATTTTGTAGAGAACTGGATGCTTGTAAATTCAATCGCGCCTAATCCCCACATGATGAGTGTACAAGTGGTCAGCATTGCAGCTCCGATTCCCCACCCGAGTAGAAAATCTTTTCCCGCACCTTTTTTAGTAAAACCAAGTCCTACCCACGGGCTTTTTTCAATATACCGTGCCCATAAAATGACCATCAGGCTGATAAAAGCGAAAGCGAACAGTTCAAAACTTACAGAAAGGGTCTCGCTAAATGGGAGTAAAAAGCTTATTGGAGTGAAAATAAATCTCCTACTAGCAACAAAATAATAGCTATAATAGGAGAGGTGATGATGTTGAGATTGAAAGCTGATTGAGCCTTCTCATTGATAAATTCGGTTTTCATAGGACCTCTTTTTACTAGATACTTTACTAGTTCACTATTCTACAATATTTTTCCAAAGAAGACTAGACCTAATTTCCTAGTATATGATAGAATAGTACATAGCTATATAAGAGGAGAATAGTATATGGAATTGAATCAATGGCTGAAGTCCTTCCAACTGAAAGATAATCGACTAGTGGGCCCATTCTTTTATGGCACACCTCTTGCTCTTAGATTTGAAATCGGGCCTGCAGACGAAGCAGAAGAATTATCAAGAGCAATCTATCTTGAAAGAGCCTATGCACGTGCAGTAGAGCTTTTGGAGCAGGCTAGTTCAGCATACGACTATGTGATTCTTTCGCTGCTTCGCCAGGAAGATGGGGACATCGACACTTACCTCTGGCATTTTACATCGAAATTTAACTTTAACAAGTGTCCTGATCCTGAGCTGATAGAAGTGGAGGACTGGACGGGAGAAGTGCTGGTCTTTGAACGCTATCTTTTCCCTATTGCTGACCAGGATTTGAAAGATCTCTTGTGGGAGATTATCAAGGCTGATCACGGTGGTTTCAACTACCTATCCAGCTCCGTCCTCTTTTTGTCAAGCAAGGACAAGGTCATTTATCATTGCTATGATGATAGAGGAGTGGATATTGCTGTGGTGGATGATGACAAGCGTCGTCAGCTCTTTACAGATTGCCAGGACCTGCTTTTTGACTATGATATGGAGGAGATGGAGAGGAGGGTGAGGGGGTAGGAAGAAAATGTATATCTGATGACCGTCTTCTATAGTAATCAGGATATTATGGCACGCTACTAATTTTTAGGGAGCAAATCAATGCCTTACCGTAAATTAACATCAAGCGATCGGACTTTTATCAAAGGGCAGACGGATCGCTTGCTGAATCAGATGAATAGCAATGCGGCCTACTTGGGGACAGTTCAGACCTATGAGGCGGCCAAGGCCCGCATGAATCAAGCCTATTTGGCTATGGAGTTGGAAGATGACCCAGAGAAAAAGTTGCGACTGGCAAAATTGGTTGAAACCTATACTGCACAAGCCCAGGCTATATTGGACGAGTGGGAGGAGAAGAACAGACATGCAGAGAAAGCGGCAAGAAATGTCAAGTTGATCGTCTGGTTTTATCGGAATTACCTTCGTTCTAGTAAATCCGACCGAGTGACTAAGACCGCCACTAACCAGTCTTTGACAGAAGAGGAAAGGTATGAAGAATGGTTGACAGAAAAGATTGTCACTCTCAACAAGGACAAGCGGGAGTGGACAGAGGACGTACTTGCAAAATATGACAGTTTGGATGAAATAGCAGCAGGTATTGGTAAAATTGACGAGATAGATAAAGAAGCTGGTAAGAAAATTATCCATCGTTATCAAGCAATCTTAGCTGATATTGAAAAATTACCAGATTCTGACCAGAAAACCTATTATTTAGATTTTCATCGGGAAATGATAGCTGATTTGGAAAATGTATTTGAACAGCTCCATATTGTATAAGAACACCGGAAACAGATAAAAACTGTTTCCGGTGTTTCGCTATCCGTCAATTGACAAGAACAGAACTATAATTTTATAGAGAAGATAGACATTAGCTTTCTACTCGGCTTGTATTTAGAACCGCTTTGTGATTTAGCTGAAAATATGATAAAATAGGATGTTGTCAATAACAGGGTTTCATTTGCTCTGAATTTGAAAGGAAAAAAGCATGACAAAAACACCGTTTTATATCACCACACCGATTTATTACCCGTCTGGAAAACTTCATATCGGTTCAGCTTACACGACCATTGCCTGTGATGTGTTAGCACGTTACAAACGCCTTATGGGGCATGATGTCTATTATTTAACAGGTCTTGATGAGCATGGTCAAAAGATTGAAGAAAAGGCAAAAGATGCTGGATTAACTCCACAGGCTTATGTAGATGGCATGGCGGTCGGCGTTAAAGAGCTCTGGAACTTGCTCGATATCTCTTACGACAAATTTATCCGCACGACCGATGATTACCACGAGGAAGTGGTGGCGGCTGTTTTTGAAAAATTGCTGGCGCAGGATGACATTTACTTGGGAGAGTATTCTGGATGGTACTCCGTATCGGACGAGGAATTTTTCACCGAGAGCCAATTAGAAGAGGTCTTCCGAGATGAAAACGGCAAGGTAACAGGCGGTATCGCTCCGAGCGGTCACGAGGTTGCCTGGGTTTCAGAAGAATCCTACTTCCTTCGCCTCAGCAAGTATCAGGATAAGTTGGTCGAGTTCTTCAATGCTCACCCAGACTTTATCCAGCCGGACGGTCGTCTCAATGAAATCATGAAAAACTTCATCGAGCCAGGCTTAGAAGATTTGGCAGTGTCACGTACCTCATTTACCTGGGGTGTACCTGTACCGTCCAATCCTAAACACGTTGTCTATGTCTGGATTGATGCCCTCCTCAACTACGCGACTGCCTTGGGCTATGGTCAGGAAGAAACAGTCAACTACGACAAGTTCTGGAATGGAACAGTTTACCACATGGTTGGCAAGGACATTCTTCGTTTCCACTCCATTTACTGGCCAATCATGCTCATGATGTTGGATATGAAGTTGCCAGACCGCTTGGTTGCTCATGGCTGGTTTGTCATGAAAGATGGCAAGATGTCTAAGTCTAAGGGCAATGTGGTCTATCCAGAAATGTTGGTTGAGCGTTTCGGCTTGGATCCACTTCGTTACTACCTCATGCGTAGTCTGCCAGTTGGCTCTGACGGGACCTTCACACCAGAAGATTATGTTGGTCGTATCAACTACGAGCTAGCCAACGACCTTGGAAACTTGCTCAACCGTACGGTTGCTATGATTAACAAGTATTTCGGTGGTCAGGTACCGACTTTTGTTGCCAACGTGACAGATTTTGATGCGGACTTGGCGGCAGTAGTAGCTGACAACTTGGCAAGCTACCACAAGTATATGGAAGCAGTTGACTACCCACGCGCCTTGGAAGCTGTTTGGAATATCATCTCCCGTACCAACAAGTACATCGATGAAACAGCACCATGGGTCTTGGCAAAAGAAGAAGCTGACCGTGACAAGTTGGCAGCGGTCATGGCTCATTTGACAGCAGGTCTGCGTGTGGTGGCTCACCTCATTCAGCCATTTATGATGACCACTTCAAATGCTATTATGGAACAACTTGGTTTGGGAACAGAATTTGACCTTGAAAATCTTGACTTTGCAGGTCTTCCAGCTGGTTTGACAGTGGTAGAAAAAGGAACGCCTATCTTCCCACGTCTGGATATGGAAGAGGAAATCGCCTATATCCAAGCTCAAATGGGTGGCAGCTCTGCTATTTCCCAAGAGGAAGAAAAAGAATGGAACCCAGCTGACGTGGAACTCAAAAACGAGAAAGCTGCAATCAAGTTCGAGGACTTTGACAAGGTGGAAATCCGTGTGGCCGAAGTCAAGGAAGTAGCCAAGGTGGAGGGCTCTGACAAGTTACTCAAGTTCCGTCTGGACGCTGGTGATGGACAAGACCGCCAAATCCTGTCTGGTATCGCCAAGTACTATCCAAATGAGCAAGAGTTGGTCGGTAAGAAAGTCCAAATCGTTGCCAACCTTAAGCCACGTAAGATGATGGGTTTGCTCAGCCAGGGCATGATCCTCTCAGCCGAACACGATGGCAATTTAACACTCTTAACAGTAGACCCATCTGTGCCAAACGGCAGCCAGATTGGGTAAGAAAGAACATTGAAAATGCACACCCTAACCAACGGTTTGGGTGTTTTTTGTTAGAAAGAAGGCATTTATGGAATCAATACATGAAGTAATTCTAAATATTAATAAGGAATTTCCAGAAATTGGCTGGGGAGTTGCTGGAAGTATATCAGGAAAAAGTGTAGAGGTAGGTCGTGAAATAACTTTACAGAGATGGAGGAAAGGGGATGCAAAATACTTTTGGATAACCTATTTTTCTGATAGCTCTGAAGTTGTAGAAAAATGTAAGAAAGCAAAGAATTATTTAGTGATCATTGATGTTGATATAAAAGAAATAGAAGAGTCTCCAGCACAAACTTTGAGTATTGCGGTTGGAAAAAAAGGGAAACTTTCTGAAATTATTACTCGAATAGATAATGGAGAGCTGGCGTTTTCTATAAAACAAGATTTCTTTACTTGTTACTTTATAAAGTTTGATGAAAAGGATTATCTGGAAAAGGTCAATAATATTCTTAGGTTTAAAAATTTAAAGGAATTTAGAGATAGTCTTTCCATTACACTTAGTGACTGGAATGACTATGGCTACTATACTATATTGTATGTTAATATTTGGAAGGAGAAATTCTGGCTACGAGTAAATCCGAGAATTCAAGAGATGATAGATTATTTGAAAGGCACCGGAAAAAAACCTACGCTGGATGATAGGACCGATTTATGTTCTCTTGGAGGTGTAGAATACTACGAGTTTTTAAAAAAATATCTTCCATATAGAGTACGCCAGCAATGGTTTTCGATTACAAAAGACCTCGCATTTAATATTGAACTACTGGCTAGAGCCTCTCAAAAGTATGAAGATTTTTCAGATCCATATGCTGAAGACTTTAATATGCAACCGCCTTATGGTCAATCGCATAATTTTTTCAATAATTCATTTATGAGAACCACGACAGTAAAGGAAGTCAAGGATGTTTTTCATCCGTTGACAGTTGCTGGCTTTGATGCTGAGCTTTATCCTGAATTTGCTGCTGATCTTGACGAAAAGGTTAGAACTATACAGATAAAAAAATCAGTAGATGAAAACATATTATCGATTAATTATGACTTTGAGAATGAGAAAGGGAACTTAGCGTTTGTAAAAAATAGGAGTTCAGATCTCTCAACAGAAGTTTATGCCATTATCGGAGGAAACGGAAGTGGTAAGTCCTTTAGGATTAATGAAATAATAAAAAGTCATATGAAAGGAGATAATAATTTTTCAAGTATTATCCACTTTTCTTTAAGTCCATTTGACGATATTATTAAGTATGAAAAGAATGGTGAAGAGCTTGAAGTGACTTCAATTGAAAAAGATTTAGATGGTATTCTTTATGAAAAAATAGGATTTGTATCAGTAGAAATACCAAGGATTAGTCAGGTAATAAAGAAACTAAAAGGTCAAGAATTAACAGATATTGTGGCTTGGCTAAAAAATGCTTATAAAATAGATAATTCTGATGAAAAGTCGACTAAAAAACTAACAATGAAGGACAGTTTTACGTTCTACATTCAAGATGTTTTATTGGATTTTATTGCTGCCTCAGATAAGAAGTTTGAACTTTGGCTTAATTGTTTAGAGTTATTTACATTTGAACAGTGGGCAAGAGATATTATAGAAGCTTTTAGAGATAAAGAGTTTCAATTAAATGATTTTAAAAAACTTAGTGAACTTAGTTCAGGACAGGCAACTATACTTTTGTACATAACAAAGTTGGTAAGTAGTATAAATAGAGGAAGTTTAGTAATTTTTGATGAACCCGAGACATTTATGCACCCACCGATGATTAAGGCATTCATTAGGGCAGTGGCAATGGTTTGCGAAGAAGAGAAGGCATTTTGTTTAATTGCGACACATTCACCTATCATTCTTCAAGAAATCCCTCATAAGTGTATATACACATTGAATTCTAAACATGAACTACGGAATGTATCTTATAAGACATTTGGTGAAAACCTTGATTCTTTATATAAAAATGTATATGGGGTTGAGTTGCAAATGACAGGATACAATAATATTTTAACGGAACGTCGAAATTTTCTAATTGATTCAATTAATAAAGTTGTTAATAAAAAATTTGGAGAAAATATGCCGAACCAAGAAAGTGATTCATTATCAAATACCCACGCTTCTTCAATAAGTGATGGAGAGAAAACCGAAGAACTTAATATTGAACGTTTTCCTATCTTTTCAAATGCTTCAGACAAAAATTTACTGGGAGATGAGGCGTATTTAAAATATCTAATCATAGAGGAAGAGATAAAAACATACATAAAATCAAAGAATAATGATATACATCCTAAACAAGGAGAGTGATGACTTATCAAATTTGTAGATAAAGATGGATTGCCTAGTGTTCGAGAGATACTAGATACAATAGTTACTGAAAATGCGACAAAAGACTGGAAAAAGCAAATACGAGATGGACGAGAAAGTTGGATTAGCTACTTAGAGAAGTTGGATGAGGAGTACAGACAAAAGTCAACTCAATTACACTTGATTCAGACATACAATGAGAGATTACCTGTATGTGCTAATGAATCCAATTTAGAAGTGCTATATGGAACACTGCGAGAAAAATGCTTTGCAAAATTTCCAACTACTAATAATGTACATAATAATTCAATCTGTCCTATATGTGAAGGAACTTTTACAACTAAAGTAACATTAGAACATATTATCCCTAAAGGAAGTAAAGGGAAGTATCAGTTTGCAATACTGCCGATAAATTTGGTAAAATGCTGTGCAGAGTGTAATACAAATAAGCACAACAAAGCTTCAAAATCAGCAAGAGACAGAGAGGTCAATCCATATTTTGAAGAGGAGTTTAAGGGAAAGGTCGATATAGAGAATTACTTATTATTACGTTTTATGTATAATTCTGAGATGGAAACTTGGGAAATGAAATTAGTCCCACCTAGTGAGGATGAGAATGACTCTGATGATGTGGCGATGGTAAAAAATTTTATTAATATTTATAATATTATTCAGACTTATCAAAACAGAATAAATATCGAATATAATAGAATGATTTCAGTTCTTGCTAAGCAACTTATTTTGCCCTTGTCAAAAAATGTATTAGTTCAATATATCGAAAAGATGCGAAATGATTATTCTGAAAAATATAGTCTTGAAGAAGGCTGGCTCGATCAAAATTATTTTGGAAAACTAATTTGTGAAACATTAACTGATGCTTTTGAAAATGATCGGATGCACATTGATCAATTCTATGATGTAGTTAAACAAAAACAGCTTAATATAGATTCTTTAGTTTTCGAGAAAAATGATTTTCTTGATCAATTGAAGCTTGGTCAAGATCGGTCAAGCATTGAGGAATATCTTGAGTGGATAGAAAATTTAATGTATGAATATCATGACGATTTCACACTGTATTTTAATCATTTGAAAAGAAATTTTGTGAATTATAAACTTCAAAAACCAAGTAATGAAGTAGTGTCAGATAAAATGTATGAAACTATTTTATCAATTTTTGATTTGTACTTTAGTGAAGCTCGGAGTTTTGATGGATTCAAGGAAAAGTGCCTAAGTATTTTAGTGTAAAAATAAGATGATGGGCTTGCTCAGCCAGGGCATGATCCTCTCAGCCGAACATGGTGACAGTTTAACACTCTTAACAGTAGACCCATCAGTGCCAAACGGCAGTCAGATTGGGTAAATTCACAACACTCAGCTCAGCTGGGTGTTTTTTTGCGAACTAATAAAGAAAGGAGGTTTTATGTTAGTTGCACTTGATGAAGATGGGCAAGTTTTTAATGTCTTGGAAAATCCTGCGCCGCAAGGTCGCTTTTGCTGTCCAGGTTGTGGAGGACTGGTCCGATACAAATCCGGAAAAGTTCTGCGTTCGCACTTTGCCCACGTAACCCTGCGGGACTGCACATACTTTTCCGAGAATGAGTCGGTCCAGCACCTGTCCCTTAAGTCTTGTCTGTACAGTTGGTTAATCAATGACGAACAAGTTGAACTTGAAAAATGCCTGCCTAGTATAGGGCAGGTCGCTGATTTATTTGTCAATGATCGTTTAGCCTTGGAAGTACAGTGTTCCAGTCTACCCATTTCTCGTTTGCAGGTAAGGACGCAAGCCTATCATGAAGCTGGTCTTCAGGTTCTCTGGCTGTTGGGAAAAGGCCTATGGTTAAAAGAAAGATTAAGCAAATTACACAAGCAATTTCTCTCTTTTAGTATGAACATGGGTTTTTACCTCTGGGAATTGGATGATGAGAAAAAAGAATTGCGTCTTCGTTACCTTATTCATGAAGACTTACGAGGTAAGGTCCACTGTCTGACAAAGGTTTTTCCATTTGGTGAGGGAAATTTATTGGAAATCTTGCGTCTGCCATTTGCCAAGCAAGCTTTATCGCATCTTACTTGCCCGTTAGATAGGGATTTGCCTCGCTACATTGCTCAACAGCTTTATTACAAATCCCCCAATTGGTTAGCCCTACAGGCAGAGTCTTATAGCCGAGGGGAGAATTTGCTGACAAAGACGGCAGAAGAATGGTATCCCCACATCCGTCTACCCCGCTCTGCCATTGGCTTTGCCCAAATACAAAAAGATTTAAGTCCAGTCTATCAGGATTTTGACCAGTATTACGACAGTATTGAAGACAAGCAGAAACAGGTTCTATATCCACCTATAATTTATAGAAAACCAATGTAAATAGAGATAGCTGATGGAGGTGTATATATTGCTTTTGAAAATATGCTCGTTATTTTATGTTAGTCATGCTACTGTTGGTGAGGGTTGTAGACTTTATTATCCTAGTGGCGACTTGCTATAGCGAATGCCAAAAACTATTTTCCAGTTGAATAGTAACCAATAAGCCCTCACTTTCCTATGGAAAGAGGGGATTTTTTATGTTAGAATAAAGGATACGGAGGATTAATTATGTCTAAACAACGTTACGAAATTGAAGAAAAATACCAGTGGGACTTGACCACTATTTTCCCAACAGATGAAGCCTGGGAAGCAGAACTTGCAGATTTACAAGCTGAAACTGAAAAAACAAAAGAATTTGCAGGTCACTTGCTCGACTCAGCGAAGAGCCTTTTGACAATCAGCGAAACGCAACTTGGTCTTATGCGTCGCATTGAAAAACTCTATGTCTATGCGTCTATGAAGAACGACCAAGATACTCGTGAAGGCAAATACCAGGAATTTCAAGCTAAAGCCATGGGCTTGTATTCGGTCTTTTCACAGGCTTTTGCCTTCTATGAGCCTGAATTTATGGCCATTACTGAAGAGCAGTTGGAAGCCTTTAAGGCAGAGGAGCCAGCTCTTGTTCAGTACAGTCACCAATTTGAAAAACTTTTAGCGGCTAAGGACCATGTCCTGTCACAAGAGGTGGAAGAAGTATTGGCAGCGACCAGCGAGATTTTCGAATCACCTGCTGAAACTTTCTCAGTCTTGGACAATGCCAGCCTGCGTTTCCCAGAAATCGCAGATGAGGATGGTCACTTGGTGCCCCTTTCACACGGTAACTACATTCACTTTATGGAGTCTAAAAACCGTGACGTCCGCCAAGAAGCATATGAGGCTATGTACGGTACCTACGAACAGTTCCAGCATACCTATGCTAAGACTTTGCAGTCTAATGTCAAGGTCAATAACCTGAAAGCTCGTTTGCGGAAGTACGATTCAGCCCGCCACGCATCACTTGCAGCTAATTTCATTCCAGAATCCGTTTACGATACATTAGTGGCGGCAGTCAACAAGCACCTTCCGCTCTTGCACCGTTACATCAATTTGCGTAAGAAACTCCTGGGTATTGATGACTTGAAGATGTACGATATGTACACACCATTGTCAGATTTCAGTACCAAGATTTCTTATGAAGATGCTCTCAAAAAATGCCAAGAAACCTTGGAAATTTTCGGTGAGGAGTATTCGGCTATTGTAAAAGAAGCCTTCGAAAACCGCTGGATTGATGTCCATGTTAATGAAGGAAAACGCTCAGGAGCATACTCAGGAGGTGCCTACGACACCAACGCCTTCATGCTTCTCAACTGGCAGGATAACTTGGATAACATGTACACTCTTATCCATGAAACAGGCCACTCACTTCATTCTATGTTGACTCGTAAGACTCAACCTTATGTCTATGGACATTATTCCCTATTCTTGGCTGAAATTGCTTCAACGACCAATGAAAATCTTTTGACAGAAAAACTCTTGGCAGAAGTAGAAGATGACAAGGAACGCTTTGCTATTCTAAATCATTACCTAGATGGTTTCCGTGGTACAGTCTTCCGCCAGACCCAATTTGCCGAGTTTGAGCAAGCGATTTACAAGGCAGACCAGGAAGGTCAGGTCTTGACGGCTGATTTCCTCAATGAATTGTATGGTCAGACAAACGAGAAATACTACGGACTTTCTGCAGAAGAAAATCCAGAAATCCAGTTTGAGTGGGCTCGTATTCCACACTTCTATTACAATTTCTATGTCTATCAGT
The DNA here is from genome assembly GCA_000440235.1 of Streptococcus suis 10581. Lineage (GTDB taxonomy): Bacteria > Bacillota > Bacilli > Lactobacillales > Streptococcaceae > Streptococcus > Streptococcus suis_F. Next base: position 4,043 of record ALKQ01000017.1, on the reverse strand, counting down.
ATGCGACAGGTTTCGCAGCAGCATCAGCTCTAGCAAACAAGATTGTCAATGGTAGTCCAGAAGATAAAGAAAACTATCTCAACTACTTGAAGGCTGGTAGCTCAGATTATTCCCTCAATGTCATTGCCAAAGCAGGTGTAGACATGACCAAGGAAGATTACCTCAATGATGCTTTCAAGGTATTTGAAGCTCGTTTGGAAGAATTAGAAGCTCTCGTTGAGAAAGGTGTGCACCTCTAATATGATTTCCTATAAACGTTCGATTGTGGTACCAGTTGCAGTCAGTATTGGTTTGATCTTGATTGGAATTGGCTTAATGACAAAGCCGGAACCAGCAGTGGTTTCAGGATTGTGTTATTTATTGCTGAATATTCCGTCAGCATTATATGCTTATTTCTTGCGCAAACAGGGAGCTGTCTTTGTCTTGAATGAGCAGTATTTAGAATATCAAAGCAAAGCAGGAGGAGATTATCAGCGCTATTCGTTAGAAGAGATTGCGGAGATTCGATACATGGTTTCTCCTGTCTATCGTGGCTATCAGTCGAAACGTTTGCGAATCGTAGGAAATAAGGGAGCGCTACTTGCAGTCGTCAATTTGAATAAGCTTGATGGTGCAGATTTTAATGATATTTACCATTTTGTAGAGCAAGTAGCACCGCATATAAGATGGGATTTTTCAAATTCATAATGGAGGTATTATGTTAACGGAAGAACAACTACAGGACATTTTTGAACTTGCAGACCTCATGTCAAATGGTGACAGGGAGCTATTTCTTCAACTTAGGGATGTGGTTTTTGCTAGTGATCCGAATCAGATTCTAGACTCTATTGAACGCATCTTAGAACCAGATTCATTCGATGATTTCTTGGACCGTGTTGGGGAGTCTGAAAAGGACAATCTTTGGTTAATCTTGATAAAATTACTAGAGCATTTTAATTATATTTGTGTGCGTGATTATAAAGATAATCTTGAAGATTTTATCTACTTTTTTGACCGGCTTCATCAAGTCCGCAATGCAGGGATTTCTCTCAAATTGGATTCAGATGGATTAAATCCAGCTGCCTCTATTTCAGAATGGGCAAGAGTTGTTGATAGCAAATATCTTGATGAAAACTTTTGTCTAGGGGCAGTAGATATGGACACGGATAGTTACTATCTCTTTTTCAGTAAGCAAGCGACTTTTGTTCGACTTCAAGAACTAGCTGGAAATTTAGGGTATCGAATTGATTACGCCCAAAATATGTAAAGAAAAGGTGGGGAAACCTACCTTTTAGCGTGTTGAGGAAGAAAATCTTGTCGGCTTATGATATAATGGACTCTATGGTCGAATCATATAGTAAAAACGCAAATCACAATATGCGCCGTCCGGTTGTCAAGGAAGAAATTGTGGATTTTATGCGAACACGTCAGGCGCAAAATACAGGTTTTTTGAAAGAACTGGAAGAGTTTGCTCGTCAAGAAAATATTCCAGTTATCCCTCACGAAACGGTAGCTTATTTCCGCTTGCTGATGCAGACACTCCAACCTAAACGGATTTTAGAAATTGGAACTGCTATTGGCTTTTCTGCGTTATTGATGGCTGACAATAGCCCACATTCGAAGATTACAACGATTGATCGAAATGAAGAAATGATTGGCTTTGCAAAGGAAAACTTTGCCAAATATGATCAGCGCCAGCAGATTGAATTGCTGGAAGGGGAAGCCATGGACATTCTTCCGACTTTACCAGATGACGCATACGATTTTGTTTTCATGGATTCTGCTAAATCAAAATATATTGTATTTTTACCAGAAGTCTTGAAAAAGGTCAAAGTAGGCGGTCTAATCATTTTGGATGACATCTTCCAAGGAGGAGATGTTGCCAAAGACATCAAGGATGTCAGAAGAGGGCAGCGCACTATTTATAAGGGATTGCAACGTTTATTCGATGCGACTTTGGATAATCCAGATGTGACTGCTAGTCTTGTTTCCATGAGTGACGGTCTCCTTATGTTGAGGAAAAATAGGGAAAATGTTGACTTAAAACATACAGAAATTTAAGAAGTTTTTAAGCTTTTGTGTTATAATGAAAGGGTTAACGAAAAAAAGGAGAGAGTCTTTAAATGAAGCAAACTAAAAAAATTCTCGCGGGTGCAGTAACACTCTTTGCTGCAGTAACGCTCGCTGCTTGTTCCAATGCAGCTGATAAAGATATCATTACGATGAAAGGCAATACGATTACTGTGTCTGAGTTTTATGAGAAGGTAAAAACAAACTCTCAAGCTCAACAAGTTCTATTGTCAATGATTATTAGTGATGTATTTGAAGACCAGTATGGTGACAAAGTGACTGCAAAAGAAGTCGATGAGGCTTATGACAAAATGGCAGAGCAATATGGTGATTCATTTGCAACAGCTCTTTCTTCAGCTGGCTTGACTCAAGAAACTTACAAAGAACAAATCCGTACTAATAAATTAGTTGAGTATGCTGTAAAACAGGCTGCTGAAAAGGAATTGACTGATGAGAACTACAAGGCAGCTTATGATGCCTATACACCAGAAGTGACTGCACGTATCATCAAATTGACAGACGAAGCTAAGGCAAAAGAAGTTTTAGCTGCAGCACAAGCTGAAGGTGCAGATTTTGCTCAATTGGCAAAAGACAATTCTACGGATACTGCTACAAAAGACAATGGAGGAGAAGTAAAATTCGATTCAACTTCAACAACTGTTCCTACAGAAGTTCAAAACGCGGTCTTTGCTTTGGATGCAGGCCAAGTAGGGGCATCCGTTATTTCAGTAGTAGATATGACAACTTATACAACTAGCTACTATGTTGTAAAATTAGAAGCGAAGTCAGAAAAATCTGCCAACTGGGAAGACTATAAAGATAAGTTGAAAGAGATTATTTTGGCGCAAAAGCAAAGTGATTCAACATTTGTTGCTACTGTACTGAAAGAAGCGCTCCAAAAAGCAAACGTTAAGGTTAAAGACAGTGCTTTCCAAAATCTTCTTTCACAATATGTGACAACAGAAGAAAGCAGTTCTTCATCAACGGAAAGTAGCTCTTCGTCGACTGAAAGTTCTTCTTCTACAACAGAATCTTCTAGTTCTTCAGGTCAATAATTGACGTTTTACCTATTAAGAATAGATACTTGATTACTTAGTTCAGAAAATTGGCGGTTGTTGCGAGCCATCTAGGCCAAGTATCTTGCTACTTAATAGAACAATTGAATATGAGAACCTGTATTCATAGTTTAGTACTTCTATCTAAGTCTAGTTTTTCAGTTACTCATCGTTAGTTTTTTTCAAAATACAGTCGTATTACCTTAAAAACTGCTTTGATTAGCGAAATGCTATCTCTTATATACGAGTGCTTCACTTGTGAATATAGGTTATGAAATGAGAATGACAAGTCATTGAATGAAGGTGGTACCGCGGTTTTTCGCCCTTCGTTTGATTTCTTGTTATTTTTTTGGAGGTTATCATGAAGCAATTTCAAGTAAAACAGCGCTTTACCTTTGGTGGTGAAAAATTTGATATTCGTGATAGTTTTGGGGATCTTGCTTATCAAGTGGAAGGCTCTTTCCTCGAAATTCCAAAACGATTTATCGTGACCAATTCCAGAGGTGGGGAAGTTTGTCAGATTACTAAGAAGTTTTTGACCTTCCTGCCCCAATTTACCATTGATATGGCAGATGGTCATTCTTTCTACTTGCAAAAGGAATTTACTTTTTTCAAGGATCGCTATACTGTGGAAAATCTAGGTTTAATCCTAGACGGAAATATCTGGGATTTGGATTTTCGCTTGAAAAGACCAGATGGTATGCTCGTAGCTGAAATCTCCAAAGAACTCTTTCATTTAACTTCTCATTACTCCGTTACTGTATTGGAGGACTCCTATGCAGATTTGGTCATTTCCTTAGTGGTCGCAATTGACTACATCGAAATGATGGAAGATGCATCGAATTAATCGTGAAATAATCCTTCAGTTTAACTGGTCCGTTAAATTGAACCCGCCTAACTATCACTTATGAAAGGAAATGTTCAATTTAGATAATTTTC
>ALKQ01000016.1 GCA_000440235.1 Streptococcus suis 10581 | reverse complement strand
TTGAACCGGCCCGGAAGGCTCGCTTCTTTCTAATGCTGACTTCTCAAAATATCTAAACGAAAGGAAAGGGTATCGAGTTTATTCTGAAATGAACTCGGGCTACGGACTTTCCTTTAAATTATCAAATATGAAAGGAAATGTTTAATTTAACTGTTTCGTTGAATTGAACCGGCCCGGAAGGCTCGCTTCTTTCTAATGCTGACTTCTCAAAATATCTAAACGAAAGGAAAGGGCATCGAGTTTATTCTGAAATGAACTCGGGCTACGGACTTTCCCTTAAATTATCAAATATGAAAGGAAATGTTTAATTTAACTGTTTCGTTGAATTGAACCCGCCCGGAAGGCTCGGAAAAAAGATAAACTGCCTAGGAAATCAAGATTTCCTGTCAGTTTCCTATTTTTCAGTCGCCTTCTAATCGGGCTTGGTATCTTAGTTTATGAAAAATTTATCTTCTTCTCAAATTCGTCAAATGTGGTTGGATTTCTGGAAATCAAAGTGTCACTCTGTTGAGCCTTCAGCAAATCTAGTCCCTGTTAACGATCCAACTCTTTTGTGGATCAATTCTGGTGTGGCCACCCTCAAGAAATACTTTGATGGCTCTGTCATTCCAGATAACCCACGGATTACAAATGCCCAAAAATCAATCCGTACCAACGACATCGAGAACGTTGGTAAGACAGCCCGCCACCATACCATGTTTGAAATGCTTGGTAACTTCTCTATCGGAGATTACTTCCGTGATGAAGCGATTGAGTGGGGCTTTGAGCTTTTGACCAGTCCAGAATGGTTTGCTTTTCCAAAAGACAAGCTCTACATGACTTACTATCCTGATGATGTGGATTCATACAATCGTTGGATTGCCCTTGGTGTTGAGCCAAGCCACTTGATTCCGCTTGAAGATAACTTCTGGGAAATTGGTGCAGGTCCTTCTGGTCCAGATACGGAGATTTTCTTCGACCGTGGTACTGACTTTGACCCTGAAAACATTGGTATCCGTCTCTTGGAAGAAGATATTGAAAATGACCGTTACATCGAGATTTGGAATATCGTATTGTCCCAGTTCAACGCAGACCCAGCTGTTCCGCGTTCTGAGTACAAGGAATTGCCAAACAAAAACATCGATACGGGCGCAGGGTTGGAGCGTTTGGCAGCTATTTTCCAAGGGGCTAAGACCAACTTTGAAACGGATCTCTTCTTGCCAATCATTCGTGAAGTAGAAAAGATTTCTGGTAAGACCTATGACCAAGATGGCGACAACATGAGCTTCAAGGTTATTGCAGACCATATCCGTGCCCTTTCTTTTGCCATTGGTGACGGTGCCCTTCCAGGAAATGAGGGCCGTGGTTATGTCCTTCGCCGTCTTCTCCGTCGTGCTTCTATGCATGGCCAACGTTTAGGCATTACAGAGCCATTCTTGTACAAATTGGTGGAGACAGTTGGCAATATCATGGAAAGCTACTATCCAGAAGTGCTTGAAAAACGTGCCTTCATTGAGAAGATTGTTAAGAGTGAAGAAGAGTCATTTGCTCGTACTATCCATACAGGTTCACAATTTGCTGAGCAATTGATGGATAAATTGGCAGCAGAAGGTAAGTCTGAGATTGATGGTCGTGACATTTTCAAACTCTATGATACCTATGGTTTCCAAGTAGAATTGACAGAAGAATTGGCTGAGCACCGTGGTATGACCCTTGATATTGCTGGTTTTGAAGTGGCTATGAAAGAGCAACAAGACCGTGCACGTGCCTCAGTTGTCAAAGGTGGTTCGATGGGGATGCAAAATGAAACCCTGGCTGCTATCACCGAAGAGTCGACCTTTGTTTACGGCCAAACAGCTCTTGAAGCAAGCTTATCTGTCATTGTGGCTGATAATGCGCGTACAGAAGCAGTCTCAGAAGGTCAAGCCCTCCTTGTCTTTGACCAAACACCATTCTATGCAGAAATGGGTGGTCAGGTTGCAGACCATGGTTTTGTGAAAAATGCTGCTGGAGACATTGTTGCGACTGTCATCGATGTGCAGAAAGCACCAAATGGTCAACCATTGCACACAGTTGAACTGTCCGCAAGTATTTCAGTTGGTCAAACCTACACACTTGAAATTGAAACAAAACGCCGTAAGGGTGTTGAGAAGAACCACACAGCAACTCACTTGCTCCATGCAGCTCTTCACAATATTATCGGCGAGCATGCAACACAGGCTGGTTCCTTGAACGAGCAAGACTTCCTGCGCTTTGACTTTACGCATTTTGAGGCAGTTACTGCGGAAGAACTTCGTCGTATTGAAGAAGAAGTCAATGAGCAAATTTGGAATGCCATTCCAGTTGTAACGGTTGAAACCGATATTGATACGGCTAAAGAAATGGGGGCAATGGCTCTCTTTGGTGAAAAATACGGTAAAGAAGTCCGCGTTGTTACTATCGGTGACTATTCTGTGGAGCTCTGTGGTGGTACCCATGTTAGCAACACCGCTGAAATCGGTATCTTCAAGATTTTGAAAGAAGAAGGTATCGGTTCAGGTACTCGCCGTATCATTGCGGTAACAGGCCGTGAAGCCTTCCTTGCCTATCGTGACCAAGAAGATGCCCTCAAAGAAGTAGCGGCAACTATCAAGTCACCGCAGATCAAGGAAGTGCCAAACAAGGTTGAAAGTCTTGCTCAGCAAGTTCGTGACCTGCAAAAAGAAAACGCTAGTCTGAAAGAAAAAGCAGCGGCAGCAGCTGCTGGAGATGTCTTCAAAGATGTTAAAGAGGCAAATGGTGTTCGCTACATTGCTAGCCAGGTCCAAGTTTCAGATGCAGGTGCTCTCCGTACCTTCGCTGACAACTGGAAGCAAAAAGACTACTCTGACGTCTTGGTGTTGGTTGCGGCTATCGGTGACAAGGTCAATGTCCTTGTGGCAAGCAAGTCAAGCGATGTTCATGCAGGAAACCTCATCAAAGTCCTTGCGCCAATCGTAGCAGGTCGTGGTGGTGGTAAGCCAGACATGGCCATGGCAGGTGGTAGCGATGCGTCTGCTATCCAAACCCTCTTGAACAGCGTAGCTGACAACTTATAATATAGTCAGTGTATATCCCTTTGTTAAAGCAACTAGCAAGGGGATATCTTTCAAAATTGAAATGAGGAATAATAATGGAACATGTAAGTGATATTTGGCAAGAGTTGTATGATCAGGCAAAAGTCCACTATGCCCCGCATTATGTTTCGCCTTTTATTTATTCAAACCATGTCGTTGCTGCAATTGAGGCAGAAGATGGACAAATTTACACCGGTTATTGCTTTGAGGCAACAGCAGGTGTATTTCATCTTTGTGCAGAGAGAGCAGCTGCCTTTAATATGTTTCAGGATAGTGGGCAGACGACGATAAAACGCATTATTGCTTTTCGAGATCAAGCGCCCTCTGGAGAGGGTTCGGGAATGCCTTGCGGAGCTTGTCGTGAATTTTTGATGCAACTGTCAGCTGATAATGCACAAACAGAAATCATGGTTGATTTTGACAAACGAGAAACCATCACATTAGGCGAACTCATGCCTTACTGGTGGGGGGAAGAAAGAATGCAAGCTGGTGTGGATCACTTGGAATAACAAATGAACTCTTTTATCCTTTGGGTAGAAGAGTTTTTTGGTATAATACAAATATCTGCATTTAAACAATTTATTGAATGTTATTTTAGATGAATGATGTTTTGTTGAAAAGGAAGGAAGTCATGGGGAAATGTTTGGTCATAGGCTCAACAGTTTGTGATGTAATGGTTTATTTAGACGCTTTACCTGGCCGACAGGGTGATGCGCACATAAAAAAACAAGTCATGTCACTTGGAGGTTGTGCCTTCAATGTAGTCAATATTCTCCACCATCTCGGAGTGGAATATGATTTTATTTCACCGGTTGGTACAGGAATATATGGTACATTTGTGAAAGATAATCTCTATAAACTGGGCATTCAAACGCTGATTTCTTTAGATGGAGCAAATGGTTGTTGTTACTGTTTTGTGGAATCAGATGGAGAACGGACATTTCTGTCAGCTCACGGTGTGGAATATTCGTTTGATCCCGCTTGGTTAGACGGCTACGATCTATCTCAGTATGATTATGTTTATATTTGTGGTTTAGAAGTAGAAGAAGATACGGGACAAGCCTTAGTTGACTGGTTGAAAACATGTGACAGACCAGTCATCTTCGCTCCTGGACCACGAGGAAATCTCATTCCTGAAAAACGAGTGGCAGAGCTGTTAGAGCTATCTCCTATTTTACATTTAAATGAGCAAGAGACATTGAGCCTTTCTCAAGAAACAGATATTAAAACAGCGATTCGTGTATTATATGGAAAAACCAAGCAACTGCTTATTGTGACAAGAGGTTCAGATGGAGCCGTTGCTTTTGACGGAGTTTGGAACGAGGCACCGAGTGTACCCACAGAAATCGTAGATACTGTCGGTGCTGGTGATAGTCATGTGGGGGCAATGATGGCAGCTTTAGCCACGGAAAAATCGATTATTGATTCTCTGGCATTCGCAAATCGAGTTGCTAGTCAAGTTGTCGCCACACAGGGTGTTCATTTACCAAGTCACATGTATGAAGAGTTGAGGAGTCAGTTGAACAGTCTGTAATCAAATACTTCCCCAAAATATAGTAAAGACCTCAAAAGGTCTTTTTTTCTGACTAATATTCACTACATTTTGACAATGTTCATAAACTTTTTGACAAAAATTATTATTTTTTTGACAAAGATACTTGTCAAAAAGAAAAAGAAGTGTTACAATGATATCAAGATAAGGAGATGAAAACGAATTCATCAGACAAGAAAAAAAGAAAGTTGGGGTATAACCATGAAAAAGATAAATAGCAATAAAAAAGGAATTTTGATTACAGGAACAACCGTTGCGCGTGCAGTCGAAATAGGGTCCATTCTATTATTGGCTTACATTCTCCTTTCTGATTTGCTGGGATGGAGCGATATGGATACAGCTCTAATGACTACTCTAATTGCTTCAATTGCTTGTATCGAAGCAAGTTTACAAATGGAGAAAAAAGGAAATAAGTAGAAGGAGATGACCATGAAACGGTACATTTCAGCAGATATGGCAGCGATTATGATTGCAGGAGCCTGTATTGTCGGATTATTGATTGGAGTTGCTCTAGGTTTATTGAGTTTGAGCTAGGTGAAATAGAAGGAGAAGAAAAATGAACAGGACAATTAAAAATGGTATGAAAGTAGCCATACTGTTTTTCGCACTCTTTTTGATAAATATTTTGGTCTTTAAAGTTCTAGCCTTACTAGGATTTGACCTTAGTTTGACGGAGATGAGTTATCTCTTTCCTCCCTTGTTGGCGACACTGGTGTTAGTTATGCAATTTAAAAAAAAGAAAAATAGAGACAAAAGCTAGGGAAAGACAGGAGAATCTTTATGAAACGATACATTTCAGCAGATATGGCAGCGATTATGATTGCAGGAGCCTGTATTGTCGGATTATTGATTGGAGTTGCTCTAGGTTTATTGAGTTTGAGCTAGGTGAAATAGAAGGAGAAGAAAAATGGAAAATAAAAAGAAATTATACGAAGTAGATGTTAGAAGTGATAAAAAGTTGGCAGCAAGGTTGTATGTAACTACAGTTTTATTAGTGTTTCCGTTCTTTTGGCTATTTGGATTCATAGCTTCTAGAGTTGAGTTTCAAAATATCATGAGTGAGATGCAATTCATTGAAGTACTATTTGTTTTTCTATTGCTTATTATCATTCATGAATGGATTCATGGACTGTTTTTTAAAATTTTTTGTCCCAAAAATCCTGTCAAATATGGGATTAAATGGAAAACAGGGATGGCTTATGCAATCAGTCCCAACTCCCTTTATAATCGTTTTCAAACAGTTGTAATCGCCCTTGCCCCCTTCGTTCTGATTAGTTTGGGGTTGACAGCATCTGCAATGTTTGGTTGGCTTGATAAAGGGGCTTATCAGATTCTAGCAACCATGCATTCAGTGGCTTGTATTGGTGATTTCTATTATACATATTTACTGATGGCAAAATTCAAAGAGGTGGCGGTAGAAGTAGCTGTAACAGAAAAGAGCTTGATTATCTACCAAGCCTAGAAAGGAAAATTTATGGAATATGTCCTAAAAAATCGGCTCAAGGAGTTGCGGGCACGAGATAGCCTCAACCAGACTGAGTTGGCAAAATTAGCAGAAGTATCACGGCAGACCATCAGCTTGATTGAGCGGGGAGAATACACACCCTCTGTGGTCATTGCCATGCGAATTGCTCAAATTTTTAACGAAAATGTGGAGAATGTTTTTCAATTAGTGGAGGTAGAAGAATGAAACAGGGGAAACAATTAACAACAAAACAAAGATGGATGAGGAATCTTACCTATTTGTTTTTAGGAGCAATTTTCGGTGCATTTTATGGCTTTTTTGGAGTATTGATTTCTAAGTTTGGATTACCGTCTTTTGTCAATCTAGATAACTTTCTATTTTGTTTGCGTATCATTACTTTTGTCATTTTCGCTGGAACCGTATATTTTATTCTTAAGGCTAATCAAACTCATAAACTTTACCATTCTATTTCAGATGAGGATGAAGAACGTGTTGATGAGACATATATGAAAATGTTTCGTAACCTAGAATACGCGAACATATCTTTCAATGTTGCTGCGTCATTGACTCTTTTAAATTTAGGATTAGGTTTTGGAGTTACCTTCTTAGAAAAGGGGGCACTCATGTACGGGTCAATATTTGATGCAGTTTTCTATGTCATTCTTCTCATTTCTCAGATTTTTATCATGAAATTAACTCAGAAAATTCGTGAATATAAGTTGTCTGTATTTGCTACGGTGAAAGAAATGAAAGACTTTGCTGAGGCAATGGACGAAGGTGAGAAACAAGCAAACTACGAAATGAGTTTCCAAATCGTCTTCACTTTGAATCAAATCGTGTTACCAGGTTTGTATCTATTCCTATTTGTGCTTAGCATGCTATTGCAGGAGCGACAAATTACAGCCTTTCTAGTTGTTGCCTTTCTTCACATTTACATCAACGTCATGCAGGTTCGTATGGTTCGTCGTTATTTTAAATAAGAATTTTTGAAAGAGTTTTAGGTGATAGCTATGAAAAAGGAAAATCTACACATTCGAGCAATTTGTTATTTCTATGATATTGTTGGTGAGTTAGATGAGGTGTCTTATGCGACCTTGACCAATTTCGGCAACAATATGTATATGCTCTTTATGACAGTGACACTGCTAAGCTTCCTAGTTAGCTTTGCGCTGGGAGAAGATGTCATGGGGATCAGCCTTTTCTTGACATTGGTTTATTCTCAGGTCAAGCAAGAGGCCATTATAAAACGGCTGGGCTTGGATAAATTGTTTGTTGCCAAGGCTGATGTAAAAATGGCTCGGAAGAAAATGATGAAACGAACTCTGTATCAAACCCTACAGATTGCCGTTTTGAGTTTGCTGGTTAGTATTGGCCTCTGGCAGTTACAAATTCCACAGGAAAGTGGAACATCTGCAGCAGAGTATTTCCAGTTTGTCACTCCCATGACAGTTGTTCTTCTGAGCTTAGTAGGATTTGTTAGTTTCTACTTTGCCAATCGTAAGAAAATCACATTCATTTAATGTAAATGGAGGTATCAACAATGAAAGTCTTTAAGAAAATTTATCTTGCTTCATTTATCGGTCTTGGCTTGTACGCAGTTGGCTATGTTTTCGGAGAATGGCTGGCTACTGGGCAGATTGATTTGTCAAATCTGAATATCCTTCTGCCGATGGTTTTGGGCTTGCCTGCTCTGCTATTGTTCGAAAAAGATGCTAAGAACTAATTGAGTGATATAAAGGAGATTGCTATGAATAGACTTGGAAATGTCAAAGATTGGAATGTGGTAAAAAACTGGAAATTTCTCTTAGTGGGATTGGTTGTCGTTGCACTGAATGTATTGACCCAGATGGCCATGTCTGCCCTACCAAATTTTGATGGGACTAACCTACTGATTGCTGCAGCGCTCATATTGCTTGCAGTGGTGGTCGGTCTTGTTTTGACCAGTAAAATTGGTCTATGGAAGAGCGAGCAGAAGTGGGGAATGTTAAAGAATATTGGTTTTGTTGTCCTTGCTTTTATCGTCATGTTTGGTCTGAAAATAATTGGTGGGCAATTGATTATGCTGGAAGAGGGATATGGTCAAACGACTGCCAATCAGGAAATCATCAATAATTCAGGCTTGCCAACCTTAGTTTTGTTTCTCTTTGCTGTACTTTTTGCTCCAGTTCTTGAAGAATTAATTTTCCGTGGCATTCTCATGGGGAAAGTCTTTGGTAAGGATTCGAATGTTGGATTGTTGCTATCAAGTTTTCTGTTTGGACTTATTCACAATCCGACCAATATCGGATCTTGGGTTGTCTACGGAGGTATGGGTCTGGTCCTGGGACTCGCCTATCGTATTTCTGGCAAATATACCAATGCACTTATCCTACACAGTCTGAATAATCTTCTTGGATTTTTGTTGATGCTACTGATGCAAAGTCTGGGCTTGATATAGGAGGATAGGATGGAACTATTTTTATGGATTCTTGTAGGATTTCTATTTTTCAATTCTCTATCAGATAGGAAAAAAGTGAAGCAGTTGCAAGCTAGGGTAAAAAAGTTGCAGAAAACTACAAAAGGAGAAAATCAGATGTCCGTTTTATTGAAAGAATTGGTCGGAAGTAAGGCTAAAATCCGCTTTGATGAGGAATTTTCTATTGCTTATGAATACACTATGTTGGCAGTTGATGAGGAATGGGTTAAAATTTCTCGTGAATTAGCGAATGGGGAACTTGAAACCAAGTTGGTACGAGTCGATAATATTGTTGACTTGAGCTTTTAGGGAGGGAATATGTTGAAATTTATCAAACACGCTGCATTACTATTTCTATACTTTGTTGCCTATCAAATTGCTTCAGGTTTTCTGATGGTAGGACCAACCTTACAAACGATTCCTGACATTCCTGCCCAGTTGATTGACAGTACAATTTGGATTTGTGCGATAATTGGTCTTGTTCTCTCCATTGCGCTCATTATTCTGTTATGGAAGTATATCTATCCACGTCATTCTGTTGACTATCGTGTGACAGCTTCATGGTTCCATAAGATTCAATGGCCTATTTTGCTCTATATTGCATTTTTTATCTTCCAATTTATTGTACCAGTCCCAGAAAGTGAAAACCAAAAGCTTGTGATTGAATTCGTATCAGCTTATCCCTTGATTGCATTTAGCTCCGTAGTGATCTTTGCTCCAATTTTAGAAGAATTGATTTTCCGTGGTTTCTTGACAACTTATTTCTTCCCTAAAATGGCAGATATGAAGACTGTTGGAATCTATCTACTTGTAACGGGGTCTTTATTTAGTCTGGTCCATATGCCAGCAACGCTTCCCCAATTTTTGATTTATTTCACGATGGGACTCAATCTTGGTTGGCTCTATCTGATTAGACGTGATATTCGTTATCCGATTGCGCTACATATGCTCAACAACGGTATTTCTTATTTGATGATTGTATTTTTGGTATAAAAAGAAAGCAGCTCAATGAACTGCTTTTTTTTGATTATAAACCGTAAAGATAATCATCATCCTGCATGGCTTCAACTTCACCGAGTAGATATCCGTTACCAACTTGTGAGAAGAAGTCGTGGTTAGATGTACCAGTTGAAATACCGTTCATGATGATTGGGTTGACATCATCTGCTGAATCTGGGAAGAGTGGATCCTGACCCAAGTTCATGAGGGCTTTGTTGGCATTGTAACGAAGGAAGGTCAATACTTCCTCGGTCCAGCCGACTGCGTCATATAGGGAGCGCGTGTAGCCTTCTTCATTTTCGTAAAGTTGGTAGAGCAGGTCGTACATCCAGTCGCGGAGTTTGTCCTGTTCTTCCTCGGACAATTCATTGAAACCAAGTTGGAACTTGTAGCCGATGTAGGTACCGTGCACAGACTCGTCACGGATGATCAGCTTGATGATTTCCGCAACGTTGGCCAGCTTGTTGTTACCAAGGTAGTAGAGTGGCGTGAAGAAACCAGAGTAGAAGAGGAAGGTTTCTAGGAAAACGCTGGCTACTTTCTTCTCAAGCGGGGTACCAGTTTCGTAGATTTCGTTGATAATCTTTGCCTTGCGTTGCAAGTATTCGTTGCTATTGGTCCATTCAAAGATGTCTTCAATCTCAGACTTGGTGTTCAAGGTTGAGAAGATAGAAGAGTAGGATTTGGCGTGAACAGACTCCATGAATTGGATGTTGTTGTAAACAGCTTCTTCGTGCGGTGTACGAATATCATTGCGAAGAGCTTGGACACCTGTTTCAGATTGAAGGGTATCCAAGAGGGTCAATCCGCCAAAGACCTTACCAACCAGGTCTTTTTCTTCAGCAGTAAGTTTACGCCAGTCATCCAAGTCGTTTGATAAAGGAATACGTGTATCGAGCCAGAATTGCTCGGTCAACTTTTCCCAAGTTGACTTGTCGATAACATCCTCAATGGCGTTCCAGTTTATGGCTTTGTAGTAGGTTTCCATATTAGTTCCTTTTATTGTTGTGTTGTATTGTTATTTTCTAGGAGTGACTTGATAAAATCATTATATTCTTTATCAATATCATCTGTACTCAAATTATTATTTTTTCTTTCTTGGACATTATTAAGATACTCTTCAGTTTTTAATTGAATTAGTTTATCAATTTCATTTTGGTCGCTATCTTTATTGGATTTTTTAGGAGTTAACCTTGACATAAAATTTTTGAATAACTTTTGAAAACTGAGGGTTACTACGGAAGCTATGGTTGCGGTAATCGTAGCAAAAGCTAAGGCTGCTTTTTTTGGACCTCCCCATAGTTTTACGAGTTGAGCCATTTTTGCATAGTCCCATTTTACCGATTTCAATATCCGAGTTGATTCTACCAACAAATATTTAATTTTGTTCATAATATTTCCTTTTAAATAACAAAAATCAAATCACACAACTTTCACATTGGTTTGCGCCGACTTCTTCGCCGTCATCGGTAAAGGTACGGATGTAGTAGATAGACTTGATACCTTTGTTGAAGGCGTAGTTACGAAGGATAGAGAGGTCACGGGTGGTTTGTTTGTTCTCTGTTTTCCATTCGTAGAGTTCTTTTGGAAGCTCGCTGCGAAGGAAGAGGGTGAGGGACAAACCTTGGTCAACGTGCTCAGTCGCAGCAGCGTAGACATCGATGACCTTGCGCATATCCATATCGTAGGCAGACTTGTAGAATGGAATGGTTTCAGTTGCCAAACCAGCTGCTGGATAGTAGATTTTACCAATTTTCTTCTCTTGGCGTTCCTCAATCCGTTGTGTGATTGGGTGAATAGAAGCGGAAACATCGTTAATGTAGCTGATAGAACCATTTGGTGCAACAGCTAGGCGGTTTTGGTGGTAAAGACCATCTGCCATGACTTTCTCACGGAGGTCAGCCCAATCTTGTCCGCTTGGAATGAAAATTCCTTCAAAGAGTTCTTTGACACGGTCAGATTGTGGTTGGTAATCACCTGTCACATATTTGTCGAAATAAGTACCGTCCGCGTATTTTGATTTGTCATAGTTGTGGAAGGTCGCCTTGCGTTCACGGGCAATGTTATTTGATTCTACCAAGGTCCAGTAGTTGAGGAGCATGAAGTAGATGTTGGTAAATTCCACAGCTGTTTTTGATCCGTAGTCGATCAAGTTTTGTGCCAAGTATGAGTGAAGTCCCATTGCACCAAGACCGATTGAATGCGCGCGCTCATTTCCAGCCTCGATAGAAGGTACCGCAGAAATGTGCGAGTGGTCAGTTACGTAGGTCAGGGCACGAGTCATGGTACGGACAGAACGGCCAAAGTCAGGCGATTTCATCAGGTTGACAATGTTGGTTGAGCCAAGGTTACATGACACATCTGTTCCCATGGTCAAGTATTCTTGAGAGTCGTTGATCACGCTTGGTGTTTGGACTTGAAGAATCTCTGAACAAAGGTTGGACATGATAATCTTGCCGTCAACAGGATTGCTGCGGTTGGCAGTATCGATGTTGATGACATAAGGATAACCAGACTCTTGTTGGAGTTTAGAAATCTCTGTTTCTAGGTCACGTGCCTTGATTTTTGTCTTACGAATGCGTGGGTTTGCTACCAATTCATCGTATTTTTCTGTGATGTCAAGGTAGCTGTAAGGGACACCGTATTCCAACTCAACTGAGTATGGGCTGAAGAGGTACATATCTTCGTTTTTACGTGCCAATTCGTAGAATTTATCAGGAACGGTAATACCGAGTGATAAGGTCTTCACACGAACTTTCTCATCGGCATTTTCTTTCTTAGTCGAAAGGAAGGAAATAATATCTGGGTGGAAAACATCAAGATAAACGACACCAGCCCCTTGGCGTTGCCCAAGCTGGTTAGAATAGGAGAAGCTGTCTTCGAAGAGTTTCATAACAGGAACAACCCCAGAAGCCGCCCCCTCATAGCCCTTGATTGGAGCACCTGCCTCACGCAAGTTGCTAAGGGAGATACCGACGCCACCACCGATACGGGACAATTGCAGAGCAGAGTTGATAGAACGTCCAATCGAGTTCATATCGTCAGTGACTTGAATGAGGAAACACGATACCAACTCACCACGACGGGCACGGCCTGCGTTGAGGAAAGACGGTGTTGCTGGCTGGTAACGAAGATGAATCATTTCGTTGGCCAGGTTTAGTGCTAATTCTTCGTCGCCCTCAGCAAAATACAAGGCGTTGAAGAGAACACGGTCTTCCATGCTTTCCAAGTAGTAGGCACCGTCGTTGGTTTTGAGGGCATACTGGTTGTAAAACTTGTAGGCTGCCATGAAAGACTTGAAGCGGAAATTTTGGTCTTTCAAGAATTGATCAATTTTGATGATAAATTCTGGACTGTATTGGTCCAAAAACTCTTTTTCGAGGTAATTTTCTTCTAATAGATAAGCAATCTTGTCTAAAATACTATCAAATTGCTTGGTATTTGGAAGGACGTTTTCTTTAAAGAAGGCCTTAACCGCTTCTTGGTCCTTGTGGAGTGGGATTTGCCCATTAACAGGGCGGTTGATTTCGTTATTCAAACGGAAGTAGGACACATCGCCTAATTCTTTCAAACTCATAGTCGCAATCTCTTTCTATAAACAGTAGGGAGTTAAACCAAGGCTTTTAGTTTTCCTGGTTGAAAACCTGAGAAAACATCATTTTCAGTTTCGATAACAGGTGCGGCTGAGAAACCGAGGCTTTTCACATGTTCGATGTATTCTGGTTGTTCGTCTAAGTTGATTTCAGTATAGGCTACATTGTGTTGGTCAAGAAATTTCTTGCTCATCTTGCATTGTACACAATCGTTTTTCGAATAAATAGTAACCATTCTATTTCTCCTTTATTGATTAAATTCACCAATCTAGGATACAAGATTTTAAGGTTAAAGTCAAGAAGGAAGTTTGTTTAAAATCACAAAATATAGTGCACAATATTTTTATAAGACACCATATATTGTACATCCGTCCAATGCTGCCAAGTCGAAAAATAGCGTTTACATAGCTGTTTTTATTTAGTTTGATAACCTTAACAATCTCTCGGTAAAGTATAAATCAGCTTTTTTACAAATGTCGTAATATTTTTAAGGAAATATACGATGTTACAAAATATAACATTTATAGTGATACATGTATTGAATATATATTACCTTTTGTGCTATACTATTCAATAATGCCGAAAGAGGTTATAAAATATGGAAAAATCACATAGAAAACGCTTGTTTCATAAAGGGAGAGAATATTCATATTATGCATTGAATTCGATTTCAATGGAAGAAAAAGTGGATATTCATTCACTTCCCTATACTATTCGTATTTTATTAGAAAGTCTTTTAAGAAAAGAAGATGGTTTGGATGTTACAAAAAATCACATAATGGAGTTGCTTCATTATCAGGCTGCCTCTCCTAAAGGAGAAATTCCTTTTAAACCTAGTCGTGTTATTTTGCAAGATTTTACAGGTGTTCCTGTTGTGGTAGATTTAGCCTCCATGCGTGATGCGGTGGTGAAAGCAGGTGGAAACCCTGAATTGATTAACCCGGAAATTCCAGTGGATTTAGTCATCGACCACTCTGTTCAAGTTGATTTTTTTGGGACTGAAGATGCTCTGGAGAAAAATATTGCCTTAGAGTTCGAAAGAAATAATGAGCGTTATGAATTTCTGAAATGGGCAGAGAATTCCTTTGAAAATTATCGCGCTGTGCCTCCAGCGACAGGAATTATCCATCAGGTAAACATTGAATTTCTAAGCGATGTTATTATCAACAAGGATGGTTTGCTTTATCCAGATTCTATGTTTGGTACAGACAGTCATACGACCATGATTAACGGTATTGGTGTACTTGGTTGGGGTGTAGGTGGTATTGAGGCGGAAGCTGCAATGTTGGGTGAAGCATCCTATTTTCCCGTTCCTGAGGTGATTGGTGTTCGCCTAGTTGGGCAATTGCCTAAGGTTGCCACTGCAACGGATTTGGCGCTTAAGGTCACTCAACTTCTACGTCAGGAAAATGTAGTTGGGAAGTTTGTCGAATTTTTTGGACCAGGTTTATCTTCTCTTACATTAGCGGATCGAGCAACTGTTTCCAATATGGCTCCAGAATACGGTGCGACTTGTGGCTATTTCCCGATCGATGGAGAAACTTTACATTATATGAGATTGACCAACCGTTCGGAGGAGCACGTGGAGTTGACAGAAGCCTATACCAAGGCTAATTATTTATTCTATGATGCTGAACGTTTTCCGTCTTATAGCAAGGTTTTAGAATTGGATTTATCAACAGTAGTCCCATCTATTTCTGGTCCTAAAAGACCACAGGATTTGATAGAATTAACAGATGCAAAAGCAGAGTTTCAGGCTAGTTTAATACGTGAAGTAGGTGTGCGTGGATTTGGTTTGGAGGAAGCAGAGTTAGATAAAACAGCCACGGTTAAGTATGCTGAAGGAGATGAGCAAATTCAAACAGGTCATGTTGCTATTGCGGCGATTACCTCGTGTACAAATACCTCCAATCCGTATGTCCTTTTGGCAGCAGGATTACTGGCAAAAAATGCGGTAGAAAAAGGTTTGGCAGTTTCTAAGACGGTCAAGACGTCATTGGCACCAGGCTCAAAAGTAGTGACTGGCTATTTGAAAAAATCAGGTTTGCAGACCTATCTAGATGCTTTAGGGTTCAATTTGGTTGGTTATGGTTGTACAACTTGTATCGGTAACTCAGGTGATCTGCGTCCTGAAGTAGCGGAGGCGATTAAGGAAGAAGATTTATTGGTTTCTGCGGTATTATCTGGAAATCGTAACTTTGAAGGCCGGATTAATCCATTGGTAAAAGCTAATTTCTTAGCGAGTCCACCGCTTGTTGTTGCCTATGCTATTGCAGGAAATATGAATGTAGATTTAACAAGGGATCCGCTGGGGTATGATGAGAAGCAACAAGCTGTCTACCTTGCGGACATTATGCCAAGTCGCGAGGAGGTAGATGACTACATTGAGCGTTATGTGACTCGTGACCTTTATAAGGAAGAATACCAACAGGTATTTACAGATAGTCAGGCTTGGAATGCGATTGAAACAAAGACAGAGAAGAATTACAATTGGAATTCTTCTTCAACCTATATTCAAAATCCGCCCTATTTTGACAACATGCAGGCAGATTTATCCATAAAACCACTGGAAAATTTATCTGTTTTGGCTAAATTTGGCGATTCTGTAACGACAGATCATATTTCCCCTGCAGGGAATATTGCACGATTGAGTCCAGCCGCTCGTTATCTCGAAGAGAATGGCATTGTTTATAAGGATTTTAATTCTTATGGAAGTCGTCGTGGAAATCACGAAGTCATGATGCGTGGGACTTTTGCAAATATTCGTATAAAGAATGAGCTGGCAGCTGGAAAAATTGGTGGTTGGACAAGAGTTGGCGATGAGATTCTTCCAATCTATGATGCGGCTATGAGATATAAGGAAGCTGGTGTCGGTAGTATTGTTATTGCTGGTAAAGACTATGGGATGGGGTCAAGCCGTGACTGGGCAGCCAAAGGTTCAAGTTTACTTGGTGTGAAGGCTGTTCTTGCTGAGTCATTTGAGCGGATTCACCGTTCAAATTTAGTGATGATGGGGGTTCTTCCTTTACAATTTTTAGAAGGTCAGTCGGCAGAAAGTCTTGGCTTGACTGGACATGAAAGCTATACAATCGACTTGCCAGAAGATGTCGGTGTTGGTCAAATTGTAACAGTCCATGCGCAAACAGACGATGTTACAAAGGAGTTTCAAGCTCTCGTGCGGTTTGATGCAGAAGCGGATATTCGTTATTATCGCCACGGAGGTATTTTACCTATGGTAGTAAGAAAGAAACTAGGAGGAAAGGTATGACAGAAACGAATGGGTTAAAAGATGCGATTGCCTGTGATACGCGAATCAGTGCAATTGAAAATGACCGCTTGTCCTATGCAGGGTATGACATTGCTGAATTGATGGAGAATAACGCTTCTTTTGAGGAAGTCATCTATCTTCTGTGGAACCTGCATTTGCCAACTCAGATTGAATTAAATTATTTTGAGAAAAGCCTGCGAAAAGAATATGCGATTTCAGATGCGGTAGAGCAATGTATTCTGATTCAATCACGGCGACATTTGCATCCTATGAGCGTGTTGCGTTCGACAGTATCTCTCCTTGGAGTATATAATGTACACGCTGAAGAGAATTCGTTAGAAGCTTTGTATGAACAATCTATTCAGATTATGGCCAAGGTTCCGACGATTATTGCAACATTTGCTCGTTTGAGACGTGGATTGGTTCCAATTGAACCGCGGTCTGATCTGGGTTTTGCGGCGAATTTTCTTTATATGCTGAATGGTGAGGAGCCGAGTGATTTACAAATCAAAGCGTTTAACAAAGCTTTGGTGCTTCATGCTGATCATGAATTGAATGCGTCTACTTTTGCTGCGCGTGTCACGGCATCAACGTTAACGGATTTATATTCTTGTGTTACCACGGCAATTGGGACTCTGAAAGGCTCATTGCATGGTGGTGCAAATGAACGAGTGTTTGACATGTTGCTGGCTATTCGCGAGAGTGGTGATACCGAGAGATATTTGCAGAAGAAGCTGGATTCGAAGGAAAAAATTATGGGATTTGGCCATCGAGTCTATAAAACGGTTGATCCTCGTCAAGAGTATTTGAAGGAGATGGCGCGTGATTTGACATTCGGAACAGACGATGAAGCGTTTTATAGATTGTCAGAGGAAGTAGAGAGCTTTATTAAAAACAAAAAAGGTTTAATTCCAAACGTAGATTTTTATTCGGCGACAGTTTACCATGTACTAGGTATTGATAGTGATATTTTTACATTGATTTTTGCAATGAGCCGTATGGCGGGGTGGATTGCGCATGTCCAGGAACAACGGAAAAATAATAAATTGATTCGTCCGCGCTCTTCCTACTTAGGTGGTAGGAATTTGGCTTACATCCCGATTGGAAAGAGGTAAATATGGCAGAAAAAATCCTGATGAGAGAGGGACGGTTAATTGTCCCAGATTGTCCCGTTATTCCCTATATTGAAGGAGATGGTATTGGTAGGGATATTTGGTCAGTCAGTCAAAAAGTTATTGATGCTGCAGTGAAAAAAGCCTATGCAGGTCAACGTTCTATTCAGTGGAGGGAGGTTTTGGCAGGAGAAAAGGCTTATGAATTAATAGGAACTTCTTTGCCGAATGAGACACTGGAAATAATCCGTGAGCATTTAGTTGCAATCAAAGGTCCCTTGGGGACGCCGATTGGGAAAGGTCATCGTTCTCTTAATGTTGCACTTCGTCAAGAATTAGATTTGTATGCCTGTGTGCGTCCGATTCGCTATTTTAAGGGAGTGCCAAGTCCGCTGAAAGAGCCTGAAAAGACGGATATTACTATTTTTCGTGAAAATACAGAAGATATTTATGCAGGTATTGAATGGGAGGCTGGTTCAGATGAAGTTGCCAAAGTCATTTCCTTTTTACAAGAAGAAATGGGAGTGGTAAATATCCGTTTTCCAGAATCTTCAAGTATTGGTATCAAACCGATTTCGGAAGAAGGGAGTAAACGCCTCATTCGCTCTGCAATAGAATATGCCCTAGAACATCAATTGAAGATAGTGACCTTAGTTCATAAGGGAAATATTCAAAAGTTTACAGAAGGCGGTTTCCGCAAGTGGGGTTATGAATTGGCGAAAGAAGAATTTGCTACAGAACTTGCAGAGGGGACTTTGGTAGTAAATGACATTATTGCGGATAACTTTCTACAGCAGATTTTATTGGCGCCGGAAAACTTCCAGGTGGTTGCTCTTACAAATCTAAATGGAGATTATGCATCAGATGCCCTTGCGGCTCAGGTCGGAGGAATAGGCATCTCACCGGGTGCTAACATTAATTATCAGACAGGTCATGCTATCTTTGAAGCGACACATGGAACTGCTCCCGATATTGCCGGAAAGGATTTGGCTAATCCATGTTCCCTCTTGCTTTCGGCTTGTATGATGTTGGAATATATTGGCTGGAAAGAAGCAGCTGCTTTAATTATTCAGGCCTTGGAAGACGCTTTTATAAATAAAAATGTTACGCTTGATTTTGCTAAAATTTTGGACGTTGCTCATCAATCTACTAGTCAATTTTCAGAAGTTCTAATAGATTCTATTTAATGAAGAAAAAGTAAAATGAACCTCTCTTTTTATGACGGAAACATGAAAGAAAGGTAAAAAAATCTTGAAAATGATTTCAAAAAGTGGTATAATGTCCTTTGTAAGGGTTATCATTTGCTAACCTACAATTTTTGAAAAAACAAAGGAGAATCCAACTATGGCTTCAAAAGATTTCCACATTGTGGCAGAAACAGGTATTCACGCACGTCCAGCAACTTTGCTTGTACAAACAGCTAGTAAATTTGCTTCAGACATCACTTTGAACTACAAAGAAAAATCAGTTAACCTTAAATCTATCATGGGTGTTATGAGTCTTGGTGTTGGTCAAGGCGCTGACGTAACAATCTCTGCTGAAGGTGCTGATGCTGACGACGCAATCGCAGCTATCACTGAAACAATGGAAAAAGAAGGATTGGCATAAGAATATGACAGAAATGCTTAAAGGAATCGCAGCATCAGATGGTGTTGCTGTTGCTAAGGCATATCTACTCGTTCAGCCAGATTTGTCCTTCGAAACTGTTACAGTTGAAGATACAAATGCAGAAGAAGCTCGTTTGGATGCAGCTCTTGCAGCATCTCAAAACGAGCTTTCTCTTATTCGTGAGAACGCAGTAGCTAGCCTAGGTGAAGAGGCCGCAGCCGTATTTGATGCACACTTGATGGTTCTTGCTGACCCAGAAATGATTGGTCAAATTAAGGAAACTATTCGTGCTAAGAAAACAAATGCTGAGACTGGTTTGAAAGAAGTAACGGATATGTTCATCGCTATTTTTGAAGGTATGGAAGATAACCCATACATGCAAGAGCGTGCAGCAGATATCCGCGACGTTGCAAAACGTGTCCTAGCTCACTTGCTTGGCGTTCGTTTGCCAAACCCTGCGACAATTGATGAAGAGTCAATCGTTATCGCACATGACTTGACACCTTCAGATACAGCACAATTGAACAAACAGTTTGTAAAAGCCTTTGTAACAAACATCGGTGGTCGTACAAGCCACTCAGCTATCATGGCTCGTACACTTGAAATTGCTGCTGTATTAGGTACTAATAACATTACTGAAATTGTGAAAGACGGCGATGTCCTCGCTGTTAACGGTATCACAGGTGAGGTTGTTATCAACCCTTCTGAAGAAGTGATTGCAGAATTTAAAGCAGCTGGTGAAGCCTATGCTAAACAAAAAGCTGAGTGGGCACTTTTGAAAGATGCTCAAACTGTTACAGCTGATGGCAAACACTTTGAATTGGCAGCAAATATCGGTACACCGAAAGACGTTGAAGGTGTAAATGATAACGGTGCAGAAGCTGTTGGTCTTTACCGTACAGAATTCTTGTACATGGACTCACAAGACTTCCCAACTGAAGATGAGCAATACGAAGCTTACAAGGCTGTTCTTGAAGGTATGAACGGCAAGCCTGTTGTGGTTCGTACAATGGATATTGGTGGTGATAAGGAACTTCCTTACTTCGACCTTCCGCACGAAATGAACCCATTCCTAGGTTTCCGCGCCCTTCGTATCTCTATTTCTGAGACTGGTAACCAAATGTTCCGTACTCAGTTGCGTGCCCTTCTTCGTTCATCAGTACATGGTAAACTTCGTATCATGTTCCCAATGGTTGCCTTGTTGACTGAATTCCGTGCAGCAAAAGCAATCCTTGAAGAAGAAAAAGCCAACTTGTTGGCAGAAGGTGTAGCAGTTGCGGATGATATCCAAGTTGGTATCATGATTGAAATCCCTGCAGCAGCAATGCTTGCAGACCAATTTGCCAAAGAAGTTGACTTCTTCTCAATCGGTACAAACGACCTTATCCAGTACACAATGGCTGCAGACCGTATGAATGAACAGGTTTCATACCTCTACCAACCATATAACCCATCAATCCTTCGCTTGATCAACAATGTTATCAAGGCTGCGCACGCAGAAGGCAAATGGGCTGGTATGTGTGGTGAGATGGCTGGTGACCAACAAGCTGTTCCACTTCTTGTAGGTATGGGCTTGGATGAGTTCTCTATGAGTGCAACATCTGTACTTCGTACACGTAGCCTTATGAAGAAACTTGATACAGCTAAGATGGAAGAATATGCTCACCGTGCCTTGACAGAATGTGCAACGGCAGAAGAAGTTCTTGAACTTCAAAAAGAGTATGTTGATTTCAACTAATTTAAGAATAATAATCTTTTGAAATAATGTTGAATACTATTTTCTATTTTTGGGAGGACCATTATGAGTCGATTTGCAATGTGTCCAGACTGCGGGCATCGTTTAAGTAGAGTTAAAGATAGTTTTGGCTATTGGGACGAAGAAACGTATATTTGTAACTATTGTTCTGATGAAAATGAGTATAACGAATATGATGAAGAATCGCTAAGTGTTTTTGAAGCAGCTGATATTTGGTTCTCAAATGGCAAAGATGAAGAATTTATGTTTGGTTTTACTGAAGACGAACTAGAGGAAGCATTATAATTTAAAATTAGAAAGAGTATTTTTATATATTTCTTTATTGAAGATAAATGTAAAGTTTGGAGTAGATAAACTACTTCAAACTTTTTTATTATGTGACTTTTAGTCCGTCACGCTCCGTAAGGTGCGTGACAAATAAACCACCCGCTATGCGGGTGCGCGATGAAGGTTATACCAAAAAAAACTCCAAACGCGATACAATAAAGGTGTTCAAGCCTATTGTAAAGCGAAAGGAGAAAAATATGGCGCAAAAGGCACATAGTTTATCACATACAAAGTGGCTGTGTAAATACCACATTGTCTTTACCCCTAAGTATAGACGAAAAATTATCTATAATCAATATCGAAGTAGTCTTGGAGAGATATTTCGACGATTGTGTAGTTATAAAGGTGTTGAAATTATCGAAGGTCATCTGATGCCAGACCATGTTCACATGTTAGTCAGTATTCCTCCAAGGTTAAGTGTATCAAGTTTTATGGGCTATTTAAAAGGCAAGAGTGCTCTTATGATGTTTGATAAACACGCCAATCTCTCTATAAATTTGGCAATCGTCATTTCTGGGCAGAGAGCTTCAACAATTTGGGGAATTGTTGAAGAGTGTAAGTTGGACTTAATGAAGCCACAATTAAGAAATATATACAAGAATAAAGAAATTATCCAATGGATGATTTCTTCACGAGCTTAAAATCTAGAAAGCGAGTTAAACATGATATAGCACTTGATAAATTGAGTGTAAAAGAGTATGAAGGGGAGTGGGAAAGAACTCGGCCAAGATAAAAAGAGTTCGTCAACAAGTCCTTATTTCCAGTTGTTGAGCTGAAACAGTCTATCCCCAGACTGTTTCACTCCCACCCCCGCACAGCTCAAACTGTCTGGGGGACAGTTTGAGGTTGGAAATAGAGCGAACTTTGTTCGCAACAGTCGTAATGGTCAGATTTGGAGTGTAAAACACGAATTGCTGAGATTTGCTTCGCAAATACTATCTCCAACCTTTAACAGTCCACCGGACTGTTAAACCCAATCAACCACTGCGCTGAGATGTTGACACGAACTCTGGGTAGTGGTCCTGGGCTTTTTGCCCAGCCTCAATGGCAAGTAGTACGAATGCCTCTTTAAGAGGCTAGTGACGAGTCAAAAGCAGTGAGGCTTGAACAAAGTGAAAGCCAGCGTCTTTAGGCGCTGGCTGGTGATGTGGGCTTATAGCCCTTGTTCAAACCACCCGTTTGACGGGTGGTCATGATTTATTGGTTAGATAACAACTAGTCTTAGTATCTTACATTAAAGGGTTAGTAGAATCTAAACTTATCGTATCTTATTTTTTGAGAATATATCTATTTGGAGAATATGGTGTACGGTCAAAGTTTGTTTCTTGGTTGAGAATTTCTTTAGCAATTTGCCAACCGATAATTGGACCGTTTGTCAGACCGGTGGAGCCTAGACCACTAGCTACCCAGACATTAGGCATATCCTCAATATTTCCGTAGAATGGTGAATAAGTTGAAGTATAGGCGCGCGTTCCAATGCGAGTTCTGGCTACAGGATAGTTTGCCAAATCAGGCATGAATTCAGCTATTTTATCATGCATGGCTTGGATTTTTTCAGGGTCTAGTTCTAAATCGTAGCCCATATCATCTTCATGAGTTGCACCAATAATGATTTTTCCATTTTCAAATGGTAGGATGTCAATCTCTCCGTAAGGCATACAAACTGGCCAATTGTCGGTATCGAATTCTGTATCTAATTCGAACAATTGTCCTTTTTGTGGTCGAACATCCACTTGATAACCAAGAGGTTCAAGAATATGTGGCAACCAGGCCCCTGTGGCTAAGATAATATGGTCAGCAGTAAGCACTTGATTATCTACTTCGACAGTATGGTTGTCAAGCAGTTTTGCTTGTCCGTAGATACGTGTACCACCATTTTTCAAAAATTGTTCCTGAAGAATATCAATCAAACGCCCACCATCAATACGACCGCCACCTTCTAAATGGATACCAAAGTAGTCTGGCTTAAGTAGTGGCAGGTACTGGTTAATTTCCGAGCCTATAAGCGGAGTAATTTCGCCAATAGTCGGAGTATCTACGCGACGTTCCTCGGCAATTTTTTGGATTTTATCAAGTAGTTCAGGCTTACTTTTTAGGCCGATGGTTCCAGTCTGTTTGAATGGAATTTCAGTAGCACCCGATTTTTCCAAATCGGCTACCAATTGACGGTAGAAAACAGCGCCATCGGAAGTCAGCTTATACCAGTCTTTATTTTTTTTCTGAGCCATCCATGGGCAGATGATACCTGCGGCAGCTCGTGTGGCTGTTCCGACACCTGAATCAATGAGAGTAAGATTGACTTGTTCTTCTTGGGAGAGATAAAAGGCTGCAGTAGAGCCAACAATTCCTCCGCCTATAATAATAACTTGTTTTTTCATAAGTTAATTATATCACAAATTCAGAAGTTTATTTATTTTTTTCAACATGGTACAATAGAAAATAAGAAAAATTGAGGAGTTCGTGTGTCAGATATAATGTATCCTGAGGTCCTAACCGTTGGAAGTGGGGCCGTAAAAGTTGCAACAGTCGGAGATAGTTTGACTTATGGATATGGCTTGGAGAATCGGGAAAAAGATGCCTATCCTTGTATTCTAGCTGAGAAACTTGGGCATCACTATCAAGTTTCAAATTATGGATTGAGTGGGCGTTCACTTCAGTCAACTGCAGATTTTCCTTACTTTAAAGAGAAGAATGCCCAACTTTCACTTGAGAGTGAAGCAGATATTGTCATCATCATGATTGGTAGTAACGATAGCCGAGGACCATATTGGAATAGGGAGAGGTTTATTCGAGAGTATAGGGAAATGGCAGAGCAGTATATGGATTTACCAAGCCAGCCGGATGTTTATTTAGTCATCCCGCCTTACGTGCCAACCAGTCGTTTTGGATTGAATAATCAAATTATTGAAGATGAATTACAAAAAATTATCCCAGCTATCGGAAACGAACTTGGTTTACCAGTTATTAACCTTTACACTGTGACGGAGGGACATCTTGAATACTATAGCGATGGTCTTCATTTGACACCGCTAGGAAATCAAGTTATTGCTGAAGAGATTTACCAGCATCTCAGACACTAATGGCTCTAAATTGTGGTATAATACTAGTGAAATGGAGAGATTATGGTAAAAAGAGATTTAATAAAACAAATCAGTTTATTGGTCTTATTGATTTTGGGAATCATTGGCCTACGATTTTGGTTACTTGAGCCAGTCACGATTACCCCTGAGATGGCAAATAGTTATTTGAAGGAAAACGACTTTATCATGACGGTGCGAAATGTCCGCCCGATTCATGGAGATTTTATTTTGTATAACCATGAGGGAAAAGAGTATGTGAGTCGTGTGATTGCATTGGAAAACGAGACGGTTACCTATATGGATGATGTTCTCTATCGTAATGATATTATTGTTACAGAGAACTATTTAAAAACGCCTCATTCACAAGAAAGTTATACAGATGACTTTACATTGGAAACCTTGACAAATGGAAAGTACAACGTCATTCCAGAGGGGCACTATTTGGTGTTGAATGATGTACGAACGAATCAACAGGATAGTCGTAGTTTTGGTTTGATTTCTAGTGAGGATATTGTTGGTAGACTGACTTTTCGGATTAGTCCACTTTCAGAATTTGGTTTTATTAAGACAGGGCTGGTTCAGTAGAATCAGCTTTTTTATTGTGTTGAGATGACTGGAACTGTATTTTGAAATTAGACTAGACCAATTAAAATGTTGACAAGGATAAAAACTTGTTATATACTGATTTCACTGGTCTTTTTAGATATAAATTAGACTAGACCAATTTTTAAAGAAATGAAAGCCGATGTTAACAAACATCGTAGGTGATATGTATGTGTGGAATCGTTGGTGTTGTAGGAAATACAAACGCAACTGATATTTTGATTCAAGGACTTGAAAAATTAGAATACCGTGGTTATGATTCAGCAGGTATTTTTGTGACGGGTAGTGAGCAAGCTCATCTTGTGAAAGCTGTTGGTCGCATTGCAGAATTGTCTGCAAAAGTTGGCGATAAGACTGAAGGGACAACAGGGATCGGTCATACTCGTTGGGCGACTCATGGTAAGCCAACTGAGAACAACGCTCACCCTCACACTTCTCAAACTGCTGGACATATCCTAGTCCACAACGGTGTGATTGAAAACTACGCAGAAATCAAGGAAGAGTATCTTGCAGGTCATGACTTGAAAGGGCAGACAGATACAGAAATTGCTGTACACTTGATTGGTCAATTTGCAGAAGAAGGTTTGTCAACTCTAGAAGCCTTCAAAAAAGCATTGAAGATTATTCAAGGTTCATATGCCTTTGCTTTGATTGATGCTAATGATGCAGATACAATCTATGTTGCCAAAAATAAATCTCCACTTTTGATTGGTCTTGGTGATGGCTATAACATGGTCTGCTCAGATGCCATGGCTATGATTCGTGAGACAAGTGAATACATGGAAATTCACGATAAGGAATTGGTTATCGTGAAAAAAGATAGTGTTGAAGTCATGGACTATGATGGCAATGCGATTGAACGTGGTAGCTATACAGCTGAGCTTGATTTGTCAGATATTGGTAAGGGAACTTATCCATACTACATGCTCAAGGAAATTGATGAGCAGCCAACTGTTATGCGTAAATTGATTAGCGCATATACAAATGAAGAAGGTCAAATTACAGTTGATGCGGATATTATCAAAGCAGTTCAAGAAGCTGACCGTATCTATATCTTGGCTGCTGGTACGTCTTATCACGCAGGATTTGCCTCAAAAGATTTCTTGGAAAAATTGACAGATACACCAGTAGAGTTGGGAATTTCATCTGAGTGGGGCTACAATATGCCACTTTTGAGCAAAAAGCCACTCTTTGTCATGATTAGCCAGTCAGGTGAAACTGCTGATAGCCGTCAGGTATTGGTTAAAGCTAATGAAATGGGCATTCCAAGTTTGACTGTAACCAACGTTCCTGGTTCGACCCTATCACGTGAGGCAACTTACACCATGTTGCTCCATGCAGGACCAGAAATTGCGGTAGCTTCTACAAAAGCCTACACTGCACAGATTGCGACTTTGGCAATCTTGGCTAAGGCTGTCGGTGATGCCAATGGCAATGCCTACGCGAAAGAATTTGACTTGGTGCATGAATTGTCCATCGTAGCTCAATCTATCGAGGCCAGCTTGTCAGAAAAAGATGTGATTGCTGAAAAAGTTGAAAAACTCTTATCAACCACTCGCAACGCATTCTATATCGGTCGTGGTAGTGACTACTACGTTTCTATGGAAGCCAGCTTGAAATTGAAAGAAATTTCATACATCCAATGTGAAGGCTTTGCGGCAGGTGAATTGAAACACGGTACCATTTCATTGATTGAAGACGGTGTTCCTGTTTTGGCCTTGATTTCAAATCATCCACACCTTGCAAGCCATACTCGAGGCAATATTCAGGAAGTAGTGGCGCGTGGTGCCAATGTCTTGACAATTGTAGATGAAGCAGTAGCTAAGGAAGAAGATGACATCACTGTTACAACTGTTCATCCATTCTTGTCAGCGATTGCTATGGTGGTTCCGACACAGTTGATCGCTTACTATGCAACCTTGCAACGCGGTTTGGATGTTGATAAGCCTCGTAACTTGGCGAAATCTGTAACAGTTGAATAAATATAAACGGATTTGGGTAGCCAAATCCGTTTTTTCAGAAAAATATTCGGAAATTACATTAAATTTTATAAAAATTCTGAAAAATCCTTTGAAATAGATAAAGTTTTCTGATATACTATAACCTAATCACTCTTTTAGGAGAATTCTATGGATTATGTTTTGGAAGTTCTGCCCAGTCTACTAAATGGTGCTGCAGTCTCCTTGCAAGTATTTTTTCTAGTATTGATATTATCCTTGCCTCTGGGAGCTGTTTTCGCTTTTTTAATGCAGATTAAATTTAAACCCTTACAATGGTTATTGCATTTCTATGTATTAATTATGCGAGGAACCCCCTTGCTTTTACAATTAATTTTTGTTTATTACGTTTTACCAAGTGTGGGTATCACATTTGACCGAATGCCTGCTGTGATTCTGGCCTTTACGCTCAACTATGCGGCCTATTTCTCTGAAATTTTCCGTGGTGGTATTGAAGCTATTCCAAAAGGTCAGTACGAAGCGGCTAAGGTATTGAAATTTACCCCTGTTCAGACCATTCGCTACATTGTCTTACCGCAGGTTGTGAAAATTGTCCTACCAAGTGTTTTCAATGAAGTCATGACTTTGGTAAAGGATACTTCTTTGGTCTATGCACTTGGGGTTAGCGATTTGTTGTTGGCTAGTCGTACTGCTGCCAATCGTGATGCCAGCTTGGCGCCTATGTTTATCGCAGGTGCAATCTACCTATTGATGATCGGTGCGGTAACACTGATTTCTAAACAAGTAGAAAAGAAATTTGATTATTATAGATAGGAGGAAGTCATGTTAGAGTTACGCAATTTGTCAAAACGCTTTGAAGATAAACAGATTTTCTCCAACTATGATTTGGTCATTCCAGAAGGGAAAATTGTTGCCATCGTTGGTCAATCTGGCGGTGGTAAGACAACTCTTTTACGGATGTTGGCTGGTTTAGAGACTATTGATTCAGGAACTTTGGTGTATAATGGTCAAGAACTGCCATTAGAGGAGTTGGGAAAACGACATTTGCTGGGCTTTGTCTTCCAGGACTTCCAGCTTTTTCCGCACCTATCCGTATTGGAAAACTTGGTTCTCTCTCCTATGAAAACGCAAAATATGTCGCGTTCAGAGGCGGAAGACAAGGCCCTTAAACTCTTGGATACTCTTGGACTTGCTAACCACGCAAATGCCTACCCATTTTCATTATCGGGTGGACAGAAACAACGTGTGGCCTTGGCGCGTGCGATGATGATTGATCCTGAGATTATCGGCTATGATGAACCAACTTCGGCCCTAGACCCTGAATTAAGAAAAGAAGTTGAGAAACTGATTCTTGAAAATAGGGCTACTGGAATCACGCAAATTGTGGTCACCCATGATATGCAGTTTGCTGAGAATATCGCAGATGAAATCATCAAAATTGAACCGAAACACTAAGAAAAGGAACAAATATGATGATGAATATTAAAAAAATGATGCTTGGAGCTTTTGCTCTTGTAACTTCTTTAACTCTTGCTGCTTGTGGCTCCAATGATTCGGCTACTAAGTCTGATAATTGGACAGCCTACGAGTCTGAAAAATCCGTTACGATTGGCTTTGATAAGACCTTTGTTCCAATGGGATTTGAACAGACAGATGGTTCTTACACAGGTTTCGATATTGACTTGGCTAATGCAGTCTTTGAAAAATATGGAATTACTGTAAAATGGCAACCAATTGACTGGGACTTGAAAGAAACCGAATTGAATAATGGGAACATTGATTTAATTTGGAATGGTTATTCTATTACAGATGAGCGTAAGGAAAAAGTTCTTTTCACAAATCCCTACATGGATAACCAACAAGTTCTTGTAACCAAAAAATCTTCCAATATTAGCCAAGTATCTGATATGAAGGATAAGATTTTAGGTGCACAAGCAGGTTCATCTGGTTATTCAGTATTTGAATCACAACCAGCTATTTTGAAAGATATTGTTCAAAATAACGATGCAAGTCAGTATGCGACCTTCAATGAAGCCTTGATTGACTTGAAAAACGATCGTATTGATGGCCTTTTGATTGACCGTGTGTATGCAAATTATTACTTGCAACAAGAGGGAATTATCGCAGATTACAACATCATTGATGCAGGTTTTGAAAATGAAGCCTTCGCAGTCGGTGCTCGTAAATCAGATACGACACTCGTAGAAAACATTAATAAGGCGTTTGCTGAATTATATAAAGAAGGTAAATTCCAAGAAATCTCCCAAAAATGGTTTGGTGAGGATGTTGCAACCGATGCAGTAAAAAACTAATAATATAAGAAAAAGAGCCTAGTGCTCTTTTTATGTATCCAAACGAAAAGCCAGTCATTCGACTAGGCTTGTTTCTTTGAAATCTGGTGGAAAATAACAGTCCAATTTTCATGACGGCGCCAAAGTGACGTATGAACATAATCACCAATTTCAAACGTAACTAATTTTGATTTTTGGCTAATGGAGGTCATTTGGTAATTGGATAAATACGTGGTTTGGATGGGGTGATTGGCAAGCATCTGAGTTTTATTTCGATAGCGGCCTTTGGCATCAATTAAGAGATACTGGTCGTCAATCAATTCTTCATACCCATTAGCATGTGCTTGTATCTCTGTTTCAAAACGGAAGAGTTTGTCGTACACATGCTCATACATCTCATCGTGTGGAATTTCAGATGGTTCTACGTGAATATCCACATCAAAAACTCCATGTTTGAGTGTTAGGAGTTGCTCAACCTGTTCAGTCACTTCATGACTTTCATAAACGGATAAGTCTGGATTCATTTCTAAAACAACATCAAGGTAGATGTTGGCTCCATAAGTCCGACCACGTTGTGATTTGACAGAAACGATTTTTGGGAGTTTGAGAATATCTTCCTCGTACTTTTTCAATAAGTTTTCATCAAATCCATCAGATAGGGTAAAGAAGCTTTCCATAAAAATATCGTAGGCTGTTTTTAGGATAAAGTAGGTAATGATGATGGCTGCAATTTTATCGACAATAGGGAAGTTGAAAGCTGCAGCAAAGATTGCGATAGAAGTTCCTATGGAAGTGACTGCATCGGATAGATTATCCTTGGCAGTTGCTTCTAAGGCCTTGGAACGTACTTTTTTTGCCAAGCGGTTATTATATAAATAAACAGCTAACATAACTAGTGCAGAAAAAATTCCGACAATGGCCCCCATAATGTCTACTTCGATAGAAGAATTGCTGATTAGTTTTTGGAGGGTATCATAGAGGACTTGGAAACCAACGACAAACATGATGAAGGATGTAATCAAGCTTGCTAAATCTTCCATTTTCCAGTGTTCAAATTTATGATCGGTATCAGCTGGTTTCTGTGCCATTTTTAGTCCAACAAGTACAGCGATATTACCGATAATATCAGAAATATTATTGAAGGCATCTGCTCGTAAGGCATCTGAATGAAAGAGCTGTCCTGCAACGAGTTTGATACCTGATAAGACAATATAGGCACCGATAGATAGCAAGGCACCACGTTCAGCAAGTTTTAGATTGGTTACGTTTTGGTTCATAGCATCTCCTTTGATAAGTTTTCATTTTAACAAAAAGGCCCCTTATTTTCAAGGGGTTAGGCTGCTTTTTTGCCTGTTCGAAGAACCTTATAAAGGCGTAATAATATTGTTCCGCTGGCCATACCGATGGGAATGACTAAGGCTAAAGTTAAGACGGTAGTGATATTGGTTAGGGCTTGAGCGTGGTCCCCAGAAACGAAATAAGTCGTGGTCATGTAGGCTCGATAGCCTGGAACAAGTGGTGCAAGTATAGCCAATGAAAAGATGACGGAGGGTGTTTTTAACCAAATACTCATGATTTGACTGACACAGGATCCGATAATTGCCGCGAAAAAGGTAGCTATCAAGACATTTGTTGGTTCCAATAGTAAAAGATAAATAAGCCAAACAAGCATGCCTAGGAGTCCACCAGGGACCAGCATTTTTCTTTGAACATTGAGAACAATTAAGAAGGCTGCGATAGCGATATAAGAGGCGAGTGCCTGTAATAAGAAGTGAACTGGTGTCATAGATTACCTCACAAGCATAAAGGCCACAGTTGTACCTGCACCGAGCGATAAGATAATAAGCGCTGTTTGGAAAAATTTGGTCATCCCTGTATTGATATGATTAGTCATGAGGTCTCTTACAGCATTTGTAAAAGCAATCCCTGGTACAAAAGGCATGACTGCCCCTGCATTAATCAGGTTAGGATTAATGGGGAGAGTAGTGGTTGCGCTTAATAAATAGGAGGTGAGTGAGAAGACAAAGGCGCCAACGAAGGTGGTAACAAAATCAATTCCAATATAGCGCTCGACAATTAGTGAGATAGGGAAAGCTAAAGCTGTTGCGAGGACAGCACCTGCTGCATCTAAAAGAGAACCTCCGAACATGATGGTAAAAAATGGTGCGGCTACTACGGCAGCTAAGGTTATTTGGATATTGTTATAGGGTGGCTTTTGTTGTTTGATTGCATTTAATTGGCTCCATGCTTCTTCCAGGCTGATTTCTTCATTGGCTAGGGAACGGGAAATTTGGTTGACGTCACAAACTTTCTGCATGTCGTAATTTGAATTGACAATGCGTTTCATACGCGAAATATTCGTATGGTCGATGGAGAAAAAGATAGCAGCAGGGATGGCAAGGACATTGGCCTGTTCAATTCCTTGTGAATGTGCAATCCGAATCATGGTATCTTCAACTCGGTGAATTTCTGCACCGCTTTGTGCCAAAATCGCACCAGCGAGCATGAGCACGTCTATGACCAAGTTTAGTCTAGGAGTGTTTTCCATAAGTAAGTCCCATCCCTCTGCTAGTTATTTTCTTAATTATAACAAAATATAGGTGTAGGCAACATATTTTTTTTAAAAGATAGGCAAAATAGTTGAAAATTATTCGGATTGTAGTATAATTGACTTATCAATGATTGATTAATCAATCAAAAGAGGTAGATAATGCAAGAAATGGAAGATTTGTTATACAGATTGAAAGTGGCAGATGAGACGATTTCCAATCTTTTTGAAAAGCAGTTGGGAATCAGTTTGACACGTTATTCAATATTGCAAACATTATTAAAAGATGCACCCTTGCATCAGTTGGCTTTGCAGGAGCGGCTTCAGATAGACCGCGCAGCGGTTACGCGTCATCTCAAATTGTTGGAAGAGAGCGGCTATATTATTCGCAAGCGAAATCCTGACAATCAGAGAGAAGTACTTGTCTGGCCAACTGAGCAGGCTAGAGAAGCGCTAATCACGAATCCTTCTGCCCACCACCAAGCTATCAAAACTTCGATGAATCAGATTCTAACTGTTGAGGAGAGCGAGCAATTCCTAGCCACTCTTGATAAACTGTTGACTGGCTTGCAAAATCTACCTATATAATTTTTTGAGAGGAGACATTATGTCTATTTTTACCACTATTCTAGCTAGTATCGTAGCTATTGAGCACCTTTATATCATGTATTTGGAAACCTTTGCGACCCATTCAGACTCTACTAGTCGCGTATTCAATATGGAGAAGGAAGAATTACAACGAAAGTCTGTGACAACCCTATTTAAAAACCAGGGAATCTATAATGGTTTGTTGGCCGTCTTCCTTATCTATGGAATTTTCACAGGCAACCTTGAAGTGACAACTATTTTTGTCTTGTTTGTTATTGGAGCAGCAGGCTACGGAGCAGCGACTTCTAGTCCAAAAATCATCTTAACCCAAGGTGGACCAGCAATCTTGGCCTTGATTTCTATTTTGTTGTTTAAATAAGTTAAAAAGCCTTCCGTGAGGAGGGCTTTTTGCAATTACTGAATATTCAGTTCTCCATCTAGTGTAGAGATATAGAGGTAATTAGTGGCTTGGGGATTGGAATAGGTTGGAAGGTCAATTCCCAGATTATTTTGACTGGCATCTATATGGATGTCAGTTTTTGTTTTGGGATGAAGAGAAATGTCAATCGAACCATTGTAATTACTGATGTTATGTCTTCCTTCTAGTTTTAAGTTTTCAGCTTTAAAATCCCCATCCTCAATCGTTAAGCTACTGCCAACAGTATCGGAAATGTCTTTCGGACTTGTTAATATGGAATGATTGATTGCTACTTCTCCATTGAGGTGTGACAAATGAGCAAAGCTGAGTTGACTGTTTTCAATCAACATATCCCCATCTTCTGCAGTGAGTTCAAGATTTTGAATAGTCACTTTATCCAGATAGACATCTCCTTGAATGCTCCCTGAGAGTGTTTCGATTGTGCTATTTTTAGGGACCTGTAAAACAGGTTGGTAGTAGGCAACATTCTGGTCATTGACAAGATGTAAGATAGGTTCGAGTAAACCATCATAAGTAACGATGCCCTGATAGGCACTAGAAATGGTTAATTTTCCATCTTGAACTTGGTGGCTGAGGAGGTCAATGCCTTTGTGCTGATTTCGGTAGTAGTGGAGGTGGAATTGGTTGTCAGGCGAGGGCATAATGGACAGTTTTTCATTAACTTCTATAGAACGAATATCCGTAAAACTTGCCGTTTGGGGCTGAAAATAGTTTTCTGCAACAAGTTTCATATTTGTCCAACCGCCAGCAAAGTAGCCGATGAGGCTGAGAATTGTTCCAAGAGTGAACAGGCTCAGACTGATTTTCGTAAATGGTTTAAGCTGTTTCATAATAGCCTCCTTTGCGAATCTTTCTTTGTATCCAATGTAAAACAAGCAAGAAGGTTTTGCTTCCAAGGTCTAGAGTGAATTTACTACCCAATAGAGTGAGGGCCAAGCAGATGAGGGCCAGGCCTGTGAAGAGTAGGGAGGTAGACCATGATAGTGTGAAGAGGTCAAAGGCGAGGAGTAGCTGGGCGATTGCCAGGCTGAGGAGGACAATCCAGAGTGAGATAAGAAGTAGGAAGACACTGAAGATGATTAGGAGAAGGGTGATGAAGAGGGCGACCAAGCTGATGGCTAGGGGGATACCGATTGGTGCGGCAAGGATAGAGAGGATGGTCAGCCAGACCATATTGCGGGTATTTGGCTTATCCTCAATCTTCTCTTTATCATAGAGATTGGCTAGAATTTCACGGGCTGCATCTTTTGGACTGCCTAGCTCTTGAATAGCTTGCTCGTCGTTTTCCTTTTCGTCAAAATATTCATTGAAATAGTCCAAGGTATCTTGAAAATCTTCTTTTGGTAGGTTTTTGAGATATTTTTCGAGTTTCTGTAAATATTCCTTGCGATTCATAGGAACCTCCTTTATCCAACAGTAAGCTGGCAATCTTGACAATGAATAACCAACTGAGCAGGGCTATTTTCTTGCCTATAGCTGAGATGAGTGATGTCATCCTCTTTCATCATTGTAAACGCCTTATCCTTTGGAAGTTTAAGGCTAGAATCTTCCTCCCAGATGTCCAAACTGATGTCCGTACTTGGTTTATAGGTTAAGACAGAATCTTCAGCCTGGCAGTTAAGGCTCTTTTCAAGGACAAAATCCTTCAACTTCCAGACACAGTCTTCTAATGTTATCCTTGCATCTGAAAGGCTCATGCTTGAGAGAGTGATAACAGCATCGCTGGCTTCCAATTTTAACTCGCTCATCTGTCCATCTGAGATAGTTAGTGTAGCGTCTTCTAACCGTAGAGCAGAGATTGGGTAGCTCACTTTCGTCATGTTGATGCTGCTATCTTTTGCATTGATGACTAGCTGTTCGCTCGCCTGCACAGCCGCCATCGTCAGACTGCTATCTGTCGTTTTCAGATTGAGACTAGTAAGGGGCAGGAGTTTTTTAGGGATTTTGAGAATAGCAGAGCTGATTTGATTGTTTGAGAAGTAGAGGTGATTAGGGGTAGGCTTGCTAGATATGTACAAACTATCTTGGACTAGTTGATAGTCAAAAGCCTGGTAGCTACCATCTTCTGAAACAGGATTGTGCAATAAGACAGTTTCTCCGTCGTAACTTTGAACACTAAGAGCCTGATCTTCGAGAGAAATCTGTAGATTTAAAAACTCAGGTAATTCTTCGATTTTCGACGTCAATTTAATTCTTTCCCTAGCTTGATAAGCTGAATGTTTAAAATTGTTGAAAAAATTCTCCCAGTCAAATTGAAAATCAAAATCAAAGTTGAAATCAAATGGTTTAGATGAATGTGGACTTGCTTGGTCTTTCTCGGTGATTAGGGCATCTTCAGGTAGATTGGCAATGATTTCTTTTGCTGCGTCATCAGGTGTTCCTAGCTCTATAATAGCTTCCTCGTCGTTATCCTTTTCATCAAAGTATTCATTGAAGTAGTCTAAAGCCTCCTGTCTGGCACTTGGATGAAGTTGAAATAATGCTTGTTCCAGTTGGTTCAAATAATCTGCGCGTGTCATTTTCGTAAGCTCCCTTCTATAATTCCGTCAATATGGTCTTTGTAGCTATTCCATTCACCCTGCAGGAAGGGGAGGTGTTCTCGACCATTCGAAGTAATGGTATAGTATTTCCGCTTTCTCCCTTGAAATTCTTGGGTATAGGTGGTGACATAGCCCGCCTTTTCCAATTTTTTCAAAATAGGGTAGAGCGTGGATTCCTTTATATCAGCAACTATCTTGATGGTTTGGCTGATTTCATAGCCGTAGGAATCCTGCTTTTCCACGATGGCTAATACCAGAAATTCTATCAAGATAGAGGATACGGGGTAGTACATAAGCTCACCTCTTTATCTTTATGTAATTATTTTATATATAAATTATATACCTATTGTTTAGCAAAATCAAGCGATTATATAAAATTTTTATATATCATCAAAATTCTTTTCTATATGCTATACTAGTTTCATGAATGAACTTGAATTATTAGCCCGTGCTCTCGGTTTTATCTTTGTTATCGGTTTAGGTTATACATTAAAAGTCAAAGGGATTGTTCGAAGGGAAGATGCAAGAATCTTTTCTAGCTTAGTGATGAATATTACGCTACCAGCTTCTCTCCTTGTAGCTTCAGCGACAGCCCAAGTATCTATAGATTTATACGTTCCCTTCATATTAGGGATTCTTTGTAATCTTTTTTTGGATATGGTGGGATACTGGGAAGCGAAGAAGTCTGGTCAACAGACTTCCGTCGGTCTTATGCAGTTATCAGGCTATAATATCGGAACCTTTACACTCCCATTTGTGCAAGCTTTTTTTCCGCTATCTAGTCTACTAAGCGTCATCGTATTTGATGCGGGGAATGCAATCATGGTTCTAGGTGGGAATTACAGTATCGCAGCTGGTGTGGATGAAGAGCAGGAAAGAATGACCGTTGCAACTTTTATAAAGAATCTTTCACGCTCAGTTCCACTAGTAGTCTATCTAGTTAGCCTATCGTTAGCAGTCTGCTCTATCAAACTTCCACGCGAACTTATCTCTGCGCTGACGATAGCCAGTAACGCCAATCCTTTTTTAGCCATGCTCATGTTGGGAATCTTGCTTGATTTAAAATTGAATTGGCAAGAAATTAGTCGATTGGTCTATCTTCTCTCTTTGAGGCTGGGTACGAATATTCTAATAGCAGGAGTCATTTATTTTCTTCTACCTATTGATAAAACGATGAAAATCATGTTGCTGGTCTGTCTAGTCTCTCCGATTTCAGTCATGTCCCCAATTTATGCATTAAAGTTAGGTAGTCGCTCAGCTGAACCTGCCAATATTAACTCCTTATCTATTTTGGTCAGCCTAGTCATGATGGTTCTTCTTATTTTTCTATTCGTTTAAAAAAGCCTCCGCGTGTGCGGGGGCTTGATTGTATATTAATCAATAAAGAATTCTTGTGGGCCTTGGTAACGACTTCCATCATTAAAGGCGATGTAGAGGTTAAAGATAGGTGTAAGAAGAACATAGAAGATAGCTTGTACAGCTGATAAACCAAAGCTACGACCAAAATTGTAAACGAGATAGATGCCATATAATGGTCCTGCTAGTGGAATCAGTAAGAATAGAATGAACCATCTTTTTTCATAGCCAAAGGCGATGCATTGTTGGATATAGAGATTGTAGATTGGAATCAATGATTTCCAACCAGCATAGCCTGCTTTTTTGAAGAGGATGTAGTTGGAAATAGCAACAAGAATATACCAAATAAATGAAAATAGTAGTGTTGTACCCCAAATGCCAATGAGAATTCCCTGTGCTAATGTTTCTTCTGTCATATTAAAACTCCATTTCTTTTTGATGGTTCTATTATAACAGTATTAGTTCAATAATACAAGTGGTTTTTCAAAAATTTTGAAAGATTTTCAGAAAAAATCAGACCTTCAATTGAAAGTCTGAACAAATTGTTTATTTATATGCTACAATACCTAAAATCACATCAACAGCTTTTTCCATGGTTTGCAGGCTGACGAACTCGAAGCGTCCGTGCATATTTTCGCCACCTGCGAAGATATTTGGCGTTGGAATGCCCATGAAGGAAATCTTGGAACCGTCTGTTCCTCCGCGAACAGGCTCAATCAGTGGCTTGATACCTAGATTTTCCATGACGTCCTTAGCAATGTTGATTGGAGTCATGTCTTTTTCGATGATTGTCTTCATGTTGTAGTATTGGTCGTGCAGGTTGACAATGACGCGGGGTGTGTCAAATTTTGCATTCATTTTCTCAGCGATGTCCAGCATGAGCTGTTTGCGAGCTTGGAAATCTGCTTCCTCGAAGTCACGGATGATGTAGGTGGTAGAAGCAGTATCAACACTGCCTTCCATGTTCATCAAGTGGAAGAAACCTTCATAACCTTCAGTATTTTCTGGACGGTCTGTTTCTGGAAGGGCATTGTGGAAATCAATAGCCATTTGGAAGGCATTGATCATCTGGTCCTTAGCAGATCCTGGGTGGACATTGCGTCCTAGGAAATCAATCTTTGCACCAGCTGCTGAGAAGGTCTCGTACTGGAGTTCGCCCAGCGGTCCGCCGTCCATAGTGTAGGCAAAGTCCACATCGAAGTCTTCCACATCAAACTTGTCTGCACCGACACCGATTTCTTCGTCAGGACCAAAGCCGACACGGATTTCGCAGTGTTTGATGTCGGGGTTTTGGACTAGGAATTCAATAGCTGTCATGATTTCTGCAATTCCTGACTTGTCATCAGAGCCCAGCAAGGTAGTACCATCTGTGGTAATCAGGGTTTGACCGTGGTAGTTGGCAAGTTGTGGGAAGTCTTTAGGATGCAATTCGTAGCCAGAAGTTCCCAAAGCGATTGGGTTGCCGTCGTAGTTTTCGATGATCTGCGGATTCACACCTTCTGCGTTGAAATCCGCCGTATCCATGTGGGCGATGAAGCCAATCTTACGGGTCAAACTTGGGTCGTTGGCAGGCAGTGTTCCCACAGCAAAACCGTTCGGTAGGTAGTGGACATTCTGCAAGCCGATGCGTTTCATTTCAGGCAGAAGGATATTTTGTGCAAACTCGACTTGGTTTTGGGTAGAAGGTGTAGTTGTCGAATTTTCATCTGAGCGAGTGTTTTCTTTGACATAGACTAAAAAGCGGTCTAAGAGTGTTGGGTATTTCATATTGTCTCCTTATTTGTTCAAAATGTGTTTTTCAATGGCCTTGGCAACGCCGTTGTTTTCATTGGTGTCTGTGATGTCCTGGGCGATAGCCTTGATCTGCTCATTGGCGTTGCCCATTGCAATACCAAGTCCAGCAAATTCAATCATTTCCAGGTCGTTGTTGGCATCTCCCATAGCCATGATTTCTTCTGGGAGGATACCGAGACGGTCTGCCAGTTTTTTTAAACCAGTTGCCTTGCTTGCACCGTTTGGTAAAATTTCCAAGAGATAGTCCTGTGAACGAACGGTGGAATAGCGTTG
This sequence comes from Streptococcus suis 10581, assembly GCA_000440235.1. Lineage (GTDB taxonomy): Bacteria > Bacillota > Bacilli > Lactobacillales > Streptococcaceae > Streptococcus > Streptococcus suis_F. The sequence continues at coordinate 36,011 of ALKQ01000016.1, read as the reverse complement.
GCTGAGTACAGGATTGTGTTGATTTTCAAAGGCATCAATATGCACTTTTTCACCGACAAACATGGCTTCAAAGAAGCGATGCTGACCTGACTGGGCTTCTTTTAAATTAATTGGTTGAGGAGTCATTCCTACTAAACCTGCGTCTAAATTAACGCGTGCGTTGGCCTTTTCTGCAAGAACGAAGTAGTCTTCTTCATCAAAAAGAGAGATTTGCACATCATCATTTTCAATAAAAGTGGAAAGATAATCAATATCAGAGATAGATAGTTCTTCCCAGTCAATCAGGCTCCAATCCTTTGTCGAATGCGTTGAACAGCCGTTATTGACAATGATAAATTCTTCCTCGGTGTCAAAGCCGAGCTGCTCTACAAAAGGTTTAACACCAGCCAAGGGCCGACCAGTACAAAGAACAATCTTGACGCCCGCTTCAACAGCCTGATGAATGGCATCGATTTGCGGTTGCATCAGCTCTTTTTTCTCGTTTAAAAGGGTTCCGTCCATATCAAGAGCGATTAGTTTAATCATATAAACCTCCTTGTTTTCAATACATCTAGTATAGCATAAAATGAGAAAGGAATGATTGAAATGCTAGAAGAAATACGGTATAAAAATTGAGAATGGGCTGCTTACTGATGGTCAAAAATTATAAATATATATGGAACATCGGTTATAGACTGGTGTTTTTTGGTATAATAGAAGTATAGAATAGGAGCATGATATGAAGATTAGTGTGAAGAAAGAGGCGGGGCACTACCTGCTCAGCATTTGCTATTCTGTGTCGGCTAGTTTGGCGGAGTCCTGGGATTTGTTGGCAACGGATAGTGGTTTTGCTCGCTGGTTTCCGCAGTTGAGGGTGACAAGTTGATATTTGAAATGGAAGACTTCCGTGAAACCATGGATTTACTGGAATATCGAAAAAATGAGAAAATTGCCTACAGGTGGGATTCAGCAACAGTTTCATTTACACTGTCCCAGCTAGAAAATCAGACCTTGATTACTTTTGAAGAACGAATTCCAGAAGATTTTGGTAATGAATTTGCGAATGCTCAAAAAGACATGACAGGATGGTTGGTGCAAAATGAATGTATCAAAAAAGTCTTAGAAGGTCAGAACTTGCCTGTGCGTCAACCCTTGCAGGAAAAGTGGAGGACTTTTCTGGAGCTTGAATTAGAAGGTCTGTGATCTGAAAGGAGGTTGTTATGAAAAAGTGGTGGGAACAACTGAAAGAAGAATATTATGAAACACGATTTAATTCTAATGAAGATTGGATGGAATGGTTTATCAAACGGAAGATGACCTGGGGATGGAGATGGCTAATTGTCGTGATTCTATGTGTCCTGTATCGTCTGTTTTGGCTCGAACCACGAAACTTTTTTCGTTTTTTCTATTTTATATGTGTTCTAGGTCTTATATATATTTTTTATAAACTGATTCGCTATACTGTCAGGAAGAAGTAAAAAATATCAGCAGTATTTGCAATCTTGAAGTTTAATGTAAAAATGAAAGGAAATACTATGCATCAAATTACTTGCCCCCATTGTGGGACGGCCTTTCAGGTCAATGAAACAGAATATAGTCAGCTTTTAGCCCAGGTGCGTGGTGCGGAGTTTGACAAGGAAATCCATGAACGATTGGAGCGGGAACGAGAATTATTAAGCCAGAAGGCTGAAAATGATTTGCAGGCTAGATTGAGTGATAAGGATAAGGAGATTCTGGAACTGACCGCAAAACTTGATAAATTTGCTAGTCAGACGGAACTGGAAATCAGCTCTGCTATTTCCCAAAAAGACCAAGAAATCCAAGAGCTTAAGGCTCAGTTGGGGCAAATCGGTCTCGCCAAGGACTTGGAGTTGCAGCAGGCGGTAGCTCAGGTGGAAAAAGAGCGGGATGCGGCACAAAATGCTTTGGTTTTGCAGGAACAAAAGCAAGAGTTAGCCCTGGCGACCACCCGACAGGAGTACGAGGTACGGCTCAAGGCGGCGGATGAGCAGGTGGAATTTTACAAGAATTTCAAGGCCCAGCAGTCCACCAAGGCGATCGGCGAGAGTTTGGAGCTCTATGCCGAGGCGGAGTTTAACAAGGTTCGTTCCTATGCTTTTCCACGTGCCAAATTTGCGAAGGACAACGAAGTATCAGCGTCCGGTTCAAAAGGAGATTTTATCTTCCGTGATTTTGACGAGTCGGGCTTGGAATTTATTTCCATCATGTTCGAAATGAAAAACGAGGCAGATACAACCAAGACCAAGCATAAAAACGCTGATTTCTTTAAGGAGTTGGATAAGGACCGTCGGGAGAAAAAATGCGAATATGCTGTATTAGTCAGCATGCTAGAGGCGGACAATGACTATTACAATACAGGTATTGTGGATGTTAGTCATGAATATGAGAAGATGTATGTTATTCGACCACAGTTCTTTATCCAATTAATCGGAATTTTACGAAATGCTGCGCTCAATAGTCTGCAATATCAGCAGGAGTTAGCCTTGGTTAAGGAGCAGAATATCGATATTACTCATTTTGAAGAAGATTTGGAAATTTTCAAGAATGCTTTTGCCAAAAACTATCAATCGGCCAGCAACAATTTCCAAAAGGCTATTGATGAAATCGACAAGGCAATCAAGCGGATGGAAGCTGTCAAGGCGGCCCTGACCACCAGCGAAAACCAGCTCCGACTAGCTAATAATAAACTAGACGACGTCTCCGTCAAAAAACTAACCCGCAATAATCCAACCATGAAATCCAAGTTTGAGGCGTTGAAAGATGAGAAAGAATGATATTCAAGAATTACTGAATGAAATTTGTATCATATTCCAAAATGAATTAGGAGAGAATTTACTTGGTATCTATCTGCATGGTTCTCTTGCAACAGGTAGCTTTATCTGGGAGAATAGTGATGTAGATTTTCTAGTAGTTGTTGAACATTCCTTAACACAGATAGAAAAAATAAGAATAATTCAATCTCTTTATACTTTGTTGCCCCAAGCTCCTCCTAAAGGGTTGGAGATGAGTATTGTATTGAAAAGTTGTCTTAAACCATGTGATTATCCTGTCCCGTATGAACTACATTTTTCAAATATGCATATTCAGGCTATCCATGATAATATAGAAAAATATTGTGATAATATGCAGGGAAGGGACGAAGATTTAACTGCTCATATTATGGTTATCTGGCATAGAGGAATTAATTTATATGGTCCAGATATACAACAACTGTTTGAAGAACCAAGGCGAGAAGATTACTTGGACAGTATTTGGTTTGACATTCAAGATTACGAGAATAAAGTCTTGGAACGACCTGTTGACGCGGTACTAAATCTTTGTCGAACACTTGCCTACCTTGATGAGAATATCATTCTATCAAAAAGAGAAAGTGGGGAGCGGGTGCTCACAGTTTGTCATCCTATGTACCAAACTCTGCTAGAAGATACTTTATCAGTTTACAAGGGAGAACGATTAGAGGCAGTAATTGATAGGCAGTTAGCAAAACGATTTGTGGAAGAGCAGATGAGGCAAATACGGGAGAAAATCAGATGAAACTCATTATTTTACATGGTCTAGGTCAGACTGTGGCCAGTTACGATGACTTGAAAAACTCTTTGACCGATGTTGAGGTTGATGTGTTGGAATTGCCCAAGGCAAAGAATTTTGAACGCCTTTGCAGTCTTTTACTAGAAAGACTGCAACAGGAAAGGGAATCTTTTGTACTCTTTGGCCTATCTTTAGGTGGTGTATTGGCTTTGTCACTAGCCAATCACTTGCCTAAGTGCCGAGGGTTGATTGTTTCTGGTGCCCAGTATCGCTTAGAGGGGAATTGGTTGTTTGGTCTTCAAATCGCGATTATGTCCTTGCTTCCCAAGCCCTTTTATCGTAAGCAGGGGCTAGATAAGGCACAGTTGTTAGAATTGCAGAAAAGCATGCGTCAGCTTGATTTAAGGAAAGAAATTAGTCAACTCAGTCGGCCCACCTTGCTAATCTGTGGCTCAACGGACAAACCCAATCTGAAACCTGCACATGAACTGAACAAATTAATACCACAGGCTGAGCTAGTTATCATCGAAGATGGAGGACATGAATTAAATGTTCATAAACCAGCGGAATTGGCTCAAGTTATCAAGCAATTTTTTAAGAGGAATTTTCATGAACACCATCGACCTAAATCTGCCTGTTGCAGAGATTATCAGCCAGCACCCAGAAGTCAAGGATATTCTGGTGGAGCTTGGTTTCAAGCCTTTGGCAAATCCAGCCATGCTGAACACAGTTGGTAAGGTGACCAGTCTGAAGACAGGTTCCAAGATGACCAAGATTCCGTTAGACCGTATTCAACAGGTCTTGGAATGCAACGGTTACGAAGTGATTGGAGGAGAATAATGACGGAACAACGGATTGACATTTTGAAGAATATTCTCTTGGACCTGCACAATGGTGCCAGCCCAGAGTCTGTTCAGGACCAGTTTAATCAGCATTTCACGGGAGTTTCTGCCTTGGAAATCTCCATGATGGAGCATGAACTCATGTCCAGCGATACGGGTATCACTTTTGAAGATGTCATGAGCCTCTGCAATATCCACGCCAACCTCTTCAAAGGAGCCATTGCGGATGTGGATGTGGCGGATATGGACCAGGAAGGACACCCTGTCTATGTCTTTAAGCAGGAAAACCTTGCCCTGCGGGCAGCTCTCTTACGCATCCGCCGTATCATTGACCAGTATGAGCAGACAGAGGATGCGGAGCTGAAAGACCAGCTCCTGCAAGGTTTGACACGCCAGTTTGGCCTCCTCGGTCAATTTGAAAATCACTATACCCGCAAGGAAAAGGTCTTCTTTCCCATTATGGAGCGGTACGGTCATGATGCACCGCCCAAGGTCATGTGGGGTGTGGACGACGAGATTCGCGATCTCTTCAAGACGGCCCGCAAGGCACTTGAAGGAGGTGACCTAGCTGCGACACGTGCTAACTTTGAAAACTTCGCCAAGGAATTTGAAGAGATGATTTTCAAGGAAGAGGCCATTCTCCTCATGATTCTGCTGGAGGTTTTCATCCAGGACGACTGGCTCCAAGTGGCAGCAGACAGCGACGCCTACGGCTACGCCATTGTTAAGCCGACAGCCAAGTGGGTACCTCATCGGGAGGTTTTTGGAGAAATAGCAGAGCAGGCAACAGATAGCATTTCTCCGCAGCCAGCTAGCCCAAACCAGCAGATTATCGACACGCCAGAAGGCCAGTTTACCATTACCTTCACACCCAAGGAAAAGTCAGAAACTGTTCAGGACAGAACCAGTCCGCAGACCTTCGGCAACGGTTATTTATCTGTTGAGCAAGCCAATCTTATCCTCAATCATTTACCGCTAGAATTAACCTTTGTCAACAAGGATGACATTTTCCAATATTATAATGACAGCCACCCTGTCGAAGACATGATTTTCAAACGAACGCCAAGCCAGATTGGACGCCATGTGGAGCTCTGCCATCCTCCCAAAATAGTGGACAAGGTCAAGAAGATTTTTGAACTGCTCCGCACAGGGCAAAAAGACCAGGTCACCATGTGGTTCAAGTCCGAGAGCATGGGCAAGTTTGTCTATGTGGTCTATAAGGCGGTGCGTGATGACCAAGGAGAGTTTCAAGGCGTTTTGGAGTATGTTCAGGATATTCAACCATTTTTTGAGATTGATAGCGATTTTCATCGGGATATCTAGTTTAGTCATTTTTGAAAGAAATCAAGTTGTTGGAATGGTCGACTATAAAATTTGCTGTCAAAGGATACTATGACGCTCCGTTGATATTTTCTTGGGGCTATGATGAGGAGGAAGAGGTCGGGATTGAAGAGGCTGTTACATATGAAGCAGCACCTTCTGGAACCATTCAACGTATTCACAAGGAACTAGAGAGTTTGATTGGTACAACCTTTGGAAGCTACCGTTTTTACGATGAGTGATTGATATTGGACCGCTCACAAGAGCGGTCCTTTGTGTTATAATGAGAACATGATTTCAGGAATTATTAATGTAAAAAAAGAGGCGGGCATGACCTCGCACGATGTTGTTTTTAAGCTCCGCAAGATTTTGCAGGAGAAGAAGATTGGCCACGGTGGGACCTTGGATCCAGATGTGACAGGTGTTCTGCCCATTGCAGTCGGCAAAGCCACGCGCATGATTGAGTACATGCAGGAAGAAGGGAAGATTTACGAGGGGGAGATTACCATTGGTTACTCTACCACGACAGAGGATGCTTCTGGTGAGATTGTTGAGCAGACACCGGTTTTGGACATGGCAGAGCAGGCAGTTGATGAGGTCATGGCTAGTTTTGTCGGTACTATTACCCAGATTCCACCTATGTATTCCGCCGTCAAAGTAAATGGCCGCAAACTCTACGAATACGCACGAGCGGGTGAAGAAGTCGAGCGTCCTCAACGCCAAATTGAGATTTACAGTTTTGAACGTACCAGTCCGATTGGACTAGCAGATGACTGTGCACGGTTCACATTCCGAGTTCGCTGTGGTAAGGGCACCTATGTCCGTACCCTGTCTGTTGACCTAGGGGCTAAGTTGGGCTATGCTAGCCATATGTCCAAGCTAGAGCGGACAGGTTCAGCTGGTATGAGCCTGGCTGATGCCCTGACAATCGAGGAAATTGCTGAAAAGGTTGCTCAAAATGATTATTCCTTCCTCCGTCCCATTGAGCAGGGAATTGGTGACTTGCCGATTGTTGATTTGACGATTGAGCAAGTTATTGATGCCAGATATGGTCGTTTTATTACCTTAGATAGTCAGGCGGAATTGTTGGCAGGTTTTCATAGGGAGAAACTGGTGGCTATCTTGGAAAAACGTGACCAAGTTTACAAGCCTCGTAAGGTTTTTCTAGAAGAAGTTTTAGCCTAGTTGTGATAAAATAAACAATATGAAGATTAGAACGATAAAAAATTATCAAGAACTCCATCAGGAAAAACCAACTGTTTTGGTATTAGGCTATTTTGATGGGATTCATTTGGGGCATAAGGCCCTCTTAGACCGTGCTAGACAAGTTGCAGATGAAAAAGGATTGTCAGTGACCGTACTGACTTTTCCAGAGACCCCTCGTCTGGCTTTTGCGCGTTTTACACCAGAACTTTTACTCCATTTGACCAGTCATGATCAGCGTTACCACTTGTTGGAGCAATACGGTGTAGACCAGCTGGTTTTGACAGATTTTACCAGTGAGTTTGCAAGCAATACTCCTCAGCAGTTTTTAGAACGCTACATCAAGGGGTTGAATGCACAAGTCTTAGTGGCAGGTTTCGATTATCATTTCGGAAATTGCAGAGCAGATGTCAAAGATTTGACAGAGTTATTTGATGGTCAGGTAGAAATTGTAAGTGAAGTGAGCCTGGGCGGAGAAAAAGTTTCTTCAACTCGTATTCGCCAAGCTATCCAGTCAGGGGATGTCTCTCTAGCTAATCAACTTTTAGGTTATCCATTTATGACGGAGGGAATTGTTGTTCATGGAGATGCCAGAGGACGCACCATTGGCTATCCAACAGCAAATCTGGCACCTTTTGACCGTGTCCATTTACCATCTGAGGGAGTCTATGTAGCCGATGTCGAAGTAGATGGAAAACGCTATCGAGCTATGACAAGCGTTGGGAAAAATGTGACCTTTGATGGAACGGAGATGCGGATTGAAGCCCATATTTTTGGATTTGATCGCTTTATCTACGGAGAAAAAATCACAATTTATTGGTTGGAAAAAATTCGAGATATGGTTAAATTTGACGGGATTGAAGGTTTGATGGAGCAGATGAAGTCTGATGAGGAATTTGCCTTGCAATGGGAGAAATATGCTTAAACGATTGATTCGTCATCCTTTTTATGAGAAGGCTATGACCTACATAGCTCTAGTCTATGTATTTCTTATCGTACTTGAATTGATGGATGCTAATATTGCTAATTCTAGTGGGTATCGGGTACTAGACTTGCTCTTATGGTTTATTTTTGTCTGCGATTATTTTGCTCAGCTTTATTATGCGGATGACATACTTGAATATGTACAGGGCCATATCTTAGAATTAATTGCTATTATTCCATTCGATTTATTCTTCAGTTTTCTTCGCTTGGGAAGACTTGCACGACTCTTCAGATTAGTCAAAGTAACGAGAATATTTGCCCTGTCTAATCGATTCTGGGATACAATCAACAAGCTTTTGCATACCAACAGTTTATCCAAAGTGTTGATGTTAAATATCTCAGCGGTGCTAGTTGCAAGTGTCTTGTTATCAGTAATTGAAGGGAAATCATTCTTCGATGCACTTTGGTGGTCCATTGTAACGATGACAACTGTAGGGTACGGAGATATTGTCCCCCAAGATACGATTTCTAAAATTATAGCCATCCTCTTGATGTTGGTTGGTATTTGTACTTTTGGTATGGTTACCTCTACAATAACTCGTTTTTTCTCTGAAACAGAACGTGAAACGAAGTTGGATACCTTGATGGCAAAAATAGATGAACAAAACGAAATATTGCTACGCTTAGAGAAAAAAATAGAATCTTTGGAAAAATTACAGGGAAGAGATTAGATTTACTATTGAAAACTCTTTTAAGTTAGAGTATACTATAAGAAGAAAAATGTTTTTAGAGGGGATGGAAGACATGATTACTTTATTTTTGTCACCGAGTTGTACCAGTTGTCGTAAAGCTCGTGCTTGGCTGACAAGTCACGAAGTCCCTTTTATTGAGCACAATATTATGACTAGCCCCCTAACTGCTGAGGAATTAAAGAACATTTTAGCATTGACAGAAAATGGGACAGATGACTTGATTTCTACCCGTTCAAAAGTTTTTCAGAAACTAGATATTGATGTTGATGAGCTTTCTGTGAAGCAGCTTATTGGGTTAATTGAAACCTATCCGAGTCTCTTACGACGTCCGATTATTTTGGACGAAAAACGGATGCAGATTGGTTTTAACGAAGATGAAATTCGTGCATTTCTTCCGCGGAAGTATCGCAAACAAGAACTAAAAAATGCTACATTGAGAGCAGAAATAGGATAAGAAAGATAAAAGATATGAACAAAAATTATTCATATCCACTTGATTTTTCGTGGAGCACAGAGGAGATTTCCTCCGTGCTTTCTTTTTTGAATCAGGTGGAGGCAGCTTATGAAAAAGGAGCAGATGCGGTAGCTATATTAGCTAGTTATAAAAGCTTCAAAGATGTTGTTAAAAGTAAGGGACAGGAACGTCAAATTGATCGTGACTTTGAAGCAGTTTCTGGTTATTCAACCTATCGAGTTGTTAAGGCTGCTCGAGATAAAGGGAAAGGAGTTATTCGTTTTGGAAACTAAGTATCACTTTGCCCAAACGATTGTACTGGAAGCTGGAAATTTTCTCCGACAGCATTTACATGATGATCTTCAGATTGAAGAAAAAGGTGACTTTACAGACTTGGTAACGCACCTTGATAAACAAGTGCAAGAAATGTTGACTCAACAGATTCAATCTCGCTATCAAGGTGATGGGATTTTAGGTGAGGAAGGTGGGGACGTTTCTTCTATTCATGAGGGAAATGTTTGGGTTATTGATCCAATTGATGGCACCACAAATTTTATTGCTCAGAAAACTGATTTTGCCATTATGATTGCCTATTTTGAAAATGGAGTAGGAAAGTTTGGTATCATTTATGATGTCATGCGAGACAAACTTTTCCATGGAGGAGATTCATTCCCTGTTTATTGCAATCAAGAACGCTTAAAGAAACCAGAGCTGCGCCCTCTTCGTCAGAGTTTGATAGGAGTCAATGCAAAGTTGTACGCAGGCAATGCACATGGAGTGGCAGAATTAGCAAATCAAAGTTTAGGTACAAGATCTGTAGGAAGCGCTGGAATTGGTTTCGCCCACGTTCTGGAAGGAAGATTATTTGCCTATGCTTCTTATCTGTGTCTCTGGGACTATGCAGCAGCCAGTATTATTGGTTCCTCTTTAGGCTTAGTCATGTTAAGTTTTGATGGTCCGAGTCTGGCCTATGATAAGCGAGAGTTTGTCATGCTAGTATCAGAATCCCATCTTGAGGAAGTGAAGGGGTATATATTCTAATGCAATTACCACAGGATTTTATAGATAAATATAATCATTTGCTTGGTAGTGAAGCCCAAGCATTTTTTGAGAGCTTTGATGAGCCAGCTATTTCAGGTTTTCGGGTCAATCCGCTAAAGGAAAATCAGTTGGACTTTGAGCAACCAATTCCAGATATGCCTTGGTCTTACTATGGTAAAGTTTCAGGTAAATCGCCTGAACACGTGACTGGTTTGGTTTATTCACAAGAGCCAGCTGCACAGGTTGTCGGTCAGATTGCAGCTCCGGAAAAAGGGATGAAAGTATTGGACTTGGCAGCAGCGCCAGGAGGAAAGTCTACTCATTTGCTTGCATACTTAGAAAATACGGGGCTCTTGGTTAGTAATGAAATTTCTAACAAACGAGCAAAAATATTGGCTGAAAATATTGAGCGTTTCGGAGCGAGGAATGTTGTTGTTACAAATGAATCAGCAGACCGCTTGGAAAAGGTCTTTCCAGGATATTTCGATATGATTGTCCTAGACGCTCCCTGTTCAGGTGAAGGGATGTTTCGAAAAGACCCCGATGCGATTCAATATTGGTCCAAACATTATCCAGCACAATGTGCAAGCTTACAAAGGGAGATTTTAGAATCGGCCTTGAATATGTTGGCTCCAGGTGGTCAATTGATTTATTCTACTTGCACTTGGTCACCAGAGGAAAATGAAGAAGTAGTGACGTGGCTCTTAGAACAGTATGATTTGGAACTAATAGACATTCCCAAAATCAATGGCATGGCAGAAGGGATTGGCTATCCTCAAACGGCTCGTATGTATCCCCACCATTTTGCTGGAGAAGGTCAGTTCGTTGCCAAATTTAGATTTCTAGGGGAAGCCAGTCAGAAAAAATTAAAACCAGGAAAATCCAATTTGAAAAGAGAACAACAATCTCTCTGGAAAGAATTTGAACAGAAGCATTTAAGGGTTCAATTGGATGGTTTACTGCAGGTTTTTGGTGACAATCTCTATCTACTGCCACACGGCCTTCCTGATTTGTCAAAAGTAAAGATTGCTCGAAATGGTCTTCACTTGGGGACGTTTAAGAAAAAAAGATTTGAACCAAGTTTTGCTTTAGGTCTAGCACTCCATAGTTCGGAGGTTAAAAATCGAGTGGAAATCAGCTCAGAAGAATTCTCGTCCTATACTGCTGGACATACAATAGCTGTGTCCAAGGATTTATCTAATGGCTGGTATCAGGTAGCAGTTCAGGGGAACGGTCTTGGTTTCGCAAAAATTGTATCTGGAACGCTTAAAAACGGCTTTCCAAAAGGGTTGAGATTTTAAAATAAATCAGCAAATTTTTTTTGCAACTTGTCTTTTTATATGATATAGTGGATGAGTGGAAATATCTTGTAAATTCTATGTAAAATACAGAGTTAATTTTAGGAGATTCCACTGAAAAATGTAAAGGAAAAAACGAAATGAAAAAAAAGCAGAAGCTTGGAATTGCAGCTTTGTTTCTTTTGAGTAGTATGGCTCTTTCAGGTTGTTCTTCTTGGATCGATCGAGGAGAGTCTATTACAGCCGTAGGTTCGACAGCGCTTCAACCACTTGTTGAGGCAGCAGCAGATGAATTTGGTAGTGTCAATATCGGTAAATCCGTCAACGTTCAGGGCGGCGGTTCTGGTACTGGTTTGTCACAGGTTCAGTCTGGAGCTGTTCAGATTGGTAACTCTGACGTATTTGCTGAGGAAAAAGAAGGGATTGATGCCAGCAAATTGGTAGACCATCAAGTTGCCGTTGCAGGTCTTGCTGTGATTGTCAATGAAAAAGTCACAGTTGATAATATTACCACAGAAGATCTTCGTAAGATTTTCACTGGTGAGATTACCAACTGGAAAGAACTGGGTGGTAAGGATTTGGAAATTTCAATCATTAACCGTGCAGCTAGTTCAGGTTCACGTGCGACCTTTGATAGTGTTATCATGGATGGACAAACCGCAGCTCAGAGTCAAGAACAAGATTCTAACGGTATGGTAAAATCTATTGTTGCTCAGACACCAGGTGCAATTTCCTACCTATCATTTGCTTATCTAGATGATTCCGTTAAAACAATTAAGCTAAACGGTTTTGAACCAACCGCTGAAAATGTAGCAACAAATGATTGGCCAATTTGGTCCTATGAGCATATGTATACGATGGGAAATGCGACTGATTTGACAGAAGAATTTTTAGATTACATGATGTCAGATGAGGTTCAAGATGGTATCGTTGAAAGTATGGGATACATTTCTATCAACGATATGAAAGTTGTGAAAAGTGCTGATGGCACGGTGTCTGAGAAGGAGTAAGCATGAAAAACGAACAACTAGCAAAAGAGTTATCGTCTCCATCTAAAAACTCTCGATTAGAGAAGTTTGGTAAGGTAATTACATTCCTTTGTCTGTCATTGATTGTCTTTATTGTTGCAATGATTTTGATTTTCGTTGCGCAGCGTGGATTATCGACTTTCTTTGTTGACGGTGTGAGCATCACTGATTTCTTATTTGGAAGCAAGTGGGAACCAAGCTCGAAAATATTTGGTGCCCTGCCAATGATTTCAGGTTCTTTCATTGTTACGATTCTGTCAGCTGTTGTTGCGACCCCTATCGCAATCGGTGCAGCAGTCTTTATGACAGAAATATCACCAAAACGTGGTGCAAAAATCTTACAACCGGTTATCGAACTTTTGGTTGGTATTCCATCGGTTGTATATGGTTTCATTGGTTTGCAAGTAGTTGTGCCATTTGTACGTTCAATCTTCGGTGGAACAGGTTTCGGTATCTTGTCGGGTGTATTTGTACTTTTTGTCATGATTTTGCCAACAGTAACCTTTATGACGGTTGACAGTTTGCGTGCAGTACCTCGTCACTACCGCGAAGCAAGTTTGGCTATGGGAGCCACTCGCTGGCAGACGATTTGGCGTGTTATTTTGAACGCAGCTAAGCCAGGTATTTTTACGGCCGTTATCTTTGGTATGGCGCGTGCCTTTGGTGAAGCCTTGGCGATTCAGATGGTAGTTGGTAACTCAGCGGTTATCCCGACTTCCTTGACAACGCCAGCAGCGACTTTGACTTCTGTTTTGACAATGGGTATCGGTAATACGGTTATGGGAACTGTTCAGAACAACGTCCTATGGTCCTTGGCACTAGTCTTGCTCTTGATGAGCCTTATCTTTAACATGATTATGAAATTTATTACAAGAGAGGGTAAGAAAAACTATGCACGCTAAAAAATTTGATAAATTGGCGACTGGTATTCTTTACTCAATCGCTGGTGTGATTGTCGTTATCTTGACGTCACTGATTCTTTACATCTTGCTACGTGGTCTGCCACATGTAAGCTGGGATTTTTTGACAAGTAAATCTTCATCTTACAAAGCTGGTGGTGGTATTGGAATTCAGCTCTACAACTCATTCTTCCTATTGGTTGTAACGCTCTTAATTTCTGTTCCCTTGTCAACCGGTGCAGGTATTTATTTGGCTGAATATGCTAAAAAAGGTCCATTGACTAACTTTATCCGTACCTGTATTGAGATTTTATCATCCCTACCGTCCGTTGTCGTTGGTTTGTTTGGTTACTTGATTTTCGTTGTTCAGTTTGAGTACGGTTTTTCTATCTTATCAGGTGCCTTGGCTCTTACAGTCTTCAACTTACCACAGATGACGCGTAACGTAGAGGACAGCCTTCGTCACGTTCACCATACACAACGTGAAGCAGGATTGGCTCTTGGTCTATCACGTTGGGAAACTGTTCTCCATGTTGTTATTCCAGAAGCACTTCCAGGGATTGTAACAGGTATCGTCTTGGCATCTGGTCGTATCTTCGGTGAGGCAGCAGCTCTTATCTACACGGCTGGTCAGTCAGCACCAGCTCTTGACTGGTCAAACTGGAATCCATTGAGTGTTACGAGTCCGATTTCTATCTTCCGTCAATCAGAAACCCTTGCGGTTCATATTTGGAAGGTCAACAGCGAAGGGACAATCCCAGATGCAACTCAAGTGTCAGCTGGTTCAGCAGCCATCCTCTTGGTCTTCATCTTGATTTTCAACCTTTCTGCACGATATATCGGTAAGAAACTTCATGCGAAAATGACTTCAGCAGCCTAGAAGTCTGACTTATAAGGAGAAAAAATGGCAGATTACAACTGGAATGAACGCCATATCATTACTTTTCCAGAGGAGAATATCGCCCTTTCAACAAAAGATGTTCATGTTTACTATGGTAAAAATGAAGCGATCAAGGGCATTGATATGCAGTTCGAAAAAAATAAAATTACAGCCTTGATTGGACCATCAGGGTGTGGGAAATCAACCTATCTTCGCAGTCTAAACCGTATGAATGATACGATTGACATTGCTAAGGTAACAGGCCAAATCCTTTATGAAGGTATTGACATCAACAGACCAGACATGAACGTTTACGAAATTCGTAAGCATATCGGAATGGTATTTCAACGTCCAAACCCATTTGCAAAATCTATTTACCGCAACATCACATTCGCACATGAACGTGCAGGCGTGAAAGATAAGCAGGTTTTGGATGAGATTGTTGAAACTTCTCTGAAACAAGCAGCCCTTTGGGATCAGGTAAAAGATGACTTGCACAAGTCAGCCTTTACCTTATCAGGTGGACAGCAACAGCGTTTGTGTATTGCACGAGCTATCTCTGTAAAACCACAAATCTTGCTTATGGATGAGCCTGCCTCAGCCTTGGACCCGATTGCGACTATGCAGTTAGAAGAAACTATGTTTGAATTGAAGAAGGACTACACCATTATCATTGTTACGCACAACATGCAACAAGCAGCTCGTGCAAGTGATTACACAGCTTTCTTCTATCTGGGTGACTTGATTGAATACGATAAGACAGCAAACGTCTTCCAGAATGCAAAACTCAAGTCAACTAGTGACTACGTTTCAGGACATTTTGGATAGAAAGGGAACAAATGACATCACCTATTTTACAAGTAAAAGATTTGTCTGTTTACTATAACAAGAAAAAAGCCTTGAATAATGTGTCAATCGATTTCTATCCAAATGAAATTACTGCTTTGATTGGACCATCTGGTTCTGGTAAGTCAACCCTCTTGCGTTCTATTAACCGTATGGGAGATTTAAACCCAGAGGTAACATTGACAGGTGCGATTGATTACAACGGAAAGAACATATACAGTCCTCGTACGGATACTGTTGATCTTCGTAAGGAAATCGGTATGGTATTCCAACAACCAAACCCATTCCCGATGTCTATCTACGAGAATGTCGTTTATGGTTTACGTATTAACGGTATCAAGGACAAGCAGGTCTTGGACGAAGCAGTTGAGCGTTCTTTGATTGGTGCTTCTATTTGGAATGAAGTGAAAGATCGCTTGCATGACTCAGCAGTTGGACTTTCAGGTGGTCAGCAGCAACGTGTATGTGTGGCCCGCGTATTGGCAACAAGCCCAAAAATTATTTTGTTGGATGAGCCAACATCAGCCCTTGACCCAATCTCAGCTGGTAAAATTGAGGACACACTTTATGGTCTGAAAGATAAGTATACAATGGTGCTGGTAACACGTTCTATGCAACAGGCATCACGTATTTCAGATCGAACAGGTTTCTTCCTTGATGGCGATTTGATAGAATACAATTTGACAAAAGAAATGTTCTTGAATCCTGCCAATAAAGAAACAGAAGACTACATTACAGGTAAGTTCGGCTAAGGCCTATAAGAAAAAGAAAGAGGTTCACATGTTAAGAGCTCAATTTGAAGAGGAATTAGGAAAACTTCATAACCAATTTTACGCCATGGGGAACGAAGTGTTGGCACAAATCAACAATGCCGTTCGTGCTTTTACAACTCATGATCGTGAATTAGCAAAAGAAGTCATTGAAGCAGATAAGAAAATTAATGCTTTCGAAGTGAAATTGGAGAAAAAATCACTTGAAATCATCGCCCTTCAACAACCAGTTTCTACAGATTTACGGAGTGTTATCACTGTTTTAAAAGCAACCAGCGACTTGGAGCGTATGGGGGATCATGCTGTGTCTATTGCAAAAGCTGCTATTCGGATGAAGGGCGAAGTTCGCATTCCTGTAGTCGAGGAAGAAGTCAAGAAAATGGGGAAAGAAGTTCGCAAACTTGTTGAGGAAACGCTCGAACTATATCTAGCAAACTCTGATGTTGAGGTCGCTTATGAAGTGGCAGCTCGTGACGAAATCGTCAATGACTTTTATTCAGCCATCCAAGAATTAACAACAGAAGAAATCAAGAAGAATCCAGAATCCTTGGTTGCTGGTCGTGACTATTTCCAAGTGTTGACTTACTTGGAACGTGTTGGTGACTATGCTAAAAATATCTGTGAGTGGGTTGTTTACCTACGAACAGGCGACATCACTGAATTGTAAGATGGAAGTCCGAAAGGACTTCTTTTAGTTTGCTTTAAGGAAAATGCAATGAATCTTTAGCTTGGTTTAAGTTTCTCATTCTATACTGTTCGTGTCATCAGGTGAGTAAAGACTCGCTATGATAAAATTTTATTGAAAAGAGGAATTTTATGTCAATAATCAATCAATTAAAGTCACAGTCGAAAACAGTTTTGGCAGCGGTTGCTATTTCAGCCGCTACTCTTGGATTTGCTGGTGGTATGAGCATTTCAAAATCTTTAACAGCTGTATCGATACAAAGCCAAGCTGCATTAGCTCAGAATGGAGCAACGAACGGACAAGCTAATTCAATCGCAGGTAATCAAATGCCGCCCGCCTCTAATGGTGGAATGCAAGGCATGCCCCCTGGTCAAAATAGAAACACTCAAGGCCTGCCTCTAGGACAGAATGGGAATAGTCAAGGTATGACTCCACCAGATGCAACAGGCGAAACAACCCAAGGAATGCCATCGGGTCGAAACGGTGAGATGCGTGGTATGCCTCCAGGACAGAATGGAAATAGTCAAGGCATGCCCCCTGGTCAAGGGACAACCCCTTCGGATGCTACAAGTGGTGCAACACAATCAAATACTTCCTCAGATGAGGTAAATGCTTTAAAAGAGAAGAATCAAGAAATAAAAGCACAAATTTCAGGTAGTTCTAGCACTTCAAACCAATAGGAAAAATTTGAGATAAGTGGTATAATAAATTAAACTCTGATAGAAATGCAGAGGCAACTTATTAAAGTGAAAAAATATGTTCAAAGACCAAGTTTTTACTTGTGTCTTTGAATTGTCTTTTAGATGTTAGGTTAAGGAGATAGACATGATTAAGATTTTGTTAGTAGAAGACGATTTAAGCCTATCCAATTCAGTTTTTGACTTCCTAGATGATTTTGCGGATGTTATGCAGGTTTTTGATGGTGAAGAGGGTATTTATGAGGCGGAAACAGGCGTTTATGATTTGATTCTTTTGGATTTGATGTTACCTGAAAAAGATGGCTTCCAAGTTTTGAAAGAGTTACGTGAAAAAGGTGTTACGACACCAGTTCTGATTACAACAGCCAAGGAAAGTCTAGAGGATAAAGGTCATGGTTTTGAATTGGGCGCTGATGACTACTTGACAAAACCGTTTTATTTAGAAGAATTGAAGATGCGAATTCAAGCTCTATTAAAACGAGCGGGTAAGTTTAATGAAAACACACTAACTTATGGGGACGTGACCGTTGACTTATCGACAAACTCTACAACTGTAAATGGCGAAGAAGTTGAATTGCTAGGAAAAGAATTCGATCTACTAGTCTACTTCTTGCAAAATCAAAATGTTATCTTACCAAAAACTCAAATTTTTGACCGTATTTGGGGATTTGACAGTGACACTACTATTTCAGTAGTAGAAGTATATGTTTCTAAAATTAGGAAAAAGTTGAAAGGAACGACCTTCGGGGAAAATCTTCAAACCCTGCGTAGTGTCGGGTACATTCTAAAAAATGCCTAAGCGAATCAGAAAATTAGTGTACACGGATAAATTTTCTTTCTTTATCCGTTATTTTGCAGTATTTACCCTGATTTTTGGCTTGATGACAGCTATCATTTTTCAATTAATGCGTTCAACTATGTATCAAAATTCAGATAATACCTTGAAACGGATTAAGGAAGAACCAGCGATGGCTGTTGGTTTTGCAATCGCAAGAACCTATGAGCCTAACTCTGTCTTTATACTTCAAGATAGCCCAACTAGTGAAGAAACGACGAGCTCTAGCTCAGATAGCATACCTGTTCCTAAAAATCAAAAAAATACTAGAGATGTAGATCAGCTGAAATTAGGTATCAATACTCATGTCTTACTCTATAGTAAAAGTGGAGAAATGGTCAATCCGGATACTTTTACTGGTTTGGCCGACCTACCGTTAGATAAGGAAAAATTGGGCGAAATTAAGGAAGCAACGGTTGAATCAAGCTTCGGTATGTCTGAAGATTATCGCTATGTGACGATTGAGCTGGCTACAGATGAACTAGGTTATTATTCGTCCTATGATATAAAATATGCGACAATTTTAGTGAATGTCAGCCAAATAAAATCCTCCATTGAGACCTATGAATCGACAGTTGCTATTGTTATGGTATCAGCTTGGCTCATTTCTATCTTGGCCAGTATTTACCTATCAAATCTTAGTATGCGTCCAATTCTAATCAGTTATCAAAAGCAAAAAGACTTTGTTGAAAATGCTAGTCATGAGTTGCGTACGCCGTTGGCTGTTCTCCAAAATCGCTTGGAGAGCCTGTTTCGCCATCCCGAAGCGACGATTTTAGAGAGTAGTGAAAGCATCGGATCTAGTTTGGAAGAAGTCCGAAATATGCGATTATTGACAACGAACCTGCTCAATTTGGCTCGTCGTGATGATGGCTTAAAAGTCGATATGATCGATGTCCAACCCAACTATTTTGATGAAATCTTTGCTAATTACCTTATGATTGCCGAAGAAAATGGAAAAACACTAACAGTTAATAATTTGATTCATCAGCCGATTCGAACAGACAAGGTCCTGATTAAACAGTTGCTTACCATTTTATTTGACAATGCTATGAAGTATACCGACGATGATGGCAGAATTCAAATTACAGCTAATATCAAGGATAAATCTGTCTACTTCACAGTTGCCGACAATGGTTTGGGAATCAGAGATGCCGATAAGAAGAAAATCTTTGATCGCTTTTATCGAGTTGATAAGGCTAGAACGCGTCAAAAAGGTGGTTTCGGTCTAGGATTATCGCTGGCTCAGCAAATTATTAAGACACTAGGTGGGAAAATCTCTGTTAGAGATAACCAACCGAAAGGAACTATTTTTGAGGTAGGATTACCTAAATAAAACAATATTATTAGGCTAGGAAAATTCTAGTCTAATTTTTTTGAGTAGTTCGTCAGAAGTCTCCTAATTATGTTATACTTAAACAAGAATGGAGGTAAATATGAGGAAAGTTTCTCGTGGCGTTTTAACCATATTATTATCGGCGACAGTCCTTTCTGCTTGTTCAGGAGGAGGACAAGAGCTGAGTGAGCGTTTGGAAGCAGCTAAAATTGAGTTTTCTAAAGAAAAAAAGCAACTAGAAGCAGAATTAACAGCATTAAAAGAAGAGGTTCAAGGAAATTTCTACTACCAACAATTGGATACTGATAAGGAACGTCGTGTCTATCTCCAATTTGTTAATGGGCTCAGCAAGCGGATGCAAGTGATCAATATTGATTCTGTTAATGATGAAATATATTCGCGCGTCTATTTTTCTGTCGCTCATGATTATCCAGAATTTTACTGGCTAACAGATGAAGCGGCAATGAGTGGCGGAGTTGATATATTGGATTTAGAAGAGCCAGCGTATCCGACTGATTTATCTCCTACACGAAATAAAATAGAAGAGGAAGTGAATAAGATACTTGCTCAGGCACCAACAGGGTCGGACTATGAGAAAGTTAAATATTTTTACGAGGTGATTATAAAGCAAACGGATTACGACCTTGAAGCCCTTCAGAACAACTCTGTCACGTGGAGAAGCCAAGGAATTACCAGTGTGCTATTAGATAAGAAATCCGTTTGTGCTGGCTATAGTCGCACCTTCCAATATCTATGTAAAAAAGCAGGCATTGATTGTATCTATGTCACAGGGATTGCAAAAAATGGGCAAAACGGTGAGTTTGGGCATGCTTGGAATCTAGTCAAGATAAATGGACAATACTATGGTGTTGATACGACTTGGGGAGATCCAGTTTTTGATCAAGCTATAAGTGGAGAAGCGCATACAGATATTTCATACGATTATCTATGTGTCCCTGATGAAATATTAGAGAGAAGTAGAATTGCTGATACCGACCTACTCGACTATTGGGGAGAAGAACAATATTACGAACCTAGAGCATTGATCTATCCAAAGTGTACAGATAATTCATTGAATTACTATGTTCAAAAGGGAGTTTATTTCACAAGCTTTGATGAAGCTGCAGTTTTACAGTCCATCACTGACCAGCGACAACAAGGTACGGATAAAGTAGTCTTGCAATTCGGAACAGCCGAAGCAATGCAACAAATGATTACATTGGCCTCTACTGAAAATAATGCTATTTTTCAGGCCTTGGGCGATGTAGGAGAGTATCAGTACTATTATAATGACCAAACCTATACATTTGAACTGGCAGATTGGTTCTAACGAATTAGTTTGAATCTCAAGGAGCGTGTTCTTCCCTAATAATAAAAAATAGGGAGTGGGAAAGACATCCATGGTGGCTCCGCTCTCAATGAAAACAAACATAAAGCCCTCACTAGGTGTATAATCTTAGTGAGGGCTTTGTGGTTGACGAGTTAATGATGTTACTCATCGAGGGAAAACTGTTCCACTTTGTCCCGCCTCCTTATGATGGAAAAAATAAAAAAAAAGGAAACCCAAAGGTTTCTTTTTTTTAATTAAGCAAGTTTTGATGCAAGACGTGCTTTATCGCGACTTGCTTTGTTTTTGTGAATCAAACCTTTAGTTTCTGCTTTATCGATTGCTGAACTAGCAGCACGGAAAAGCTCTTCAGATGGGTTAGCTTCAAATGCTTTGATTGCAGTACGCATAGCTGATTTTTGTGCTGAGTTTTTCTCGTTTTGTTTAACGTTCAATTCAGCGCGTTTGATAGCTGACTTAATGTTTGCCAATGGTTTCACCTCCACCCTTTCTTGTACTAACTATACCATTATATCTGAAAAGAGTGTTTTTGACAAGTGAAATTTATTTTTTTAGATAAATTTTATCAATCTCATGGTTTTCGGCCTTATGAAGAATAATATCAGCACGGTTTCTGGTTGGTTCAATGAATTTTTCTAAGTTAGCTAGATTAATATTTTTCCAAGTATTCTGGGCAATAGATAGAATCTCAGGGTACGTCATCTGGGTAAAACGATGGTAATAGTTGTTAGGGTCGTTTTTTGCCAATGTCAATAATTTTTGGAATCGCTCCAAGTACCAGGTTTCAATATGCTTCACATCAGCGTCAACGTATATAGACAGGTCAAAATAGTCACTGACATAGAGGCGCTGGTTTTGTGGATTTTGAAATACATTGATTCCTTCAACAATCAAGAAATCTGGAGACTTAATTTCTTGAGTTTTGTTGGGGACAATATCATAGATTTCATGTGAATAGACAGGAATTTGGCAGTCGTAGCCATTTTTTATCTTATCAAGGAAATCAATCAATTTCTCCATGTCATAGGATTCAGGAAAACCTTTTTTATTTAACAGGTGCCGTTCTTCTAAGACCGCATTTGGATGGAGAAAACCATCTGTTGTCACTAATTCAACCTTGGCATGTTTAAATGTCCGAGCGATAAGAATTTGCAGCAATCTACTAGTTGTTGATTTGCCGACAGCAACACTTCCAGAAACACCAATGATAAATGGTTGTGGCTTGATAGTCTTTTGTAGAAATAAACTCTTCGTAAAATTGAGGTCTTTGCGTGCTTTCCGATAGATATGGATAAGATTAACCAAAGGAAGATAGATGTCAGAAACCTCATGTAATTGAATGCGGTCGTTAAAACTTTTAATAGAATTTAGTTCACTTTGACTAAGTGGAATGGTAGTCTTACGATGTAGTTGTTGCCAAGTGGCTCGGTCAATTTGTTCAAAATTTAAAAATTCATTTTTCATACATAATTCTTCCTGTAGGTAAGCGTTTCAATATCGATTTCATTTTATCATACTTTTCATGTAAGAAAAACTCTTGAAAACGTTTTTAGGAAATGTTATAATAAGTACATGTCCAATATGTATTACGAAAAAAATCCTACAGTAGCACATGATATTCATGAGATCCACGTAAACTTACTAGACACCCCAATGTCTTTCATGACAGATGCAGGTGTTTTTAGCAAGAAGATGGTTGATTATGGTAGTCAAGTGCTTTTAAAAACCCTTCATTTTGAAAAAGGGGCATCGGTGTTGGATGTTGGTTGTGGTTATGGACCAATTGGTTTGACACTTGCCAAGGTGTTCAGCACCAAGACAACACTGATTGATATTAATAGCAGAGCTTTGGATTTAGCTACAAAAAATGCTGAGAGGAATGGTGTTACCGCTAAAATTTATCAATCCAATATCTACGAAAACGTGGACGAAACATTCAATCATATTGTTTCAAACCCACCTATTCGGGCCGGAAAATCGGTTGTACATGAAGTAATTGCTGGAGCCTTTCAACGCTTAGAGGCAAACGGAACCTTGACCATTGTCATTCAAAAGAAACAAGGTGCACCGAGTGCCAAGGCTAAGATGGAAGAGGTGTTCGGCAACTGCCAGATTATAAAGAAAGACAAGGGTTACTACATCCTTGAAAGTGTGAGAGAATGAGAGCAGTTGATTTAATTCAAAAAAAGCGTGATGGCTTAGAACTATCGTCTGAAGAAATCAAATGGTTGATTGATGGATATGTAGCTGGGACAGTACCGGATTATCAAATGTCAGCCTTGGCGATGGCGATTTATTTCAAAGGGATGTCAACACGTGAGATTTCTGATTTGACAATGTCTATGGTTGCAACGGGTGAACAGATTGATTTGTCTGCAATTCCGGGCATCAAGGTAGATAAGCATTCTACAGGTGGTGTCGGAGATAAGGTCACACTCATCTTAGCGCCATTGGTAGCAAGTTTTGATATTCCAGTTGCAAAGATGAGCGGTCGTGGACTTGGTCATACTGGCGGAACCTTGGATAAGTTAGAGTCAATCAAAGGATACCAGATTGAAGTTAGTCAAGAAGATTTCATCAAGCAAGTTCAAGATACTGGTGTTGCAGTTATCGGACAGTCAGACAATCTTGTCAAAGCTGATAAATTGCTCTATGCCCTTCGAGATGTGACAGCAACCGTTGACATTATTCCACTGATTGCCAGCTCGGTAATGTCTAAGAAAATTGCCGCAGGTGCGGATGCGATTCTTCTAGATGTAACAGTGGGAGAAGGTGCCTTCATGAAGACCGTTGAAGAAGCACGGGTTCTAGCTCAAACCATGGTGGACCTTGGCAAGGCGGTTGGACGTAAGACAGTTGCAGTTTTGACTGACATGTCTCAACCAGTTGGAACTTCGATTGGAAATCGTTTGGAAATTTTAGAGGCTATTGAAATTTTACAGGGTAAAGGTCGAGAAGATGTTACCGAATTTATCTGTGAACTAGCCCAAATTATGTTGGGGCTTGCAAATGTAGAGAAAAGCATTGAAGAAGTACGCCAACATATTGACAATGGTGCAGCTTTGAAGAAATTTGAAGAGATGGTCCTTGCTCAAGGTGGTGACTTAGAAGATTTATATCGTCCAGTTCAGGTTACACAGCAAGTTCCAGTTCTTGCGGAGGAGGATGGATACCTTGTAGGGCTTCCTGCGTTGGAATTCGGTCTCTTTGCGATGAAACTTGGTGCAGGTCGCGCAGTCAAGACAGACGATTTAGATTATGAAACAGGTATTGTCTTCCATAAGAAAGTAGGGGAAGCTGTTTCTAAGGGTGAACAAATCGCAACGATTTATGCCAATGAAAATATTTCGGAAAATATGCTTACAAATTTCCAAAAAAATGTTAAAATAGATAAAGAAAGTGTAAAAACGAAAGAAATCATAGAGATTATTTCTTAATATACGGAGAAAACCATGAAATTGAATAAATATATTGACCATACAATCTTGAAACCTGAGACAACACAAGAGCAGGTTGAAAAGATTTTGGCAGAAGCAAAAGAATATGATTTTGCAAGTGTCTGTGTTAACCCAACTTGGGTTGCTTTAGCAGCTGAAAGCTTGAAAGATAGTGATGTAAAAGTTTGTACGGTTATTGGTTTCCCTCTCGGAGCAAACACACCTGCTGTAAAAGCTTTCGAAACAAAAGATGCAATTTCAAAAGGAGCAGATGAGATTGACATGGTTATCAATATCGGTGCTCTGAAAACTGGAAATTACGATTTGGTTTTGGAGGATATTAAAGCTGTTGTAGCAGCAAGTGGTGATAAACTAGTCAAAGTTATCATCGAAGCATGCCTCCTTACTGATGATGAGAAAGTGAAAGCTTGTCAATTATCTCAAGAAGCTGGTGCGGACTATGTTAAAACATCTACAGGATTTTCTACAGGCGGTGCCACAGTAGCGGATGTTGCCTTAATGAGAAAAACAGTAGGTCCTGACATGGGAGTGAAGGCTTCAGGTGGTGCACGTTCATATGAAGATGCCATTGCCTTTATCGAAGCAGGAGCGTCTCGTATTGGTGCGTCATCAGGCGTGGCAATCATGAATGGAGCACAGGCGGATGGAGACTATTGATTTAATTGAATTAGCTGTAAAAAACAGTCAAAAAGCATACGTACCGTACTCAAAGTTTCCAGTTAGTGCAGTTCTTGTAGCTAAGACAGGGGAAATATTTACGGGTGTAAACATTGAAAATGCAAGCTTTGGTTTGACCAATTGCGCTGAAAGGACAGCTATTTTCAAAGCCATTTCTGAAGGTGTGAAAGATTTTTCTGAAATCATTATTTATGGTGAAACAGAAAAGCCAATATCTCCTTGTGGAGCTTGTCGCCAAGTTATGGCAGAATTTTTTGATAAGGATTTAAAAGTGACCTTGGTCGCTAAAGATAAATCGACAGTCGAGATGACAGTCGGGGAATTACTTCCATATTCCTTTACAGACTTAACCTAGTCTGTATGACAGTCATTTGACTGTAGCAATATTACTCTGCAACAATGTAGTTGCAAAAAGATTTTTAGGAGGGTTCAGAAATGAACAAGAAACTTGTTGGACTTGGTCTAGCAGCTGTTGCGGCTGTATCTTTGGCTGCATGTGGTAACCGTGCTTCAAAAAGCAGTAGCTCAGAAGCATCTTCATCAGCGGACACATCTGTGAAAGCTGCTATCGTTACTGACATTGGTGGTGTTGATGACCGTTCATTCAACCAATCTGCATGGGAAGGTCTTCAAGAATGGGGTAATGCAGCTGGTCTTTCTAAAGGTAATGGCTACGATTACTTCCAATCAGCTAATGAATCAGAATACATTACAAACCTTGATTCAGCTGTTGCTGGTGGTTACAACCTTGTATTCGGTATTGGTTTTGCCTTGGAGAGTGCGATTGCTGAGGTTGCACCAAATAATCCTGACACACACTATGTAATCGTGGATAGTGTTGTTCCAGATCAAGACAACGTAGTCAGCGTAGGTTTCGCAGACCATGAAGCATCATATCTTGCTGGTGTTGCTGCAGCTAAGTCAACTAAGACAAACCACGTAGGTTTCATCGGTGGTATGGAAGGTGTTATCATCGATCGCTTTGAAGCTGGTTTCGTTGCGGGTGCTAAGTCTGTAAACAAAGACATCAAGATTACAATTGACTATGCAGGTTCATTTGGTGATGCTGCTAAAGGTCAAACTCTTGCAGCTGCTCAATATGCTGCAGGTGCAGACGTGATCTTCCACGCTTCTGGTGGTACTGGTAACGGTGTATTTGCTGCTGCTAAAGCAGAAAATGAAACTCGTAATGAAGCAGATAAAGTTTGGGTAATCGGTGTTGACCGTGACCAATCAGCAGAAGGTGAATACACTTCTAAAGATGGTAAGTCTTCTAACTTTGTATTGGCTTCAACATTGAAACAAGTTGGTACTTCAGTTAAAGATATTGCAACTAAAGCTGTTGCAGGTGAATTCCCTGGTGGTCAAGTACTTCAATTCTCATTGAAAGATAAAGGTGTTGAATTGGCAGAAACTAACCTTTCAGAAGATGCTTCTAAAGCAGTTGCAGATGCTAAGCAAGCTATCTTGGATGGTAAAGTAGAAGTTCCTGAAAAACCTTAATGAATTTCTTTTCGACAATTCCGATTCGGCGACCCGACGGGGTCGCCGTTTTCGGGCTGAGATTTTTCTCAGTAAAGCCTATCAGCTATGGTAGGTTTTACTGACAAAAATGGTGTAGTTGATGAAGAATTTTAAGGTACTAAAGTAGTACTGAAGAATTTTCAGAAGGCTATAGTCAGAAAGGATAATAGATTATGACTAAGGATTATGTCATTGAAATGCGAAATATCACTAAGATATTTGGTGAATTTGTAGCAAATGACCACATCAATTTGAATGTCAGACGTGGTGAAATCCATGCCCTTCTTGGTGAGAATGGTGCGGGTAAATCTACTCTGATGAACATGCTTGCTGGCTTGTTGGAACCTACAAGCGGTGAAATTGTTATCAACGGTCAATCCGTGAAGATTGACTCTCCATCCAAAGCTGCTCAATTGGGTATTGGTATGGTGCACCAACATTTTATGTTGGTTGATGCTTTCACAGTTGCTGAGAACATCATTCTTGGTTCTGAAACCACCAAAGGCGGCGTGATTGACCTTAAAAAAGCTATCGCAGAAATTAAAGAACTTTCTGCTAAATATGGTCTTGAAGTTGATCCGACTGCAAAGGTTGCAGATATTTCTGTAGGTGCACAGCAACGTGTAGAAATCCTTAAAACACTTTACCGTGGAGCAGACCTTTTAATTTTTGATGAGCCGACAGCTGTATTGACCCCTGCGGAAATTGCAGAGCTCTTGAAAATTATGAAAGCCTTGGTTGAAGAAGGTAAATCTATTATTTTGATTACGCACAAATTGGATGAAATTCGTGCAGTTGCCGATAGTGTAACAGTTATTCGTCGAGGTAAATCGATCGAAACAGTTGCCGTTGAGGGAGCAACAAACCAAGATTTGGCTGAGTGGATGGTTGGACGTTCCGTTTCCTTTAAAACAGAGAAAGTTGAAGCGAGTCCTAAAGAGGTCATTTTGTCAATTAAGGATTTGGTTGTCAATGAAAACCGTGGTATTCCAGCAGTTAAGGGCTTGTCGCTTGATGTTCGAGCAGGTGAGGTTGTTGGTATTGCCGGTATCGACGGAAACGGTCAAAGTGAGTTGATTCAGGCAATCACTGGTTTACGTAAGGTAAAATCTGGCTCAATCACTATCAAAGGTGAGGAAGTAGTTGGTAAAACTCCACGTAAAATTACAGAAATGCAAGTGAGCCACGTTCCCGAAGATCGTCATCGTGATGGACTCGTTCTTCCGATGACTGTTGCTGAGAACTTTGCGCTTCAAACTTACTATAAAGAACCGATTTCAAAAAATGGTATCTTGAACTATAATATCATTAATGAAAAAGCACGCGCGTTAATGGAAGAATTTGACGTTCGTGGGGCGAGTGAACTCGTCCCAATCAAGGCTCTTTCAGGCGGTAACCAGCAAAAAGCTATCATCGCGCGTGAAATCGATCGCAACCCAGACCTTTTCATCGTTAGCCAACCAACACGCGGTTTGGACGTTGGTGCTATTGAGTATATTCGTAAGCGTCTCATTGCAGAACGTGATAAGGGTAAGGCTGTTCTTGTTGTCAGCTTCGAATTGGATGAAATTTTGGATGTATCAGATAGAATTGCTGTTATCCATGATGGTGTCATCCATGGTATTGTTGAACCTGCTAAGACCAATAAACAAGAGTTAGGTGTCTTGATGGCAGGTGGACATATTGAGAAGGGAGAAGAACATGCTTAATAAATATAAGAATTTGGCCCTTCCATTAATGGCTGTGGTCAGCGGTATCCTACTTGGAGCGATTGTCATGCTTGTTTTTGGCTACGATCCAATTTGGGGCTATGAAGAGTTATTCTATTCAGCTTTTGGTAATATCAAATCAATTGGTGAAATTTTCCGTGCAATGGCACCACTGGTTTTCACTGCTCTCGGTTTCGCAGTAGCTAGTCGTGCAGGTTTCTTCAACGTTGGTTTGTCTGGTCAGGCCTATGTTGGTTGGGTTTTTGCTGGATGGTTTGCCTTGGCAAATCCTGACTTACCACGTCCAGTTTTGATTTTGGGAACAGTCTTGATTGCTATGTTGGCAGGCGGTATTGCTGGAGCTATTCCAGGTATTCTACGTGCCTATTTGGGAACAAGTGAAGTTATCGTTACGATTATGATGAACTACATCTTACTCTATTCATGTAACTATATCATTCGTGATGTATTTGCAGATAGTTTGATGAAGAATACAGACTCGACAGTTAACGTGTCAGCAAATGCCTCTTACCAAACAGAGTGGCTCCGTGCATTGACAGATAACTCACGTATGAATATTGGTATTTTCTTTGCCATTATTGCAGTTTTTGTGATTTGGTTCCTATTGACCAAAACGACTCTTGGTTTTGAGATTCGCTCAGTGGGGCTTAACCCAACAGCATCGGATTATGCGGGTATGTCTGCGAAACGTACGATTATTCTATCTATGGTTATTTCAGGTGCTCTTGCGGGTCTTGGGGGAGCTATCCAAGGTTTGGGTACTTTCCAAAACGTTTATATCCAAAGCGGTAACTTGGATATTGGTTTTAATGGTATGTCAGTAGCGCTTTTAGCTTCTAATTCACCGTTAGGTATTCCATTGGCTGCCTTTCTATTCGGTGTTCTTTCTGTCGGTGCCCCAGGTATGGTACGTGCACAGATTCCACCTGAATTGATCAACGTTGTTACGGCATCAATCATTTTCTTTATCGGTGTGAAATTTATTTTTGAACAATTATTAAAATCTAGAAATAAAGCGAAAGGAGCGAAATAAGATGAATGTTTCAATTCTTGCCTTACTCATTTCGCAAATGTTGATTTATTCAGCACCCTTAATCTTTACCAGTCTTGGAGGAGTTTTCTCTGAACGCGGTGGTATTGTAAACGTTGGTCTAGAAGGAATCATGGTTATCGGTGCCTTTGCTGGTGTTGTTTTCAATATCGAATTTGCAGGGACATTTGGTAATGCTACTCCATTATTAGCTGTTATTGTAGGAGGTCTTGCTGGTGTTATCTTTGCCGCTATTCATGCGATGGCGACGATTAATTTCCGTGCAGACCATGTTGTATCAGGTACGGTGTTGAACCTTTTGGCTCCAGCATTGGGAGTTTTCCTAGTCAAAGTTATCTATAATAAGGGTCAAACTGATAGTATTACTGAATCATTTGGTAAATTTTCATTCCCTATCTTGGCAGATATTCCAATCATTGGTGAAATTTTCTTCAAAAATACAAGCTTGATGGGTTATGTAGCTATTGCAACAGCATTTCTTGCTTGGTTCATCCTTTATAAAACCAAGTTCGGTTTGCGCCTTCGTTCAGTAGGTGAACATCCGCAAGCAGCGGATACTTTGGGAATCAATGTCTACGCTATGCGTTATGCAGGTGTATTGATTGCTGGTTTCCTTGGTGGTGTTGGTGGAGCTGTAAGTGCTCAATCAGTGAATATCAACTTCTCTGCAACAACAATCGTAGGTTCAGGTTTCATCGCTCTAGCAGCTGTAATTTTTGGTAAGTGGAATCCAATTGGCGCTATGCTTGCCAGTCTATTCTTCGGTCTTTCGCAAAGTTTGGCAGTAGTGGGTGGACAATTACCAGGATTGAAAGATATTCCAACGGTTTATCTTCAAATTGCACCATATTTGATTACTGTTATTGCTCTGTCTGCTTTCTTTGGTAAAGCAGTCGCTCCTAAAGCAGACGGTATCAACTATATCAAATCTAAATAAAAAGGTCCAGTGGACCTTTTTATCATGAGCTTGAAAATACGAAAGCGAATAAGGTCCAGCGAACCTTTCAGATTGAAGAAAAAGTCTATTTTGGACAATTTGCTTCAATCTTTTTTCTTTATGTTGAAAATTAAAAACTCTCAGAAACGTCGAAATATCAATGTTTCTAAGAGTTTAATAACCTGCTATCTTTCGCAAACTTCTTCAATTTTTTTAGGTCCAGTGGATCTTTTTATCATGTTCTTTGCTGTACAGGAAATGAATAATTGTCCTATTCAAAGGAAGAGGAGTTAGAGGGACTTTTGGTTGAGAATAGGAAGAATGACTGGTATAATATTTTGTCACTAAGGTATGAAATGAGGTTAATTGTGAGGCGATTGGTGTTAAATATTGCAATGAGTTTAGATGGATTTATTGCATGTAAGGACGGAAGCTACGATTGGATTGAAGGACATGGTACCGATAAATACGATACAGTCTTACAGTTTGATAATCAAAAATTCTTTAACAACTGTGATACAGTTGTGATGGGGAGAAAATCATTAGAAGATTGTCCGTTGGAAATGATTGAAGGATATCAGGAAAAGCAATTTATCGTTGCGAGTCGTACCGAGCAGACGGACTATGGTAATGTGCGTTTCGTAAGGGACATCATTGGGGAGATTATGGAACTTCGTTCTAGAGAAGGTGGAGATATTTGGTTGTTTGGTGGAGCAAGTCTGGTTCAGGACTGTTTAGAGGCGGGAGTGATTGATCACCTTATTATTGGGATTATTCCTACTATTTTGGGTGACGGTATTCCACTTTTCGCCTCACTTTTGGAAGAAAAGAAATTGCTCTTGGTAGAGTCCACTGTCACAGATGGAATTGCTATGTTACGTTATGATATTAGAAGGTAAAAAAGGCGAGCTATTGCTCACCTTTTTTACTATTTTATATAATTAGTTTTTAACACCAGCTGCAATTTCTGGGTTTGCGAAAGCATCATCGATGATGTCTTTCAATTGTTTAGCAGATGCTTGCATTTTTTGCAATTCAGCTTCGCTCAATGGGATGTTTACTGGACGAACGATACCGTGGGCACCGATGATGGCAGGTTGACCGATGAAGACATCTTCAACACCTTCGTATTGACCAGCTTGGTAAACTGACAATGGAAGTACTGCATTTTCATCATCAAAGATTGCTTTAGTGATACGTGCAAGTGCAACACCGATACCGTAGTAAGTTGCGCCTTTTTTGTTGATGATTGAGTAGGCTGCATCACGAACAGATACAAACAAGTCAACAAGACCTTGCTCATCAATATCGCGGTTATCTTGCAACCAGTCGTACAATTTCACACCAGCAACGTTGGCATGTGACCAAACTGCAAATTCTGAGTCACCGTGCTCACCCATGATGTAAGCGTGAACTGAACGTGCGTCAATACCGATTTTCTCAGCCAATGCTTGGCGGAAACGAGCTGAGTCAAGAGAAGTACCAGAACCGATAACACGCTCTTTAGGGAAACCAGAGAATTTCCAAGTTGAGTAAGTCAATACGTCAACAGGGTTAGCAGCAACAAGGAAGATACCGTTGAAACCAGAGTTAACGATTTCTGTAACGATTTGTTGGTTGATACGAAGGTTTTTCTCTACCAATTCAAGGCGTGTTTCACCTGGTTTTTGTGGCAAACCAGCTGTCAAAACAACCAAGTCTGCGTCATGAGCATCTGAATACTCAGCAGAGTAGATTTTTTTAGGGAATGTGAAAGCCAATGCGTGGCTCAAGTCTTCTGCATCACCTTGAGTACGGTCTTTGTTGATATCGATGATACCCAATTCTTGACCAATCCCTTGGTTAACAAGAGCATAAGCATAAGCAGAACCTACGGCACCGTCACCGACAAGGATTACTTTTTTGTGTTGTTTAGTTGCAGTCATTGCTAAACATCTCCTTAGTTTTATTTGGGGATGACTTCATCCCGACCATAATACATTCTAGCATGTTTTAAGCTTTTTGTCACTTGTGAAAGCGCGTTTGAAAATGTTTACATGCTAGTTTCCAACAAAGAAATTTATTCGCCAATATGGTATAATAGAAGCACAATGACTGTTGAAAGAGGCATATAATGCAAGATAAAAACTTAGTAACGGTTAATCTGACCAATGAGATGAAATCATCCTTCATCGACTATGCCATGAGTGTTATCGTTTCACGTGCTCTGCCTGATGTACGTGATGGTCTGAAGCCGGTTCATCGCCGTATTTTGTATGGGATGAATGAATTAGGAATTACACCGGATAAACCACATAAAAAATCAGCCCGTATCACAGGGGATGTTATGGGTAAATATCACCCGCATGGAGATAGTGCGATTTACGAAGCAATGGTTCGTATGGCACAATGGTGGAGCTACCGTCACATGTTAGTTGATGGTCACGGAAACTTTGGTTCCATGGATGGCGACGGAGCAGCCGCTCAGCGTTATACAGAAGCACGCATGAGCAAGATTGCTTTGGAAATGCTCCGTGATATTAACAAGAACACGGTAAACTATGCGGACAACTACGATGCCAGTGAGCGTGAGCCAGAGGTTCTGCCAGCACGTTTTCCAAATCTTTTGGTTAATGGTACAACAGGTATCGCTGTTGGTATGGCAACCAATATTCCACCACATAACTTGGGAGAAACCATCGAAGCTGTTAAGCTGGTTATGGACAATCCAGAAGTAACAACTCGTGAAATTATGGAAGTCCTTCCTGGACCAGATTTTCCGACTGGTGCCTTAGTCATGGGCAAATCTGGTATTCACCGTGCTTACGAAACTGGTAAGGGCTCTATTACCCTTCGTTCTCGTACAGAGATTGAAGAGTATGGAAACGGCCGTGAGCGTATTGTCGTTACAGAATTTCCATACATGGTGAACAAGTCCAAGGTTCAAGAACATATTGTCAAATTAGTTCAAGAAAAGCGCATAGATGGAATTACGGCTGTTCGAGACGAATCCAACCGTGAGGGTGTACGTTTTGTCATCGAGGTTCGCCGCGATGCTTCTGCCAATGTTATTTTGAATAATCTTTTCAAGCAAACCCAGTTGCAGACCAACTTTAGTTTTAATATGTTGGCCATCCAAAACGGGGTGCCGAAAATTCTTTCTGTTCGTCAAATTCTAGAATCGTATATTGAACACCAGAAGGAAGTAGTCACTCGTCGTACGCAATTCGATAAAGAAAAAGCAGAAGCGCGTGCTCATATCTTGGAAGGCTTGCTGATTGCTCTTGACCATATTGATGAAGTCATTCGCATTATCCGTAATTCAGAAACTGATGCTATTGCTCAAGCTGAATTGATGGAGAAATTTGACCTTTCTGAACGTCAGAGTCAGGCCATTCTTGATATGCGTCTTCGTCGTTTGACAGGTTTGGAACGCGACAAGATTCAATCAGAATATGATGAGTTAGTGGCCTTGATTGCAGATTTGGCTGACATTCTAGCTAAGCCTGAGCGTGTTGTTCAGATTATTAAAGACGAATTAGAAGAAGTCAAACGTAAATATGCTGACCCACGCCGTACAGAATTGATGGTTGGTGAAGTTCTTTCCCTTGAAGATGAGGACTTGATTGAAGAAACGGATGTTTTAATCACCTTGTCAAACCAAGGCTACATCAAGCGTTTGGCACAGGATGAGTTTCAAGCTCAGAAGCGTGGAGGACGTGGGGTTCAAGGAACTGGCGTCAAGGATGATGATTTTGTACGAGAATTAGTCTCTACAAGCACTCATGATCGCTTGCTCTTCTTCACTAACAAGGGACGTGTCTACCGTCTCAAAGGCTATGAAATCCCAGAATATGGGCGTACTGCAAAGGGACTTCCAGTGGTCAATTTGCTTAAATTGGAAGAAAATGAGGCAATTCAAACCATTATCAATGTAACTAAGGACCAGGAGGCAGATAGCTATCTCTTCTTTGCAACCCGCCAAGGTGTTGTAAAACGGACTAGTGTGTCAGAATTTGCCAATATTCGCCAGAGCGGTCTGAAAGCTTTGAATTTGAAAGAAGACGATGAACTCATCAATGTTTTCTTAACAAATGGCCAAGCAGACGTTATTATGGGGACTAAGTTCGGTTATTCTGTACGTTTCACTGAAACAGATGTTCGTAATATGGGCCGTACTGCAACAGGTGTTCGTGGTATCAATTTACGCGAGGGAGACCAGTTAGTTGGCGCTACTATGATTTCTGATGACCAAGAAGTACTCGTATTGACGGAAAAAGGTTTTGGTAAACGTACGCCAGCTAGTGAGTATCCAACCAAAGGTCGTGGTGGTAAGGGTATCAAGACTCTTAAAGTTGCTGAGAAGAATGGTTCTCTGGCAGGTTTGACAACGGTATCTGGTGATGAAGATATTATGGTTATTACCGATACTGGCGTTATTATTCGTACAAGTGTTGCCAATATCTCTCAAACTGGTCGTTCAACCATGGGTGTAAAAGTGATGCGCTTGAATGATGAAGCGAAAATCATGACCTTTGCCTTGGTAGATGCTGCCGAAATTAAAGAAGAAAAGGAATAAATAGTCATGTCAAAACGTGAAAACAAGAAGAAGCGTAAAGGTTCTTTTTGGCGCAATCTTTTAACAGTTGTATTGATACTGATTTCCCTAGCGTTGATATTCAACACCTCTATCCGTAATTTTATTATTGGCTGGAATACGAATAAATACCAGATTAGTAATGTTACGACAGAGGATATCGAAAAGAATAAACAGGCTGAAACAACATTTGATTTCGATCAGGTTCAGTCTATTTCTACAGAGGCTATTTTAGCAGCTCAGTGGGATGCACAACGCTTACCTGTAATTGGTGGAATTGCGGTTCCCGAGCTTGGTATCAACCTTCCTATTTTTAAAGGGGTCTTCAATACTTCGCTCATGTATGGAGCTGGTACCATGAAGGAAAACCAAGAGATGGGGAAAGGAAATTATGCGTTGGCCAGCCACCATATTTTTGGTGTAACTGGTGCGGCAGATGTTCTCTTTTCACCGCTTGATCGTGCTAAAAACGGCATGAAAATCTATATTACTGACAAGACCAATGTTTACACCTACGTTATTGATAGTGTGGAAATTGTTTCGCCTGAAAGTGTCTATGTCATTGATGATGTAGAAGGACGTACAGAAGTTACGTTGGTAACATGTACGGACTATAATGCAACGCAACGTATCATTGTAAAAGGAGTTCTTGAATCAACAACTCCATATAATGAAACTGCAAAAGACATCTTAGATTCCTTCAATAAGAGTTATAATCAGTATGATTATGGACAATAAAACATCTATATATTAAGGATAAAGAAGTGGTATAAGACTGGGGAGATAATCTTTGGTTTTATATGGCTTCTTTTTTTGGCTCATTGTCAACTGTAGTGGGTAGATGAAAAGCTAACACCTAGAGAGGACGAAATTCGTTCTCTCATTTTTGATGTTCAAAGCAATATATATCTTGGTTTTAAAGTTCGTAAAGTTCCTAAAGCCGAACGCTTGCCTCTTGATGTCTTTGATGAGTTTATTGGTCGCTTCCAGCTTAGCGTTGGAATATGGAAGCTCCATGGCGTTCGTGATGTACGTTTTATACTTTAGAAAAGTTTTAAAAACAGTTTTAAAGGCAGGATTGACAAGATCCAAATTGTCTTCTAGAAGCTCGAAGAAATATTTCGAGTTCATCTCTTGGAAATGGAAGAGAAGGATCTGATAGAGTTCGTAATAGAATTTCAGTTCCTCAGAGAAATTCAATGTCTTCTGGACAACCTCTCTCGGTGTTACCGTTTGCCCAAAAGTGCGAGAAAAGAAGCGATTCAGAGACAGTTTTCGACTATCTTTTTGGAGAATACGGCAGTGATTTTTCATGGATCGATAAGGTAGGGAACGCGTATCGAAAGTCTTCATAATATCAATTCTAGTCG
>ALKQ01000015.1 GCA_000440235.1 Streptococcus suis 10581 | reverse complement strand
CAATGAGGACAACCGGGGCTGTCGTAATCTAGCTTTGCCCTGATTTCTAGATGGGTCTGATGTTTCAAAACGAAGAGAATTTTGATGTTTTTGTCTTTGATTCCAATTAGTTCTGTGGTATGATCTTCGCTTTTTTATTTCTAGGCTCAGGAATCCCGAGTCACTTCCCTGACTCTGGATTTATTCCATATGAGTCTTTCTAATGTGAGTGTGGTTGCTTTTCATTATAGGTCATATGGGACTTTTTGTATATACTCAAAAAGGATCTATAATCTCTATGGTGGATTTACCCACTACAGAAATTATAGAGCCGCTTTTCACTGTTCAAAGCATCAAAATCCGTTTTTCTAGTTTTCATCTTCCTGAAACCAAAGGCATTTTTTTTAATGACTTTGATGAGATTGTTAGTTGTTTCTAATTTGGTGTTGGAAAATGTGAGTTTTGTTGTTTTTCAGTGTAGGTCGTAGGGGACTTTTTTCTACACTCAAAAAGGCTCTATATGACCATAGTGGGTTTACCCGTTATAGTCTTATAGGCCTTTTATTTTTTGTTTAGTTTAACAACCGCCTCTGTCCGTGCTGTGTGAGGAAACATGTCGACAGATTGAATGTACTCTACCTTGTAGGCTTTGCTTAGCTCAACAAGGTCCCTTGCAAGAGTGGAGACGTTGCAGGATACATAAACCATTTTAGCTGGTTTGTAATCCAAAATGGTTTTGAGGAGCTTTTCGTCGAGTCCAGTTCGTGGAGGATCAACTACCAAGGCATCGGCCCTGTAGCCTTCTTGGTACCACTTTGGAATGATTTCTTCTGCTTTACCTGCCTCATAGTGGGTATTGGATAGTCCCATTCGCTTAGCGTTTGCTTTAGCATCCTCGATGGCTTCTGGAATAATGTCCATACCTCGAACAGATTTGACCTTTTTAGCAAAGGCGAAGCCGATTGTGCCCACGCCACAGTAGGCATCAATCAAGTCTTCATCTCCTGAAATATCCAAAGCCTTGACGGCCTCGCCATAGAGAATTTCTGTTTGTTGGGGATTTAATTGGTAAAATGCCCGTGGAGATAGTGAGAATTCGTAATCTAAAACAGCTTCATCGATAGCTTGTTCTCCCCATAAAATTTCTGTTTTTTCACCATAAATATCACTCGTTTTCTGCCTATTCCAGTTTAGAGCAATAGTGATTATACTTGGAAATTGACTGGTGAGTTCATCAATTAATTTAATAAGATTAACCTGACAAGAGGTGACAAAGATCACTTGAACTTGACCTGTTTTTCGAGCCTTGCGGACCATAACCGTGCGGATTCCATGTTGCTTGCGCTCATTATAAATAGGAATACGGTGCTTGGTGAGTAGCTTTGCGATTCCGTTGATAATCTCTTGTGTTTCGGCATCTTGGACGTAACAATTCGTAATTCCAATCAAGCGATGGGAATTTTCAGCGTAGAGCCCAGCCTTGACTTGATCCTTGAATGAACGGGTTTGAAACTGTAATTTGGCACGATAGTGGCTAGGCTTATCCATACCGATTGTTGGATAAATAGTGTAGTTTTCGTAGCCAGCTGGTTTGAATTTTTTTAGGGCCTGCTGCAAGAGATCTTGTTTGAAGTCTAATTGTTTATCATAGCGGAGGTGCATGATTTGACAACCACCACAGGCTTGATAGATGTCACAGGCAGGCTTGACACGGAATTTTGATTCCTTGTTGATTTTTAATAATTTTGCTTCAACGAAATTTCGTTTGACTGAGGTAATTTGACAAAAAATTTCTTCTCCCTTAAGGGCACCAGGGACAAAGACTAGCGTTTTTTGATAAAATCCGATGCCTTCTCCGTTGATGCCCATTCGTTTGATTTTTAAAGGGATTCGTTGGTTTACTTGTAGATTCATATTATTATTTTACCGAAAAATCCTGTATAATGAAAGAATGAGAATTACAAAAATTGAAAAGAAGAAACGTCTTTATTTACTTGAAGTGGACGGTCAGGATAGTTTATATATTACGGAAGACACAATTGTTCGCTTCATGCTTAGTAAGGGAAAGGAAATCACGGAGCAGGAGTTTCGTGAGCTTCGCGATTTTGCTCAGTTTTCTTATGGGAAAAATCTAGCACTTTATTATCTTTCCTTCAAGCAACGTACCAAAAAAGAAGTTAGTGATTATCTAAAAAAATATGAAATTGAAGAAAACAATATTGTCAAGATTGTGACGGTATTAGAGGAGGAAAAATGGCTGGACGATGGGAATTATGTTGATAGCTATGTCCGTCAGAATGCTCTAAATGGAGATAAGGGACCAGCTATGATTCGTCAGAAGTTGATGCAGAAAGGAATT
Organism: Streptococcus suis 10581; assembly: GCA_000440235.1. Lineage (GTDB taxonomy): Bacteria > Bacillota > Bacilli > Lactobacillales > Streptococcaceae > Streptococcus > Streptococcus suis_F. The sequence continues at coordinate 11,102 of ALKQ01000015.1, read as the reverse complement.
TCTAAACTGCTGATTGATAAAAGGCTGGCAGAGGAAGATTTTTCAGAGCTTGCTAGGAAGATTGGGGAGAAATTGGTGGGTAGATACCAAAGAAAATTGCCTCTTCGAGCTTTGCAAGATAAAGTTGTACAGGGATTGATGGGTAAGGGTTTTTCTTATGAGACAGCCAAACAAAGCCTGGGTCAGTTGGAACTTGTGGCCGATGAGGAAAATGAAGATGATTTAATCGCCAAGGAACTGGATAAGCAGTATAGAAAATATAATCGTAAATATGAAGGCTACGAATTGAAGCAAAGGTTGATACAGGCTTTGGCTCGAAAGGGTTATGACTTTGATCGGATTCAGGCTGTCCTTCGTGATTATCTGTGAAAAAATTTAGCCTAGGTTAGAAAAATATGATATAATAGTCAGGATAAATTGTAATTGTAGAAAGTTGGTAACAAAGTGAAATTACCAAAGGAAGGCGACTTTATTACAATTCAAAGTTATAAGCATGACGGTGAAATTCATCGCACTTGGCGTGACACCATGGTATTAAAAACAACGGAAAATGCTATTATTGGAGTCAATAATCATACCTTAGTGACTGAAAATGATGGTAGGCGTTGGGTAACAAGAGAACCAGCAATCGTTTATTTTCATAAAAAATACTGGTTCAATATCATAGCAATGATTCGTGAAAACGGAGTTTCCTATTATTGTAACCTTGCTAGTCCATATGTTCTCGACAATGAGGCACTCAAATACATTGATTATGACCTAGATGTTAAGGTCTTTGCTGATGGTGAAAAGAGACTGCTGGATGTGGATGAATATAAGCGTCATCGTAAGGCGATGAAGTATTCGGATGATATTGATTTTATTTTGAAGGAAAATGTCAAGATACTGGTTGATTGGATCAATAATCAGCGCGGTCCTTTCTCTCCAGCCTACGTTAATATCTGGTACAAACGCTATTTAGAACTGAGAAGTAGATAAAGTTAGAAAAGAAAATCCTGTTTTACAGGCTTTTTTCTTATTGTAAAGGAGGGGCTTATGGCCTTTGAACAAACAAATGGACGCTATGCAAGTTTTGGAGTTGTGACCTCGCTTCCTGGGGAAGTGATTGATAGTTTCTGGTATGTTATTGATCACTACTTAAAAGGGGTTATTCCATTAAAAAGTGTAATCCGTTTTTCTATCAAAAATCGTCGTGGTAAGATTACGCTGGTCTTTTCGCAGGAAGGTTATAAAAATGTACTGGCTGTAGATTTAAGTAGTCGTTTTGATCCTTTTTATCCATCAACAATCTTGGTAATGGACAAGCAGGGAAAAGAGACCATTACTTTGCCAGATGAGGTGACCTTGCTTTAGCTTGAAGAGCTGGTATTTTATCACCTAAGATATTGTTAATATATGGAATTTGGTGTACAATAGATTTGTAAGCTTATGTGGGTTAGAAAGGAGGAGTCTATGGTTAGTCAAACTGTTGAAAAACCTCTCTATTTGCAGTTGGTTGATAAATTGGAAGTTGCAATTCGTGAGAGGATGGCTCCGAATGACAAGTTATTTTCAGAGCGTGAGTTGACACAGGTTTATGGTGTCAGTCGTATTACAGTTCGTTTGGCTTTGCAAGAATTGGAAAAACGTGGCTTAGTCTATAAGAAACATGGCAAAGGGACCTATGTTTCAGAAATTTCGGATACTGCTGTGGATTTATCGCAATCCTATAGTTTTACAGAGCAGATGAAAAAAATAGGGAAAGTACCGAGGACATCTATTTTATCCTTTGAATTGGTTAAGGCGTCAGACTATATTGTGCAGCATTTACAACTTAGTCAGGGTGAGGAAGTGTTTGAAGTTGAACGTTTGAGACTTGCAGATGAGGTTCCGATGATGTTGGAAAGGACATATGTTCCTGCCTCGCTATTTCCTGCCTTAACAGCCATCAGGATGAGGGAAAAACCACTCTATGAAATCTTTCTTGAGGATTATGGTCAGACAATTCGACTAGCAGAAGAAGAGTTCTATGCAAGTATTGCTTTGGATAATGAAGCTAAGATACTCGGAATTCCAAGCAATAGTCCAGTGCTTCATTTGGTAAGAAAAACGTATAATGATAAGAATAGAATTATCGAGTTTACGTTTAGTATTGCTAGAGCGGACCAGTTTCGTTACAAGATTAGCCATCAACGGGGATATTAGAATTAATACTCTTCGAAAATCAAAATTATTCGTTGTCAAGAGCCTTGATGAAATCCAGTTCTATCTTCGGTTTCGTTTCCTAGACTACTTTTGATTGTTATTGGGTATGAAAAAAACGCGGACGTTAGTCTGCGTTTTTTTAGCGATGATTGGCTGTAATTTCAAATTTGTAATACTTCCAGTGTTTGTAAGTTTCAGTATATTCCATCACTTCACCGCTAGTACTGTTAGTAGTTGTTTTGTTTTGTAGTACAGCTGGTTCAGTCGCTTTTAATTTCAAATGAGTGGCAACCTCTTTTGGACATGGGCTGACAATTTCATTTGTTTCTACAAATGGTTCCTCGGACATGTGGATATTGTAGTCCAGTTTGAAGCGTTGATAGATTGATTGATAGTGCTCGAGTGGAGCATCGGGATTCTGGATATATCGTTGAGGGATATATGAATTGTGGAAGATGTATGGAGTGTCTTCTGCTGCGCGGACGCGTACAATTTTATAGTAAAACTCATTCTTGTCAAGATTTAGTTTTTCAAGGATATCGGGTTTATTGCCTTTTTCGCACGAGAGAACAGTAACCTTATCCTTATCCATCGGAAAAATCTCAATATCAGAAAATTCTACAAGCCGTCCTTTGCGTGAACGGGATACAAAGGTCCCTTTACCTTGTTGCCGAACGAGGTAGCCGTCTTTAACTAGTTCGTTTACTGCACGAATAACGGTGATAGAGCTAACGTTAAATAGTTTTGTTAATTCAGATTCTGTGTAAAATTTGTCGCCATTTTCAAATTTACCAGAAATGATTTGCTGACGTAAGTCATTTTGTATAAGCTGGTACTTAGGTACTTTCATACTTATTTCCTTCCTTTCCGTAACTCATTATACTAAATTAATTGATGGAAATCAAAAAAAATAGCTGAAATCCATAAAAAAATAGATGTAATCCCTTTCTGACTGATGAAATAGATGTGTTTGCAAAAAAAAGTAAAAATTTTTTAAAAAGTACTGGACATAACCACAAATAAGTGTTAGTATATTAATAGAAAGGTAAGCGGTTGCATCGGAGGAAGAAATGAAAGAATTTTATATTGGAGACCAATTTTATTTAGACGGTGAACCTTTTAAGATTTTATCAGGTGCGATTCATTATTTTCGTGTCCATCCTGATGATTGGTACCATTCTTTGTATAACTTAAAGGCCCTTGGTTTTAATACGGTTGAAACCTATGTCCCTTGGAATATGCATGAACCTCGAAAGGGTGAGTTTTGTTACGAGGGTATATTGGATATTGAGCGATTTTTGAAATTGGCTCAAGAATTAGGGCTTTATGCAATTGTACGTCCTTCCCCTTATATTTGTGCGGAGTGGGAATGGGGTGGCCTCCCTGCTTGGTTGATGAAGGAAGAGCTTAGAGTACGTTCGAGTGATTCGGTGTACTTGCAGCACTTAGATGAATATTACGCTTCTCTTATTCCTAAATTGGCCAAGCTCCAACTCGCACAGGGTGGAAATGTACTTATGTTTCAAGTGGAAAATGAGTATGGCTCTTATGGTGAGGAGAAGGAGTATCTAAGATCGGTGGCTGGCTTGATGCGTAAACATGGTCTAACTGCTCCCTTGTTTACATCGGACGGTTCTTGGCGAGCAACATTACGGGCAGGAACACTGATAGAGGACGATGTATTTGTAACAGGAAACTTTGGTTCTAAAGCTAGAGAGAATTTTGCAAATATGACGGCATTCTTTAATGAACATCAGAAGAATTGGCCACTCATGTGTATGGAATTTTGGGATGGTTGGTTCAATCGCTGGGGCGATGAAATTATTCGTAGAGAGCCGGAGGAAATGGTTGATTCGGTTATGGAATGTATCGAATTAGGCTCCTTGAATCTGTACATGTTCCATGGTGGAACAAATTTTGGTTTCATGAATGGTTGCTCTGCTCGTGGTCAAATTGATTTGCCTCAGGTAACTTCTTATGATTATGATGCTATATTGGATGAAGCTGGAAATCCTACTAAGAAGTTTTATATTTTGCAACAACGTTTGAAAGAAGTCTATCCTGAATTAGAGTATGCAGAACCGCTTGTAAAAGAAGCAAAAGCTTTTTCAGATGTGTTGCTTCATGATAAGGTGAGTTTATTTGCTACTCTAGAAAATGTAAGCGATTGCGTAAAAGGGTTTTATCCTAAGAATATGGAAGAACTTGATCAGTCAACAGGTTATATTTTATATAGAACAGAGTTGGAGCGGGATAAGACAGAAGCGGAACGTTTCCGAGTGGTTGATGCGCGTGACCGTATCCAAATTTATGCAGATGGAAAATTCGTTGTAACTCAGTATCAGACAGAGATTGGTGACGATGTTGAATTGGATTTTAAAGATGACAAGCTAACATTAGATATTTTGGTAGAAAATATGGGACGTGTCAATTATGGGCACAAACTAACGGCTCCTACCCAGTCTAAAGGGCTTGGTCGAGGTGCGATGGCTGATTTACATTTTATTGGTCATTGGGAAACCTATCCTTTGCATCTTGAGTCAGTTGAGGACTTGGATTTTAGTAAGGGCTGGGAGGAAGGTCAAGCTGCTTTCTATCGTTATCAGTTTGAACTGGATGAACTTGCGGATACTTACTTAGACATGACAGGTTTTGGTAAGGGAGTTGTTTTCGTTAATAATGTAAATATCGGACGTTTCTGGGAAAAAGGTCCAATCCTCTATCTCTATATTCCAAAAGGATACTTAAAGAAAGGAGAAAATGAAATCGTCGTCTTCGAGACGGAAGGAAAATATAGAGAGAAGATTAGTTTTTCACAGGAACCCGTTTATAAAGAGGTGTAGGTGTTCTGCAGAGAACATCTAACAGAAAGATTTATGAAGAAAAGGAGAACACTGTATGGCAATTATTGCTACGCGTATTGATGGTCGTTTGATTCACGGTCAGGTTGCTAACCTTTGGACTACTAAATTAAATATTAGTCGTATCATGGTTATTGACGATGCGGTTGCTCAAAACGACATTGAGAAACAAGGTTTGAAATTGGCTTGCCCACCGGGGGTAAAATTATCTATTTTGCCAATCGAAAAAGCAGCCAATAACATCAAGGAAGGCAAATATGATGCGCAACGTCTCTTGATTGTTGCTCGTCGTCCAGAAAACTTCCTTCGCTTGGTAGAATATGGTGTAGAACTTGCTGAATTGAACGTCGGCAATATGTCACAATCACCAGAAACTCGTTCTGTAACTCGTTCTATTAACGTTGTAGATAAGGATATTGCAGATTTTGATGCCTTGGCGGCTAAGGGTGTAAAATTATTTGCACAAATGGTACCTGGCGATTCACCAAAAGACTTTATGCCATTATTGGATAAGGTTAGATAACATTCGGATATTTTTGAAAAATTTAAAGGAGGATCACTATTATGCAATGGTGGCAAATATTACTTCTAACGCTCTACTCTGCTTACCAGATTTGTGATGAGCTGACCATCGTATCGTCAGCTGGATCACCAGTTTTTGCAGGGTTCATCTCTGGTTTAATCATGGGCGACATGGCAACAGGTTTGGCAATCGGTGCTAGCTTGCAGCTCATGGTACTTGGTGTAGGTACTTTCGGTGGTGCATCTCGTATCGACGCAACCTCTGGTGCGGTATTGGCAACTGCTTTCTCTGTATCACAAGGTATTGACCCTGAACTTGCGGTATCTACTATCGCGGTTCCAGTAGCAGCACTTCTTGTTTATACAGATATTGCTGGTCGTTTCTCAACTACTTTCTTTGCACACCGTGTAGATGCTGCAATTGAACGCTTTGACTACGCTGGTATCGAACGCAACTACTTGCTTGGTGCAATTCCTTGGGCACTTTCTCGTGCACTTCCAGTCTTCCTTGCTCTTGCTTTCGGTGGTGGGTTTGTAGATGCAATGGTTAAAACTATTGAACAATACCAATGGATTGCCAATGGTTTGACGCTTGCAGCTCGTATGCTTCCAGGTCTTGGATTTGCAATCTTGCTCCACTACCTTCCATTGAAACGTAACCTTCACTACTTGGCGGTAGGTTTCGCCCTTACAGCTATGTTGACTGTTCTTTACGGTAACGTATCAGCTTTGGGTGGTGCAGTTGCTGGTATCGTTGGCACTCTTCCTGAAGATGCAGGCGTGGCTTTTGTTAACAACTTCAAAGGCTTGTCAACGATCGGTATCGCTATTGTGGGTGCATTCCTTTCAGTGCTTCACTTCAAAAATAGCCAAAAAGTAACTGTGGTTGCTCCATCAAATTCAGAAAGTGGGGAAATTGAAGATGACGAAATCTAATTACAAATTAACAAAAGAAGATTTTAATCAAATCAACAAACGTAGTTTATTCACTTTCCAACTTGGTTGGAACTACGAGCGGATGCAAGCGTCTGGTTACCTCTACATGATTTTGCCACAATTGCGTAAAATGTATGGAGATGGTACTCCTGAGTTGAAGGAAATGATGAAACTGCATACTCAGTTCTTCAATACTTCACCATTCTTCCACACTATTATCACAGGTATTGACTTGGCTTTGGAAGAAAGCGATGGTGTAGCTTCTAAAGATGCGGTTAACGGTATTAAGACTGGTTTGATGGGTCCATTTGCCCCAATCGGTGACTCTATCTTTGGATCTCTTGTTCCAGCGATTATGGGTACTGTGGCAGCAACAATGGGTAAGGAAGGTTCTCCGGTAGGTATTTTCCTTTGGGTAGCCGTGGCTGTTGCATATGATATTTTACGCTGGAAACAGTTGGAAGTTGCCTACAAAGAGGGGACTAAACTCATCACAACTATGCGTGACCGCTTGACAGCTCTTGTAGATGCTGCTTCTGTAATGGGTGTCTTCATGATGGGTGCCTTGATTGCAACTATGATTAACTTTGAAGTGACTTGGGCTCCACATGTAGGTGAGAAAGTGATTGACATTCAAGACTTGCTCAACACAATCTTCCCTCGCCTTGTTCCAGCTGTCTTTACAGGATTTGTCTTCTGGCTTCTTGGTCGTCGTGGCATGACTTCTACTAAAGCTATCTTGATTATCATCGCACTTGCAGTTGGACTTTCTGCAATCGGTCACTTCGTATTTGGTATGGCATAATGACTAGAAGTTTAGTATTAGTAAGTCATGGTATCTTCTGTGAAGAGTTGAAGAAATCTACTGAGATGATTATGGGTCCTCAGGAGGATATCTATACAGTAGCTCTTTTACCAGAAGAAGGTCCAGAAGACTTCCAGAAAAAATTTGAAGAAACAATTGCTAATCTAGATGACTTCGTTGTCTTCGCAGATTTGTTAGGCGGTACACCAGCCAATGTCGTATCACGAAAATTGATTGAAGGTGGGCAGTTTGACCTCTATGCAGGTATGAACATGCCAATGGTTATCGGATTCTTGAACGGCGTCCTGCTGGGAGAGGCTGTGGATTATGTAGAATTTGGGACAAGCAACCTAGTTCATGTCAATAGTCTATTAACAAGTGATGAAGATGAGTGAAAAACTCCAGTGGAGTTTTTCAGCCCGAGCTTAGAAATAAGAGAGCGAGGCTAACTCAGCCGATTGTTACAGACGGATTTGATTTTCGTTAATTATAAAATGTTCTATAGTTGATAGGCTTTAAGTATCCTGAGACTGGGGAAACCCGGTCTCTTTTTGTATGGAGTATCATTTGTCATATTTCTTGTTACATTGCTCTATCCTATCATGTTGTGAAACTCCTTCCTACCATTCTTAGTCTATGGAGAGGAATAATAAAATGCCAGAGGCTGGGCAGAAAGCCCAGCACCTCTTCTCAGAGTTCGTGTCAACATCTCAGCGCAGTGGTTGATTGGCAGATTTGTTCGTGTTTTACACTCCAAATCTGACCTAATCAACTGTGCGGGGGTGGGAAGACGAACTCTTTTTAAACTGGTCGAGTTCTTTCCCACTCCCATAAAGATCAAAAACAAAAATGACCAAATTTTCTGAAAATTTATTGACATTCACTTTTAAAGTGGTAACATGTAATGTGAGGAATCATTTTAAATACAAGGAGAATCCAATGAGAAGTGATATGATAAAAATCGGGATTGACAAGGCTCCAGCGCGTGGCTTATTATACGCGACAGGACAAGTGAAGTCTGCAAAGGATTTTCAAAAACCCTTTATTGCGATTTGCAATTCCTACATCGATATTGTACCTGGACATGTCCATTTGAGAGAGTTGGCGGATGTGGCAAAAGAAGCGATAAGGGAAGCTGGTGGGATTCCGTTTGAGTTTAACACCATTGGGGTTGATGACGGTATTGCCATGGGACACATTGGAATGAGATACAGTTTACCTTCAAGGGAATTGATAGCAGATGCGGCTGAAACAGTCATCAATGCGCATTGGTTTGATGGAGTTTTTTATATCCCAAACTGCGATAAGATCACTCCTGGAATGATTTTAGCAGCTATGCGAACCAATGTTCCAGCAGTGTTCTGTTCTGGAGGACCTATGAAGGGTGGTGTCGATATGACAGGGCATCATGCTAGCCTTTCTAGTCTGTTTGAGGCAGTTGGTAGCTACCAAGCTGGGGAAATGTCAGAACAGGAGTTTGAATTTCTAGAAAAAAATGCTTGTCCAACTTGCGGTTCTTGTTCGGGAATGTTTACAGCCAATTCAATGAATTGTTTGATGGAGGTATTGGGACTTGCATTACCCGGGAATGGTACAATTCTTGCAGTGTCGGATGAACGACGAGAACTTGTTCGTCAAGCGGCCAAATACTTAATGGAAAATGTTAAAAAGAATATTAAACCTAGAGACATTGTAACGAAAGAAGCAATAGATGATGCGTTTGCTTTGGATATGGCAATGGGAGGGTCAACGAATACAGTATTACACACGCTAGCCATTGCCAGAGAAGCCGGGATTCCCTATGATTTGAAAGATATTAATGAAATCGCTGAAAAAACACCTTATCTTTCTAAATTATCTCCGTCATCAGCTTACACTATGCATGATGTACATGAGGCGGGAGGGGTTTCAGCGATTATCAATCAATTGATTAAGAATGGTTCTATCAAAGGGGATCGCATAACTGTAACAGGTAGAACTTTGAAAGAGAATGTTTCAGGTTGTGAGATTAAGAATGAAGAGGTTATTCATCCATTAGCTCATCCATACTCACCAGTTGGTGGCTTATCCATTCTTTATGGGAATATTGCCCAAGATGGTTCCGTTATTAAGGTAGGTGGGGTAGACCCTTCTGTAAAAACATTTAAAGGTGAGGCTCTTTGCTTTGACTCTCAAGATGAAGCGCTTGAGGCAATTGATAATGGTACAGTTCAGAAAGGTCATGTTGTCGTGATTCGTTACGAGGGGCCACAAGGCGGACCTGGAATGCCAGAAATGTTAGCTCCTACTTCAAAAATTGTCGGTCGAGGTTTGGGGAAAGATGTTGCACTTATAACGGATGGTCGTTTCTCTGGTGCAACTAGAGGGATTGCGATTGGTCACGTCTCTCCAGAGGCAGCTGCTGGTGGAAATATTGCTTTGATTGAGGATGGAGATGAGATTGCGATTGATTTGATCAATCGTACGATAGATGTTCTTGTGGATGATGAAGTACTTGCTGAACGTCGTCGTCTCTTAAAATCATTCAAGCCTAAAATAGCAAGTGGTTGGCTGCGTCGTTATACACGTTTTGCTTCTTCGGCCAACTTTGGTGGCTCGATGATGACCGATGAGGAGTTTGTAGAACGCCAAGCAGAGCGCTAGAATAATTAGTATAAAATGAAAAAGGAATTCTTGTAGATTCCTTTTCATTATGGTCTATTAATGATATACTATTCATATATTGAATCAATAAAAATAGGAGTTCGTATGATTGAACAAAGTCAGTTTGGAAAGGGAGAAGCCCTTCATTTCTTCCTTTCGAATGCTAATGGTATGAAGGTTGGTTTGACAAATTTTGGAGCTCGTATCGTTGAAGTTCTTCTTCCTGTTGAGGAAGATGGAGGTTTTCGGAATGTTAGCCTTTCTGCTTCAACAGATGAGGAGTATAGACGAACAGATTTGTACCCTGGTTCTACAATTGTTCCAGTTGCAGGTCGTATTTCGGGTGCTCAGGCTGAGATAAAGGGAACCAGATATCAGTTCACAGAAAATGAGCCAGGTCGTACCTTGCATGGTGGAGTTGACACGGCAAATGAGCAGTACTGGAACGTTGAGCTAGACCATGAGAGAAATCAAGTGACCTTTGGTATGGTCCTAAGAGATGGTTTTAATGGCTTTCCAGGCGATGTGATGGTCAAGGCAATTTATCGTCTGACAGATGCCAATGAGCTCATGGTTGAGTACCGGGCTGTTTCGGAGCGGGATACGATTTTCAATCCGACCAACCATGTGTATTTTAATTTGACCGGCGATTTTACGCAGTCGGTGGCGGACCACAAGTTGATCATCGCGGCTAGCCGTTTTGCTCCCTTGGGCGAGGACAATCTGCCGACCGGCGTTTTGCAAGATGTGACGGATACGCCGTTTGATTTCCGTTCTGGAGGGACATTTGCTCAAGGATTTGATAGTGATTTTGCCCAGAATGTTTTGGTCAAGGGGTATGACCATCCGTGGCTCTTGGATGAGGTAGATGTGCCTGTGCGCGTGGTCAGTCCAGATGGGAAAGTTGAACTCAGTGTCCGCACCAATCAACCTTCTGTCGTCATTTATACCTACAATTATCCTGTGGAGGAATTAGCTACTTTTCACGGGGCATTCAGTCTGGAATGTCAGGCTCTGCCTAATGCCTGCAACCAAGACGGGTTTGGTTCGATTTTATTGGAAAAAGGACAGGATTTCCTGTCACAAACGATTTACCAGTTTAGATGGTAATGGTAAGAGGCTGGGCAAAAAGCCCAGCACCGCTTCTCAAC
>ALKQ01000014.1 GCA_000440235.1 Streptococcus suis 10581 | reverse complement strand
ACAGTCCAGTGGACTGTTAAAGGTTGGAGATAGGATTTGCGAAGCAAATCTCAGCAATTCGTGTTTTACATTCCAAATCTGACCTATACGACTGGTGCGAACAGAGTTCGCTTCATTTCCAACCTCAAACTGTCCCCCAGACAGTTTGAGCTGTGCGGGGGTGGGAGTGAAACAGTCTGGGGATAGACTGTTTCAGCTCAACAACTTAAAACGAAAAATTGTTGACGAACTCTTCTATGAATGGTCGAGTTCTTTCCCACTCCCTTTCATTTTCTTAGGTAGACGATAAGTAGTATAAAAAGAGTTTGTACTGGTAAAGTGTACAAACTCTTTCTATATAAAACAGAAGTAAATCGCTGCTTATCGTCAATATCCTATCCTATCCTAGCAGGCTAACTACAATTGGAATGACGACTACAAAGAGGATGGTGGAAGTTGTGACTACATTTGTCGCATACTGTACGTCACCTTTACCTTCATTGGCCAAAATGGGTAAGACAGCCAATCCAGGAACTGCAGCCTGTACCATGAAAGTATTGTATTCAATACGAGGCAACTGACTTCCCCACAAGGCTAAAATGAGATACATTAAAATAGGGGATAGGAGGAAACGTCCTATGAGTGCTAATACTGTGTCTCTATCGAAGCGAATAGAGGATAAACCTGCTTTCGATAGGACGATACCGATATAAATAAGAGAAAGTGGGGTTACAATATTACCAATATAGCTGAGAGTACTGTCTACAAAGGTAGGGACAGGAATCTTAAAGAACAAAAAGAACAAGGAGAGGAGAAAGCCAACAAGAGGAGCTGGCAGTAACTTTCTCCAATTGAAGTTTCCTTTTTGTTTATCTTCGGGATTTTTAGCATCTTGTGCGATTGACAAGGCACCAAATGCCCAAGTAGAAATGGTATTGGTAATATAATACACTAAGAAATAGGAAATCGAGTTGTCGCCAAAGAGGGCGATATTCAAAGGAAGTCCGATAAATATGGTATTGGCATTGGCAAACATATTGAGCAGGACTCCCCGTCGTCCTGCAGGAACCTTAAAAATCTTGATGACAAGGTATCCAGCCAGATAGGCTAGTATAACTCCGCCAAATGTGAAGAGTAGACCTGGGGCTACTTCTATCAGCTTATCCAAGGTCAGATATTTTAAAACGGAGATAAAGATAGATGCCGGAAGTGCTACGTTCATGACGAGACGAGAAATATTTGCTCCAAATTCCTTACCGAACCACCCCTTTTCATTGAGATAGAAGCCAAGGGCTATGATAAAGATAATAGGGAAAATATTTTCAATTGAAGTGAGAATCTGTACCATTTTTACCCTCTGGCTTAATATTTTGGATACCATTTAAGATGTTGTACAGCTTCTTCCATATCTCCTTCGACTTGCGCTAAACCTTGTTCTTGAGCTTTTTTGGCAACAGCGTTTGCCACGTTGATAGAGAATTCAGTCAAGCGAGAAACAGGAGGAAGCACTGGAGCTCCGGGCTTGCCATTATCCACTAAACCACTGAGTGAGCGTGCTGCAGCGCCAATCATTTGGTCGGTCAATAGTTTTGCCTTAGAAGCCATGACGCCAAGACCAAGACCTGGATAGATTAAGGCATTATTGGCTTGACCAATTTGATAGGTGACTCCATTGTAGTTGATGTCATCTGACGGGATACCGGTTGCCACAAAGGCCTTTCCGTCTGACCACTTAATTAAGTCCTCAGCAGTTGCCTCGGCCAGCTTAGTCGGATTGCTGAGAGGGAAAATAATAGGATGCTCGGTAAACTTACACATGTCCTCAACAATTTCTTGAGTAAAGGTATTTGGTTGTGTTGAAGTACCTACTAAGATAGTTGGTTTGACAGTCTTGACGACGGCAGTGAGGTTTGTGAGTTCCTCACTATTTTCAAATTCAGAGCGTTTGCGAGCAAATGGTCGTTGCTCCGGAGTCAAGTCATCCATGTCATCGAATAACAGACCTTGTTTATCAACCATATAGAAACGGTCGTAGGCCTCTTCTTCTGATAAACCTTCGTTGATCATTTCAAGGAGTACACGGTGGGCAATGCCAGCACCGGCAGTACCTCCACCAAAGCAGAGGTAACGTTGATCGGTTAATGATTCACCAGAAATATCAAGTGCTCCGTAGATACCTGCTAAGGTAATAATCCCTGTACCTTGAATATCGTCGTTAAACGTAGGGATTTTGTCTTTGTATTTATTTAAGATATTTGCTGCATTACCGCGACCGAAATCTTCCCAATGCAGATAGAGGTCAGGGAAGAGCTCCAAAGCAGTTTCAACAAATTGATCAATAAAGCTATAGTAGGCCTCTCCACGAATGCGCTCATGTCGATTGCCAAGATAGAATGGATGTTCCAAAAGCTCAGGGCGATTGGTACCAGCATCAATGACAACTGGAAGAACACTAGTAGGATCGATTCCTGCAGCAGCAGTATAAATCATCAATTTGCCGATGGCAATGTCAACACCTTGTGTGCCCCAATCGCCAATACCTAGAATTCCTTCTGCGTCAGTGACAACAATCAGACGGACTTTACGGTCTCCTGCAGCATTTTTTAAACTATCTCGAATATCCTCAGGATGTTCAACAGACAAAAAGGCTGCATATTGAGGGTCTACAAAGAGATCACTGTATTGTTCGATGGACTCAGCAATGACAGGGTCATAAACTACTGGATTGAATTCTACAATGTGTTGGTTGAAAAGGTAGTAGAAAAGTGTTCGATTGGTATTGAAAATTTCCATCAAGAAATGTCTTTTCTCAATATTAGAATCTTTTCGTTGGTAGTGTGCATAAGCCTGTGCAGCTTGTTCTTCAATAGTTTGTACATGAGGAGGTAATAGCCCGACTAGTCCAAGCTCCTTACGTTCTTCAAGAGAAAATGCGGTTCCTTTATTCAAAAAAGGGTCATTTAAAATATGATGTCCGTTCATAGAGACCTCCAAATCAATAAGTTGTAGTCACTGAGTGACTGATGAAAGTACAATCTAAGCCAATATGTATTAGCTCGATTTACTCTCTATTATAGCATGAAATAGTATCTAAAACAATACTAAGTATCATCCAAGAGGTTACTCTGTATCATAAAAAACAGTATGATATAGGTACTATGACAGAAACAAATTATCTCCAAAAATACGTTGCTAAAAAAGTCAAATATCACAGGACCCAACAAGGATTGAGCCAAGAAAAATTGTCTGAGAAAGCTGGTTTGGGACTCAAGTATGTCAATAATATTGAAAATAAAAATTATAATCTCAGATTGCAGACTTTGGAAAAAGTGATTGAGGCTTTAGGGATGACCCCAGAGGAGTTTTTTGATTTCTCTAGCCTGGAGGGTAAAACTGAGCCAGATACAAAATTGAGTATCCGACGATTGACAATGAAGCTAAAACAATTGCCGAAGGAAAAGCAGGAATCCTTTTTAATGGTTTTTGAAACGATTTTGGATAATTTGGATTAAATAGAATAGATAGTATAAAAGGAATTGAATTCTATATGAAGAGGATTCAATTTTTTTTGTTCCTTATTAGGAAATAGATGGTATCAGATAAGCAAAATTGACAAATGGGGGAAATCTTCATAAAATAAGAAAAAGTATCCAAAACAATACTTTGTACTATATAAATTCAAAAGAGGGAGGGTACAATGGACAGTTCCTTTACAACATCTGATGGTGCTAGGATACACTATAGACTATGTGGTTCGGGGTTTCCCATCGTTTTTTTACATGGTAACAATCTGTCGATGGATTATTTTTTGAATCAATTGGAGTTGGCAGAACATTATCAATTGCTGCTCATTGACAGTAGGGAACAGGGGCAGTCTACTCAAGGTCGAAAGCCTGTTTCTTTCCGTCAGATGGCAGAAGATTTAGAAGATCTTCTTCAGTACTTAAAGATTGATTCTTGTATCATTGTTGGTCATAGTGATGGCGCCAACCTGGCCCTGCTGTATAGTTATCTTTACCCAGATCGTATCAGAGGGATAGTTGCAAATGGTGGGAATATTTCTTTTGATGGTCTTTCTTTTCTAACGCAAATTGGGGTTTGGCTGGAGGAAAAATGTATTCGCTGTTGGCTCACTTAATGCCGTCTTTAGAGCGCAGAGCGCGTGTTGCTCAACTACTTTTGCAGGATGTTCTTTCTTTTAGTGCTCTTGCTCAGATTTCTTGTCCGTGTTTAATTCTTTTGGGGCAGTGGGACCTGATTAAGCTTTCTCATAGCCAAGAAATAGTAAAGAATTTGCCATTGGCTGAGATAAAAATTATCAGGAGAACGGGTCATAATCCAGCAAGACGTAAAATCCAAGAGTTTAATCACATCATCATTCAATTTGTAGAAAGCGTGAGGAAAAAAGGTGAAAAAGGTTAGTCTATTCTTACAGCGAAATGCTACAAAAATGAAGTCAATATTCTTCATTGCAGTTTCGCTACTAGTATTTGTTGAATTGAGGAGATTGGTACGCACCATTTCATGGTCTGGTGTGATTTCTAGCCTTAGTCAGATTAGTTGGTTTCATATTTTTCTGATGGTTATCATCGGACTCTTAGCTATTCTTCCCATGGTAGGCTATGACTTTATCTTCAATCGGACAATCAATAGTCAGCATTCAAAACGATATATTGCTGAAACCAGTTGGGCAATCAACACCATGAACAACCTAGTAGGTTTTTTGGGGATTGTGGATGTCGGTTTGCGGTATTCGTTCTATATTGAAGACGGAAAAGAGTTGGATGGGGTTCAGCAAATCAGCAAAGTTACTCCCTATTTTATGACAGGTTTGTCTCTGTTGTCAGGTCTTTCCTTGATATTACTGTATTTTTGGCCAAACCCTAGTTTAGCTTCTCGTTATTGGCCAATTTTAGTAGCGATTGTGGCTTACTTACCGGTTATTTTATTGATTTCCAGTCAAAAGAAATGGGCGTTTTTTGGTCAATTACCTAAAAGAACTGCAGGGCAACTCATTTTCATTTCTTTTTTGGAGTGGTCTGCCTTCTTTCTTTCATTTCTGTTTGTCGGTCGGTTGGCTGGTTATTCCGTACCAATTGTTGATCTCTTTCCGATTTTTATCATTGCTCACTGTGTGGGAATGATTTCAATGATTCCGGGTGGAATCGGAAGCTTTGATTTAGTGTTGATTTCTGGTCTTGCCAGTGCTGGTTTGCATTCTACAGACGCAGTTGTCTGGTTGTTGCTGTTCCGACTGGTCTATTACATTCTGCCGTTTCTGATTGGTATTTTTATTTTTTCCAAACAGATGGGTCATCGTCTCAACCAACGCTTCTTTGGACTTCCAGAGAAGATAGCGTCTAATATTGTGCATACCGCTGAGATTTGGTCTTTCCGTGCTTTTGGTTTTTTCTTCATATTGTCAGCACTTATTCCAGAAAAGACGACTGGTCTCATCTGGCTCAATGCGATTGATCCGATGAGGGGCGAACTAATCTGGCAATTGCCAAGTATTATTCTAGGTTTGTTATTCATTATCCTCGCTCGGTTTATTCAAAGGAGAATTCATTCCGCTCTTTCATTTGGTATCTTGCTCATCGTGATAAGTCTGATTTATGTCAATTCATCAGATATATTAGTTGGGACTTCCTTATTTCTTTGTTTACTGTTACTTTTCCTTATCGCCCTTCGGAAGCGATTAACGCGATCGTACTTTAGTTATACGTGGGAAGATTTAACAGTAGATACTAATTTTGCTAGCTTTTCGTTTCTAATCTTTTTGATACTGGGAGGTCATTCTTTCTGGAAAATCTATCCGATTCATCATCTTAATCCACTAGATCATACACTGCAATTATTGGGAGTTACCTTTTTATGTGTTCTATTGGTTTACTTAATCATTCGTTTGATTCTTAGATGTTTCAGGGGGAGACCCGTTGCATTTGGTCAAGTCTTTGAAGTGGAGCGATTTACGAATTTTTTAAAGACTTACGGCGGAGATTCAGATAGTGGTCTGGCCTTTCTGCGAGACAAGAGATTATTTTGGTATCAGGTAGAGGGACAAGATAAAGTTGCTTTTCAGTTTGCTCAATTAGATGGGAAATGTATCGTCATGGGGGAACCTATTGGGGATAAAAACCACTTCCCACAAGCTATAGAATATTTTCTCAGAGAGGCTGAAGAGCAGAATGTAGATGTTATTTTCTATGAAATAAAACAAGAGACAACCCTGCTTTTGCATGATCATGGATATGATTTCTTGAAGTTTGGAGAAAGTGCAACAATCCCTTTGGCTGAATTTGGTACAGAGGGAAAATCGGGTAAAAAATTCAGGACTAGCTTGAATAAATTGGAAAATCATGGCTACCATTTTGACGTGATTTATCCTCCATATTCGGAAGAAACATTGGACCGTCTGGAGTATATTTCCAATCAATGGCTTGGTAATCGCCAGGAAAAAGGTTTCTCACTAGGATTTTTTGATAGAGACTACTTACAGTTAGCGCCGATTGCTTTGGTGAGAGGAAAGGATGATAAAGTCCTTGCATTTGCTACTATTATGCCGTCCTTTCAAGAAAAGGTTGGAACGATTGATTTGATGCGCTATGATAGCGATACAGCTCCAAATGGGGTAATGGAATACTTGTTTATCAAGATGGCACTCTATTTCAAAGAGGAGGGTAAAGATTATTTTGATATTGGTATGGCCCCTTTGTCGAATGTAGGAACTCGTGACCATTCATTTTGGCAAGAAAAAGTGGGGTACCTCATTTATCAGTTTACGAGTCGCTTTTATTCTTTTAGTGGCCTAAGGAAATATAAAGAAAAGTTTAGACCGGACTGGGAAGCGAAATACATTTCCTATCCACGGTCGACATGGTTGGCTTATGCTATGCTGGTGCTGTTACAGATTGATAATAGGAAGGTAAAGCCGAAGTAGGCTGAGAATGAAATGGTATAGTAGTAAGCCAACTCAATAGATTTCGGCTTCCTGTCACAAATGATTTACAGTTCAGATGGTAGGGAATTGGCTCTAACTCAGGAGTTAGGGCTTTTCTTTTGCTAAAAATGTGATATAATAAGTCAGTATGCTTATTCAAGCACAAAAGAGGAATCCTATGACAAAAGAACAAGAATTTTTAAAAGAATTTGAGGCTTGGGTCAACACTCAGGTCATGGTAAACGAGATGGCGGTTGAAGAAAGTCGTCGTGTCTTGGAAGAAGACAAGGATGAGCGTGCAGCGGATGCATATATTCGCTATGAGAGCAAGCTGGATGCCTATCGATTCATTCAAGGGAAATTTGCTAACTACCATGCTGGTAAAGGTTTTCATGATTTACCAGATGAGTTGTTTGGTCAAAGGCATTATTAATCAGACGGGAGAGATGAAAAATGGGAAAAAAGAAAGTAAATCGTAAAAAAGTTTTGAAAAAACAATTAGCAGACTTGAAACGTGCAGGCCGTGTAGGTCTTGAAAGAGCTGCAGAGGTAGTAGATACAGTTGCTCACAAGGCTGAGGCTGTAGTAGAGCATGCTGTGGAACAAGTGAAAGAAGTTGTAGCAGAAGTGACTTCTTCAGCGACTTCATTGGAAGACTTTTTGGCACTTCCTGAGTTGGAAGGCATTGCAGCAGCACGTTTGGAAACCTTCTATGAAGCAGGTATTCAATCTGTGGCTGATTTTGCAAACTACACAGAAAAAGAGCTCTTGGCTCTTAAAGGTATCGGGCCAGCAACTATCAAGCAGTTGAAAGAAAAAGGAATTGAGTTGAAAGCTTAAATCCCTTGCTTTTCAAGGTGCAATTTGTTACAATAAAGCCATTCAGAGGTGTTTTGATCTCCATTTGTCACAGGAAGCGGTGGTACTGAGAAATCCGCACAAATGTCAAAACTGGTTGCTGATGATGTGAATCGAATAAACAAAGTGCAGATATTTATAATCTATCTGAACAAGGGTGGTACCGCGGAATAACTTCGTCCCTGTCTAGCAAGTCTAGGCGGGGATTTTCATTTGGAAAGGAGAAATATGCTACATCATGTTGAAATTTACGTTTCTGACTTGGAAACTTCGCGTGCATTTTACGACTTTCTCCTGACCAAGCTGGGATACTCGCTCTATCAGGAGTGGGAGGAAGGGCTATCTTATAAAAAAGCAGAGCAGTACCTGGTCTTTGTCCAAACGCCAGAGGACTTCCTAGAGGCAGGTTATCACCGGTGCCGCACAGGCCTCAATCATCTAGCTTTTCATGCAGGAACACCTGATGAGCTTGACCAATGGCGGAAGGAATTTTTGACCAGACGAGTCAAACTGCTCTACGATGATCGCTATCCCCACGCAGGAGGACCAGACCACTACGCCCTCTATTTGGAAGACCCGGATGGGATTAAGATTGAGTTGGTGGGGGAGGGAAGGAATAAAAAGGTATGACAGTAAAACAAGGATTTGATACTGCTAAGTTTTATTATGGTTTCCCAGTATTCATTTTAGGCTATAAGGACGAGCAGCATTTATATAACATCACTACATGTAGTTCCTCTTATAGTCTAGGAGATATGGTGGTGGTTGGCATGTTTCAAGGTAGCAACGCTGCTGAACAAATAGCCAAGTTTGGTGAATTTACCTTAAATCTTACCACTGTGGAACAGGGCTATTTGATGGAAAAAGCGGGATTTTTGCATAAACGGGAAAAGATAAATTTGCTTAATGCAGAAATTATCCCCGCTGAAACAGTTGATGCTCCCAGTCTAGTTGCTTGTCCGATTACATTAGAGTGTCGAGTTGAGCGAGTCCAATCATTTGATGGTTATGTTAACTTCACAGCTCGTGTTTTGAAACGTACAGTGGATGAAACTTTGTTAGATGACAAGGGAAATTTTAAAAGTTTAGAATTCAATCCTTTGCTTTATATGGGAGATGGACATGAAAGAATTTATCGCTATCTAGAAAGGGGGACATCTGAAAAATTGGGTACCTTTATTAAGAAAAAAAGGGAGCTGGATAGGAGTGCACGCTTAAAGTAGGAGGTCATATGAATCTAATTATTATTGGAGCACAAGCTTCTGGCAAGATGACCGTTGGGCAGGAAGTTGCGAAATTGACAGGGATGACCCTTTTTCATAATCACGATTCGATTGATTTTTGCCTACGTTTTATTCCTGAATTTTCTGAGGATATGTTTGACCTCAATACACGTATTACATTTGCTGTTTATGATGTGTTTGCTAGGTCAGGTCGCCCACTAATCGGAACTGCCTTGATTAATTTTAAAAATCTCATAGAGGTTCAATTCCTTACAACAGTTCAGACGATTTTTCATCATCGTGGTCAGGAAATTTTATTTGTTGAATTGGAAACTGCTTTAGAAGAGCGTCTGCGGCGTAATCGAACAGAAAATCGACTTACCCATAAACCTTTGAAACGACACATTGAAGTTTCAGAGGCTGAGATTCTCTCTACAGCTGATACATGTCGATATACCTCATTAGGCATTCCAGAGGGCATTCAGCATTATCTCAAAATTAATAATACTCATCTTTCTGCCAATGACGTAGCTCAACTGATTATCCAAAAAATGGAGGAGCTTGAGCAAGAACAAACGAAATAGCCAGCCCAAAGGACTGACTATTTCTAGGAGATTATATGAAAAAGAATTGGGCTATTTCTAGCTTGAGGATAGTATAAACCAATTTTCTTAAAGAATACTAAAGGAGAAACGATGAATTTACTTTTTTTAATTTTCGTCACCTGTTTATTACTTTTGGGAGTCGGAGTATTGTTTTATAGTTGGCATAAGAAGAAGTTGGTATCATCGGCTCCATCAATTCCATCAGACAAAACAGATAATCCTAATAACAATCTGTTGGTTGAAGAAGATGGAGAATTCTTGGAATTACTTCCAAAAGTTATAACCTTATCCAACAATGAAGTATTAGATTTTGAAAAAATGCATGAGATTAAGGATAGAGGAGTCCTCGCAAAAGTAAATGCAATTATTCCACAATTTGCTAATAATGTTTATGACAGCATCAATAAAAAGAAACTTCAGAATATCAATGAATTATTACATAATGATAATTTATATAAGGTTGTTATTCCACCCGGTGCAGAACTTTACAAGGCAAAAGATAAAATAGGAGCTTTTAGAGGTGGTTATCATGTTAATGGACAGCTGGCAGGTCAAGCTCATTTAGTAAAGGTGAGTCCAACTGCTCAAAAAGTTGCTAGAACAGGAGAGCTGGTTGCAAATGCAATGAATGTAGCGTCTATGGTTGTCGGACAGTATTATATGGCAGAAGTGGATGCTAAACTGGAACAGTTACAAGCTGGTGTTGATAAAGTTATAGAGTTTCAAGAAACACAATTTAAGTCTAAGATTTTATCACTGATTCCAAAAGTGGGGAGGATTACCAAATTTAATATAGAAATCATGGAAAATGATGAGATTAGGCAGAGGAGTTTAGATAGTCTGGTTCGTTATGAAGACGAGGCAATAGAGCTACTACAACAAGTAAATTCTTTACTTGAAAATTTAATAACATCTAATTTTAAGACGAACTATGCTAAGTATAAAGAGGTTATTTTTGAAGTTGAGAAATTAACAATATTTCAACAGTATTTGATATCAATAATGGAAGAAATTGCCCGACTAACTTATTTACTGAATAGAGGGAAAGTGTCTTCAGAATATTGCTATTCAAGTTTGGGTAATTATTTGGAACAGTCGAATACTGTGAGAGATAAACTTGCTCAATGGCACAATAACCAGTCAAGGCAACTTGGAATTCAGATTCAAAAATCTAGGATAACGAAAAAGGGATTTGAAGGAGCTGTTTTTTACTTACCTGGAATGGTTCAAAACGATTTGAAATATAAGAAAATGAACAAGGATATTGTAGACCGAATAAAGAAACAATCAGTAAACAAGTTGCATTTTAGCAATACAACAGACAATGTGTTCGAAAGGGAGCTGCAGATACTTGTTCATAATGGAAAATATTATTATCTAAATGACTAAAGGAGAAAAAATAATGTCAAAAGAATTATCACCAAAATACAATCCAGCCGAGGTTGAGGCTGGTCGTTACCAAACTTGGTTGGACCAAGATGTCTTTAAGCCGTCAGGCGATGCGGAGGCTAAGCCGTATTCTATCGTCATTCCACCGCCAAACGTAACTGGTAAGTTGCACTTGGGACACGCTTGGGATACCACCCTTCAAGATATTATCATCCGCCAAAAACGCATGCAGGGCTTTGACACCCTCTGGCTGCCAGGTATGGACCATGCGGGGATTGCTACTCAGGCTAAGGTTGAGGAGCGCTTGCGTGAGCAAGGCGTGACCCGTTATGATTTGGGTCGTGAAAAATTCCTCGACAAAGTCTGGGAATGGAAGGATGAGTACGCAGCGACCATTCGTGAGCAGTGGGGCAAGTTGGGTCTGTCTTTGGACTACCAACGTGACCGCTTCACGCTGGACGAAGGCTTGTCAAAAGCTGTTCGCAAGGTCTTTGTAGAACTCTACAAAAAAGGCTGGATCTACCGTGGCGAATTTATCATCAACTGGGACCCAGCGGCTCGCACAGCCCTTTCTGACATCGAGGTTATTCACAAGGATGTCGAAGGTGCCTTCTACCACATGAATTACATGTTGGAAGATGGTTCACGTGCCCTTCAAGTTGCGACAACTCGTCCTGAAACCATGTTTGGTGATGTTGCGGTTGCGGTTAACCCAGAAGACCCACGTTACAAGGACTTGATTGGCAAAAACGTTATCCTGCCAATCGTTAACAAGTTAATTCCAATCGTTGCGGATGAACACGCAGACCCTGAATTTGGTACAGGGGTTGTGAAAATCACACCTGCCCACGATCCAAATGACTTCCTTGTCGGTCAACGCCACAATCTGCCACAAGTCAATGTCATGAACGATGACGGCACCATGAACGAGCTGGCAGGCGAATTTGCAGGTATGGACCGCTTTGAAGCCCGTAAGGCAACGGTTGCTAAGTTACAAGAACTGGGTGCTCTTGTGGAAATCGAAAACCGTGTGCATTCTGTTGGACACTCGGAGCGTACAGGTGTTGTAGTCGAGCCACGCTTGTCAACCCAATGGTTTGTCAAAATGGACCAGTTGGCTAAGAATGCCATTGCCAACCAAGACACAGCTGACAAGGTAGAGTTTTACCCACCACGCTTCAACGATACTTTCCTACAATGGATGGAAAATGTACACGACTGGGTTATCTCGCGTCAGCTTTGGTGGGGGCATCAAATTCCAGCATGGTATAACGAATCTGGCGAAATGTACGTCGGAGAAGAGGCTCCAGCAGGGGACGGTTGGGTACAGGATGAGGATGTCCTAGATACCTGGTTCAGCTCTGCCCTTTGGCCATTCTCAACCATGGGCTGGCCTGATGAAAACGCAGCTGACTTCCAGCGTTACTTCCCAACCTCAACCTTGGTAACGGGCTACGACATCATCTTCTTCTGGGTGTCACGCATGATTTTCCAATCGCTTGAGTTTACAGGCCGTCAGCCATTTAAGAACGTGCTGATCCACGGTTTGATCCGTGACGAAGAAGGTCGCAAGATGTCCAAGTCGCTCGGAAACGGGATTGACCCAATGGATGTCATCGAGAAATACGGTGCGGACGCTTTGCGTTGGTTCTTGTCAAACGGCTCTGCTCCTGGTCAAGATGTTCGCTTCTCTTATGAGAAGATGGACGCGTCTTGGAACTTCATTAACAAGATTTGGAACATTTCCCGCTATATCCTCATGAACAATGAAGGCTTGACCTTGGATGCGGCGCGTGAGAATGTAGCCAAAGTCGCAGTTGGTGAGGCTGGCAACGTGACGGACCGCTGGATTCTCCACAACCTTAACGAAACTATTGCCAAGGTCACTGAAAACTTCGACAAGTTCGAGTTCGGTGTGGCTGGTCACATCCTCTACAACTTCATCTGGGAAGAGTTCGCCAACTGGTATGTCGAGCTGACCAAGGAAGTGCTTTACAGCGACAACGAGGCTGAGAAAGTCATGACCCGCTCTGTCCTTCTCTACACGTTGGATCAAATCCTTCGCCTCCTCCACCCAATCATGCCGTTTGTGACGGAAGAAATCTTCGCCCAGTACGCAGAAGGCTCAATCGTGGTGGCAGCATACCCTGTTGTCAACCCAGCCTTTGAAAACGCTGAAGCTCACAAGGGAGTGGAAAGCCTCAAGGATTTGATTCGTTCGGTGCGAAATAGCAGAGCAGAAGTGAATGTTGCCCCTTCTAAGCCGATTACCATTTTGATTAAGACGGCAGATAGCGAGCTTGAAACCTTCTTCAAGGCAAATGAAAACTACATCCGCCGCTTTACCAATCCAGAACAGTTGGAAATCAGCTCAAGCATAGCTGCACCAGAATTAGCCATGTCAGCTGTTATCACCGGTGCTGAAATCTTCTTGCCACTAGCAGACCTTCTTAACGTCGAAGAAGAGTTTGCTCGACTAGACAAAGAATTGGCCAAGTGGCAAAAAGAACTAGACATGGTCGGCAAAAAACTCAGTAACGAACGCTTCATAGCTAACGCTAAACCAGAAGTCGTTGAAAAAGAAAAAGAAAAACAAGCCGATTACCAAGCAAAATATGATGCGACAGTAGGACGGATTGAAGAGATGAAGAAGTTGGTGGGGTAGTTCACACTCTAGTAACGGGAAATATAGAATCAATTATATTTCTTTATAATTTTAAAATTAAATGGTGAACGTATGATTAATAAAATTGAAAATCTTGATTTAAAGCAAAGAGTTCAGATAATATGTTTGTATTTTTCTAAATTAGAAAGCAAAGATCTCCGTAGAAGCAAAATCATTAGTAGATATCGTGAATTAGAAGTTTTATCTGGTATTAAAGCAAACACTATTAGGCAATGGACGGATTCCTTTGATCCTTATTTCGATAATGGTAGAAAAGGTTATTACCAGAGAGATTTAGAACATTCAAATAAAAGCCTTTGGAATGTGTATAAAAAGTATGGGCAATATTCTGTTTGTGAACTCCAAGAAATTGTTACAGAAGTATACGAAACTTTAGATAAAAATTCCTATTCTCTCAATATAGGTGGCGATGACGTATATCTTTACAGTATTAAAACTAAGAAGGAGGAAACTTCGACCTCACTATACAGTCTTGAAGCTTCTCCAGAGATTGTTAATTTTACTCTAAGGATTGATAATTTAAACAGGTATAATCCTAGAACATCAAAAAATCAACAATTGAAAGTAGGGGACCTATTATTCTTATCTTTGGGAGGAGATAACGAGAAATGGAAGAGATGGGAAAATGGTTTGACTGCAGTTGGTAAAGTAGAGGCTATATATACAAAAGACTTTATAAAGGACTATGAAATAGAGACGAAAGTATTATTAAAATTACCAATTGAAATAACACCATCGGATCTCTATTATTATCCAGATACTTCAAATGAATTTAATATTGGACCTAGTTTAAAGGGCACGCCTAATCAAGCTATAAATCGTGTTTCTACTAAGGGTGCTTTATCTATTTTTAGTGCAATTTGTGATATTTTTCCAGAATATAAAAATAGTATTAGGAGATTGATTGGAGATGAAAATTTTCTTCAGCTTGACAAAGTTCCTAAGCTGAGAACTACTGGTGAATATGAGGAAGAGACTCGTCGAACTAATTTAGAGTTAGATTTTGAAGGTAGCGATGATTTAATTGATAAAGTTAATTTACTAAGCGATGAAAATTATAGAGAAAATAGTCAAGATTTAGAATTGGCTTTACATATGGATAGAAGCGACGAAGGGTTTAAAGCTGAAAAAAAGGAGCTAATGTCGCTTCCAGCAAACGAGCTAAAACGAAAACTGTCGGTTACGCAACGTGAATTAAGTATCTCAGATATCAAGAAATTTTATGATCGCTTTAGTGGTTATGAAGCAGAGTATTTATATATAAACAAAGATAGTGAAGGTATAAATTATTCTAATTTAGGAGATGCGTTGATTTTAGAACCTGATTTTCAACGTGAGTATGTTTGGAAAAAAGATAAGAAGCAACAGTTGATTGATAGCCTTCTACTGGGAATTCCTATCCCGACATTTTATTTTTCAATAGATAAAAACGGTAATTTATTAGTAGTCGATGGCAAGCAAAGAATCAATTCTATACTGGAATTTTTGGATGGGCAATTGTCGTTACCGCCAACCTATAGATTCCTATGTCTAGATAAAGAAACAACTGGTGAAGTTTATTTTAGTGATTTAGAGTCGAGGATAAAAAGGAAGTTAGAAGATTATCCTTTGACTTGTTATTTAGTGGATTCATCAGTTATTCCTAGATTCCAAAATGAAATTTTTATGCGAGTAAATCGAGGTGGAGAGCGACTAACAATTCAAGAAATTCGAAATGCTTCAAATGTTGGTAAAGTAACATCATTATTGAATAAAATTTCGAAAAATAAAGAATTGCAAATTGTACCAATTAAAAGAAAAAAAGATCAGTACTTGGTATTGAGATTCTTTGCTTATTATCTAATTCAAAATAGCAAAGTATTTAATAGTATCTATAATTTTGAGGCTGAATATAATGGAATTGATAATTTGTTAGACAAAGTTATGAAATATATAAATATTATTAATGACTCTGAAGTAAGTGATTTATATTCCTTGTATGACAAATACTTAAGAATTTCCAAACAAATGTTTGGATTGAAATCTTATAAAGATTTTAGTAGGATTGATTCAAATTCAGTAAATATGGTTATTTTCGAAAGTTGGATGTTGCTCATTTCGAATTTTAGCATTACAGTTATTGAAGATAAATTGGAATTGTTTTTTAATAAATACATAGAATTTGTAAGTGATTCGAAATTCGTTGATAATATATTGTACCGTAGAGATAGCAAAGAAAAGGTTTTATGGAGGTTTAATTATATTAAAAAAAATGTCGATGATTTGAAACATAAATTAGGTATGTAGGAGATAAGTATGAAAATTAAAAGCATCGTTTTAGAAAATTACAAATCTTATGCCTTGAAAACAACTGTTAATTTTTCAAATTTGAATATAATTACTGGAACAAACTCTAGTGGTAAGTCATCCATGATTGAAACACTATTAATTTTAGGGCAAATAAATG
Source organism: Streptococcus suis 10581 (assembly GCA_000440235.1). GTDB lineage: Bacteria > Bacillota > Bacilli > Lactobacillales > Streptococcaceae > Streptococcus > Streptococcus suis_F. The sequence continues at coordinate 25,758 of ALKQ01000014.1, read as the reverse complement.
AATTTAATGTGTTGAATGGTCGTTTGAAAAAATTAGGAGGATACGACAATTTAATTAATAATCAACTGTCTGGTTACCCAAATATTCGGTTGAATTATAGTTTTGATGATACAGAAGAACAAGGGTATGAAGTTGTTATTAGTAAACAAGAAATTAATAAACCTCAAATTACAACTATACCCAAAGTAGTTTATCTATCTGCTGAGAGAATAGGTATTTTAAATAGTTATAATAAAAACAGAGATATTGACTACTTTAGCCCAAAAGGGGAAGAATTATTATCTTTATTGTATGAAAAATCAAAATCAAGTGATTTTTTTACAAACAATAATACTCTATTCAATCAAGATAATAAAATTAGAGAAGTTTTTGATAGATTACCTGTCGAAGAGAATGACAGTACTAAGCAACTAATTCTGGAGTCTCAAAACACGAGTTATATTTATAATGGACATAAGAATGCCGAATTACTTAGTATTGTTAATTTCTGGCTAGAAGAATTTACTGGATATACTGTAGAGATAGAAGAAATTAGTACTCAGTTGTTAAATATAAAGTATAGGAAAGGTGATAAATTTTACGAGCCACAACATATTGGAACAGGAGTCACATTTATCCTGTTTCAACTTGTTGCACTATTAGCTTCACCAGAAGAAACGATAGTAATTATTGAAAATCCAGAAATTCATCTGCATCCGAGTCTACAATCTAATTTGATGTATTTTTATCAGTGGATTTCTGAAAGCGGACGGCAGATCTTTATCGAGACCCATAGTGATCATATTTTTAATGTTTCAAAAATAATAAAAGCTGATAAGATGAGAAGTGATTGTACAATCTTATTTTCTCAATTAACACAAAAACAAGATATAGAATTGGGGGAAGTTTTATCAACTGAGGTTTTTGAAATAGAAATTGATGATCGAGGAGATCTTGTCAACTATCCAGATGGACTATTCGATCAATACTCAGTGGATAGTGCAAAATTTTATCATCTTATATTTAGTAGGAGTGACTAAATGGTGAGAAGTGAATCAGGTGCTCCTACCACAGGTGCTCATTTTAAAGCTATGTGTAAGCAAATTAAGTTATTGGTTGTTGTACATATTACCCTCCCAACAAAAGATGAGATTGCTGTTTTTTTGGATTATTTAGATATTTTAACGAATCCTAATAATAACAAAGATAGTAGACCTGTAAAATGTGTATTTATGTTTGATGGGAATCCAGCTGAAGTATTAAAGTGTTACTATGGATTGAACAAAAATATAGATAGCAAGATTACATCCTTAATTTCGTATATAGGTAGATATACAAAAAGTCCATATGAACCGAGTGTAATAAGCAGTCAAGAACTTATAGATGAAGAAGAAATATTTAGTAGGATATTGTGTCGTAATGAAAATAATCCGATAATGGAATTTAATTTTACTGAAATTTCAACACTTGAGCGTAATGTTACAGTAATAGATAATTACTTAAATACTTATAGAAAAAATTACTTGACGGATGGGTATGGGAGACGTTGTGATGAATTATACCAAGCACTTCTATCTCACCCTAAATTTAGAATAGATCCTCCAGATCAACAAGTTTCAAATCCTTCAGGAAAAATGAACTACTGTCATTTTTTCATTAATAAGGATTATGCATTTTATTTGGTTGATTATTTCTTTGATTTACCAAATGATGTAAATATTAGATGGAAGCATTGGAAAAAAGGCCAGGGAACGACTCCTATGTTTAATGTTACTACTGAAATAAAGAAATTATTAGAAGTTAGCGATTTTGTAATTCCTCCAAATATTTCATGAATATCATCTTGACAATATATTTTTAGAAAGCAGGTGCTTACATGACAAATTCTGTAAGTTCACGCCAGCAGGGGAAGTTTGCTATTGCAGCGTTCTTCTCAGGTGTTGGTGGAATTGAGTTGGGCTTTGAGCAGACCAACGAGTTCAGAGTGGTGTATGCCAACGAGTTTGATAAGTATGCCAGACAGACTTATCAGTTGAATTACCCAGATACTTATCTGGACGGACGTGATATTCACGCAGTATTACCAGAGGAAATTCCTTCGGAAACAGTCGATGTGATTGTCGGAGGATTTCCTTGTCAGGCCTTTAGTATTGCGGGCTATCGCAAGGGGTTTGAAGATGACCGAGGTGACCTTTTCTTTGAGTTGCTTCGGATGATAGAAGCCAAAAAACCCAAGGCGATTTTTGTCGAGAATGTGAAAAATATGGTTTCTCATGACCACGGCAATACCTTCAAGGTTATCCGTGAAGCCTTGACCGAGAACAACTACTTTATCAAGTGGAAGGTCTTGAATGGCAAGGACTACGGGAACATCCCGCAGAACCGCGAGCGGATTTACATTGTTGGCTTTGATAACAAGGAAGCCTACGATAAATTTGAGTTTCCAGAGGAAATCAAGCTGACCACTGGGCTTCAAGATGTTATTGATTTTGGGGCAAAACCAGAGGAGAATTACTATTATCGTCAAGGGAAACAGCCCTTCTTTGACCAGTTGAAAGAGGCTGTTACCAGTCAAGATACGGTTTACCAGTGGCGACGTCAGTACGTAAGGGAAAATAAAAATGGTGTCGTTCCAACCCTGACAGCTAACATGGGAACAGGTGGGCATAATATCCCCCTCATCTTGACAGACACTGGAGAAATTCGCAAGCTGACGCCCAAAGAAACCTTTAACGTTCAAGGCTATCCAAAGACCTTCAAAATTCCAGAAGGTGTGTCCAACGGTCAACTATACAAACAGGCTGGCAACAGCGTTGTTGTACCAGTTATCAAGCGGATTGCGGATAAGATTGCCGAAGCGTTGAAAACGTCCTCCGGACCATCCCAGTTGGAACGAACCGGAAACGTCGCTATCATCTATACCAAGATGAATGGTCAGTTTGAAGGACAATCTTATGTGAAAGACTTTGTTTCTAGTGAAGCTGAGGCAAGAGAATTGATTGCGCGTTATGGAGATAATCTACCAATTTTAAGAACTGAGGATTATTTTAAGTTGTTTAAGAAAAAAGGGAATTTAGAGTTTTATAGCTTGGCTTAGCGAATATACTAAAGAAGAGTAAGAAAAGTTACTCTTCTTTTGTTATACTAGTAATATGAGTGAGGAGGCAATACAAATGTGGGAAAAGTTAAAAGTAGAGCAGAAGGAAAAATATCGAACTTTAATTACTAATTTTGCCAGTTTGAGCGAGGCTTTTTCACAAAAGTCTGAAACAGATGAGGAAAATGAAACCTTTAATTATGTGGCTCCGATTATTAATTCCAAATTTCAAGAAACAGTCTTTCAGAGATCCTTTCATGCAGTTGGTGAGGATATTGCCAACACTTCTTTTGATGCCTCGGTTATGGTGGACGATCAGCATAAATATCTAGTCGGAATCAAGTCTTTCGGCATTCAGTCAGGTGACCAAAAAGTTGCTCAGTTTAAGAAAGATTCACAGAGTTGGACAGAGATTTTACAAGAAATTAAGTTCAATGCCATGATTGCTCCAGATAAAGCAACGGCCGATAAAAATAATCATTCACTTTACTTGAAATTGGCCAAGGAAATTTCCTTGCTGCGTAATCAACGGATAGAATCATCCAAGGCACAAATTCGTGGTTTTGCTTCTGATTCAACGGTGGAATCTGTTTACCATGTTTTAATGCCAACGGCAAAGGGAGCTAAACCACAAATCTTTGTAGGGGAAACCGGTTACCTTCTGATTGATGTGGAAAATTTACAAATCAAGGGGGCGACCAGTCTAAAAACTCCGACAAATTTCGCTTTTACAGACGGTCAGCACGACTATAAATACACTGCAGCAGATAGCCAACTCCACATGACTTTTCATAACAAAGAGATAGTTGTTGATACATGGGACGTAGACTATATGGAAGATCCATTTTATATTTTTGAAAATCTCCATACCTTATCAACAGACGAGAAAGAAAAACAAGTTCTTGATTCGGTTTCATGGGTCATTACAGACAAGCATGGTCATGTTGAAGAAAATTCAGGTTTCAATGCTTTCAATGGTGGAGCAAAATTAGCTAAAAAGGATAGACTGGCTCGAATTCAAAAAATCCAAGAGGAGTTTGCTAGTCAACTCACTTCTGAAGAGTTGGCATTTGTGACCTATTCCTTGGAAGAAATTTTATTGAAAAAGTGGTCCACTAAAGAAGAAAAAGCTGAGATGAAGAAAATTCGCTCGGACTTGATGAGTTTTGCTCAAGAGTCAGGGATTGAGAGATTATCTGAAAAACTGGAGAAATTGGTTTATCGTCCTGTCAGTGAGGTTTATATTCCCCTGCCAGATTCTAAGAAGTTTCATGATGCTCGACCAGACTTTTTCGGTCACAATGTTGGGACATTTGATGAAACAGGCAAAAAATTGACACTGTCGAAAGAAGAACGAACTTTTACGCTTCGTTTTCTATCATCAGGAGATGCTATTGAAGCCTACATCAATCAAGAAACAGGCAAGGCTATTCAGTCGGTGGATAGGCAAGATATTCTTGGTGAATGGTTGCTGAGAGGTGTTTTTCAACTGGCTGAGCGTGAAGTGCTGACAGGGAAGAAATTAGAATCTCTGGAAATAAATGGTATTCGATTAACCAAATTCAAAAATGGCGAAATCGGTATCGAATTTATTTGGATTGATACGGAAAATCCACCAGCAGATGCGATTGGCTGGGTTAGTAGAAAAGGTAAAAAATGACAAATGTAAATAGCAAACTACAAATCCACCTCCCCTCCCTCATTCCTTTCGGTTTTATCCTCTCCAACAATCGTTACACCTACCGTGAGGTCTTCATGGAGGGGCAGTTTGAGGCGGTGGTGGAGGTGGATGGGGCTGGTCAGCTGTCGTCCTATGTTTGGGATTGTGAGATGGAGGAGGTCTATACCGCCCATCTGGTGACTGCGCCAGCTGGGGCTTTTGTGGGCCAGGTGCGTAAGGCTTATCAGTCCATTTTGGATCGGGTAGAGGAAGCCTGCTGTGTCGCTCTGCCATTTTCCAAAGACCAAAGCAACCGTCTAGCTCAGCTCATCAAGGAGCAGTGGGGCGACCTTCCTGACTATCCCTTTGCCAAGTTGCCGACCTATGGGGCATTTCGCCATCCCAACAATAACAAGTGGTACGCCTTGGTCAGTCAAATATCGAAGGGAAAGCTGGATGGTAGTGCGGACCGAGAGTTAGTGGAGATTGTTAATCTCAAGGTCGACGGTCGGGAAATAGCAGAGCTACTAAGCCAGTCGGGCATCTATCCGGCTTACCATATGTCAAAGAAGACTTGGGTGTCGGTCTTGCTGGATGATACGGTGGAGGACCAGACGGTGTTTGCCCTCCTTGAGAAAAGTCGTTATTTGGTGGGACCGAAATCCTACAAGGCGGCGCAAGGGCCTGATTACTGGGTTATTCCAGCCAATCCAAAGGTCTATGATATTGATACCGAGTTTGCGGAAAATAAGGTAGTCTATTGGCCGCAAAAATCAACCATTAAAGCTGGGGACATCGTAGCCATCTATGTCACGGCACCTGTACAGGCTATTCGCTATGTTTGTCGAGTCTTGGGGGCAAACTTGGAAAATCACGGAGAGTCAGATATTCCGACAGAAAAGAAACTCATGCAGGTGGAATTGCTTGCTCAACTAACTGATGATGTGTTGCCGAGAGTGCGCATGATGGACTTGGGAGTCAGGGCGGTGCGTGGTCCTAGACGCTTGACAGAGGGCGTGATAGAAGTACTGACATCCGAAGTGAAAAACCTCCATTAAATTATCAGAATATTTAATAAAAAGACTTTACAAGTAGGTAAAAAAGAGTATAATAAGGTGTATAAATTTACGAGGAGGTAAGGTATGAAGAAAAGCTTCATTCATCAGCAAGAGGAGATTTCTTTCGTCAAAAATACATTCACTCAGTATTTGAAAGACAAGCTAGAAATCGTAGAAGTGCAAGGGCCGATTTTGAGTCGTGTCGGGGATGGTATGCAGGATAATTTGTCCGGTGTGGAGAATGCGGTTACTGTTAATGTGAAGCTGATTCCAGATGCGACCTATGAAGTGGTTCACTCACTTGCTAAGTGGAAGCGCCATACCTTGGCTCGATTCGGTTTTAATGAGGGAGAAGGGCTCTTTGTTCACATGAAGGCTCTTCGTCCTGACGAGGATTCCTTGGATCCCATTCACTCGGTGTATGTGGATCAGTGGGACTGGGAAAAGGTTATTCCTGATGGTCGTCGGAATTTAGCTTACTTGAAAGCAACAGTGGAGCAGATTTATAAGGCTATCCGTCTGACAGAGTTGGCAGTGGAGGCTCGTTATGACATTGAGTCTGTTTTGCCTAAGAAAATCACCTTTATCCACACAGAGGACCTGGTCAAGAACTTCCCAGACTTGACACCAAAAGAGCGTGAGAATGTGGTTGCCAAAGAATACGGTGCAGTTTTCCTAATTGGTATCGGCGGTGAACTGGCAGATGGAAAACCACATGATGGACGTGCACCAGACTATGATGACTGGACAAGCCCATCTGAAGCAGGCTACAAAGGACTCAATGGGGACATCTTGGTTTGGAACGAAGCACTTGGTTCAGCCTTTGAGTTGTCCTCAATGGGGATTCGTGTAGACGAGGAAGCGCTTAAGCGCCAAGTGGCGATTACAGGAGATGAAGATCGTTTGGAATTTGATTGGCATCGTGCCCTTTTGAATGGTCTCTTCCCACTTTCTATTGGTGGCGGTATCGGTCAATCCCGTTTGGCCATGTTCTTGCTTCGTAAGAAACATATCGGTGAAGTCCAGTCCAGTGTTTGGCCACAGGAAGTGCGAGATAGTTTTGAAAATATTTTGTAAGAGGTTGATTTTCAATCTCTTTTCTTTTTCTTCTCAATCAACTGCCTGAAAACATTTACAACAAGATTATCTGTGATTTTTGCGCCAATCTATGATATACTTTTTTAGTTAAATTAAAATATATAGAGGATATTATGACAAAACTTAGAGAAGACATCCGTAACGTAGCCATTATTGCCCACGTTGACCACGGAAAAACAACCCTCGTTGATGAATTATTGAAACAATCTCAAACCCTTGATGAGCGTACGCAATTGGATGAGCGTGCCATGGACTCAAACGACATCGAAAAAGAGCGTGGTATCACTATCTTGGCTAAAAACACTGCCGTAGCTTACAACGGTACTCGTATCAACATCATGGACACACCAGGACACGCGGACTTCGGTGGTGAGGTTGAGCGTATCATGAAAATGGTTGACGGTGTTGTCCTTGTCGTAGATGCCTACGAAGGTACTATGCCGCAGACTCGTTTCGTATTGAAAAAAGCCCTTGAGCAAAACTTGACACCAATCGTCGTTGTCAACAAGATTGACAAGCCATCTGCTCGTCCAGAAGAAGTTGTAGATGAAGTGCTCGAACTCTTCATCGAACTCGGTGCAGATGATGACCAGTTGGAATTCCCTGTTGTTTACGCGTCAGCTATCAACGGAACTTCATCTTTGTCTGATAATCCAGCGGACCAAGAAGAAACAATGGCACCAATCTTTGATACCATCATTGAGCATATCCCTGCACCAGTGGATAACTCAGATGAGCCTTTGCAGTTCCAAGTATCCCTTTTGGACTACAACGACTTCGTAGGTCGTATCGGTATCGGTCGTGTCTTCCGTGGAACTGTTAAAGTTGGTGACCAAGTTACCCTTTCTAAACTAGATGGCACTACTAAAAACTTCCGTGTTACGAAACTCTTTGGTTTCTTCGGCCTTGAGCGTAAAGAAATCCAAGAAGCAAAAGCTGGTGATTTGATTGCTGTTTCTGGTATGGAAGACATCTTCGTTGGTGAAACTGTAACACCAACAGATGCGGTTGAGCCCCTTCCAGTTCTTCGTATCGATGAGCCAACTCTTCAAATGACTTTCTTGGTCAACAACTCACCATTTGCAGGTCGTGAAGGTAAATGGGTAACATCACGTAAAATCGAAGAGCGCCTTTTGGCTGAGTTGCAAACAGACGTTTCTCTCCGTGTTGACCCTACTGACTCTCCAGATAAATGGACTGTTTCAGGTCGTGGTGAATTGCACTTGTCTATCTTGATTGAAACCATGCGCCGTGAGGGCTATGAGCTTCAAGTATCACGTCCAGAAGTTATCATCAAGGAAATCGATGGCGTGAAGATGGAGCCATTCGAGCGCGTGCAAATCGATACTCCAGAAGAATACCAAGGTTCTGTTATCCAATCCCTATCTGAGCGTAAGGGTGATATGTTGGATATGGTTGCGACAGGTAATGGTCAAACTCGTCTTGTTTTCCTTGTGCCTGCGCGTGGGTTGATTGGTTATTCAACAGAGTTCCTTTCAATGACTCGTGGTTATGGTATCATGAACCATACTTTCGACCAATACTTGCCAGTTGTTCAAGGTGAGATCGGTGGTCGTCACCGTGGTGCCCTAGTTTCTATCGATCAAGGTAAGGCAACAACATACTCAATCATGCGTATCGAAGAGCGTGGTACAATCTTTGTCAACCCAGGTACTGAGGTTTATGAAGGAATGATTATCGGTGAAAACTCACGTGAAAATGACTTGACCGTTAACATTACGACTGCTAAACAAATGACCAACGTTCGTTCAGCAACCAAAGACCAAACGTCTGTAATTAAGACACCACGTATCTTGACTCTTGAAGAATCACTAGAATTCTTGAACGATGATGAATACATGGAAGTAACGCCAGAATCAATCCGTCTTCGTAAGCAAATCTTGAACAAGGCAGAGCGTGATAAGGCTGCGAAGAAGAAAAAATTAGCGACTGAGGAATAATTTCTAGGAGAAGAAGCATGTTTTATTTAATCCTCGCCATCATGTTAGTACTTTTTTATATATTTGTGGCACCTCGCAATATTAAGGGGACTATGAATTTGATTGCGGCAGTATTTTTACTGGTAGCATTAGCGATTGCCTTGGTACTTGGATTTTTAAGAATCATGCAATTTTCAAAGGAAATTTGGGTTGGTCTACTAATGATTCTGATTGGTTTTTGGGCGATGCGGGATATTTATTATCTCGATAAAGAACCGAAAGACAGGCAGAGGAGAACAGAGCGACCTGGTCCTTATAGATATAGATGAAATTAACCGACGCTTTGCGTCGGTTTTTCTGTCCTCTGGCTTGAAAAAGGTCTTCGTAAAGGGTAAAATAAGGTGTTAGAAAGTAAAGGTATTTGAGATGAAGATGGTTGATATTGTAAAAAATAAGAAAGTGTTAGTGCTAGGCTTAGCTAAATCAGGGGAATCTGCAGCCCGTCTCCTAGATAAATTGGGTGCTATCGTCACTGTTAACGATGGAAAGGCTTTTGAAGAAAATCCGACTGCTCAATCTTTGTTGGAAGATGGTATCCGTGTTATTTGCGGGAGCCATCCCTTGGAATTATTGGATGAAGATTTCGCTTTGATGGTAAAAAATCCAGGAATTCGCTATGATAATCCTATGGTTGAAAAAGCAATTGGCAAAGGAATTCCAGTATGGACAGAGGTTGAATTGGCCTACTTGGTATCAGATGCTCCAATCGTGGGGATTACAGGTTCGAACGGCAAGACAACGACAACGACCATGATTGCAGAAGTCTTGAATGCTGGAAATAAACCTGCAAAATTATGTGGAAATATTGGTTACCCAGCATCTTCGGTCGCTCAAACTGCGACTGCAGAGGATACCTTGGTCATGGAATTATCGTCTTTCCAGTTAATGGGGACAGAATCTTTCCGTCCGCATATCGCCGTTGTGACCAATCTCATTGCCAGTCATATTGATTATCACGGGACTTTTGAAGACTACGTAGCAGCTAAATGGATGATTCAGCGTCAGATGACGGCTGAGGATTTTGTAGTGCTCAACTTCAACCAGAAAGAAGCTAAGGAATTGGCTGGACAGACCAAAGCAACTGTAGTTCCTTTTTCTACGCTGGAAGTAGTTGATGGAGCTTATTTGGCAGATGGAAAACTCTATTTCAAGGGTGAATACATCATGGATGCTGACCAAATTGGTGTTCCAGGTTCACACAATGTTGAAAATGCCTTGGCAACCATTGTGGTTGCAAAATTGTTGGGAGTAGGCCACCAAGCGATTCAGGAAAGTTTGTCTGCCTTTGGAGGTGTCAAACACCGCTTGCAATTTGTAGGTGAGATTAATGGCGTTTCCTTCTATAACGACAGTAAGTCTACCAATATCTTGGCGACTCAAAAAGCTCTTTCAGGGTTTGACAATAGCAAGGTCATTTTGATTGCAGGTGGCTTGGACCGTGGCAATGAATTTGATGAATTAGTACCTGATTTAATTGGCTTGAAGAACATGGTCATCCTTGGACAATCAGCTCCCCGTGTTCAACGTGCAGCAGATAAGGCAGAAGTGGGAACGATAGAAGCTCTCGATATTGCGGATGCGACTAGAAAAGCCTTTGCCATTGCGGAAAAAGGAGATATTGTCCTTTTAAGTCCAGCCAATGCAAGCTGGGATATGTATGCCAATTTTGAAGTGCGTGGCGACGTCTTCTTACAGACCTTTGAGGAGTTGAAATAATCATGAAAAAAATTGTTTTTACAGGCGGAGGGACTGTTGGGCACGTGACGCTCAATCTCCTCTTGATTCCGCGATTTTTGGAAGAAGGCTGGGAAGTCCACTATATTGGTGATGGGAACGGTATTGAGCATGAGCAGGTTGTGAAATCAGGTTTAGATGTCCATTTTCATTCTATTTCGACTGGGAAATTGCGCCGTTATTTCTCTTTCCAAAATATGTTGGACGTGTTTAAAGTCGGTTTCGGTGTACTTCAATCCTTGGCCATTATTGCTAAAATTCGTCCGCAAGCTCTTTTTTCAAAAGGTGGGTTTGTATCGGTTCCGCCAGTTATTGCTGCTAATTTGCTGCGGGTTCCGGTCTTTATCCATGAATCAGACTTAACAATGGGATTGGCCAATAAAATAGCTTATAAATTTGCGACAACCATGTATAGTACTTTTGAGCAACCTGCCAGCTTGACTAAAGTAAAACATGTTGGTGCGGTTACAAAAGTGGGGCAAACGAATGACAAAGTTACACCAATCCAGTTGCCAGAAATTCTCAGTCACTTCGATAAAAGTCTACCGACCCTACTGTTTGTAGGTGGTTCGGGCGGTGCTAAGGTCTTTAATGATTTAATCAGTCAGAATAGTGCTGCTCTGACCGAACGATTCAATATTATCAACTTGACAGGGGATAGTAGTCTCAACCAATTAGATAAAAACCTATATAGAGTTGACTATGTAACAGAACTTTATCAACCGTTGATGGATTTAGCGGATGTCGTTATTACCCGTGGTGGTTCCAATACTCTGTTTGAGTTGATTGCCATGCAACAACTCCATTTGATTGTGCCTCTAGGACGACAGGCCAGTCGAGGGGATCAGATTGAAAATGCTCTCTATGCAGAGAAAAAGGGATATTCTAAGCAGATTGATGAAAGTCAATTGACATTTGCCAGCCTGTTAGTAGAAGTCGATGAGCTATTGAAACATAAGGAATTTTATATCCAAAACATGGCAAATTCTAATGAAATTCAGTCAGTAGATAGTTTTTACAATTTGCTTAGAGAAGATATGGGAAGGTAGGTTCTATGACGGAAAAAGATTCAAATGTAGAAGAATCAGTGCTAGAAGTGGAACAGGCATCCCAAATAGAATTGGATTCAGAGCAAATTTCACCAGCAGAGAAAGAATCTGTATTAGCCGAAGAAAAAGGGCTTTCTACGGATGTAGACATACCTGAGATGACTGCTTCGGATGATGAAAAAAGTGCCTTTTTCGAACAATGGAAAGCACGCCACCAAGCCTACCTTGCTCATAAAGATGAGGCAGATATTCAGGCAGTTGACGAGGGGCAGACAGAACAGAAGATCCCAGAAGCTAAAAAGAGTAAAAGGGGCCTTTTTCAGGGAATAAACAGAAGACAAGAGAGTCTGGAATCCAAGACAGAAACAGAGAAAAAGGTCCAGCCTTTAAAAGTTGATATTCCTTCCAAAGTAGTCTGGAAAGCTATTCCAGTTCTTGTGACGAGTTTGTTACTGGCAGCTCTAGCCTTGTATTTTATTTCTCCAACCAGCAAGAAAAAACAAATAGAGGTTGTCGGAAATGAGCGACTAACTGCTGAGCAAGTAGAAAATTATAGCCTTATCTCTCCGGATGATTACAATGTGACTATAGCTTTGCATGCAGATGCTTACGCAAAGAATATTAAGAAGAATAGTTCGTCAGTTGAGACAGCGACAATCAAGTTCCAGTTTCCAGCTACCTTTACGATTCAAATTAAAGAATACGCTATCATAGGTTACATTCAGCAACAAAGTCAGTGGTATCCAGTATTGTCTAGTGGAGAGGTTGGCGGAGAGCCGATTTCACAGGATTCTTTGCCAGAAGGCTACACAACGATTAATTTATCCGACAAGGAATTAATCAAGGAACTGGCCATTGAATTGGGTAAAATAGATGCAGGAATTCGTTCTGCTATTCAGACAATAAATTTAACGCCAAGTAAAGTGACCGCGGATTTGCTGACACTCAATATGGCAGATGGAAACACGGTTTTAGTTCCGTTGAGTGAGATTAGCCAGAAGTTGCCTTACTATACAAAAATAGCGGCAGAAGTGACAGTTCCAACGACAATTGATATGGAAGTTGGTATTTATAGATATGCAAGCTGAAATAGATAATTTTGTAAAGAAAAAGTAATAAAAAAATCCTTTAAAAACACCATAATTCGATATAATATGGTATAATGAATGATGACTAATTATACTATTTTTCAAAATGGAAGATGATTTGTTAAAGTTGGAAGTAAGAGAGGACTGATAGAATGGCTAGAAACGGCTTTTTTACGGGATTAGATATTGGTACAAGCTCCGTTAAAGTCTTGGTTGCAGAATATATTGATAACGAAATGAATGTGATTGGGGTCAGCAATGTAAAAAGTGCTGGCGTCAAAGATGGAATTATTGTAAATATTGAGGTGGCTGCTGGAGCGATTAAAAAAGCGATCGAGCAGGCAGAAGAAAAGTCAGGTATCCGCATTGAAAAGGTAAATGTTGGATTACCTGCCAACCTTCTTCAGATTGAACCGACTCAAGGGATGATTCCTGTTACAACAGATTCACAAGAAATTACAGACTTGGATGTTGAGAATGTTGTAAAATCAGCATTGACGAAGAGTATGACTCCGGAACGCGAAGTGATTTCATTTATTCCAGAAGAGTTCACTGTCGATGGATTCCAAGGCATTAAGGACCCTCGTGGAATGATGGGAATTCGCTTGGAAATGCGTGGTATGCTGTACACAGGACCACGTACCATTCTTCACAATCTTCGTAAAACGGTGGAGCGTGCAGGTGTCCAAGTTGAAAATATTGTAATTTCTCCGTTGGCACTAACTCGCTCTGTATTGAATGAAGGTGAACGTGAGTTTGGTGCGACTGTCATTGATCTTGGTGGCGGTCAAACGACTGTGGCTGTTATGCGTGGCCAAGAGTTGCAATATACAAACATCTACCAAGAAGGTGGAGATTACATCACAAACGATATTTCAAAAGTATTGACAACTTCAAAGAGTATTGCTGAAAATTTGAAATACAACTACGGCATTGCTTATCCGCAAGATGCAAGTGATAAGGAAAAATTCACTGTTGACGTGATTGGAGAAAACGCTCCAGTTGAAGTGACCGAGCGCTACCTTTCAGAAGTGATTGCGGCACGTTTACGTCAGATTTTTGACCGTGTGAAACAAGATTTGGAGCGTACACGTGCTCTAGATTTACCAGGAGGCATTGTTATTGTAGGTGGTGGTGCTATCTTACCAGGAATTACAGAATTGGCCCAAGAAGTGTTTGGTGTTAACACTAAACTTTATGTTCCAAATCAAATTGGTATCCGCAATCCAGCATTTGCAAGTGTGATTAGCTTTGTTGAGTATGTTGGTGAGTTAGAAGATGTAGAAAATATTGCCCAACATGCAGTAAATGGTGAAACTACCTTGAGACATAAGCCAGTTGAAATTCCTGTTGCTCGTCCTCGGATTAGTCAGCCAATTCAAAGAGAAATCGTGAACGAATTGAACACAGTTGATCAGGTAGAGGAACAAGTTGCTCCTACTTACCATGATGAGGAAGAAGAAGTTCGTCCAGCTGCTAAGGGAAACATCACAGATCGCATTCGTGGTTTATTTGGCAGCATGTTTGAATAAGAGAAAAGAAAAGGTGATTTAAACTATGGCATTTTCATTTGAAGCAGCAGCTAGTCATGGTGCTGTCATTAAAGTAATCGGTGTCGGCGGTGGTGGCGGGAACGCAATCAACCGTATGATTGAAGAAGGTGTTGCTGGGGTTGAGTTTATTGCAGCAAACACAGATGTACAAGCGCTAAGTAGCTCTAAAGCTGAAACAGTTATCCAACTAGGTCCTAAATTGACTCGTGGTTTGGGTGCTGGAGGTCAACCTGAGGTTGGTCGTAAAGCTGCTGAGGAAAGCGAAGAAGCATTGACTAATGTATTAACTGGTGCAGATATGGTCTTCATCACTGCTGGTATGGGCGGTGGCTCAGGGACTGGTGCGGCTCCTGTTATTGCACGTATTGCTAAAAACTTGGGTGCGTTGACTGTCGCAGTTGTGACTCGTCCGTTTGGTTTTGAAGGCAATAAACGTGGAAACTTTGCGATTGAGGGAATTGAAGGTCTTCGCGAACAAGTAGATACACTCTTAATTATTTCAAACAACAACCTTCTTGAAATTGTTGATAAGAAAACACCGCTTTTAGAAGCACTAAGCGAAGCTGATAATGTTCTTCGTCAAGGTGTTCAAGGAATTACAGACTTGATTACAAATCCTGGTTTGATTAACTTGGACTTTGCAGATGTGAAGACAGTTATGGAAAACAAAGGAAACGCCTTGATGGGTATCGGTATCGGTACTGGTGAGGACCGAGTGATTGAGGCGGCTCGTAAAGCGATTTATTCTCCTCTTCTTGAAACAACAATTGATGGTGCAGAGGATGTCATTGTCAATGTTACAGGCGGTTATGACATGACTCTGACAGAAGCAGAAGATGCTTCAGAAATCGTTAATCAGGCTGCGGGTCAAGGTGTTAACATTTGGTTGGGTACATCTATTGATGAAACAATGAAAGATGAGATTCGTGTGACTGTTGTGGCTACGGGTGTTCGTCAAGATACTGCTGATAAACCAACCCGCCATCGCACGGAAGCTGTTTCACCACGCCCTTCTCAACGCTTTGATTATTCAGTAGCATCAGCACCAACTCGTGGAGCTGCACAACAAACTGAAGCGCCGAAAGCTTCTGCCTTCGGAGAGTGGGATTTGCGTCGTGAAAACTTGATTCGTCCAACTGACACAGAACCAACATCCACTGTTTCAGTCGAAAAATTTACAATGGATCAAGATGAGGATGAATTGGATACACCACCATTCTTCCGTAATCGCTAAACTAAAATGAATTTTCAAAAGAATAAGGATGCTATCTTTTCAGCAGTGGCAAAAGCTGCTGAGAAGGCAGGTCGTCCGAGTGAATCAGTAAAGGTAATAGCTGTCACCAAATATGTTGACAGCTCTATTGCTAATCAGCTAGTGAATACTGGGATTACCCATATTGGAGAAAATCGAGTCGATCAGTTCTTAGAAAAGTATAATACCTTAGCAGACAAACAATTGACCTGGCATTTGATAGGGACTTTACAGAGAAGAAAGGTCAAGGACATTATTCCATTTGTTGATTATTTCCACGCCCTAGACTCTGTCAAACTAGCTCAGGAAATAGATAAACGTGCGACTAAAATAGTCAAGTGTTTCCTCCAAGTCAACGTTTCCGGTGAGGAGAGTAAGCATGGCTTTGCAGTATCTGAGATTGATACGGCACTTGCTGAAATTAGTTTATTGGAGAACATTGAACTTGTTGGATTGATGACGATGGCACCGATTGATGCTACAGATGATGAATTAGACGAGATTTTTTCTAAAATGCAGGAAATCCAAGAAGAACTAGCTACAAGGAACTTACCACGTATGCCCTTTACAGAGTTAAGTATGGGAATGAGTGGGGACTTTGAACGCGCCATTGCTCACGGAGCTACATATGTGAGAATTGGCTCAGCATTCTTTGAATAATGGAGAGGAGGAAAATATGGCATTAAAAGATACATTTAAGAACTTATTTAATTACTTTGAAGTTGACGAAGTCAATGAAGTTGAAGAACAGGCAGATGCCTATTCAATGCCTAATGATCGTCCTAAAATGCGTGTTGCCAATACTACAGCTGCACCTGTGCGCGAACAGCAGCCAAAAGTAGAGACGCGTCGGGAAGCACGTTCAGAAAGCCAACTTCAACGCCTACATGAAAGGCAGCAAGAATTGATGACTAATAATAACGAAAAAGAGATTGTCAAAACTACAATTGATATTAAGTTTCCAAAACGTTATGAAGATGCACCAGAGATGGTAAATCTTTTATTAGATAATGCGAGTATTCTCATTGATTTTCAATATATGTCGGAGCAACAAGCAAGACGTTGCCTAGACTACTTGGATGGTGCTCGTTCAGTATTATCTGGAAATTTGAAAAAGGTCTCAAATACCATGTGGCTGTTAACTCCAGTAAATGTCACAGTCAATATTGAAGAATTGCGCAATGCTGGTACAAGTACTGGTGTGGCTGATTCAAATTTTGACTTTGATATAAAACGGTAACGCTATGCAAATTTTGATTTTTTTACTATTAAAAATTGTAGAAATTTACTCCTATCTCTTATTAGCATACGCTTTGCTAAGTTGGTTTCCTAGCCTATACACAAGCTCGATTGGACGTTTGATTCAATGGCTGGTAGCACCGATTTTAAAACCCTTTAGGCGATTTAATCTGCAATTTATGGGGTTGGATTGGACTGTAATGGCAGCCATGATTGCGCTTAATATGGGAACACGCTTCTTGGTTCAATTATTGCTCCTGTTAGCATAGTTATGAAAAATGACAAAAACTTATTGCAACATTTTTCTAGGGAAGAAAGAGAGTTTGTAGAGAAAATAATGGATATGTGTCAGCAAGTTGAAGATACGTATTCATACAGATTAACTCAGTTTTTACATCCTAGACAAGATGAAATTGTATGCAAAATTGCTAACTACTACCAGTTACAAACATTTTCTAGTCGGGACTTTGTTTCGACTGAACATTCGCGGGTTATTATTGCCCCGGCTTATTATGAGTTGGACATCAAGGACTTTGAGTTAACCGCTCTTCATTTGTCCTATGCTAGAAAATTTCACACCTTATCCCATTCACAAGTTCTTGGAACTTTTCTCAATCAACTAGGGATTAAAAGGGAGTATTTGGGTGATATTTTGATTGATGATGAACGATTGATTGTCTTTATCGATCAGAAATTTGGGCAGATTGCCTTACAATCTATCACTAAAGTTGCTCGTGTCCCTGTTAAGGGAAAGGAAGAAGAATGGACGACTGTTCGATTACCGATTGGACAGGAATGGCGTTCAAAGGATGTGTTGGTTTCCAGTATGAGATTGGATAAATTGATTTCGGTCGCATTTAATCTTTCAAGGGCAACTGCAAATAAGTTGATTGAGGCTGGACATGTGAAGTTGGATTATGTTCTGACAGAACAAACCAGTAAATTAGTTGAAATAGGGCAATTAATTAGTGTTAGGAGATATGGTAGAGTTCGCCTAAATGAATTTTTAGGTTTTTCTAAGCAAGGGAAGATAAAATTGAAGTTAGACATTGTTAAAACTTAGGAGGAAAGATGGCACTTACAGCATTAGAATTAAAAGATAAAACCTTTGCTACAAAATTTAGAGGATACGACGCAGATGAAGTTGATGACTTTTTGGACATTGTAACACGTGATTATGAGGATTTAATTCGTAAAAATCATGACCAAGAGTTAGAATTGAAAAATTTGCGGGAACGTTTGGCTTATTTTGATGAGATGAAAGAATCATTGAGTAAATCAGTTCTTTTAGCTCAAGATACAGCTGAGAAAGTAAAGGTTGCGGCCGAAGATCAAGCGGTAAATATTATTAAACAAGCTGACTATGATGCGGCAACATTGTTACATGAAGCTAAAGATAAGGCAAATGAAATTCTTCGTAATGCGACTGACAACGCGAAAAAAGTTGTCATTGAGACTGAAGAATTAAAAAACAAGACACGTATTTTCCATCAGCGTCTGAAATCAACAGTAGAAAGCCAATTATCATTGGTTAATTCATCTGAATGGGAGGAAATCCTTCGCCCAACAGCAAGTTACATTCAAACAAGTGACGAGGCTTTCCGTGATGTTCTTCATAAGGCTTTGGATGAAGAATTACCTGTTGAAGAAGAAAGTTTGGATTATACACGTCAATTGACACCAGAAGAAATTGCAGAATTAACTCGTCAGGCAGCGGCTTTTGAGAGTGGAGAATCTGTAGAAATTTCAACAGAAGAATAATAAAGATCATAAGCAGAGACACGGTCGGTAGAAATATTTATAGCGAGTAGGGGATGGTGGAAGCCCTACAATCTCTTTCTATGGATCATCACTTTGTTTGATTTTTCCTGAAAATAGTAAGGAAAGACGCCCGTTCACGTTACGAACATAGAGGGATAGGGGAAACTCTATCTAAACTAAGGTGGTACCACGAACTTTCGTCCTTATTTGGCGGGAGTTTTTTATATTTTTTATGATACGATTAGAACTGGTAAACAAAGATAATTTTGATCAGGTGCTAGATCTTGAAGTGGCACCTAAAGATCAGCGCCGAGTGGCGTCGGTTGAATATTCATTAGCTCAAGCATGGCTGTATCGAGATAGTGAAGTCCTATTTCCATATGCTGTTAAATCTGGACAGCTAACAGTGGGATTTCTTTTGTTGTCCTATCAGCCCATGGAAAACAGTTATTATATCTGGCGCTTGCTCATTGATCAGAAGTATCAAAATCGCGGATATGGTAAAGAAGTGATTCGGCACATTTTGAGTTTGGCCAAAGAAGATTCTTCATGTCAAAAAGTTTCTGTAAATTATGTCATTGGCAATCATAAAATGAGGTACATTTTAGAAAAACTTGGTTTTCAATCCGTTGGTTTAGAAGGCCAAGAAATGAAAATGGAATTAATTATAAGATAAAGGAGTTATGATGAAACTAAAAGAAACACTCAATTTAGGTAAGACAGCATTTCCTATGCGTGCAGGCTTACCAACACGTGAGCCAGAATGGCAAAAGGCCTGGGATGAAGCAAACTTGTATGCTCGTCGCCAAGAACTCAATGAAGGCAAACCTGCCTTCCACCTCCACGATGGCCCTCCATACGCTAACGGAAATATCCACGTTGGACATGCTTTAAACAAGATTTCTAAAGATATTATCGTTCGCTCTAAGTCAATGTCTGGTTTCCGTGCTCCATTTGTACCAGGTTGGGATACGCACGGCCTTCCTATTGAGCAAGTCTTGGCAAAACAAGGTGTTAAACGTAAGGAAATGGACCTGGTTGAATACCTTGAAATGTGTCGTGATTATGCTCTTAGCCAAGTTGACAAGCAACGTGATGATTTTAAACGCTTGGGTGTTTCTGCAGACTGGGAAAATCCATACATCACCTTGACAAAAGACTACGAAGCAGCTCAAATCCGTGTCTTCGGTGCTATGGCAGACAAGGGCTATATCTATCGCGGTGCCAAGCCTGTTTATTGGTCATGGTCATCTGAGTCTGCCCTTGCAGAAGCTGAAATTGAATATCACGACATTGACTCAACATCTCTTTACTATGCTAACAAGGTCAAAGATGGCAAGGGGCTCTTGGATACGGATAGCTACATCGTTGTCTGGACAACCACTCCATTTACGGTAACGGCTTCTCGCGGTTTGACAATGGGAGCAGACATTGACTATGTCTTGGTTCAACCAGTTGGCTCTGACCGTAAGTATGTCTTGGCAGAAGCCTTGGTTGATAGCTTGGCAGCCAAATTCGGTTGGGAATCCTTCGAAGTGATTTCAAAACACAAGGGTGCTGAATTTGAATATATCGTGACCGAACACCCATGGGATAGAGAAGTTGATGAATTGGTTATCTTGGGTGACCATGTCACAACGGACTCGGGTACTGGTATCGTCCATACGGCTCCAGGTTTTGGTGAGGATGACTACAATGTCGGTGTCAAATATGACTTGGAAGTTGCGGTAACTGTCAACGAACGTGGCTTGATGAATGAAGCCGCGGGTCCTGATTTTGAAGGGCAATTCTATGACAAGGTTGTACCAACGGTTAAGGAAAAATTAGGCGACTTGCTCCTTGCTAGTGAAGTGATCACTCACTCCTACCCATTTGACTGGAGAACCAAGAAGCCAATCATCTGGCGTGCAGTGCCACAGTGGTTTGCCTCTGTTTCTAAATTCCGTCAGGAAATCTTAGACCAAATCGAAGCAACAACTTTCAATCCATCTTGGGGTAAAACACGTCTTTACAACATGATCCGTGACCGTGGTGACTGGGTCATCTCACGTCAGCGTGCTTGGGGTGTCCCACTTCCAATCTTCTATGCTGAAGATGGTACTGCGATCATGACAAAGGAAGTGACAGACCATGTAGCAGCTCTCTTTGAGGAGCATGGTTCTATCATCTGGTGGAAATCTGAAGCCAAAGATCTCTTGCCAGCTGGTTTCACTCATCCAGGTTCACCAAATGGCGAATTTACCAAAGAAACAGACATCATGGACGTATGGTTTGACTCTGGTTCATCTTGGAATGGTGTCATGAACGCTCGTGAAAACCTTGCCTACCCAGCAGACCTCTACCTAGAAGGTTCTGACCAATACCGTGGTTGGTTTAACTCATCCTTGATTACCTCTGTAGCCGTAAATGGTCATGCGCCATACAAAGCTGTCTTGTCACAAGGTTTTGTCTTAGATGGCAAAGGTATGAAGATGTCTAAATCTCTAGGCAATACCATTCTTCCAAGTGATGTTGAGAAACAATTTGGTGCAGAAATCTTACGTCTGTGGGTAACTTCTGTGGATACTTCAAACGACGTACGTGTGTCTATGGATATTCTTGGACAGGTTTCTGAAACCTACCGTAAAATCCGTAATACCCTTCGCTTCTTGATTGCCAACACTTCTGATTTTAATCCTGCAAGTGATGCGGTGGCATACGAAGAGCTTCGTTCAGTTGACCAGTATCTCTTGGTGAAATTCAATAAATTGGTAGCTCAAATCCGTGAAGCCTACGACAACTATGACTTCATGGCTATTTACAAATCTGTAGTAAACTTTGTAACCCTTGATTTGTCAGCCTTCTACCTCGATTTTGCCAAAGATGTTGTCTACATTGATGGTGCCAAATCACTTTCTCGTCGTCAGATGCAGACAGTCTTCTATGACATCTTGGTGAAAATTACCAAGCTCTTGACCCCAATCTTGCCACACACGGCAGAAGAAATCTGGTCATACTTGGAACATGAAGCAGAAGAATTTGTACAATTGGCGGAAATGCCAGAGGTGGAAACCTTTGCCAATGAAGCGCAGCTTTTGGCTGACTGGGAAAACTTTATGAACTTCCGTACTCAGGCACAAAAAGCCTTGGAAGAAGCGCGTAATGAAAAAGTGATTGGTAAGTCACTTGAAGCTCATTTGACTGCCTATGTCTCAGCTGAAACCAAGTCCTTCTTGGAGAGCTTGAATGCAGACCTTGCTCAGTTGCTCATCGTTTCAAACTTGACAGTGACCACGGAAGCAGCTCCTGAAAGTGCTGTTCTGGTAGAAGAAGTTGCCTTTACTGTAGAGCGTGCAAGCGGTGAAGTATGTGACCGTTGCCGCCGTATTGATACTAGTGTTGCAGAGCGCAGCTATGGTGCGACAATCTGTGACCACTGTGCAAGCGTAGTGGAAGAAAACTTTGCTGAAGCAGTAGCTCAAGGTTTTGAAGCCTAAGCAATCACAAGACATTTGTTAAAGTCTATCTAGCGATAGGCTTTTTTGTAATACTCTTCGAAAATCAAAATTATTCGTTGTCAAGAGCCTTGATGAACTCCAGTTCTATCTTCGGCTTCGTTTCCTAGGCTACTTTTGATATATAGTCGAATGAATTAGCTTTCAGACAAGGAACTGAGGCGCAGGCTATACTAAAGTATGGCAAGACGAAAGTGACGATGTATCAAAGATAATTCAAATGACTATAAATAGAAAAAAAGAAGCCATCTGGCTTCTTATACTTCTGCGATAATGGGAATAGACATTTCAATCAAACGGTCTGTGTGAATCGTTTGAATGGCAGCCTTGTTAATAGTTCGTTCATCAATTTTTCGATGAAGGAAGAAATCACGAATTTGTGCGATTTCATTTTGTTGTACTGCACGGTATTTATTACTAATCAAGAGTTCATAATGACGGGGTGCCTGTGTGAAAATAACGTCTGTATTACCTGCAGAATAAGTCTCTACTAGGAAAGCATCAGTATTAGCCAACTGGCTTTGGACAAGATTGGGATGACTATTTGTCGTGTTAATGATTTTCATGTGGAACCTCCTCTATCTCTTTGGCTACATTATAGCACGATTAGAGTGTTTTTACTAGTTATTGAATGAATTTTCTTGCAATTTCCATTGTTCAATGCCCCATTTGTGACTACCACGTTTGAGTTTATCGATGGCTTCATTGACTGGGAACCAGGCAATATGGTTGAAATCTTCTAGTGGTTGTCCTATTTGATGGTAGCTAGTTACTTCATAGATGTAGGCTGGATTATAGAAATGGGTATCGCGGTGGCTAGAGTAGAAGTATTCGTCAGCCTGACCAAAGTATTTTCCGATTTCAGCGGTGAATCCAAGCTCTTCCATCAATTCGCGCTCTAAAGCAATGAGGTGATTTTCTCCCTTTTCAATTTCTCCACCAGGAAGAAACCAAGCTCCGTTTGGTGCTTGAACGAGTATAATCTGTTCTTTCTTTTCATCTGGGATAACTGCGTAAACACCAAAGCGACTCTGGTAGCTGACGCCAGCCTTCTTTTCTCCAAATACAGCAATTTTCTCCATAGGCAATTCTATCCTCTTTCATAATTGGAATGAGTTGTATACATTATACCACTTTTTTATTATTTTTCCTTGTGATAGGCTTTACAAAGTAAAGTTTTTTATAGGATGGAGATGGGGAAAAATTTAGAAAAATAAAGTAGCAAAACAGTAAAATAGGCTACTCGTAGAGAGCAGCTCTATTTTCTTATTTTGTCTTTGTTTGTGCCTTGATTTGAATTGTACCTTTACTTGACATGACAGCACGTAGGTCTTTTTCTGCTGGATGTTCTAAGTAGAAGTCGGTGATAGCATCTTCAATCTGATCTTGGATGGTTCTGCGTAGTGGACGAGCTCCCATCTTTGGATCGTAGCCAAGGTCCACTAATTTCTCCTTAACTTTATCTGTTACATGGAGGCTGATGCCATTGTGAGAAAGGCGTTTGTTTACATCGTCTAGCATGAGGCTAACGATTTCAAGTAGGTTTTCCTTGCTCAGTGGTTGGAACTCGATAATACCGTCAAATCGGTTCATAAATTCAGGTGTGAAGAAATTGCTAAGTTGGCCAAGGACTGATTGAGTCCGCCCTTCCATAGCCGCACCAAAACCGACACTTGCTTCAACTTTTCCAGTACCAGCATTTGATGTCATGATGATGATAGTATCTTTGAAGCTGACAGTCCGCCCTTGTCCATCTGTCAGACGCCCATCGTCTAAGACCTGAAGGAACATGTGCATGACATCAGGGTGGGCTTTTTCTACCTCATCCAAGAGGATGAGAGAGTAAGGATTGCGGCGGACTTTTTCAGTCAATTGTCCAGCCTCCTCATAGCCTACATAGCCTGGAGGAGCTCCGACGAGTTTAGCTACAGCGTGTTTCTCCATGTATTCGGACATATCGAAGCGAATCATACTATCGGCTGAACCGAAGAGTTCAATCGCTAGTTGCTTGGACAGCTCTGTTTTACCGACACCGGTTGGTCCGACAAAGAGGAAGGAGCCGATTGGACGATTTGGAGCACCGAGACCGACACGATTACGGCGGATGGCTTTAGCTATCTTGTCAACTGCTTCATCTTGTCCGATAACATGGGCTTTTAAGTCACTAGCGAGGTTCACAAGCTGGGACTGTTCCTTTTCTTTTAAATCACCAACTGGGATATTTGTTTTTTGCTCAACGATGGCCTCAATTTCTTTTTCAGTAATGAGTGGAATATCTTCTTCGCTGATAGTTGCCTTTTGCATCTCCTTGTACTTAGCAATTTGGTCACGGAAATAGGCCGCTTTTTCATAGTCCTCATCCCGTGTAGCTTGTGCTTTCCGATTTTCGGCATCAATCAGGCGTTGGTCAATTTCCTTTGGATCAATAAAGTTGAGGGTCAAATTCATTTTTGAACCAGCTTCATCCAGAAGGTCAATGGCTTTGTCTGGTAGGAAACGGTCTTGAATGTAGCGGTTGGACAGTACTGCGGCCGCTTCGATAGCAGCATCGGAGTATTTAACATGATGGTAATCCTGGTATTTATTTTGGATACCTTTGAGGATGGTAATGGTTTCTTCGACACTTGGTTCTTCAACTTTTACAGGTTGCATACGGCGTTCTAGGGCGGCATCTTTTTCGATAATACGGTACTCGTTGAGCGTTGTTGCACCGACTAGCTGCATTTCACCACGTGCGAGGGCTGGTTTGAGGATATTGCCTGCATCCATGTTACCATCGCCTGCAGAGCCAGCACCGACAATTTCGTGAATCTCGTCAATAAAAAGAATGATTTCGCGACGATTACGGATTTCTTCCATGAGTTTTTGCATGCGTTCTTCAAATTGTCCACGGATACCTGTTCCTTGTACGAGGCTGACAACATCCAGACGAATGACTTCCTTGTCTCGTAATTTCTGTGGGACATCGCCATCGACAATTTTTTGAGCCAAGCCCTCAACAACCGCTGTTTTACCTACACCAGGCTCACCGATAAGAACAGGGTTGTTTTTTGTACGACGGTTGAGAATTTCGATGACACGGGTAATTTCTTGATCGCGACCGATTACTGGATCAATATCCCCACGACGGGCAATTTCGGTAACGTTGATACCAAATTCTTCAAGGAGCCCATTTGGTTGTTGGGGTTGTTGCGGAGGAGGGGTCTGTCCACCACGTCCATTATGCCCACCGGCTTGAGTGGGAGGAGTCTGTTCGCGATTTTTTCCAGCAGGGGTATTGCCAGGATAGCCACCTAGGTGATTGAAAAATTCACTAAAGGGATCCATATTGTTAGGATTTGTTAAATCTCCCAACCCACGTAGGATGGCATTATTAGGGTCTGTTTTCATGATTTGGTAGCAGTTGTGACAGAGGTCTACCTGCTGCTGTTTACCGTTTAAGTTGGTGTAGAGATGGATCGTTGCGTCGTTGATATTACAATTTTTGCAGAGCATAATTCTACCTCTTTCTGTGAAAAAATGTGACCTATTGTTAAATAGTCAAAAAAGGTCAGTTCTAGCTTTATTATAACAAGATTCATAGAAAAATCAAGAAACTGCTACGCTTGGAAAAACTTTCTATGAAAAAGCTAAATTCCCAAAGTAAGTTCTAGTCTGTCTTAAAAACTGGAAATTAGACTGAGACAAAGAAATAAG